>PLCB01000014.1:0-35100 GCA_003134695.1 Candidatus Zemynaea palustris | reverse complement strand
CCGAGAGCGTCTTGATGCGTTCGGTCTGCGCGCCGTCGAGCTCACCGACCGAATACCGGTCACCTTCGACGTGCTTGATGACGCCGGGTGCGATAACTTCGCCCGCCGGATAGACGACGCAGCCGACGATGCGCTCGACCTCGATATGTTTGTCGATCTCGCCGCCCGGGTCGATCGCTTCGATGCGCCGGCCGTCGAACGGACCGCCGGTCTTGTAGAAGTACCACCACGGGATGCCGTTCTGAACGGTCATCACCATCGTCTTCGGTCCGAGCAGCGGTCTTAGCGTCGCTGCGACGCCGGGAATCTGCTGCGCCTTGACCGCGACGATGACCAAGTCTTGCGGCCCAGGCGAGGCGACGTCGCCGGTGACCTTCACCTCGCGCGCGACGTATTCGTCGTTTCCGTCGTGATCGACGACGCGTAAACCGTCGCGCGCGATCGCGTCGGCGTGGACGCGGTTGAGCTCGACGAAGGTGACGGCTTCGCCGGCGAGCGAGAGCTTCGCGCCGAGCATCCCGCCGATCGCGCCGGCCCCAATGACGGTAATCTTCATTTCGTTCCCACCGCTGCTATGACGCCTGCGAACGTGTTGCGCAGCGCGCCGACTCCTTCGATGGAAATCTCGATCGTGCTGCCGGGCGGCATCTTCCCCGCGCCGACCGACGTTCCGCACGCGATCACGTCGCCGGGAAGCAGCGTCATGTCGCGTGAGATCAGACTAACCAAACGCGCCGGTTGAAACACCATGTCGGAAATCGGATAGTTCTGCCGCTCCTCGCCGTTGAGGATCGTGCGTACCGATAACGCCGAGGGGTCGATCCCGGTCGCGATTGTGGGACCAAAGATCCCGAAGGTGTCGTAACTCTTGGCGCGCGTCCACTGCGCGAACTGCGGATCTTTGTTGAGCACGTCGAAACCGGTGACGTCGTTGACGCAGGTGTACCCGAAGACGTGCGACAGCGCCGCCGCCTCGGCGACGTCTTTGCAGCGTTTGCCGATCACGATCCCGAGTTCGCCTTCGAAGACAACGCGTCCCGAATAAAACTGCGGCTGTTCGATCGCGCCGCCCGCCGCCATAAACGCGCTTGGCGCTTTCAAGAAGTAGAGCGGCTCTTCGGGAACCGGCTGATTCAGTTTGGTCAAGAGCGCCCGAAAATTATTGACCAAACCGACCATCTTGCTCGGCTCGCTCGGCGTGAGAAGCGTCACACCGCCGAGCGCGACGGTCTTGTCGGTGCGCTTCGGTTGCGCGAACATCTCGCCGTCGTAGACGGTAATCGCGTCGCCGGAAAGCGTACCGAATCCCGTCCGCCCGTCGTGCCGGAAACGAACCCAGTGAAGTCGCTCTGTCATGATCGAATGCACCTATGTGCGCTCTCGCGCGCACGAAACTGAAGGGGCGCCAGCCTTCACAATCGAGGCTCGCCCGGCCCTGCAAGAATGATTGTCGGAAACGCGGGCTTTCGTGCTGCGAAAACCGGGAGCGCCGGCCTAGGCCGTCGCGTGTAAGGCCGCGATGGCGTCGTCGCACGCGGCGATGGTCCGGTCGATCGCGTCTTGGTCGTGCGCGGTGCTGACGAAGCCCGCTTCGAACTGCGAGGGCGCGAAGTAAAATCCGCGTTCGAGCATGGCATGGAAGAAGCGCGCATAGAACTCGACGTCCGAGGTCTTCGCACTCGCCAAATCGACGACGGTTCCGTTTGTAAAGAAGAATCCGAACATCGAACCGCGCTGGCTTGCCTGGTGCGGGATTCCGTGTCGCGCGAAAACCGTATCGAGGCCTTCGATCAAGCGCGCCGCGAGGCCATCGAGCTTTTCGTAGGTCCCGGGCCCTTGCAGGAGCCGCAAGGTTGCGATCCCGGCCGCCATCGCGAGCGGATTCCCGGAGAGCGTCCCGGCCTGGTAGACGGCGCCCACCGGCGAGAGCTGCTCCATGATCTCGGCGCGTCCGCCGAACGCTCCGACGGGGAGACCTCCACCGATCACCTTTCCGAGCGTCGTCATGTCGGGCAAAATATTTTCGCGTTGTTGCACCCCGCCCGGTCCGACGCGAAAGCCTGTCATCACTTCGTCGAAGATCAGGATGGCGTCATGGGCTTTGGTCAGCTCGCGCAGTCCGGCGAGAAATCCCGGCTTCGGCAGCACGAGGCCCATGTTGCCGGCGTACGGCTCGACGATGACGCACGCGATCTGGGCGGGATAGGTTTCGAAGGCGGCGCGCAGCGCGGCGAGGTCGTTGAATGGGAGCGAGATCGTGTCGCGCGTCGTTCCGGCCGTGATTCCGGGCGAGTCCGGCGTCCCCAGCGTCAACGCGCCGCTTCCGGCGGAGATCAGGAACGCGTCGGCGTGTCCGTGATAGCAGCCGGCGAACTTGACGACCTTGTCGCGCCCGGTGAAGGCGCGCGCCAAACGCAGCGCGCTCATCGTCGCCTCAGTCCCGCTCGAGCAGAAACGCACCTTCTCAACCGATGGGACCATCGACACGACAAGTTCCGCGAGTTCGCTCTCGGCCTCGGTCGGCGCGCCGTACGACGTACCTCGCGCCGTCGCGGTCTGCACTGCCTCGACTACCGCCGGATGCGCGTGACCCAAGATCAGCGGCCCCCACGACATCACGTAATCGACGTACGCCTTTCCGTCGAGGTCGACGATCGTGCAGCCGCGCGCGCCTTTGACGAAGAGCGGCGTCCCGCCGACGGCTTTGAAGGCGCGCACCGGCGAATTGACCCCGCCCGGGATCACGCGTTTCGCTCGCTCGAATGCGTCGCTATTTCTGCTCACGCCGAATCGATTCAACCAAAGCTTCGTAATCCGCTGGCGTGTTCACGTTGGTGAAGATGCGTGGGTCGGCGACTTCCACGAAGCGCGTCCGCAGGCGATCGATGACCTTGCGCAGTACACCGCCGCCGGCGCGCAGCACGGGGACGCCTTCGCGCAAGAACGCCAGCCGATCGTAGAGCGCGGCGAGCGGTTCGAGTTGCCTCTTCCCTTCGCGCTCGTGAACCGGAACGATCGCTTCGTCCCCGGGCCGGCGTTCGGCGGCGAGCGTCTCGATGAACGACGCGTCGACGAGCGGCGCATCGCCCGCGACGGCAAACACCCAACGCGCGCGCATCTGCGCCATCGTCGTCACCAGTCCCGCGAGCGGACCGCGCAGGCTCCAGCGGTCGATCGCGACCGGCGCGGGTAAGAATGCGTCGAGCGCCGTCGGGTACGATCCCTTTCCGGCGAGCCACGTCTCGCGATCGCGTCCGACGTTGCGGTAGACGCGCGCCAGCATCGGCAACTCGCCGGCGGCGAGTTCGAGTTTCCCCGGCAGGCGTGTCGCTTCGCCGCCGCCGAGGATCAGGACGCCGACGCTCATCTTGGTGTGGTCGACGACCGGTGTTTTCGTTCCGCGAACGACTTGGCGAAATAGGTGATGATGATATCGGCGCCGGCGCGGACGAAGCCGACCAGCATCTCGTCGACGATTCGATCTTCGTCGATCCAGCCGTTGAGCGCCGCGGCCTTCACCATCGAGTACTCGCCGCTCACGTTGTAACACGCCACCGGAACGCTCGAAACTTCGCGCACCGCGCGGATCAGATCCATGAACGCGAGCGCCGGCTTTACCATCACCACGTCGGCGCCTTCCTCGATGTCGAGCAACGCCTCGCGTACGGCCTCGCGCGCGTTGGGTGGATCCATCTGGTAGGAACGCCGGTCGCCGAACTGCGGCGTCGAGTCCGCTGCGTCGCGGAACGGGCCGTAAAACGCGGAGGCGAACTTTGCGGCGTAGGACATGATCGGGATGCTCGTGTACCCCGAAGCGTCGAGCGTCTTGCGTAAGTACGCGACGCGGCCGTCCATCATGTCCGACGGTGCGATCACGTCGACGCCGGCCTCCGCGTACGATAGCGCGGTGCGTCCCAGCAGTTCGAGCGTCGCGTCGTTGTCGACGTCGCCGCGTTCGTCGAGGATTCCGCAGTGGCCGTGATCGGTGTATTCGCAATTGCACAAGTCGGCGATCACCAGCATCTCCGGAAGATCGCGCTTCAGCGCGCGAATCGTCCGCTGTACGATGCCCAGCGGATCGTGATTCGACGACGCGACGGCGTCTTTGAAATCCGGGACGCCGAAGAGCAGCACCGCGCTCAAGCCGAGCGCTCGCAATTCGCGCGCTTCGGCGACCGCGCCCTCGACCGAGAAGCGGTGGATGCCGGGCATGCTCGCGATCTCGCCTTTCGGTTGCCGTTCGCCGGCGACGAAAATCGGTTGGACCAGGCTCGCGATGCGCACTTCGTTCTCGCGCACCAGAGCGCGCAGCGCCGCACTCGAACGCAAGCGGCGCGGACGCTTCGTGAGGTCGACGCTCGTGCGGGGACGGAGCAGTTCGGTGACGCTCATGATTCCTAAGGTTCTTCTTTCGACAAGATGTATCGGGTGACGCCGTGCACGAAGGCCGCGATGCTCGCTTCGTCCGCGACGACATCGGGCGGGAAGCCCGCGGCCCGAGCGGCCGCCGACGATTCGGCCCCCATCGTCGCAACGATGGGGCGCAACCCTTCGCGGCGGAGCCGGCCGAGGTATTCGCCGACGGCTCCGACGGAGCCGCTCGACGGGAAGAGCAACGCATCGGGCCGGGGCGCCGCTCGCTCGGCCTGTTCGCTATCGCGTGCCTCGACGACCTCGGCACCGGCGTCGCGCAGGGCCGACGCGATCCGGCTCGGGCGATCTTGCGTCCGCGGAAGGATGAAGAGTTTACCCGCGAGCGGGCGCGATTCGCCGTCCTGCGCAAGCAGCGCCGCACCGCCCTCAGCCAGCAGTCGTCGCGCGAGCGCGACGCCGAGAGCGTCGGATTCGGCGGCGTCGTGGACCGCCTGACTCGACGCGCCGCGCACGACCGTCGAACCGTCGAGCGCGGCGATGGCCGCGCGCAACGTTAACGTCGAACCCTCGACGCGCGCGTGCGCGCCGACGGGCGCATGACAACCGGCGCGCAGCGTGCGGAGGAACGCTCGCTCCGCGGTCACCGCGAGTTCGGTCGCCGGATCGGCAAACGTAGCGTGGATGCGCGTCGCGAGGGTCTCGTCATCGCTACGCATCTCGATGGCGAGGGCGCCTTGACCGACGGCGGGGACGATCTGTTCGGGATCGAGCGCCTGCGCGTGCGTCGCAGCCAAGCCGAGGCGGTTGAGGCCGGCCGCGGCCAACACGATCGCGTCGTAATGTCCTTCGCGCAGTTTGCGCAAGCGCGTGTCGACGTTGCCGCGAATCAGGGTAAACTCGAGGTCCGGACGCAGCGCTTGGAGGAGTGCGCGGCGGCGCGGGCTCGACGTTCCGACGAGTGCGCCCGCGGGAAGCTGTTCGAACGACGGATATTTCTCGGAACAGAAGACGTCGCGCGGATCTTCGCGCGGCCCGATCGCGGCGAGCCGCATATCGGACGGTAGCGCGCTCGGTAGGTCTTTGCACGAATGGACGGCGTAGTCGGCGCGGCGCTCCCGCAACGCGAGTTCGAGTTCTTTGACGAAGACGTTGTCACCGCCGAGCGCGTCGAGCGGGCGTTCTTGGTCGCGGTCGGCGCGGGTCGTTACGGTCAAGATCGTCGAGGCGATCCCCGCGGTCGCCAACTTCGCGATCGCGGTCCGGGTTTGACGCAAGGCGAGCGCGCTCGCGCGCGTCGCGCAGACGGCGTGCGTGAGCGGCTCGAGCGTCGCGCCGGCGCCGTCATGGAGTGCGACCAGATGCTCGATTTCGTGCTCGATCATTTTCGCGTTCAGCGCGGCGAGTTCGTCGATCTCGCGGACAGCCAGGGCCGCCATCACGCGCGCGCGCAGGTCCGTGGGCACCACACTCATCACGTAGGTCCGTGCATCCGCGAGCGTCTTCGCAGCGCGCGCGTAACGCTCGTCAAAGTGCGAGCGCAATTCGTCACGTAGCCTGACGGCAAAGGACGGTGCTTCGCCGCCGGTATCGACCGCGAAGGTCAATCGGCCGATGCGATGCACCGCAGGCATCGTGAAATCGCTCCGCGCTCCGTCGCTCGCGTCGTTGACCAAGATGCGACGCGTCCGCGCGGCTTCGACGACGGCGGCGTTGACGGCGCCGTCGTCCGTCGCGGCGAACGCGAGCACCGCGCCGTCGAGGTCGGCGGCCTCGAAAGCGCGCTCGACACATCGAATCGCGCCTCCCTGGGCCAGTTCGCGCAGTGCGGCGCCGATGCGCGGTGCAACCACCGTCGGGGCGGCGCCGGTTTCGAGCAACCCACGAACCTTTCGTTCCGCGACCTTGCCGCCGCCGACGACGACGACATTGCGACCGCGCAGGTCGAGCGCGACGGGATAGGACGAAGCGTCGCGTTCGCTCTTTTCCATAGATCGTTCGCGATTCGCTTCGATGTCGGACGGCCCTGGAAGCCACCGTCCGCGGGAGATTCCTCGCTTCCTTGCCAAACGTCTCGGACGTGTTTTCAGCATCGTGGCGCGCGGCACTGATCGGCGCAGTGGTGGCCGCGATTGCGACCCTTCCGGGCCTGGGGACCGGGACGCTTTGGGACAACAGCGAGACCGCGTACGGCGAGGTCGCGCGCGAGATCCTGATCTACCACGATCCGATCGTGCTGCACCTCAACGGCGCGCCGTGGTTCGTTCAGCCGCCACTCTACTTTTGGATGGCGGCGCTTTTTGCGAAGCTCTTCGGCGTCAGCGAGTTTGCGTTGCGCTTGCCCTCGGCGCTGGCCACCATCGCGATGGGCGGCGCGGTCGGTTACGTCGTCGCGCGCACGACGAGCTCGCGTGCGGCCCTGTTGGCGTCGATCGTCTTGTCGACCTCACTCATGCAAGCCATCCTAGGACGGCTTGCCATCATGGACGCGCTGCTCGATCTGGCCGTCGCGACCGCCATCCTCTCCTGGTTTGGAGCACTGCGCAACGGCAGCGCGCTCTGGTGGTACGTCGGCTGGATCGCGCTGGCGTTCGGTATTCTGGCGAAGGGCCCGGTCGCGCCGGTCATCGCGTTTCTCGTTGTCGGTCTTTGGGCGTGGTGGGAACTCCGCGCCGGCGCGCGCGTCGTATTCCCTCCCTTCTTGGAGTGGATTGCGGGGCTCGCGCTCGTCGCCGTCATCGTCGCGCCGTGGGCGATCGCGCTCTACCGCGCCGCCGGTCCGGCTGCCTTCGGCGAACTGCTCGGTCATTACACCGTCGGACGCTATTTGGGGACGATCGAAAATCAGAGCGGCCCGATCTACTATTACATCCCGGTTGTCATCCTCGGCACGTTTCCGTGGTTCGCTTTTCTCGTTCCGGCCGTCGTCGACGGCTTTCGGCTCGCGCGAGATCGCACCGAAGGCAGTCTCGCGCGCCTGTGTCTCGTGTGGGCGATCGCCCCCTTTGTGTTCTTCAGCCTCGCACAAACCAAGTTGCCGAACTATATCGCCCTCGAGCTCGCCGCGCTGGCCATTCTCGTCGCGACGTGGCTTGACGACGTCGTGCGGCGCGACGACCGGCGCGTCGCGCTAGCCTGGACGGCGGTCGTCCCGCTGACGATCGCCGGCTTGGCCTTTGCGATCTGGCTCTTTTCGCACGACAACAAATTGAGCGGCGACCTGCAAGCGATCCGCGGCGCCTTGGCAATCTCGGGCTGGGCGATCTTTATCGGCTCGGCGCTCTGCTTCGCGCTGGTGCTGCGCAAGGACAGCGCGTGGCTCGGCCCGTTTGCGCTCGGCGTGACCAGCATCGTGACATTCTCCCTGATGGTGATCGTCATCGAGCCGCTGGCGGAGCCGTTCAAACCGGTGCCTCGGCTGGCCGCGTCGATCGAGAGCCAGCGCCGGCCCGGCGACGTGGTCGCGATTCAAGGCGTCTCGGGCGGCAACGCGCTGGTGTTTTACACGCAGCCACCGGTCGCGCGACTCGATGCCGACCTGACGACGACCGAAGCGCGAAACGAAATGCGGCACACGGTGTGCGACGCGCCTCGAGCATTCGTGGTGACGTCGCGGAAGAACGTGGCGTCCGATCCGACGTACGGCCGCGAACGCCGCACGGTCGCGGTCTCAGGCAACGACGCACTCTTGCTGTACGACGGGCCGCCCTGCATTAAGACGGACTAAGCGCGCGCTTAACGGAGGCTTAGAATCGTCTCGAAAGCGAGACGTCGTCGTTTCGGTGGCGTTACCATGGCATCGCCCTCATCCAAGGCGCGCAACCCGCTGCGCGCCGCTACAAACGGGAGAAACCATGATGAAGCACGCAATTTTTGCCAAAATTCTGAGCGCCGCACTGACGGCCGGAGTCCTCGCTGCGAGCACGATTTCGGTTCAAGCTGGCGAGGTCGGGAGGCGCGTCGAAAATCAGCAAGACCGCATCGCACAAGGCGTGCACAGCGGTCAGTTGACCTATCGGGAATACACGCGAGTCGACAAGGGTCTCGATCGCATCAACGCGCAGCGCATCCACGACTTGCAGGTGAACGGCGGACACCTGACGCCGGCCGAACACCGGCAGCTCAATCGCGAACTGAACCGCGAGTCAGACGCGATCTACTTCGACAAGCACAATCGCGCCGATCAACCCGGCGTGTAACGTAACCAGGAACCCTACGGGCGCGATTATTTCGCGACTTTGGCGACGTCGGCCGCACTGACCGGCGTCGCCTTGTTTCCCCACGAACTGCGAATGTACGTAAGCACGTCGGCAACATCGGTGTTGCTGAGCGTGCCTTTCCAGGCCGGCATGATACCCTTGTAATTCGCGCCGTTTACCGTCATCGGCATGTTGTTCGAGCCGTCCAGCACGATCTGGACGATTTTGCTCGGATCACCGGTGACGTCGGGATTGCCCGCCAGCGGTGGAAAAACGCCCGGAGTGCCCTGCCCGGCCGCGCCGTGGCAGCTCGCACAGTTGGTGCCAAAAACTTTCGCGCCGTTTTGCGACAGGTTACGCGAACTCGCAGGCGCGGCTGGGGCTGCCGCGGGCTTGGTTTGCCCGGCGGCGGCCTGCTCTTTCACGATCGCGAGCTGGCTATAGACCGAGAGGCCGACCGCGCCGACCACCGAGATCGCCGTCAGCCCGAGGATCCACGGGCGCCGGCGCAGCGAGCGCGAGGGATTGCGATCGATCCACGGCAGCAGGATGAGCAGCGTCACCAAACCGCCGGGGATAACGACGGTCGCCAGCAAGTTCGCGATCGTGACGACGCTGTCGGGCGCGCCTCCAGCGATGCGCAACATGCCATAGAGCGCCAAGAAATACCACGCCGGATAGGCGATGAACGTCTGCGTCGGATCGGCTTTCTGATCGAGCGGCGGCGGCACCACGATCGAGAGCACGATCATCACGATAAACACGAGGAACGACGCGAAGGCGTCCATGAACATCTGGTTCGGCCAGAAGCGTCCTTGTGGCAACTTCTTGAGATCGGTGTCGACCGGGGGTCCGGCCGACCCGTTGTGGCGGAAGATCACGAGGTGGCCGACGACCAAGAGCACCAGCAGTGCGGGCATCAGCCACACGTGCAAACCGAAGAACCGGTTGATCGTGAGCGTCCCCATACCCGCGCCGCCGCTGAGGAATTGTTGCGTCGGCTCGCCGATGAGCGGGACCGACGACGCGATGTTGATCGCGACCTGTGAAGCGAAGTACGCGTTCATGTCCCACGGCAGCAAGTAGCCGGTGAGGCCGAGCACGAGCGTGAAGACGAGCAGCAGGATGCCGACGACCCACATGATCTCGCGCGGCGCCTTGTACGCGCCCCAGATCAGCACTTGGAGTAAGTGCATGAACAGGAGTGCGATCATCGCCGTCGCGCCCCAATAGTGGAGGCTCATGACGAACCAGCCGAGCGGGACGTGATCGTAGATGTACTTGGTCGACTCCCACGCGGTCGCCGACGACGGCGCGTAGTAGAACGTCAAGAAAATCCCGGTGACGTACTGCAGGATCATCGCGAACAGCGTCGCGCTGCCGAAGACATACCAGTAACTCGGCCCCCCGGGGACGTCCTCGGTCAAGAACGTCTTGATTTGCGTCGGAAGGCCCGTGCGTTGCTCGAGCCAGTTGATCAGGAAAGTCACGCTGCGTTACTCCCGCTCAGCTGTAGGCGACGATGATACGGTCGGGCGTCTGCGATTTGTACTGAATCCAGGTAATCTCGGCTTTGCCGTCCTTTTCACGGAACGGCAGCGGGTCGAGTCCGCGCGGCGTCGGGCCGGCGAGCTTTTCGCCTTCGACATTGAATTGCGAACCGTGGCACGGGCAGATGAAGCGCTTCGCGCCGGTATCCCAGTTGTACTTACATCCGAGATGCGGACAGATCGAGCTGAAGATCACGAAGTTCATCGTGACCGCGGGATACTTGACTTTACCACTCGGCTTGAACAGGTCGGGGCGGCTCGTTTGGAAGTTCGCGACTTGCTGCGGCGTCAGCTTCACGCCCCAAACGAACTGGCTGTCGTCGGCGGGCGGCAGATAACCGTCCTGATACTTGAAGTTGATGTTGATCTTCACCGGGGTGTCGGTGCTGCTCTCGAGTGCCTTCAGCTCCGTGCTCGAGAGCGGCGTCCAGACCGGTCCGCCGGCGGCGTTGGGTTTGATCAGCGATTCCGGGATCAACGAGATCGCGCACGGGACGGCGACGACGAGGCCGATCACGCCCCCGATGGCCAGCGTCGCGTTGGCCAGAAACTGCCGTCGCGACTGTTCTTCCGGGGTTCCCGGGTCCTGATACGACTGCGCGTGAGCGGTCATGCCTTCCGTTCCCTCTCTCGGTCGTGCGATGTGCGCCGTTGGCCGGCGACCGTAGCCTAACAGAGCCCTTCCCGAATCCTCAACCACTTTGGTCTCTTTTTGGGCGCCGTTTGGCGGAACGCTCAGATGCCCCTTTGAGGTTGAGGCTCCCTAACTGCTACAGCTGACGACGATCGGCGCTGTGCCGGGCGGCGCGGGCAATGCGTAGCGTTCGTCGCCGGCATCTTCGTCGTAGGGCCGGCGCAGAATGTCGTGGAGCCGCGCGATCTCGGAATAGTCGCGCCGCTGCGCTGCCGCAATTGCGGCTTGGGCGAGGGAGTTGCGCAATACGAACTTCGGGTTGACGGCGAGCATCGCGGCGTGGCGTGCGGAGTCGTCGCTACCTTCGGCCGCGAGCCGGGCGCGATACGCCGGTAGCCACTCGCGCCAGGCGCCCGCGTGCTCGAAGAGCCTTGCGACGTCGTCGTGCGCCGCCGGCGCGAGGGTCAGTCGAGAAAGGGCGCGGAAGAAAAGCGTGTAGTCGGCGCGTCCTCGTTCGAGGACGTCGAGCACGTCCTCGATCAGTGCAAGATCGCCCTCGCGTTCTTCGCGCAGCCCGAGTTTCGCGCGCAGCGCTGCGGCATAGGCCGCCTCGAACGCGGGCTCGTACGCGGCCAGCGCCGCTTCACGTTCCGGTTCGGCGACAAGCGACTCGAGCGCGTGCGCGAGCGCGCGACAATTCCAGAGCCCGATCGCCGGTTGGCGTCCGAAGGCGTACCGTCCCATGTCGTCGCTGTGGTTGCAGATGAAACCGGGATCGAACGTCTCGATGAATCCGTACGGCCCGTAGTCGAGCGTGAGCCCGAGGATCGACATGTTGTCGGTGTTGAGGACACCATGCGCGAAGCCGACCGCCTGCCATTGGGCGACGAGCCGCGCGGTGCGCTCGACGACCTCGCGGAGGAAGCGCGCGTAGCGCTCGGTTTCAGCGACGTTCGCGAATTCCGGGAAGAAGTTGGCGATCGTGTAATCGGCCAAGAGCTTGAGCTCGGCGTGCATCCGGCGGTAATGAAAGTATTCGAAGGAGCCGAAGCGGATGTGGGTCGGCGCGACCCGCGAGAGGACGGCGGCGGTCTCGATCGCCTCGCGCTGCACCGGAAAATCGCTGCCCGCGACGGCCAGCGCGCGCGTCGTCGGGATGCCGAGATGATGGAGCGCCTCGCTGCCAAGATACTCGCGGATCGCTGAGCGCAGGACCGCGCGGCCGTCGGCGAAGCGCGAAAACGCGGTGAGCCCGGCGCCCTTCAGTTGCCATTCGTAGCGTTGGCCGTTCGGCGAGAGGACCTCGCCGAGTCCGAGCGCGCGTCCATCGCCGAGTTGCGTAACGTACGTGCCGAACTGGTGGCCGGCGTAGACCGCCGCATACGAGGGAACCGGGCCGAAGCGCGCGTTCCCGCTCGCCAGTCGAAGAAATTCCGGGCCGTTCGCCTCGCTTGCCTCGAAGCCGAGCAGCTCCGCGACGTCGGGATTGAACGCGACCAGATACGGATCGGGGAGGGGCGTCGGGTCGCGCCGCTCGACGAAGCGCTCGCCGAGCGCCGAAATACCGGGTCCAATCCGAAGCGACTGCAGCGGCCGGTGGAGGGAAGCGATGGTCACAACGCTCCTTCCAACCGCGGAAACCGCGGCGGGTTTGCGCACGTGTATCAGCGTGGCGGCTTATACCTTATACGAGTGCAGCCCGCTGATCAGGATGTTCACGCCGAGGTAACAGAAAACGATCGACAGGAACCCGAAGACCGAGATCCAGGCGCAGCGCAGGCCGCGCCACGCGTTGCGTGTGTGGAGATGCAAGTATAAGAGGTAGATGACCCACGAGACGAGCGCCGCCGTCTCCTTGGCGTCCCACTGCCAGTAGGCGCCCCAGGCTTCTTTCGCCCACCACGCACCGGTGATGATTCCGAGCGAGAGCAGCGGCAGTCCGACGGCGACGATGCGATACGTGATGATGTCGAGTTTTGGCAAGGTCGGGAGCGTCGCCAGCCAGAGCGCGAGCGTGTTGCCGGCGGCGGCCGCGCGCTCGAGATTCGGCGCGTCGCCGACGATGATCGCACGCGGCGTCGCCGCCGGCGTCGGCTGCACCGTTTCGGCCGCCAACGCTTGCTCGCCGTAGTACTTGATCAGATAGAGCAGCGACGAAACGAACGCGACGAGAAACGATGCGTACGCCGAGATGACCAGCGGAACGTGGATCTTGATCCAATACGATTGCAGCGCCGGCACCGCCGGCAGGTAGCCGACGTCCCACGTCAGCGAGTACGCGCTGAACCCGGCCGCGAGCGCGAGGACGAAACCGCCCATGAACCAGAGGTCGTAGCGTAGCGCGAATCCGATGAAGATCACGACGCTCATCGCTGCGAACAGCGTCAGCGAGCCGTAAAGGTTGGTGAGCGGCCAGATGTGGGTCGTCGTCCCTCGATAGACCAGTTCGTAAAACTGCGCCGCGCAGCCGAGGACCGCGCATGGGATGCCGATGCGTTTGGCGAGTTCGCTGCGCGAGAGGAGATAGTTGAGCAGCGCGAGCGTTCCGATGAGGTACGCCGAGATCGCGACGAGGATGATTTCTTGATCGAGTGACATCCGGTTACTGCCTCCGGCTCAGTGAGATTAGGTTCCCGCGTTCTCGGGCCCGCTCGAGGGCCCTAGGCCGAGTCCCCGCTTGAGCGCCTCGACCAAGTCGGCGAACTGCTCTTCGAAGATTTCGAAGCCTTTGACCGTCGTCGCCGCCAGGGAGACCTGCGAACCGCCGGCCGTCTCGTCGACGCGAACGTAGAGCCGTGCCGGGAGGAAGTGGAACGAGATCACGAGCCCCGCCAACAGCACGAACGCGCCGAGGGCGACGAACGGAATCCCCGGATCGTGCCGGTATTGGATCCCGCTGAAGAACGTGAAGCCCGTGGCGGCGACACGATAGCCGTTGCCCAAGTCGAGGTCGCGGCCGATGGGGACGAGCGCGCGGCCAATCGGCTGTTCGCCGTCGAAGACGTCGAGGATCGCGCCGGGGTTGTTCGGACGCGGATCCGGTCCGATGCCGCCGCTCTTGTCGATCGTGCCGACGAAGCGTTCGTAGCGAATGACCCGCGTCGTCGCGCCGAGCGGAAACGCATCGCCTTCTTTGAGGGGCGCGCTCGGCGAGCCGGCTTCTGGTTTCCCGTTCCTGGTCAGCCTCAGCGAGAGGGCGACGCCGTACGACGACTGGTAGTACAGCGTCCCGTCGACGTCGAGCGGCTCGTTGACGCGCAACACCCTCGATTGAAAGACACCGCCGCGCGGCGCGACCTCGAGATTCGAGACGTAATCGATGGGTTGGTAGACCAGGCCGTTACGCGTGCGGATCGGCTGAAACTCGTAGCCGAACCGATCGAGCTTCAAGCGGGTCCCGTTCTGAGGGATCGTTGCTTCGGTTCCGGTGACGATCGCCGTGTCGCCGCTGTATCCAGCGGCCCAGTACAGCGTCGTGCCGATCGCGATGATGACGAATCCGAGATGCGCGATCAGGACGCCGCGCCGGGCCCAATTGTCCTGGTCGGCAAACGTCCACTCGACGCCGTCGAGCTCGCGTTTGCGCACGAGGAAGCCTTTGTCGCGGAAGAATGCTGCCACGCGCTCGCGCACGCCGGCCGGATCGCCGGGCAGCGTGATCGTCGCGTTGAGCGGAACCTTGTCGATCTTGACGGGATGAAGCGGCGGAAGCCGCGCCGGAATCACGCGCTTGAACGTCGCGAGCGTCATGCACGCGATGATGAACCCGATCAGCGCAACGTACGCCGTCCCGTGATAGATGTTGTCGAGGTGCAGCCGCAGCACCAGGCGCGCGAGCGGCGCGGGGTAGGCGTCGAAGTAGGACGCCGGGTCCTTCCCTTGGTCGATGACGACGCCGAGCAAGGTCATGAAACCCCAGATGCCGAGCAGCGTCATCCCGAACCAGAAGTTCGAGAGCTGCCAAAGGAGGTCGCCGAACTGCTCGTCGAGCCAGCCTCTCAGCGTCCCCGAATCAGCCGTCGAGGCGGTCGCCATCGATTACAATCTTACGGGCGGGCGGTATCGCGTCGCCACGACTTCTCGAGCAGGACGATGATCCAGATGCTCGCCTCGTAGAGGACGTACATCGGCACGGCGATCAGCATCATCGTCACGGGCGAGGCGTCGGGTGCGGCGATGCCGCTCGCCACGAGGATTCCAAACCCGGCGTAGCGCCAATGCTTGCGCAGCATCGCGGCGTTGATGATGCCGATGCGCGCCAGCGCGACCAGGATGGTCGGCGTCTGAAACACGAGCGCGAAAGCCAAGAACAGCAGCAAAATGATGTTCAGCGTCGAGGCGACGCCGAAGGTCTCGGTGGCGACGCTCTCCGTGATCGCCAGCAACGCCGTTAGCACTTTGTGCACGATGAAGTAGTGACAAAACAGGATGCCGCCGGCGGCAAGCAAGATTGACGGAGCGGTGTAGACGTAGACGATGCGGCGCGTGCGCGGATGGAACGCCGGCACGATGAACATCCACGCCTGATAGATGATGACGGGTAAGCCCAGTACGATCGCTCCGTAGAGCGAGAACTTGAATTCGGTGAAGAGCACGTCGGTCGGCGCGAACGCGTGGAGCTGGATTCCCTTGCCGAGGTACTCGTCTTTCATCCAAATGATGATGAATTTCGACGGCCAGAACAAGAGGGCCGCCAGCGCGGCGACGGTGATGCACGAAATCATGAGACGGTTACGGAGCTCCCGCAGGTGCTCCGTAAACGGCATCTCTTTCATATCCCAGATCGACTCGCGCTTCTCGTCGAGCTCCGGCTGGCGCTCAGCCAACAATCCGTGAGCCTAGCTTACGAGTTCGGTTGCGGCGGCGGGGTCGCGGCCGGCGGGGTCGCAGGCGGCGTCGGCATCACGTTCTGCTGTGCCGCCGCTTCGGCTTCGGCTTGCGCGCGCGCTTGCGCGCGGGCACGCTCGGCCGCCACTTCTGCCTCGGCTTGACCAACCTGGAATTCCTTTTTTGCCGCGCCGAGCCCGCGCGCGACATCGCGAATCTTCGACCCGCCGAAGAGCACGATCGCCGCCCCGACGAGGATGACCCACTCGTAACCGCCGAGGAGCCCTAGGTACATCGTGGGTTCCCAACCGCCAAACATCTGATTATGTGATTACCTTTCCTCGGCCCTGAAGGCCGGTCTCCATCTTACCGCGTTCGCGCGAGGCTGTCCCGCGCGAGGCCGTCCGCCAGAGCGGCAAGTTCCCCACGGGCCGGCGCCGCGCCCAGCGGCGCAAGCGAGAGTTTCGCCCGCTCGACGTACCCGGCGATCGCGTCCCGGGTTTTGCGCGCCCCGCCCGCCGCGAGGATCCGGCCGGCGAGGCGGCGGGTCGCTGGGGCCTGGTGGTCCGGGTCCGGCTCCTCCCGATAGTACCGCGCGACCTCGCCCCGGAGGTCGTCTCCCCCGCTTTCGAGGGCCAAGATGAGCGGAATCGTGATCTTGCGCTCGCGCAGGTCGTTCCCGACCGGCTTTCCCACCTCGGCCTCGTCGGCGGTGAGATCGATGAGGTCGTCGAGCATCTGAAACGCGATCCCGAAGTGAAGGCCGAAGTCGCGCAGCGCTTTTACGCGCAGCGGCGCCGCGCCGGCCATGATCGCGCCGCACTCGGCGGAGGCGGCAAAGAGGCTCGCGGTCTTTTTCAAGACGACCTCGATATATCCAGCGAGCGGGAGGTCGAGGTTGCCGAGCGCGCGCAACTGTAAGACTTCGCCGTCGGTGATATCGGCCAGCGTCGAACTGAGCAGGTGCGGAACCGGCGGCGGATAGTTCGCGGTGACGTTCTTGAAGATCCAGGCGAACAGGTAATCGCCGGCGAGGACGCTCACGCGGTTACCGTAGTCGACCGCGGTCGCGTTGACGCCGCGCCGCGTCTCGGCGCGATCGACGATGTCGTCGTGGATCAGCGTTCCGACGTGGATCAACTCCATGTAGGCGGCAAGCGGCAGGTGGTCGCGCGGATCGGCGCCGTTGGCTTCGGCCGCGAGCAGCGTCACGCGCGGCCGCAGCCGCTTCCCGCCTGCGGCGAGCATTCGCCGGACCGCTTCGGTGATGAGCGGATTGTCGGTCGCGAAGGTCGTGCGGAAAAACTCCTCGACGAGCGCCGAGAGATCGTGGTCGTCCGTGCCTTCGCGCGCGGCCTTGATCCCGATCATGCGCTGCCCACGTGAATCGCGATCGCGCCCCCGCCCATGCGCAGGTAACGCACGTCACTGAATCCGGCGAGCGTCAAGCGCTCGGCCAATCCGTCGGCATCGGGGAAGTTGACGAGCGAACTCGGGAGGTAGCGATACGCGCTCTTCGAACCGCCGACGATTCCGCCGACGAGCGGGACGACGTGATAGAAGTAGAGCTCGAACGCGCTTCGGAACAGCGGGTTCGGCGCGCGCGTCACGTCGAGGTTGACGAAGCGCGCGCCCGGACGAAGGACGCGGCGCGTCTCGCGCAGGGTCGCGACGATGTCGACGACGTTGCGCATCGAGAATCCCATGATCGCGCCGTCGAACGACGCGGTTTCGAACGGCAACGCCATGACGTCGCCTTCGACGAAGCGGACGTCGGCAGTGGCCGCTTCCTTCTTCGCGCGCGCGTTCGCCCCGTCGAGCATCGGCGCGCAGAAGTCGATGCCGACGACGTGCAGGCTCGGGTCGCCACGAACGAGGTGAAACGTCAAGTCGCCGGTCCCGCAGCAGAGGTCGAGGGCGTGGCCGCCCCGCGGCGCGGCCAATTCTCGGGCGGCGCGCCGCCGCCAGCGTTCGTCGACGCCGGCGGTGAGGACGCGATTCGCTCGGTCGTAGCGCGGTGCGATCGACGCGAACATTTCGCGGACGTAGACGGACTTTTGCATGGCGTCGAGGCCTGGTGTTCCGGCTGCCCGCTTGCCGTTCATGCCTCCCTGCGTGATCGGTCCTGCGCGGCCACGGGCCGCGAAAGGAGCATAGGATGCATTCGACCCCGGTTTTCTTGGCGAACGACACGGCTCGCGCGGGGACGGCCAGCCTCACCGGGACGGGCGAGGCCCTTGCCCAGCTGACCCGCCTTTCCGCGGCCGCCTCGCAGCAAAGCGATGCCATTTTCCGTTCGATGCAGATCGGGAACCAGGCCGGAGCCCACGCGGCCTCGTCGCCGCCGTTTCTTGCGACGGACGCCGGGAACGCCGCACTGACGGAGCTCCTCGGAACGGGGCTCGGCTGGCTGCAGCGATTCTTCGGCAATATCGGTGGGGCGGCGCTCGGCGCAGCGTCCACGGAAGTGACGCAGCTCGCGCTGCCGCTTGGCCGGTAGTCGAATGATCGCTCTCACAAATCGCGCCGACCTGATCGGCGCGATCGGCCGTGCGCGGCGGGTCGAGCTGGCCTCGTGGATGCTGGGGCGCAAGAGTCCCGTCGTCGTGGCGCTGGAAGATGCCGCGGACCGCGGCGCCGACGTGCACGTGACGCTCGAGCGCGCGCCGTTCGTTTCGGATCCGGCGCGTCGGGAGAAACTCCAGCAACTCAACCTCAGGACGGTGCGTGCCTTGCAGCAGCACCACGTCGACGCACGGCTCTCCGGGGAGCACGACGCCCTCCTTCATTTAAAAGCAGCGGTCATCGATGGCCGTGCCTTCCTCGCCCAGCGCAACTGGGCGGCGGGTGAGATGATCGTGACCTCGAGCGACACCGGCGACGTGGATGCGATCGCCTCTGCCATCGAGGAGAAGCCGCCGCACGATACCGCCGGACTTGCGCTGCGTAAGGATCGAGCGCTCGAACTCGAGGCGGCGCTGATTCGCGACGCGCCGCCGGGCACGGCGATCGAGTGCGCGACCGAATCCTTCGGCGAGTCGCCGATCAGCGACGCGCTGCTCGAGCGGGCGCGACGGGGCGAGACAAAGATGCGTCTTGTGCTCAACGGCTCGGCGCTGACCTCGCGTTTCGACCGCTTCTCGGCACAAACGCTGGAAGCGTTGCGCGTTGCGGGCGTCGAGGTTCGCCGCTCGAAGGCGAACGAAAAGGTTTGCATCGCCGGTGACCAGGCGTGGCTCGGCTCGGCCAACGCGAGCCGGGGCGAAGGCGGGACGCTCGATTGGGGGCTGTGCACCGGCAATCCGGCGATACTCGCGGCGCTGCACGATCGTTTCGAAGCGAGTTGGAAGGAAGCGATGCCGCTTCGCATCCTGGCGTAGGGCCCGTTCTCAGCCGACTCCCAGAGATACCGGTTACGGTGCGAAGAGTGCGGCTGCGTTGGCGCCGGTGCGCGCGATGATGTCGGCGACCCCGGTTTGGAACAGTTCGGCGAGGCGGGTAGCGGTTGCGGCGATGAAGGCCGGCTCGTTGCGCTTGCCGCGATATGGCTCGGGGGCGAGATACGGAGAGTCCGTTTCGAGAACGATGTTGTCGAGCCCGACCGCGCGCACGGCGTCGCGCAGGGACTGCGCGTTCTTGAACGTGAGGACGCCGCCGATTCCGAGCAGCAGGCCGAACTCGTCGACGAACGCCCGAGCCTGGGCCTCGTCGCCGGTGAAGCAGTGGACGATTCCACGCATCGGCCGGCCGAACTCGTCGCGCAGGATCGCGGCGAAGTCATCGTAGGCGTCGCGTTGGTGGAAGATCAGCGGCAGCGCGCGCTCGCGCGCGTAACGGACCTGCGCAACCATAACGGCGCGCTGGACGTCGCGAGGGCTGTGGTCGTAATAGTAGTCGAGCCCCGTTTCGCCGACGGCGACGGGCTGGACCGGCGCTTCGGCGCGCAGCCCCTCGAGCACGGCGGCCAGGTCGGCCGGCGCGTCACGCGCTTCGTGCGGATGGACGCCGATGGAGGCTTGGAGGCCGAACTCCCGGGCCACCTCGAGCGCGCGCCGGCTGTCGGCGAGGTCGCAGCCGACGGTCACGATTCGCTCCACGCCGGCCTTTTGGGCACGGGCCAGCATGGCTGCCCGGTCCACGTCGAACTTAGCGTCGTGGACGTGCGCGTGGGTGTCGAACATGTCAGGCAGATGGTAGCACGGCCGCGCTCAGGCGCGACGATAGAACACCCTGAAGCACAGCCAGTTGACGAGCGTCGCCGGCGCAAGGCAGAGCGCGCGTTGTCCCAGGTCGACCACGAGACTGCGCGCGCTGCGCGGGAAGCCGTAGGCCTTGTGGGCCATCGTCCGCGCCGCGATCGTTCCGCGCAAGACAACCTTGATAAGGCGCGCGTCCACCGTGTCGGTGCGGACGCGATATTCGGCGAGCACGTCGGGCAAGTTTGCAACCCGCCCGGCACGCATCAGGCGCAAGCTGAGATCCCAATCTTCGAGGACGAAGCGCGGATCGTATCCGCCGGCGCGGCGCGCTGCGTCGCGCCGGTAGACGAGCGTCGAGTGCCCGAAGGGATTGTAGACCGCGATCGCCTTCCGAATCGCAGCGTCGTCCCCAGGATAGCGGCGGACGCCGACACGCGCGCCGCGTTCGTCGATGATGCCGAGCGCCGAGCCAACCATGACGACGTCGGGGTGCGCTTCGAGGTAGGCGACCTGTCGCGCGAAACGCTCGGGCGCGGAGCGATCGTCGGCGTCGAGAATCGCAACGTACCGTCCGCGCGCTTCGGCGAGACCGCGCTGCGCAGCCGCGATCTTTCCGCCGTTCGGCTGACTGACGATTCGAATGCGCGGGTCGCCGTAGCTTTCGAGGATCGCGACGGACGCGTCGTTCGAGCCGTCGTCGATCGCAAGCAATTCGAAGTCGGCGAACGTCTGCGCGAGCACGCTTTCGACCGCCTCGCGCAAATGACGTTCGGCATTGTAGACCCGGACGACGACGCTGACCGTGGGATGCATCTATTCCGAGGTTCGACCGCCTGGGCGCCGGGGTTTAGGGCCGCGTGACGGCGCCATGATTACGACCTCGGAGGATAGCCGCCGGGAGCGGCGCTGGCTGCAGATCGCGCTCGTCGCGTCGATCGCCGTCCACCTCATCGGTGCGCTGTTTTATTTTCGCGCCACCGATCTCTTGGCGAAGGTCCACATCCCGCTCTTCAAGCCTCCCGATAAGGAAGTCGTGACGCTCTCGAGCGCGATCCGGCTCGACAAACGACCGAAACCGGCTCCGGCCGCAAAACCGAAGTCGCAGCCGCCGCGGCCGCGCAGCCCGCAATCGGCGCCGAATCCGGAGACGCTGCCGCAATTGCCCGCGCCCTCGTACGTCGTGCACGAATTGACGAAAAACGCGCCGACGGCGCCGCCGAATCCGACGCCGCTGCCGACGCGAGTGCCGACGTCCTCACCGGAGAAGCGCGTCGCCCTCTCGCAGAAACCGGCCGAACGCGCGGAACGGCCGACGCAAGCGACATTGCCGTCGCGCTTGAGTCAGGAAGAGATCACGCGCATCGAAAACGATCTCTCGCGAACGATCGCGCAGGTTCGCAGCGACACCAATCCGCTCGTCGTCCCGCGCCAGACACCCGGTGCGCCGCGGCGTTTCCGGATGCAGATGCTTGGTTCGCTCAACGACATGCACGGTTACCAAGGCCTCTGCGATCCGATAAAATCGTGGCAGCAAAACGGATACAACTATTATTATGTCACCTGCAACGTCCAACTCTCCGAGGGGGAGCTCCAACGCCAAGCGATGCCGTGGCCGATCCACTTTCCGCCGAACCGCGATCCGTTCAACGGCTCGATGGGTTATCAAGAGATCCAGCGGGTTCCGGTTCCCGGCCCCGATCCCGGTTGGAAGCTTCCGCCCGGCGTATCTGCGACCCCCGAGATGCGCGACTACGCGCATCGACACGGCGTCGACATTTAGGAACGCCGCCCGTTGCGCGGCGCTGAGTTATTCACGCGATGAGCGCAACATCGTCGCGTTATCACGGATGCATAATCTGAAGTGCGACATTGGTCATAGCGTGTGACGAATGTCATAAAGCCACGATTGTATGGTAAGCATGTGCCGTTGTCGCTTCTACAAACGTCGGATGCGCGAGCGGCGAGCGCATGTTGTAATGCACGGACCATGTTACAGTCTTATTGGGAAAGCGCCCCATCCGAAGAGCGCAACGAAATCGTCCGCGCGTCGTTTGCGGTCGCATTGCTCGCCGTCTTGTTTCTCGTCCTCGCCTTCGCCCCCGCGCGCGATCCGTCCCAAGTCGCCGCGGGAATTCCGTGTTCGATTCTCTCCGAACGTCAGATCGGGGCGGTGTTCGGCGCGCCGATGCGCTTGCGTCCGACCGACGGAACGGTGTGTCAGTACGTCTCGATCGATCCGGACAAGCAAGGGATGCTGTTCGTCATCGCGAGACACGACGGCACACAGGGCTCGCTCGGCCGGGTTCTCGATCACCGGCTGAGCCTGCGGTATGACGGCCGCATCTATACGTTGATCGCCGTTGCCGGTGTTGCGCACGCGAACGTCGCCGAGGGCCAGGAGCGTCGGCTCGCGCTGATGCTCGACCGCCGCGTCGCCAAAAGGAACTCCGCGTCGCATTAGGCCGCCGAGCGTCCTAGGCGGCGTCGGGTTCGATGCGCGGGAAGAGCGGTTCGGTGGCGAGACGCGTTTGCGTCCCGGCGGCGAGGCCGCCCCACTGCAACTCCTCGCGCCAATCGCCGGCCGGTTTGCCGTCGAGGCCGAGTTGAGTCCACATCTCGGCGGCCTTGCTCGGCATGAACGGCGCCAAGAGATGCGCCAGCCAGCGTAATCCCTCGCAGCAGTCGTAGAGAATCGCGTCGAGTTCGACGCCGCGTTCGGCTTTGTGCAGCTCCCACGGCTTCCGCTCGTCGATCGCGCGATTGAGCGCGCCGACCAATTCCCAAATCGCTTCGAGCGCGTCCCGGAAGCCCAGCGCCATGAGATGCTGCGCGACGCGCTCGCCGAGATCGACGACTCGCTCGCCGATGTCCGAGGAATCGGGCGGTTGCGGGACGAGTCCGTTGCGATAGCGTTCGAGCATCGCGAGGCTGCGCCGCACGAGGTTGCCGAGGTCGTTGCCCAGATCGCCGTTGTGGCGCAAGCGAATTTTCTCGTCGCCGATCGAGAAGTCGCTGCCGAAGGGCGCCTCGCGCAACAGAAAATAACGCACGGCGTCGGCGCCGAAACGATCGGCGGATTCGAACGGATCCATCACGTTGCCGCGGCTCTTGCTCATCTTCTCGCCGTCCTTGGTCATCCAACCGTGCGCGAAGATAAGGTCCGGCGCCGGCAGATCGAGCGCCCACAACACGGCGGGCCAGATGATGGTATGGAAGCGCGCGATCTCTTTGCCGATCAATTGCACGCGGGCCGGCCAGAGCGTGCGGAACTTCTCACCATCGGGCCATTCGAGCGCGGTGATGTAGTTGAGCAGCGCGTCGAGCCAGACGTACATGACGCCGCCGCCCGGCAGCGGAACGCCCCAATCGAGGTTGACGCGCGAGATGCAGAGATCTTCGAGTCCGCCCTCGAGCGTCGCGACCATCTCATTGTACGACCGCTCGGGCCTCACCCAATGAGGGTGTTCCTTGTAATAGGCCAGTAGCCGGTCGCGATACTTGGAAAGCGCGAAGAACCAGTTGTCCTCGGAGAGCCATTGCACTTCGCGCCGGCACTCGGGATTCGGGCAGCGCCCGTCGACGAGCTTCGCTTCGAGCCAAAACGTCTCGTCGTTGGTGCAATACCAACCTTCGTACTTGCCGAGGTAGACGTCGCCTTTCTTCTTCAGGCGCTCGAAAACTTCGACGACCGCCCTCGTGTGGCGCTCTTCGGTCGTGCGGATGAAGTCGTCATACTCAACCTCGTAGCGCGCGCAGAGCGCTTTCCATTTTCCGACCAAGCCGTCGGTCCACGCTTGCGGCGCGAGTCCCGCCGCGGCAGCGGCTTGTGCGACTTTCTGGCCGTGTTCGTCGGTGCCGGTCAGCATGAACGCCGGCCCGCGAGTGCGGTAAAAGCGTGTCAAGACGTCGGCGGCGATCGAGGTATACGCATGCCCGAGATGCGGATTGCCGCTGATGTAATAGATCGGCGTGGTGACGTAAAACGGCCGCTCGCTCATCGCGCCCGAGTTCAAGATGTGGCCGATGGCTTCCCGGAGCGCCCGCGTTTTCGTGCCGAGATGCGCGCGTAGAGTTCGGCCCGGTTTTCGGCGCGTTCGCGCGCAAGCATTTTGGCGGCGGCGGAGACGGAGAGGCCGGCGTCGAGCGCCGCGTCGATGGCGTCGTCCAAATCGCCGACGCGTGGCGGCGACATCGTCACAGCGCGTGGGCCGAGGACAAGGACGATTTCGCCTCGGACCGGCCGTTCGAGCGCAGCCAGGACGACGCTCGGCGTTCCGGCGATCTGTTGCTCGTGGCGCTTGGTCAACTCGCGCGCGACAAAAACATCCGCCGACGGGTCGAGATTATCCAGCGCTGCGAGCGTTGCGACGATGCGCTGCGGCGATTCGTACCAAGCGTGCGTCGAACCCGAATCGAGCGCCGTTTGCAGCGCGCTCGCGCGCGCGCCGGCGGCGCGGGGAAGAAATCCGCCGAAGACCAGACCTTCGAGCGAAAATCCGGAGAGGACGGCCGCGACGACAAAGGCGACCGCGCCCGGCAACACTTCAATCGCAACGCCGGCGGCACGTGCGGCCACGATCAGCTCGCGTCCCGGATCCGAAACGCCGGGCGTTCCGGCGTCGCTCAAGACCGCGACCGGCTCGGTCTTCGCGCGCGTCAGGATCGCTTTTGTAACATGCGCGGCGTTTTGCTCGCGATAACTCGAGACGCGCTTTCCGGCGATGCCGTGCGCCGTGAGCAAGCGGCGCGCGACGCGGGTGTCTTCGGCGACGACGAGCGTGCAGTCGCGCAGAACGTCGAGGGCGCGCAGCGTGATGTCGCGCAGGTTGCCGAGCGGCGTCGGCACGAACGTGAGACTCAATGGCGGAGCCTGTGAAGAACAGCGGCGGACGGTTTGTCCGCGAGATCGAGCTGCGCGGTCACATCCTGGACTCGGGCGTCTTCGGACGCGTCCTCGAGATCATCATGGACAACGAGTTCGCGCGTTACACCATCGACAACTTCAGCGTCGGCAAAACCGCCACCGAGCCGAGCACGGCCAGGCTGCGGATTGAGGCCGATAACGAGGCGGCGCTCCTCGACCTGCTCGACAAACTGCGCGACATCGGCGCGATCGTCGCCGACGACACCGACGCGCAGACCGAGGCTGCGCCGCGCGACGGCGTCCTGCCCGAGGAGTTCTACGCGACGACGAATCTGCAGACCGAAGTGCGCGTGAGCGGCCACTGGCTGCCGGTGGCTTTGCCCGAGATGGACTGCGCGATCGTCATCGGCAAGGACGCCGCGCGGACGGTCGCACCGCCCGACGTGCGCGAGGGCGAGCGGGTCGTCGTCGGGCACAGCGGGGTCCGCGTCCAGGCGCTCAACCGCGCGCGGCGCCGTCAGGTCTTCGAGTTCATGTCGTCGACCGTCTCGAGTGAGAAGCCGAAGGAGTCGCTCTTGACCGAGGTCGCACGCGAACTGGTCGCGACGCACGCCGAGGGCAAGCGCGTCCTGCTCGTGGGCGGACCGGCGATCGTCCACACCGGCGCGGGCAAGTACCTCGAGCGCCTCATCCGCCACGACTACGTCGACGCGCTCTTCGCCGGCAACGCCCTCGCGTTGCACGACATCGAGTCGCAGTTCTTCGGAACCTCGCTGGGTGTCGATCTGAGCGACGCCTTTCCGGTCGAGGAAGGCCACGTCCATCATCTCCGCGCGGTCAACCGCGTGCGCGCGCTCGGTGGGATCCAGGCCGCGATCGATGCGGGAGTTCTGCACAGCGGCATCATGTACGAAGCCTATAAGAAGAAGATTCCGGTCGTCCTGGCGGGCTCGATCCGCGACGACGGCCCGCTCCCGGACGTCATCACCGATGTCGTCGAGGCGCAACGCGCGATGCGCAAGTACGTTCCGGAGGTCGGGATGGCACTCTTGGTCGGGACGCTGCTGCACTCGATCGCCGTCGGTAATCTGTTGCCGGCCTCGTGCAAGGTCATCTGCGTCGACATCAACCCGGCCAGCGTGACCAAGTTGACCGACCGCGGCACGACGCAGACGATCGGTCTGGTGATGGACGTCGCATCGTTCCTGCGCGATATCTGGGACGCTCTGACCGCAGTCCCGGCGGCGCCGTCCGCGAAAGCCGGTCGTTAGTGTCAATGACGGAGTACAGGGACATCGGACCGGACCAGCGGCTCGAACTCTACGTCTCACCAGACTGTCCGTATTGCGCGGAAGCGCGTGCCTACTACGACGGATGCGGGATCGAGTACGTCGTCCACGACGCGCAAAACGATGCTGCGGAGCGCGAGCGCATGTTCGCGTACACCGGCGGCGATCCGACGGTTCCGGCGATCGTCGTGGACGGCAAATACGTTCGCTCGGGTTGGGGCGACCCGCCGCGCGGTTGAACGGTCCACTGAACGCGCCGGTCGGCGCGTGAAGCCGAGAGACGAGGCCGCGATCGCCGGAGCGATCATCGTCTTGGGGCTCGCACTCGCCGCCGTCTGGGTGTTTCGCGTCCCGTTCTTCCAGTCACCCGACGAAAGCGCGCACGCCGATTATGCGTTCACGGTGTTCACGACGCATGCGCTGATTCGCACCCACGACGCGCGTCCGGCGACCGACGTCCATCCGCTCGTTCGCTACCTAGAAGATCGCAGCGGTTTTAGAACGATGCGCTATAACCAAGACGGCCGCGTCCCGGCGGGCTACGGGAGCCGCTCGTACCGGCGTGCGCTCGACGTAGCGGCGCCGCGCGTTCCGGCGAATTTTCTGGAGCGCGAAAATGGCCGCGTGCCCTACATTGCGCGTAGCTACCCCTACCTTTACTACGTGCTCGATGCGCTGGCGATCGGTCTCGCTTCGCTCGCGACCGGCGGTTCGGTGGTCGCCGAGTTTTTCGCGGCGCGGCTGTTCAACGTCGTGTTGCTGGCGATCACGCTGGGCTTGACCTGGCGCACCTTGAGAGAACTCGAGGTCGAGCCGATCCTGCGCCTCGGGATGCTGGCGGCGATCGCCTGGTTTCCGCTGACGGCGTGGGTTTCGGCCTACGTCCAGCCCGACAACCTCGCCTTCACGGCGGTCGCGCTCCTGTTCTATCTCTTGGTTCGGTTGCGACGCGAGCCGGACGTGTTGCGCGCGGCGCTTTGGCTCGGACTCGCACTCGGCTTGCTCGTGCTCACTAAACCGCAGTACTTCGTCGCCGTCGCGGTGCCCGCGCTGGCCGATCGAACGTTGCGCAGCGCGCGGCACCTGAGATCACTCCAAGGATGGCTGAAGTACCTTGTACTGGTCGCCGGTCCGGCCATCGTGCTCGGCCTCTCGACGCTGTGGGTCAGTTCCGGCGTCGGTCATCAATTCGTGCAGTCCGTCTCGGCGAATGCGAACCCGCTCGGTTTCATGTGGGCGAAGGGCTTTCTTCCGTTTCTTGGCTACGCCGTCCAGCAGCTCGCGAACGCGTGGCGCACGACTTTCTACTACGGACTCCCGTTCGTCTCGTATTGGGGCATGATCCCATGGACCGGCGGCCACCCTTTCGAATTCGGGACGCCGGCCGTCACCGAGTTCGTGTTCGCCGTGATCGGGCTGCTGACGCAAGTCGTCGCGGTCATGCTTGCATTGCGTACGATTCTCGTCTGGGGTCGGCTTGCGGCGATCGCGCGACGGCGTTCCTCGTATGGAGCGTTCCGTTTGCTTGTGTCCGACGTGATGCTGAACAGTTACATTCTTTTCGGCGCGATCATTTTTGCGGTGTTGCTCTCAACGGGCGGCCAGCTGGGGACCCAAGGACGCTATTGGTTGCCGTTCGTTCTCCCAGCGATATTGTGCGCGGTGCGCTATGGCCCGCAGCTATTCGGTCGGGCGCAAACGCGGCACGTGGTGGGAGCCGTGCTCCTCATCGGGCTCTTGTTGTACTCTGTGGTCGGAACGGCGGCCGGCTTCGCGACGCTTGAGGCGCGCTTCTACCGCCCGCCCGGTGCACTTCATGGGGACGAATACTTCGCGCGCATCACGCGCGTCGGTCCGTACCACCTCTATGAGCCGCAGGCCGAGCCGCTGCGGCTCAAACGCAGTGGTCACATTTTGATCGACGGCTGGGCAATCGATTCGCGTACTGGGAGGCCGGCGCTCGCGGTCCAACTCGTCGTGGACGGCAGCCGGCGAATTCCCACACGTTACGGTACGGCTCGGCCCGACGTGGTCGATCGTCTCCACGACGATGACCTGCTCAATGCCGGGTTCCTGACGTCGCTCGACGACGTACACCTGAGCGCGGGCGAGCACGTCCTCTCCCTTGCCGTCGGCGAGCGAGATCGGGGTCAGCCTCACCCCTCTCGCGCCGTCGTCCACGTCTTTGTCGGCGACCGATGACCAGGCACTCGGTTGCGGCCTAAACCCCCCTCGTTGGGGGGTCGAAAACCGAAAGAGAATGACTACGCGCGAACGGCGCAAGCCTGGCCTTTGGGTCGTCGTCCCGGCCTATAACGAGGCGGGCGCGATCGGCGAGGTGTTAAACGGCCTCCACGAATATCTGCCGCGAGTCGTCGTCGTCGACGACGGCTCGAGCGATCGCACGGGCGAAATCGCGCTCGAGTCGGGCGCGGCGGTCGTGCGCCATGCGATCAACCTCGGACAAGGCGCCGCGCTGCAGACGGGGATCGATTACGCGCTCGCGCGCAACGCGGCGCGCGTCTGCACGTTCGACGCCGACGGCCAGCACGATCCGGATTCGATCGCCGCGCTGTACGCGGCGTTGACGTCGTCGGGTGCCGACGTCGCGCTCGGTTCGCGGTTTCTCGGCTCCACACCGCAGATGCCGGCGCTGCGCCGCAGTACGTTGCGCGCCGCCGTCGCGCTGACGCGGCTGCAGACCGGACTGCGCTTGACCGACGCGCACAACGGCTTGCGCCTCTTCACGCGAGCCGCCGCGGAGCGGATTTGCATCCGGCAGCCCGGGATGGCACACGCTTCGGAAATCTTGGCGGCGATCGCGCACGAGCGGCTGCACTATGTCGAGGTCCCGACGCGGGTCAACTATACCGCCTATTCGATCGCCAAGGGTCAGAGCGTCACGAACTCGGTGAAGATCCTCTTCGATCTCGTCTACGCGGCATGGACTCGCTGATGATCGGTTCGATCCTCCTCTTCGCGATCATCATCTTCGGGATGTACGTGGCGAGCCATCGCCTCGGCGGATTGCAACTCCTCGCCGCGCTCGGTCTTCTCGCGGTGGGGATCGCGTTCGTCGTATGGCCGAACGCCGCCCAGTGGGTCGCCGAGCACGTCGGCGTCGGCCGCGGTGCCGACCTCGTCGTCTACTTCGCGATCGTCGGTGGCTTGTTCGCTGCCGCGAATTTCTACTTCCGCTTCAAGCGCCAGGAACAACAACTCATCGCGATCGTCCGCGAACTCGCGTTACGGAACGCCCGCGCACGCCACTAGGCGCCGCACCGAGATGCCTACGCGGCGTGCGAGCCGTCGCGCGCGTTCACGTGAAAATGAAGCGGCGCGCGCCGATGTATCGGCTACGGAAATACGGCGAATTGAAGTTCGAGAGGTGAACGTTCGGCTGGATCTCTTGCACGAACCAGCCGTTACCGAGGTAGATGCCGACGTGCGACGCGCCGTAGTCGTAGGTTTGGAAGAAGACGAGATCGCCCGGCGCGGGATCGCCCGCGATCGCTTGCCCGGCGGCAAACTGCGCGTCGGCGGTCCGCGGTATTCCGACGCCGGCGCTCGCGTAGACGTACCAGACGTATCCCGAGCAATCGAAACCGGTGCGCGGAGAGACTCCGCCCCAAAGATACGGCGTCCCGAGATAGGCGAGCGCGTTGCGCACGACGAGGTTGGTCAGCGGCGAAGCGGCGGCGTGCTTGTGCGGCACCGGATGCGAAGCGCGCGGTTTCGACGGCTTGCGCGTCGGCGGGGTCGGGTCTTCGCCCGTGATGATCTGGACGCCGTGGATGGTCGTCACCGTCTGGGCTTCGGCGGGCCCTGGGCCCACAAATAGCAAGACGGCGGCGGCCAAGAGTGGCACCCTTCCC
Organism: Candidatus Zemynaea palustris; assembly: GCA_003134695.1. Classification (GTDB taxonomy): domain Bacteria; phylum Vulcanimicrobiota; class Vulcanimicrobiia; order Vulcanimicrobiales; family Vulcanimicrobiaceae; genus Zemelea; species Zemelea palustris. The sequence goes on along the minus strand of PLCB01000014.1, from coordinate 5,292 downwards.
GCACTCGCAAATATACAAGGCACGATACCCCTGTTGTCGGCCCGTCAGGCAGCCGTCCTGAGGGGGAGTTGAGCGAAGGCGGCCCGCAGGGCCAGGACGATCCCGAAGGCGACGCCGGCGAACGTCGGCACCTTGGCGAGTGCGAACAGCACGCCGTTTTGATGGAAGCTGCTGCGGATGTATGCCGTCCAACTCGCTTCGGCCAAGAGCCTGCCGTCGGCATACGCTGCCAACGCGGCGCTCGCATCGGGACGCGGCGCGAGCGACTGAGCGAGGACCGCGACAAACGCCGCGGCGAGCAATCCGGCGAGCATCGCCACCAGTGGCCGCGCCGCGAGCAACTCGTACACTAGCATTCCGGCGACGAACGCGACCAGCGGTGAGACGACCAAGAGCAGCGTGAACGAACCCCACGGCACCGCGAGCAGCACGATCGCGAGCGCGAGGGCACGAGCGCGCGGCGTGACTCGTCCGGCGAGAACCACGATCGCGGGCAATACAAAGATCATCTGCTGAATGTGGACGAACGGTCCGCCGATCACCGCGAACGCCGCCGGCAGTAACACGTAGAGCGAACGTGGCGCGCCACGCGACACCAAACGCTGCGCGACGAGCAGTCCGGCGACGAACATCGCCACATACCATAGGTCGGCGATCCTCAGCGCAAGCGCGTCGCCCGCGCCGAGCCGGTGTACGAAATACGCGAGGCTATATTGTTCCTCGTTGGCGAGTTCGCTCGCCGCGTGCGCCGGGAGGACCGAGGTCAGATATTCGACGTTTTTCGTGACACCGAAGAGCGCGAGCGACAGGACGAGCGCGACGACCGCGCCGATCCCGACCGCGAGGCGAGCGCGTGGGACGAAGATCGCGAGCGCAAGCAGCGCCGGGGCAGCGACGTGCGGTTCGATCATCGCGATCCAGACTGCCGCGGCGGCGAGCGCGAAACGCCCGCGTTCGATCGCCAGCGCGCCCAAGCACAGCGCCCCGAGTGCGAGCGGCACGAGTTGGCCGAGCATGAGCGCGAGTGCGAGCGGTAACGCGAGCGCGAGCCAGACAACGCGCGCGCGAACTCGCGCGATGACGATAAGCGCGCGCGCCGCGATCGCCCCCGCCAGCAGCGAAACGAGCAGCCACAAGGCCGCGCCCAATCCGTCCGGTAACCGCCCGAGGAGCGCGAACGGTGCGAGCGCGTAACCCGGCAGCGGCGCCGGGACCGCAAGCCAAGTCAGATCGGACCGGCCCGCGAGCAGTCCGCGGCGATGCTCGCACGTCCGCAGCGGCTCGGCGCGATAGGGATCCCCGTCCGTGCCCACGATGGATCCCGCGCACGCGAACGCGCGATAATCGTAGAGGAACGCGCGCTCCGGAAACGGGACCGCGCGCGTCAACGCGAGCATGACGGTAAGCACCACGGCCAGCGCAAACAGCGCGGTCGCGATGCGATCTCGCGTGGAAAGCGACACGCGACGACCTTACGATTCCGCGGCGCGGTCCCTTCCCGCGAGGGTGATGACCTGTGCCGCGCTCGCAGGCAGTGGGGCAGCCGGCGCGACGGCAAGCCGCATCGCCGCCGGGATGCCGGCGAAGGCGAAGAGGCGTCTGAGCGGGCCCGTCGCGGCGACGACGAAGGCGGCGACGACGGCGCGTTGGGTGAGCGGCCGTTCGATGACGGCCCACATCGCCACTCCGCCGGCCAGGCCGAACGCGACGGCGAGCGGCAGCGACGCCGCGAATCCAAAGCGTGGAACGAAGGCGGCCATGGTCGCCGAGACGATCGGCTCGTGCACCAGGTAGACGCTGTACGAAGCGACGCCGAGCGCCGTGAGCCAGCGCCACGAGAGGAGCCGCTGCAGCCACGCTTCGCGGCCTGCCGTAACGACGAGTGCGAAGGCGACGACGTGCCAGCCGGGATTCGTTTGAACCGGAAAATGGTAGATCTGCTCGAGCCCGAGCGCCGCGAAGACGGCGACGAAACCGATCAACGGCGCGAAGCGTGCGAACGGATGGTCGTGCACGCGGATGTGGGCCGCGACGATTCCGAGCAAGAAGGCCGGCAGAACGCCCAAATCGGTGCTGCTTGCGCGNNAGCGGGAAGACAAGGTACCAGCGGAATTCGATGGCGAGTGTCCAGAACGATTGGTTGATGTGCTGGTCGCTGCGATCGAAGAAGATCAGGTCGCTCGCCACGTCGCTCCAGTCGAAGTGCGGCAGCATCCCGGCCGGCAGCGCGGCGCCGAGCCGCATCGCGTACGTTCCGACGATTGCGAACGCTAGCAGCGCGAGCGCATAGGGCGGGAAGATCCGCAAGAACCGCTTCGCGGCGAAGGCGACGAGGTCGAAGTGCGCGCTCCCATCCCGGCGCAGTTTCTGGAGGGTCGGGGCCGCTAAGCAAAACCCGGACAGCACGAAGAACAGATCGACGCCGTGCGTCCCTTCAAGGAAGAAATGGTTAAGTGTGACGCCGGGCGCATGCACGCGTGAATGAAAGAGAATCACGAGCAGCACCGCAATGGCGCGCAGGCCGTCGATGTAACCAAGACGGCCGGCGTCGGTTGACCTGCCGAAGGCGATGTTGCGATCCACCGAAGGTTCCTTGGAGACTAAAGACACAGCCTACACCGACCCTCGCTTCTCCGCGCATTTGCGGCCGAGAGTGTGATCTGGCTCCGCATGACGCCTTAGCGAGTGATGATCGTCGGCGTCAGGATGAAGATGACGTCGCTCTCGCTCTTCTGATAACTCGTTGAGCGGAAGAGCTTCCCGAGGATCGGGAGATCGGCCAGGCCCGGAATCTTCTGCACGTTGACGGACTCGATGCGATTCAGCAGTCCGCCCAAGACGATGCTCTCGCCGGTCATTGTGATCACGTCGGTCGACAGCGTGCTGATCTTCAGGGCCGGGATCGTGAAGCCGTTGAGCGTCACCGCGTCGGCGAAGTCCAGATTCGACACCTCAGGCGTGATCTTGCAGTCGATTCCACCGTTGCCGAGCACGGTCGGCGTCACTTTGAGTTTCACGCCGAAATCCTGATACACTACCGAGACCGCGCCGAGGCCGCTGGAAACCGGGATCGGAATCTTGCCGCCAACCAAGAACGTCGCTTCGGTTCCGGGCAGCGTCACGAGGTCGGGCGACGAAAGCAATTTTGCGTGACCTTCCGACATCAGCAAGTCGAGCGTCGGCGCCAACATGGTGGCACGCGCGATGTTGCCCAGGCCGAGCACGTGGCCGAAGAAATTCGACGGATTCGGATTTTCGACGCCGACGATTTGGGCCGGCCCTAGTGTGAACGTTTGCGCGCCGGCCGCAGGGGCGCCGGCCGTCACCGAACCATTGAGCAGAGCGCTCTGCAAGCGCAAGCCGAGCTGGCTTGACGCGGTCTTGTCTACTTCTAAGATGTAGACTTTCACGTCGACCTGGCTGATCATGTCGGTCGCCAAGCGGTCGATGACCCTGCCGTCGGCGGCGAGATAGGGTCCCGCCAGCCCGCGAACCTTGTTGAGTACCGCCTCCGCCGTTGCGCGGTCGCGGACCGCGCCGCTGACGATGACATTGCCTTTCGCATCGGGATCGACGCGCAAATCGCTTGCGCCCGGAATCGCGGCGAGTCGCACTTGGAGGTCGCCGAGCGGGCGCGCGACCGTCACCATGTTGACGATCTTTGCCTCACCGCCTTTGTTCGAACTGAACTTTGCTCCGGAAAAACGCTGGACGATGTCGGTCAAGCGGGCGAAGGCGACCGCATCGCTGACGGAGCCGCGGATGAACACGTTGCTTTCGAACGCGACGACTTGGACGTCGGTCTCGTTGATCGCCGCCCGCAATAGTTTCGCGATATCGTCGAAGCCCTGCTCGGTCACCGTGACTTCATAACTCTGCCGTTTATTGCCGCACCAAACGAAGATCGTGGTGTGTCCCATCGACTTTCCGTTGACGACGACTTGCGACGTACCGATCGGTACGACGCCGGCGATGCGGCTGTCGCCGACGGCGACGCGGGTCAGCTGTGGCGCGTCGAGCACCAGCGAGTGACCGGTCTGAACCGAGATGATCATTATTTGATCTGCGCTCGCGGGCACGGCTGCTCCGGCGAGGCTCAGCGCCAACGCCGCTACAAGCGGGATGCCCAGACGGGATCGATTGATCACAAATAAAACTCCAACAGCGACTTTGTCTAAGTATTCGGCAGCATTCGCACGAACATGATAATGACCGCCGAATGTCGCCGTGATACGGATCACACGAGGCGGCGTTAACGCGTCAACGTCGCGTGGCCGTTCCGTAAAACTTTTCAAGGAACGATTGCGCTATCGTTAGGCAACCATGTAGAGTCCGAATCGGAGGTTATGTACGTGAATCGTCTTACGCTTGGTGCAACACTCGCGTCGGTTGCGTTTGCAGCAGTCACCCCTGCTGCGATCGAGGCCCGGGGCGACGTTGCGCTTTCCCGCGTTGCCGCGGAACTAGGATATGCGTATGCGTACCTCGGTCCCGAAGACGCCGTGTCGCTCTCGCGGCGCGGTGTGACGGTTCTCGTCCGTCCCGGCGAGCGTCTCTACGACGTCAACGATCGCACCGAAACGATGGACGGCGTGGCGCCACACTTCTACCAGAACGATCTCTTCGTCTCGTCGCAGTTCATCGCGCGCCTCCGGGCGATCGCGACGCTGTATCCGGACGGGATGGGTGGCGGATCGGGTGTGATCCCCGCCACATATCGGTCGTCGACGGCTGCGGTAACGGGTCCGATCTCGTTACTCAACGTACGACAGATACCAGGGACGCAACAGCTCGACGTTTCCGGTAAGACTCCGATGCCGAACAGGCCGATAACCCTAACGTTAGTCGGCACGTTTTCATCGGAGATTCCGGATACCGTGCTGTCTCGCCGCCAGGTATTCGCGGACTCGGACGGTCGCTTTCGAGCGAACGTTCCAATCGGTCCCGGATATATGCGCGGAGCCTACCTCACGTTGGTCGCTTCATCCGTACCAGGCGTCGCAAGCGCGTCGCTCCGGTTCGAGGTGAAGGCCCCGAACGGGGACATCTCGGTCCCATCCGAGCAGCCCCAACGCTCGATCCAGTAACTGGAAAANNGATGGCCAGGGGCTAGTCGAATACGCCCTGATCATCGCGCTCGTGTCGATCGTGGCCATGGCCGCGCTTCGTACACTGGGTGGCAAGGCGAACAACGGCCTTCAAAACGCCGCCAACCAACTCAGCTAAGACCAAGAAAACGCGCCCCCGGCGTCCGGGCAGTCCGGGCTCCGGGGGCGTTTTGCGCCACAAGAT
>PLCB01000055.1 GCA_003134695.1 Candidatus Zemynaea palustris | reverse complement strand
CCTCGAGGCGAGCGTTACGTTCTTCGAGGTGGCGATCGCGATCACGTCGATCGCGGGCATCACCTCGTCGCGTTTTTTGGTCGTCGTCGGCTTACTCTCGGCGTTCGTCGGCGTCGGCCTGGCGGTCTGGGGTTTTCTCCCTCCCCCGATTCACGCCGGAGGTGTGCCTCACTAAGCTCGAGCACGACGCGGTGTCTCAAGGCGAGGCGGTTCGACGTCCGAACGAGCGAAACCAGCACGAGATGGCGCGACGTTGCCGAGTCGGGCGCCTGCGCCGAGCGAGCCCGGAGGGCGAAGCGACGAAGCAGTTCACGAGGCGGCACGAGTTCCACGGACGGAACGAGTCCGCCGTACCGAACGAGGCAATGTCCGCAATCGAAGCGCAAGACTGACGCGGAAGATGTAGGACCGCCGAGCGAGCCTACGGATTCAACATAACCGACGGCGTGAATATCTTATCATCCACCGGCGCGTTCCAGATGAAGTCGTGGACTTTCGTGCGCATGAAGGCGTGCACCATCGGGTAGTACATTTCGGCCTCTTGCGCCGTGCCGACATAGTGGCCGGCGATCTTCTCGATCTTCTGCGTCATCTCGATGTGACCGTTGGTGTAATCCCAGACGAACTTCGACGGTAGTCCGCTCGCTTCGTCGAGATGGATTTCGATAAAGCGGACCCGGCTGCCACGTTCTTTCGGGACGAGCCGGATGTGTTCGTTCTTCGTACCCGCATCCCCGACCGCGACGTCGAACTTGTCGCTCCACGATTCCGGTGGCCCCAGACCCACGAAGATGTGCTCTAAACTCCGCGCGTACGACGGCAACTTCTCCATCACCAGCTCGAGCCGGTCGGGCCGCTTGTAGTATGCGGTGCTGCGCACCGACTTGCGAATGTACGGGAACGAGCGCAACCCGACCCCGAAGTCGATCGACGCGCGGTACGAATCGAGCGAGGGGTCCTGCGTCTCGATCTTCGTGACCAGGACTTCGAGCCGGGTCTGGCTGTGCGCCGGGGCTCGAAGCGCGGCAAAAATGCCGACTCCGGCAAATAGGAACGCGGCGGCGGCGAAATGGACGCGACTCGTCATCGCAGTTCAGGGTAGCACAAGAGGCTGCGGCAACACCATAGCGAACCGCGGCAGGCGGCATGGACGAATTGCTATTTGAATCGCCCGCGCAACGGGCGCTGGACACGGCGCACGCGCGCGGCGCCGCCTACGCGGACATCCGCTTCGAAGACGGGCGCAGCGAACGCATCGAGGTGCGCAACGGCGTCGTCGTCACGCTGAGCGACGATCGCACCGTGGGTTACGGCGTTCGCGCGTTCTACGACGGAGCGTGGGGCTTCGCCGCCGGCGACGACCTCAGCGACGCAGGCATCGACGCGATCGCGGCGCTCGCCGTCGCCATCGCCAAAGCCGGCGCCGCGGTTGCCTCGCGACGCTTCGCGGAGGCGCCGGCAGAACGATACGTCGATCGCTACGCGACGCCGATCGGACGCGCGCCGAGCGACGTCCCGCTCGGCGAACGTGTCGCGTTTCTGCTCGAGGCCGAGCACGCGTTGCACGCGACGCCGCGCATCAGCGTCGGCCGCGCCTGGAACGACGCCTGGCGCACCGGCAAGGAATTCTACAGCACGACGGGCTCGAAGATCGCGCAACTGCTCTATCAGACGGGCAGCGGCATCAGCGCGCTCGCCGTCGGCGAGCACGACGCGCAAGACCGGACCTTCCCCGGCGACATCGGCTTATACAAGGCCGGTGGCTGGGAAGTCGTGGAGGCGGCACGGCTGACCGAGAATGCGGCGCGCATCGGCGAGGAGGCGAGCCAGTTGCTCGACGCGCCGCAATGTCCGTCCGGCGAGATGGACATCGTGCTGGGCGGCTCGCAGGTTTCGCTGCAAATCCACGAGTCGTGCGGCCATGCGGCCGAGCTCGACCGGATCATGGGTTGGGAAGCGAATTTTTCGGGGACGAGTTTTCTCGACCCGAGTTTGCTCGGCAAGTTGCGCTACGGCTCGGACAAGGTGACGATCGTCATCGACAACACCTTGCCGGGCGCACTCGCGACCGTCGCCTACGATGACGAGGGCAGCAAGAGCGTTCGTTCCGACATCATCCGCAACGGAATGCTCGTCGGGTTCGAGATGTCGCGCGACACGGCGCGGACGATCGGCCGCGACACGAACGCCTGCGTGCGCGCCCAAAGCTGGCGGCACGTGCCGATGATCCGCATGTGCAATCTCAACTTGCTACCGGGCGACGCGCCGTTCGAGGCGCTCTTCGAAGACATCCGCGACGGCGTCTACATGGAGTCGAACCGCTCGTGGTCGATCGACGATCACCGTCTGAATTTTCAATTCGGCTGCGAGATCGGTTGGGAGATCAAGAACGGGCGGCGCGGGCGAATGCTCAAAAATCCGACCTATGCCGGCGTGACGCCGCGATTCTGGAACTCATGCGACGCGATCGCCGACGAGCGCTCGTGGGTCGCGTGGGGGACGCCGAATTGCGGGAAGGGCGAGCCGATGCAGACGGGCCGCACCTCGCAGGCCGCGGCGCCGGCGCGCTTCCGTAACGTGCGCGTCGGGGTCGGCTACGATGGATAGGGC
>PLCB01000036.1 GCA_003134695.1 Candidatus Zemynaea palustris | reverse complement strand
GTAGCGCCAACGGGAATCGAACCCGTCTCTCGGCCTTGAAAGGGCCGCGTCCTAACCGATAGACTATGGCGCCACGTGGGCCCGGCTGGATTCGAACCAGCGCGCAACCAGTTATGAGCCGGCCGCTCTACCGCTGAGCTACAGGCCCGGGGCGGCCTGCTCTTGCGCGCCGCCGCGTGGCCGACCTGCAAATCCCGAGCCCGGCGCTCCGGATTCAGGCGTAAACCACCTCCGTCATCATCCCGTCCATCATATGCACGTCGTTGTGACAGTGCAAGAGCCAGCGCCCGCCCGGCGAGGTCGCGTCGAACGACCAAGTCATCGTCCCGCCGTTGGGATCGACCAGCGAAACGTCTTTCGGCAGCGGCTTCGCAAGCGCGCGCCCGTTGATCTCGATGATCTCGAAGACGTGCCCGTGCAAGTGCATCGGATGATGCATGTCGCTCGTGTTCTTGAACGAAACCAGGGCGCGCTGTCCGCGGCGCATGCGGATCTTCGTCGTGTTCGGCCAGATCTTGTCGTTCATCGTCCAACGCGCGCTCCCGTACTTCCCGCCGCCCAGTTCGTAATGTTGCGTGACGTCGGCGTGCGGAGCGACGAACTTCCCGCCCAACCCGCCGGCGAGTTCGTACGTGAAATAGCGCACGCCGTCGACCGTCGCCGAAACCGAAAGCGGCGACGTGCGCTCCATCCCCGGCGTCGCGACGACCAACGCTTGCTCGAAGCCGAGCGGATCGGTCGAGAGACCCTGCAACAAGAACGCGCCGGGCTTGGTCAACTCGAACCAGGCGTCGTAACGCTCCCCGGCGCCGACGCGCAGTGCATCGACCCCGACCGCTTGCGGCAGCCGATTGCCGTCGGAGTGCGTGACGCGCAACGTGTGGCCGGCCAGGCGCACGTAGCGCGTCTGCGTCAGATTCGCATTGAGCACGCGTAGCCGCACGCGCTCGCCGACCTTTGCGATGATCGACTTCGTCTTTGGATAGGCCGCGCCGTTGATGCAGTGCGCCACGTAATTCGGTTCGTCGCCCATCTTGTCACCACGCTTCATCGCCGCGAGTTCCGGCGAGCCGAGCGGATCGATCATCGCGCCACTGCTCGTTCCGTGCATCGCGCGCTCGACGGAGCGCATGTTCGGAACATCATGGAAGACGACGACGACATCGCGATCGGCCGGCTCGTCGTGCGGATCCTCGACGACGATCGCGCCAACGAGGCCACGCACCGCTTGCATCTCGCTGTGGCTGTGATACCAGCGCGTCCCCGCCGGCTCCGGAGCGAATTCATAAACGAACGTTCCGCCGCTCCGGACGGCCGGTTGTGTGACGTCGGGGACGCCGTCCATCGCGTTCGGCAAAATCATGCCGTGCCAATGAATCGTGCTCGGCTCGCCCGTGCGATTGACGTAGCGAACGCGCAAGCGCTGTCCGCGCCGAACGCGCAGCACCGGTCCCGGGATGTTGCCGTTGTACGCGAGCCCGGCAAACGTGACACTCGCAGTCGGCCGGAAACTGAGCGGTGCCGCCGTCAACGTGACGTCGACAACGTCCGCCGCCGAGGCCGCCGCGCCAAGCCGAGGAAGCGCGACGGCCGACATCGCGCCGCCGGCGAATCCTGCTCGCGTCATTGGGCGACGTTGACCGGCATGTCGACTTCTTGCGACTTATCGTAGCGGACCTTGATCATCCACGGGCCACCCATCCCGAAGGGGACCTTCGCGGTGAGTTTGTGCGGATCGCCCGTCTTCTTCAATTTGATCGGACTCGTCCCCATCATCGAATGGCCCATGCTCATCGTCGCCTCGACGGTCGCATCGGGTGGGGGCGAACCGGAAAACCAGACGCTCACCATCGCCGAATCCGTCGGCTTCGCCGGCAAAATCGAAATCTTCGGCCGCATGACGCCGCCGCCGTTGGCGGTGCTGCCGTCGAGTTGCGATAGATACGCAACGACGTCGGCGACTTGCTGCGGCGTGAAAGCGAACATCGGCATCGGCGGCTCGGGATTGGTAATCGCCTTTGCGATCTGCTCGGGCCTACGCCACTTCTCGATGCCGACGAGTTTCGGTCCGAGGTCGCCCTGGAATTGCCCGCCGTGACACCCGGCGCAATTCGAACTCTGAACGAGCGCCGCGCCCGCTTTCGGATCGCCGCTCGAAGGATGCGAGCCACACGCCGCCGCTGCGATCGTCACGGCGATCGCGACCAATGAAGCGCGAGACCAGGAACCGAAAATCGGCACGTACGTGACTTCCTTCGCAGCGCGGCTTGGCCGAAAACACAGGAGGTCCCTCGCCGACGAAAAGTAAGGAGTTTTTCGTGGGCTCAGCGGCGGTGCAAGGTAAACTCTGGAGCAGCGACCCGGAAACGTGGGCGAAGCTGCAAGAACCCCAGGTGTTGCCTTTTTTCCGGGGCACGCTCGACGCGCTCGAGCCGTTAGCGGGCAAGGTGTTGCTCGATGCCGGATGTGGTTCCGGCCTCGCACTGTCGATCGCGGCCGAACGCGGCGCTCAGACGATCGGCGTCGACGCCGCTCCTGGAATGCTCGAGATCACCAAACGCCGCGTCCCGAGCGCCGAGCTGCACGTCGGAGATCTGGAATCGTTACCGCTCGCGGACCACTCATGCGATGTCGTGGTGGCCTTCAATTCCTTGCAGTTTGCCGAAAGCCCGATGCGCGCGCTGGCGGAATTTCGACGCGTTGTAAAACCCGAAGGCGACGTCACCATCGCACAGTGGGGCGATGCGGCGCGCTGCCAGACCGAAGCACTCTTTGCACAATTGCGCGCGCTGGTACCCCCGCAACCCGATGCGCCGGCCCCGCTCGCGCTCTCAGGCGACGGCCGGCTCGAGGCTCGGCTCGTCGCTGCGGGATTGCATCCCTATCGATGGGGCGAGGTAGAAGTCGTCCTTTCCTATGCCGATTGCGATGAATGTTATCGCGCGTACGTCTCCGCCGGGCCGATCGCCCGAATAGTCGGCCTCGCCGGTGAAGTTCGCGTCCGCGAGGTGTTCGATCGCATGCTCAAGCCGCTGCAGCGCCAGGACGGCGGCCTTCAACAGCGCAACGTTTTCCGCTGGGTGATCAACAAACCGGCGCCACACTCATGACGGAGAAGATCGTCTCGCTCGCCGAGCTGGCGCGTTCGATCCCGGACGGCGCGTCGATCGGGTTCGGCGGAAGTTTCTTGCACCGCGGACCGTTCGCGCTCGTCCGCGAACTCGCGCGTCGCGGCGCGCGCGATCTCGAAGTGATCAAAGCCTCGCCCGGTTACGACATCGATCTGCTCGCGCGAGCGCACGCCGTCTCCCGAGCGAAAACGGGGATCGTCGCGATCGAAGGCGGCTTCGGTCTAGCGCCGGCGTATCGCCGTGCGATCGAAGACGGAGATCTGAAACTCGAAGAGCATTCCTGTATGACGATCGCCGCCGGGCTGCGTGCGGCGGCCGCCGGCGTCCCGTTCGCACCGGTCGCCGGCGTGTTCGGCAGCGATTTGCTCGAACTCAACAAATGGAAGACCGTTGTGGACCCGTACGGCACCGGGAAAGAGACCGTCGTCGTCCCGGCGATCGCGCCCGACGTCGCGGTCATCCATGCTAACGAGGTCGATGCGAGAGGCAACGCGCGCGTCTACGGGTCGCCGCACTGGGATCACCCGCTCACGCGCGCGGCGAAGCGCGTCCTCGTGACCGCCGAGCGGCTGGTGAGCACCGAGCACCTAGCGCAGCAGCCAGAATTGACGCTGGTGCCGGGCTTTATGGTGGAAGCGCTCGCGATCGTTCCGCGCGGCGCGTGGCCCGGTTCGCTCCATCCGGACTACGAGGTCGACTACCAAGCGGTGGCGGCGTACCTCGAGCCGGGTGACGAGGCGCTCGCGCGCCATCTCGCTGGGGCGCCGGAGGCGCAAGCGTTCGTCCGTGCCTGAGTGGCGCGACGCCGAATACGTCGTCGTCAACCTCGCCCGCGCAATTCAACCGAACGAAGTGGTCTTTAGCGGCGTCAACTCGGTGCTGCCGATGGCGGCGTGCATTTTAGCCAAGCGAGCATACGATTTTCCATTCACGTATCTGAGCGTCGCCGGAGGCGTCGACGTCGTTCCCGAGCGTCTACCCCGTTCGAGCACCGATCCGGCGTTGCTCGCGGGCTCGGCGGCGATCTTTTCCAACGAAGACTTCTACGATCTCGCGACTCGGGGTAAGCTGGATCTGATCTACCTGGGCGCCGCGCAGATCGATGCGTTCGGCCGCACGAACGTCTCGGCCATCGGCGAGTGGGCGCACCCGAAAGTCCGGCTCCCAGGCGGCGGCGGGGCCGCGGTGATGATGCCGACCGCTCCGCGCATCGCGCTCTGGCGCACCGAACACTCCCCGCGCACGCTGGTCGAGAAGCTCGAGTTCATCACCGCAGCCGGAAACACGGTCGTGCTGGTCACGCCGTACGCCGTCTTCGAGCGCGATCCGGCGAAAAACGAGCGCTTCCACCTCGCGACGCACCGGCCGGACGTTACGCCGGCCGAAATCGCCGCGCGCACCGGCTTCGCGTTCGACGCAGCACGCGCCGCCCCGACGCCGACTATGAGCAAGCGCGAACGCGCGGCGTTGGACGCAATCGACGCGTTCGACTTGCTCGACAACGAGACGCCGAAAAACGAGACTTTGCGAGGAGCGTAGGTTACTTCGGTTTTGCGTAATCCTTAAAGCCGACGAAGTCGACGACGACGCATTGATCGTTTCCAACGATCCACGCATCATGACCCGGCGGTATCGACATCGCATCGCCCGGACCGTATTCGAGTTCGGTGCCGTTATCCATGACGACTTTCATTCGTCCGGAGATGAAGTACCCCAAATGCGGCGCCTGGCAAGAATCGGTCTTTGCGATCGGCTTGAGGCACTCGGACCATTTCCAGCCTGGTTCGAACGTGGCGCGGCCGAGCATCGTCCCGCCGACGTTAACGATCTCCAACTTGCCCTTTGCGAACGGTCGCGTCTCGTCGGGCTTACTGAGGTTCTTTTTTTCCGCGGTTTGCGTTGCAGTTGCCATAAGATAATATCCTCACGCGCATAAGCCGCGTAAAACGTAATTCGCAGTCTTGACTTCAGCGAAGTCAGCCGCCAACGCTTGGCTTCCCATCGGGCCGAGCCGCGACCCTTCAGGCGAGAAAGCAGCCGCTTACGCGGTTAGTAAGCCAAGCGCAATAGAAGCTACGAACGAAAGGCGCTCTTCCCGGCATAGAGGGCGGCCGCGCCGAGTTGTTCCTCGATGGCCATCAAGCGGTTGTATTTCTCGACGCGGTCGCTGCGCGAAAGCGAGCCGGTCTTGATCTGCCCCACGCTCGTTGCGACCGCGAGGTCGGCGATCGTCGTATCGCCGGTTTCGCCCGAGCGATGCGAGATCACGCAGCGGTAACCGGCTTTGTGCGCCATCTCGATGGCGTCGATCGTCTCGCTCAGCGTCCCGATCTGGTTGACTTTGATCAGAATCGCGTTGGCGACGCCGCCGGCGATGCCGCGCGCGAGCCGCTCGGTGTTGGTTACGAACAAATCGTCGCCGACGAGTTGGACGCGATCGCCGATGCCGTCGGTCAGGGCCCGCCAACCGTCCCAGTCGTCCTCCGCGAGACCGTCTTCGATTGAGACGACCGGAAAGCGGTCGCAGATGTCGGCATAGAAATCGACCATCTCGACGCTCGAGAACGGCACCTCGCCGACCGGATAGTACTTGCCATCGCGAAAAAACTCGTTTGCCGCGGGGTCGAGCGCGAGCGCGATGTGCTCGCCGGGCGTATAGCCCGCACGTTGGATCGCCAGCGACAAGAGGTCGAGCGCCTGATCGAGCGTCTCGAGCGGCGGCGCATAGCCGCCCTCGTCGCCGACGAGCGTCGTCATTCCGCGCTCGTGCAACAGCGTGCCGAGCACGTGAAAGGTCTCCGATCCATACCGTACTGCCTCGGCCAGCGTCGGCGCGCCGAGCGGCACGATCATGCATTCCTGGAATTGTAAAGCGCCGGCGGCGTGCTTCCCGCCGTTGATCACGTTCATCATCGGCACCGGCAACGTCGCGGCACTCGGACCGCCAAGGTAGCGAAAGAGGGGGATGCCGAGGCTCGCCGCCGCCGCGCGCGCAATCGCAAGCGAGATGCCCAGAAGCGCGTTCGCGCCGAAGGTGCTCTTGTTCGGCGTTCCGTCCAAATCTATTAACCGCGCGTCGATCTCGCGCTGCGCGGTCACGTCCAAACCCTCGAGCGCCGGACCGAGCAGATCGTTCACGGCGCGCACCGCTTTGAGCACGCCCTTTCCGCCGTAGCGCGTTTTGTCGCCGTCGCGCACCTCGACCGCTTCGTGCGCGCCGGTCGACGCGCCCGACGGAACGAATGCTTCTTCGACCGCGCCGAAACTGGTCGCGACCGTCACCGCGACGGTCGGATTGCCGCGCGAATCGAGGATCTCGCGGGCATGAACGCCTTCGATCAGGGGCCGTCCGCCGCCGCGCATCGTTTCGATCACGTCAACCGCCTTCGCATGTTGTGAATGTCCCCCGTTGCGCCCGTCGAAAAATCACGTACTGATGATCCATTGTTCGAGATCGTGGCGGCGACCCAGCATCTCGTGCGGCTCGAACCAAATCGGGATCTCGCGCTTCGCCGAGTCGGGCGAATCGCTGCCGTGAACGAGGTTGCGCCCGATCGTTTGCGCGTGGTCGCCGCGGATCGAGCCCGCCGCCGCCTTGATCGGATCGGTCGCGCCGATCGTCCCGCGACAGCCTTCGACCGCGCCCGCGCCCTCGACGACCAGCGCCACCGACGGGGCGCACGTGATATACGAAACCAGCCCATCGTAAAACGGCTTTCCTTTGTGTTCGGTGTAGTGCCGCTCGGCCCGCGCCTTGTCGCAGACGACCAGTTTCATCGCAACGATCACGTAACCGCGCCGCTCGAAACGCGCAACGATCTCGCCGACCAATCCGCGCGCGACCGCGTCGGGCTTGCACAAGATGAGCGTCCGTTCGATTGCCATGGCGTCCGCCTTACGCGGCGGCGTCCCATTAGGCCTGTGCGCGATGTTTGAGATCCGCTATCTGGCCGAAACCGACAGCACCAACGACGACGCGGCGCACCTGCTCGGCGAGCCGGGTAGTGCCGGCGTCGTGTTCGTCACGGATTTTCAGCGCTTCGGAAAGGCACGGCACGAGCGACGCTGGATCGCACCGCACGGTTCCTCGCTGCTCTTCACCGCGATTCTTCCGCGCACGGTGCCGGCGAGCGCGCTGTGGTCCGTGCCGTACTGGACGGCGCTGGCCGTCGCCGAGGGAATCGGCCGTCACGCAGGCCTTCGGGTCGGCTTGCAGTGGCCGAACGATCTCTTACTCGAGGGCAGGAAGTGCGGCGGTATTCTGTGCGTCTCGCGCGTCGCCGGCGACGTGGCGTGGGTCGGTTGCGGCGTCGGCCTCAACGTAATTCGCCCGGAGGACCCGGGCGCCATCGGAGACGTCGAACCCCCGCCGGCGTTCCTCTCCGACCACAAGCCGAACATCGAGCGGGAAGCGCTACTTGAGACGATCCTCGCGGCCTTCGCGCGACGACTCGACGAGCTCGATCATCCGGAGATCGTCGCGCGACTCTGGGAAGAGCGCGCGGTCCTCATGGGGACGCCGTACCGGCTTCTCGTCGACGGCGAGGCCCAGCCTTTTGACGCCGTGGCGCAGCGGCTCGCGCCCGACGGCAGCCTAGTCGTCACGAGCGACGGCCACGAACGGACGATTGCGCTCGCGGATGCGAGAATCGTTAGAGACTAAGCGCGGGTCTTTTCCGCCGCACCTTCATCTATTGGCACGCGCTTTCTTCTCGCAGTTTTCACAGAAGTGTGACAGCTTGTTGTCCGCTTCGAAGATCGAATTCGAAAAATACATCGCGCAGCGCGGATTGAAGCAGTGCTTGAGCCCGAGCGCGTGGCCGAGATCGTGGACTGATTCCTTCAACGTGCGTTGGAACAAGAGATTCGGATCGGACGCTTCACCGTAGAAATCGCTGCGCAGCCGGTGCAGTGAGACGGCCGCAATCCGGTGCTCTTCACTTGCGTCGCCGAAGACGAACTGATGCGAGGTCTTGTAGAGATCGTAGTCGGTGATCGCAAGGCGCAGACCTTCGGCCTGCGGTGTCGCGCCGAGCACTTTCGAGACAAGTGTGTTGAAAAACAATTGCCCGCGAACGCTATTGAGCGTCGTGCGCGGGATGCGTACGACGCGCTCGACCTGACAACTGAAAAGAAAGCGCTCTTCGAGACACAGCGCGAGGCGCGTGAGAAAAGAAGCGTCGAGCGAATTGATCGGGACGATGCTAACCATGCTCGAAGGTGTACCTACCGGGAGAGAGCATGTGTGATTGCGAGGGGTCTTTGCTTTCGGGGGCAGGCGCACCTGGGCAGCGAAACACCCTTAACGTGATCTTAGGCATAGGGACCGATCTCGCCGAGGTCGAGCGCTACCGCTTCGACCAAGAACGGCTTGCCTGGTTCGCGCGACGCGTCTACACGGACGAAGAGATGGAGTACGCGATGCGTAAGCGGCACTGGGCGGAGCGGCTCGCCGGTTTCTTCGCGGCGAAGGAAGCGGCGCGGAAAGCGTTCGGGTTTGCGATTCCGTGGCGCGAGGTCGGCGTCTCACACGAACGAAGCGGCCGCCCTATCCTCAAATTCTTTGGAGCAGCGAGCAATCTGCCGGAACGTTTCGGCGTCCTCCGCCTGCATCTCACGATCACGCACACGGCGACGACCGCCGCGGCGTTCGTGGTTCTCGAAGGAGCTTAGCGTGCGCGCCGTCACGGCAGAGCAGATGCGAGACGCCGATGAACGCGGCCAAAAGCGGGTCGGCGACATCGCGCTGATGCGGGCCGCCGGCGAACGGCTGCACGAAGCGATCGCGAGACTTCCGGGGGGCGAAGGACCGATCGTGGCGTTTGCGGGCCCCGGCAACAACGGCGGCGACGCGTTTGCCGCGCTCGCCCTCATGGACCGGGAGCGACCGAGAATCGTCTACGCGCTCGAGGCGACGGCGGCGAGCGCGGCGCGCCGCTACGCGGAGGGCCGGGCTCGCGCGGCGGGGGTCGAGGTCCGGCCGTTACCGGAAACGCTGGCGGACGCTGGGGAAGCGTTGCGAGGGGCGAGCGTCGCGCTCGACGCGCTGCTCGGCACGGGCTCGCGCGCCGAGCCGGACGAGGCACTCGTCCCCGCAATCGAGGCGCTCAATGAATTCTCGCGGGAACGCGTCGTTGCGGCCGATATCCCGACCGGAATCGACCCCACCACGGGCGCCGTCGCCGCCCACGCCGTGCGCGCCGGAATCACCGTATCGCTCGGCGCGCTGAAAGTTGGATTGTTGCTCGATCCGGCACGCGCATACGTCGGGAAGCTCTACGTCGGCGACGTCGGCCTCAAGGACGAAGTCGCCGCGCTCGGGGCGCCGTTTTTCACGACACTAACCGCCGACGAATTCTGCGACCTGCTGCCGCGCCGCGCTGAAACGGCCGACAAACGCTCCGCCGGCGCCCCGCTCGTCGTCGCCGGGTCGACTCAGTTTCCGGGCGCCGCCGTCCTCTGCGCGCGCGGCGCGGCGCGCTCCGGCGCCGGCTACGTAACGGTCGCGACGACGAACGACGCGGCCGACATGCTGCGCCTGCACCTCGTCGAACAAGTCGTCGTCGGCTTCGACGAGCGCGATGTCCCGAGCGCCATCGAGTGCCTCCTGGATCTGACCAATCATTGCGGTGCGGTCGCGATCGGACCCGGCCTCGGCCTGAACGACGCGACCGGCGAGATCGTGCGCGGCTTTATCGCGAAACTGGAGTTGCCGTTCGTCGTCGATGCGAGCGGCTTGTTCCACCTCGCGAAGCACCTGGATATCATACGCGGGAAACCGTGCGTCCTTACGCCGCATGCCGGCGAGTTCGCGCGGCTCTCCGGTGAAGGGACGGTCACGGAAGACGAGCGCGTCGATCGCTTGCGCCGTTTCGTCGAACTGACCGGCGTAACGACGCTCCTCAAAGGCCGCGCGACCTTGATCGACGACGGAAACACGATGCACGTGAACCCGACCGGCACGAGCGCGCTCGCGACCGCCGGTACCGGCGACGTCCTCACGGGGATGATCGCGACGCTGCTGTCGCAAGGCCTTTCACCGGTCGACGCAGCCCGCGCCGCAGCGTACTGGCACGGCATCGCGGCGAAGTTCATGAACGGAGGACGCAATGTAGGGATCACCGCGGGCGACGTCGTCAGAGCTCTTGGAATGGCGCCGATGATGGCGTCGCACATCGTCATGGGAGAATGGCCCGACGACAAGAGTGCACCGGGCAACGATCAGCTGATCTGTATCAGCTCGGGTGGCCGCATGAATTCGCTTGGCGGCTTATAAATCAGAGTGCTAGCCGCCGAGCAGTTTTCGTAAGCCGCCTTCATCGAGGATCGTAACGCGGAGATCGCGCGCTTTGGCAAGTTTCGAGCCGCCCTCTTCGCCGGCGACGACGTAATCGGTCTTCTTACTGACCGAACCCGAAACTTTTCCGCCCGCGGCGACGATCGACTCGCTCGCCGCCTCGCGCGTCAAGTTAGGTAACGTCCCCGTGAGCACGAATGTCTTACCCGCGAGCGGACCGGCGGCGACGACCTTACGCTTCGGCGCCGTCACGTCGACGCCGTGTTTCTTCAGCCGCTCGATGACCTTGAGGTTCTGAGGACGGTCGAAGAAGAACGCGACGCTCTCCGCGATTTGCGGCCCGATCCCGGGGATCGCCGACAACTCTTCTTCCGACGCCGCGGCGAGCGCGTCGATCGAACCGAACGCGCCGGCCAAGAGCGCGGCATTTTGGCCGCCGACGAAGCGAATGTTCAACGCCGACAGTAGGCGCGCCAAGCCCCGTCTCTTCGACGCCTCGATGTTCTCGACGACGTTCTGTGCCGACTTCTCGCCCATCCGCGGCAACTCCGACAACTCTTCGACCGCGAGATCGTAGAGATCGGCGACGTCGCGGCAGAGGTCCGCGTCGACCAATTGATTGGCAAGGACGTCCCCGACACCTTCGATGTCCATCGCGCCACGCGAGCAGTAATGCCGGATTCGCTCGGTCACTTGCGCCGGACACGCGACGTTGGTGCAATACGAGAAGACGTCGTCTTCCGGCTGGTCGATCGCCGATCCGCAGACCGGGCACTTGTCCGGCATCTTGAAAACGCGCGCGTTCTTCGGCCGCAATTCGAGCACCGGACCGACGACGTACGGAATCACGTCGCCGGCGCGATGGACGATCACCGTGTCGCCGATCCGGATATCCTTGCGCCGGATGTCGTCGAGATTGTGCAACGTCGCGCGTTCGACCGTGACGCCGCCGAGCGCGACCGGCTCGAGCATCGCAAACGGATTGAGTTTCCCGGCGCGGCTGACGTTGATGCCGATGTCGAGCAATTTCGTGCGCGCTTCGCGGGCCCGAAACTTGAAAGCGATCGCCCAGCGCGGCTCGCGCCCGGCAAAGCCGAGCTCCGATTGGAGCGCGAGATCGTCGACTTTGATGACGACACCGTCGATCTCGTAGTCGACCGATTCGCGTTCCGCCTCCCAACGGCGGCAATACGCCAAGACGTCGTCGAGCGAGGCGCAGCGCTGGGCGTTGCGATTCACCGGAAAGCCCAGCTCGCGCAGATACGCGAGCAACTCGAATTGCGTCGGCGGATGTTTCTTCGCCCCTTCGAAGGCGCCGATGGCGTACGCGAAAAACGACAGCCGCCGTTCGGCCGTGAGCCGCGGATCTTTCTGGCGCAAGCCGCCCGACGCGGCGTTGCGCGGGTTAGCAAAGACCGGCTCGCCGCGAGCGGCGCGCGCTTCGTTCAATTTCTCGAAGGCGCTCTTCGACAGATACACCTCGCCGCGGACGTCGAGCAGCGCCGGCGGCGTGTCGCGAAGATTCATCGGCACCGTCCGAATCGTGCGGATGTTCGGCGTCACGTCCTCGCCGACGGCGCCGTCACCGCGCGTTCCGCCAGAAACCAGGCGGCCGCGTTCGTACCGCAGCGAGACCGCGAGGCCGTCGATCTTCAACTCGCAGACGTAGACCGGTGACATCCCCGCCAATTTCGCGACGCGCGTGTCGAACGCACGTAAATCGTCCTCGTCGAACGCATTGCCGAGGCTGAGCATCGGCACGCGGTGCGGATACGGTGAAAACTCCGATGAGGCCGATGCGCCGACGCGCTGCGTCGGAGAATCCGGAGTCGCCAACTCCGGATGCTCTTCCTCGAGCAACAGGAGCCCGTGGAAGAGCCGATCGTATTCCGCGTCGCTGATCGCCGGATCGTCGAGGACGTAGTAGCGATAATTCGCGTCCTCGATCTGCTCGCGGAGTGCGCGCGCCCGTTCGGCCGGCGAGGCTTTCTGCTTGGTCGTCATGTCGATCTCTCCGCCGTTAGTAGCGAGTTTGGCGCAGCGCTCCCTCCTGCGCGGCATCCGGACGATCGATGCCGAAGCACCCAACGATGACCGAAGCCTACATCTGCGACGCGATCCGCACGCCGATCGGCCGATACGGCGGCGTGCTGAGCGGCGTTCGCGCCGACGACCTCGCCGCGATCCCGCTGCGCGCGCTCGTCGAACGCAACCCGAAGGTCGACTGGTCGGCCGTCGACGACACGATCTACGGTTGCGCGAATCAGGCCGGCGAAGACAATCGCAACGTCGCGCGCATGGCGGTCTTGCTCGCCGGTTTACCCGAGAGCATCTCGGCCGTCACGGTCAATCGGCTGTGCGGCTCGGGGATGGAGGCCGTCGCCCAAGCCGCGCGCGCCATCAAGACCGGCGAAGCCGAACTCGTGATCGCGGGCGGCATCGAAAGCATGTCGCGCGCACCATTCGTCCTCGGCAAAGCGGAGACGCCGTTTGCGCGTAACGCGCAGATCTACGACACCACGATCGGCTGGCGCTTCGTCAACCCGATTCTCAAGGCGCAGTACGGCGTCGACTCGATGCCGGAGACCGGCGAAAAC
Source organism: Candidatus Zemynaea palustris (assembly GCA_003134695.1). Lineage (GTDB taxonomy): Bacteria > Vulcanimicrobiota > Vulcanimicrobiia > Vulcanimicrobiales > Vulcanimicrobiaceae > Zemelea > Zemelea palustris. The sequence continues at coordinate 19,879 of PLCB01000036.1, read as the reverse complement.
GTCGCCGAAGAGTTTTCGGTCTCGCGCCCAGATCAAGACGCGTTCGCCTTGCGCAGCCAGCAACGCGCGGCAGCCGCGCAAGCGTCGGGGCGGCTCGCGCAAGAGATCGTCCCCGTCAAGATTCCGCAGAAGCGCGGTGATCCGCTCGTCGTCGAGCGTGACGAGCACGTCCGCGCCGATACGAACCTCGAGGCCCTCGCAAAGTTGCCGACGCCGTTTCGGAACAACGGCACCGTGACCGCCGGCAACGCCTCCGGCGTCAACGATGGTGCGTGCGCGTTGCTGATCGCGTCCGAAAGAGCAGCCAAGGCATACGGTTTGCAACCGAAGGCGCGCGTCGTCGCCGCCGCGGCCGCCGGCGTCTCGCCCCGCATCATGGGCATCGGTCCGGCCCCGGCGAGCAAGAAACTTCTCGCGCGACTTGGGCTCGACGTCCGGCACATGGACGTGATCGAGTTGAACGAGGCGTTCGCGTCGCAGTCGCTCGCCGTGCTACGCATGCTCGGCCTCCCCGACGATGCGCCGCACGTCAATCCCAACGGAGGCGCGATCGCGCTCGGCCATCCGCTGGGAATGAGCGGCGCGCGCCTGATCACGACCGCGACCTACGAACTCACGAAAACCAAGAAGCGTTACGCGTTGTGCACGATGTGTATCGGCGTCGGACAAGGAATCGCGCTCCTCATCGAACGCGTGTAACTGAAAGGGGCGCACTTCTCCGATCGGCGAAAGCGCGGCTATGAAATTCAAGCAAACCGTTCCGAGGCGATGGAACGTCGCCGTCGACGGGATTCGCTGGCTGCCGCGCATGATCGACAAAGCGCGGATGAGCGCGAACGGAAACCTCGGAGCGTACCTGATCGGGCATTCGCCGGTGGACCACGCGCTATTGACCCGACTCGGCCTCTCGACCGACGAATTCATCGCCATCTCGGCAGCACATGGCGACGACGCGTCGGTCCTGCAGACATTACGCGAACGCGGAATGGACGAGCCCCGGATTCGCCGCTGGTCGGATAACTTCGAGAGCACCTACCGCCGCTACATCTGGATGTGGGACGTCGACGAAGGCTACGTGCGGCCAAACCCAGCGCAGGGCTTCGTGCTCGCGCTCTACCGACCGATTCAGAATTGGGTCTCGGCGCTGCTGCGTAAACTCTTGCCCGCGCCCTAGGCCGCTAGAGTTCGAGCGCGCGGGCGACGATTGCCTTCGCATCGCAGCCGCGCGGTAACGTTCCGAAGGCGCGGCCCCAGTCGCCGCCAAGCCGCGTGGCGCAGAACGCGTCGGCAACGAACGGCGGGCCGCGCCGTACGACGAGTGCCGCCTGAAAGACGAGAGCCATCCTCTCGACGATCGCGCGGGCTCGATATTCGGCATCGTCCCGATCGGCGAGTTCGCTCCGCAGACGATCGATTGCGGCGTCGAGCCGCTTGTCGGTACCACGCGCCGTCTCCACTTCTCCGAAGTAGGCCTCGAGCGCACCCGGCTCTCGCGTCGCGGCGCGCAAAACGTCGAGCGCGTTGACGTTGCCGGCGCCTTCCCAGAGTGAGTTGAGCGGCGACTCACGGAAGAGCCGNNCGCGCTTGCAGACCCAATACTTTGCGACCGCGGTGCCGATGCGCTTGAGCGCGCTCCCGCGTTCGTCGCCCTCAGCGGATCGGTCGCAGGCTTGGGCCAAGCGCAGAAACGTCAGCGTCGCCGCTTCGGATTCGAGCGCGAGATCGGCGAGCACGTTCTGCATCAGGGGCTGCTCGGCCAGCAACTTGCCGAACGCGCTGCGATGGCGCGCGTGATGGATCGCCTGCACGACCGCTTGGCGCATCCCGGACGCCGACCCGATAACGCAGTCGAGACGCGTGAAGTTGACCATCTCGACGATCGTCTGAACGCCGCGACCTTCTTCGCCAACGAGCCACGCGCGCGCGTCCGCGAACTCGACCTCGCTCGACGCGTTGGACCGATTGCCGAGTTTATCTTTCAGGCGTTGGATGAACAACGCGTTGCGCGTTCCGTCGGGCAGAATTCGCGGCAACAAGAGACACGAGAGCCCGCCGGGCGCTTGCGCGAGCACCAAGAACGCGTCGCTCATCGGCGCCGAGCAGAACCATTTGTGTCCGGTGAGCCGATATTCGTTTCCAGGACCGCGCGCGCCGGAAGGCTCGGCGCGCGTCGTGTTGGCGCGGACGTCGGAGCCGCCTTGCTTCTCGGTCATCGCCATCCCGAGAAGCGCGCTCCGCTTCTCTCGCGCCGACCGTAAACGACCATCATAGCCGGAGGCGAAGATCAGCGGTTCCCATGCCGCGGCCAACTCGGCTTGCACGCGCAGCGCCGGAATCGCGGCATGCGTCATCGAGATCGGGCAGCCGTGGCCTGCTTCGGCTTGACTCCAAAGGTAGAACGCCGCCGCGCGCGCAACGTGCGCGCCGGGACGCGGATCGCGCCACGACGAGGCGTGCAAACCAGCGCCGACGGCGACCTCCATCAAGCGATGATATGAAGGATGGTACTCGACCTCGTCGACGCGATTGCCGTAGCGGTTGTGCGTTCGCAGCGCCGGCGGATTGCGGTTCGCTTCGAAGCCCCAGGCGATCGCCTCCGCACTCCCGGCACGAAGGCCGATCTGGCGGAGCGCCTGGTCTGCCCACGTTGCATCGCTCGCCTGCCACGCGTCGAGCAAGGGGCGATCGCTCGCGAACGCATCGTAGTCGGCGAGCGGCGGCGGCTGATTCGTCACGTCGTGCGTCGGCATGGCCCTCGAGTTCGGGCGCGTCGCGGCGCCTCCATCTTACGCGGGCATCTTCGACGCGTACGCGAAGATGCGAAGCATGGACAGCCCGACCAAGTCCCGCGAGATTCGACTGCGCTCACGCCCGACGGGCTGGCCCGTGCCCGACAATTTCGAGCTCGTCGAAGTCCCGCTCCCCAAACCCGGCGACGGCGAGGTCTTGGTTCGCAATACGCACATGTCGGTCGACCCCTATATGCGCGGTCGCATGAGTGACGCGCCGTCGTACGTCCCGCCGTTCAAGCTCGGCGAAGCGATCGGTGGCGCGGCCGTCGGCTACGTGGTCGCGTCGCGCGCCGAGCGACTGCCGCTCGGAACGTGGCTGCGACACGATCGCGGCTGGCGCGATTACGCGATTGTTTCGGCGAGTAAAGCGGAGCCGATCGACATCAACCTCGCGCCGCCGAGCGCGTTCCTCGGCGTGCTGGGGATGACAGGCCTCACCGCATACGTCGGTTTGCACGAGATCGGCGGGCTGAAGCCAAGCGATGTCGTCTTTATCTCATCGGCCGCCGACGCGGTCGGCAGCGTCGCCGGACAACTCGCCAAGTTGCAAGGCGCGACGACGATCGGCAGCGCCGGAAGTGACGAAAAAGTCGCTTACCTAAAAAACGAGCTCGGCTTCGACGCCGCATTCAATTATAAGGATGGTAACCTGAGCAAGAGGCTGCGCGAGCTTGCGCCCGGTGGGATCGACCTCTACTTCGACAACGTCGGCGGCGAACAGCTCGAAGCCGCGCTGTCGGCGCTCAACGATTACGGCAGGATCGTCGCTTGTGGGATGATCTCGCAGTACAACGAAGCGGCCCCGGCGCCGCGCAACCTCATGAACATCGTGCGTAAGCGGCTGACGATGCGCGGCTTCATCGTGTTCGATCACGGCAGCCGCGCAACTGATTTCCTGCGCGACGTCGCTCCCGCCGTCAAGACCGGCAAGATCAAGTTCCCCGAGTCCTTCGTCGATGGCCTCGAAAACGCGCCGCAGGCCTTCATCGACATGCTGCGCGGTGGCAAGTATGTCGGCAAAGTCGTCGTCCGCCTAGCGGATGAGCGCAACGCGACCAAGAAAACTTCTGCTGCATGACTGCAGTCGGAATCGAACCCGCTCTCAGCTCCGAGCAGCTCGAGAGGGCCGTGCGTGCGGCCGAAGCAGCACTTCTCGCGCGCCAGCGCGACGATGGTCACTGGGTCTTCGAACTCGAGGCCGACGCGACGATTCCGGCAGAGTACATCTTGCTTGAGCATTATCTCGACGAGATCGATCAAGGACTCGAAGACAAGATCGCCGTCTATCTGCGCCGCATCCAAAACGAGGACGGCGGCTGGCCGCTGTTTTACCGCGGCGACAGCGAGATCAGCGCGACCGTCAAGGCCTACTACGCGCTCAAGTGCGCCGGCGATCCGATCGACGCGCCACACATGCGGCTGGCCCGCGAACGCGTGCTGGCGCTGGGCGGTGCGGCGCGTAGTAACGTCTTCACCCGCATCGCCCTCGCGCTGTTCCGGCAAGTGCCCTGGCGCGCCGTCCCGGTGATGCCGGTCGAGATCATGCTCCTGCCGCGCTGGTTTCCGTTCCATCTCGACAAGGTCTCGTACTGGTCGCGGACGGTGGTCGTCCCGCTCTTGATCCTCGTCGCCTTGCGGCCGCAGGCGCGCAACCCACGCCGCGTCGACGTCCAAGAACTCTTCGTTACGCCGCCCGACGCCGAACGCGGTTATATGCGGGCTGCGACCCCCTCGCCGCTCGGCAAGTTTTTTCTCGCGCTCGATGCGGTGTTGCGCAAGCTCGAGCCCTTCTTCCCGAAGGCAGTGCGGGGGCGCGCGATTGCGAAGGCGATCGGTTTCACCAAGACTCGCCTCAATGGCGAAGACGGACTCGGCGCGATCTTTCCGGCGATGGCCAATAGCGTGATGGCCTTCGATGCACTGGAATACGCGGCGGACCACCCCGACTTTGCGATCGCGAAGCGCGCCGTTCGCAAACTCATCGTCCGCAAGGACGAAGAAGCCTATTGTCAGCCGTGCGTCTCGCCGATCTGGGACACGGCGCTTGCGGTCCACGCGCTGTTCGAATCCGATAGCAGCGAAGCGCGCGCCGCGGTCGCACGCGCGAACGCGTGGCTCGAAGGACGTCAGGTGCTCGGCGTCGTCGGCGACTGGGCCGCGCAACGGCCCAACGTTCGCCCCGGCGGCTGGGCATTCCAATACTGGAACGACTATTACCCCGACGTCGACGATACCGCCGTCGTCGCCATGGCGCTGCATCGCGAAGATCCCAAGAAATATCGCGAAGCCCTCCAACGCGCGGCGGAATGGATCGCCGGGATGCAGAGCAAGGGTGGCGGATGGGGCGCGTTCGACGTCAACAACGACCACTACAGCCTCAACCACATTCCCTTCGCCGATCACGGCGCGCTGCTCGATCCGCCGACCGAAGACGTCGCCGCGCGCTGCGTGGGTTGTTTACTGCAGCTGGGACACTCCAAAGACGAACCGGTCGTCGCGCGCGGGCTCGAGTATCTGCGCCGGACGCAGCAAGCCGACGGCTCGTGGTTCGGAAGGTGGGGAACCAACTACATCTACGGCACGTGGTCGGCGCTCAATGCGTTCGTCCCGCTCGGCGGGAACGCCGGCGACCCGTCGAGCGTGCGGCGCGCGGTGGACTACCTCTTGCGCTTCCAGCAATCCGACGGCGGCTGGGGCGAAGACGGCGGAACGTATTGGAACGAACGGCGCGGTTTGTGCAAGGCGAGCACCGCGAGCCAGACGGCGTGGGCACTCCTCGGCTTGATGGCCGCCGGCGAAGTCGCGAATCCGGCGGTGGCGCGCGGAATTCAATTCCTCGTCGAAACGCAAAACGGCGACGGCCTCTGGGACGAAGCGTGGTATACGGCGGTCGGTTTTCCGCGCGTGTTCTACTTACGCTATCATGGCTATCGTGCGTTTTTCCCGTTGATGGCCTTGGCGCGTTATCGTAACCTCACCGAACGTGGCGAAACGCTCGGCCGGTACGGCTTCTAAACGGACCCGAGCGCCCTTAAACCGGGACGGGTTGATCCTCGCGCTCCGCGGCGTCGCGACCGCCGGACTCGCCCCGCGGCGCGATGTCGTCGAACGTCCCAGGCGCTTCGTCGCGCACCTCTTCGCTCGGCGGCTTGAACGAATGGACCGTCGAGCGGAACCCGTCGCTAAAGCCGGACCAATCAGTAGGCGAAAGATGCGTCAGCCCCATGTCGGACCTTTTCCCACCGACAGGCCAATCGACACGCGCGGCGAGCGTGCGCTTGGTCACGACCAGGCGCTACGCTTCGACGGGGATCTTGGCCCGCTCGCCTTGCGCGAGGTCGTGCAAGCTTGCGAGGTTTTCGCGCTCGAGTTCTTCCATGTGACCGCGGTCGGGCCGAACGAGGCCGTGGGCGCGCTCGTCGGCCAGGGCCGCACCGAGATACTGTCCGGTGAACGAGGCCGGAATGTTGGCGACGGCTTCAGGCGTTCCGACCGCCACAATCCTCCCGCCGCGATCGCCGCCTTCGGGGCCGAGATCGATCAGATAGTCGGCCGTCTTGATTACGTCGAGGTTGTGCTCGATGATGAGCACCGTGTTACCGACCGAAACGAGGCGCTGCAGCACGTCGAGCAACTTATGGATGTCCGCGAAATGGAGACCCGTCGTCGGCTCGTCGAGGACGTAGAACGTGCGGCCGGTCGCGCGCTTCGAAAGTTCGGTCGCGAGTTTGACGCGCTGCGCCTCGCCCCCGGAGAGCGTCGTCGCGGGTTGGCCCATCTTGATGTAGCCGAGCCCGACGTCGCAGATCGTCTTGAGGCGGTTGTGAATGCGCGGGATCGCCGAGAAGAACTCCGAGGCCTCGTCGACTCGCATCGCGAGGACGTCGGCGATCGTCTTGCCTTTATACTTGATCTCGAGCGTCTGCGCGTTGTAGCGCTTCCCCTTACAGACTTCGCACGGCACGTAGACGTCGGGCAGAAAATGCATCTCGATCTTGATGATGCCGTCGCCCTGACACGCTTCGCAGCGTCCGCCCTTGACGTTGAACGAGAAGCGGCCCGGCCCGTAGCCGCGTATCTTCGCGTCCGGAACGAGCGAATAGAGTTCGCGAACGAGATCGAACGTGCCGGTGTAGGTGGCCGGATTTGAGCGCGGCGTCCGTCCGATCGGCGACTGATCGATCACGACAAGTTTGTCGAGCGCCTCGGCGCCCTTCACCGTTCCGTACGTACCGGCAGCGGGCTGGCCGTGCAAGTGCTGGTTGAGTGCCTTGACCAGAATCTCGTTGACGAGCGTCGATTTCCCCGAACCGCTGACCCCCGTGATGCAGCCGAACACGCCGAGCGGGATGTCGACGTCGACACCCTGGATGTTGTTGGCGCGCGCTTTGTTCACGCGCAGCCATGCGCGCGGCTCGCGACGATGCTTCGGAATCGCGATGAATTGTCGCCCCGAAAGATACGCGCCGGTCAGCGACTCGGGATTGCGCATCACGAGCTCGAGCGGGCCGACCGAAAGGATCCGGCCACCCTCGGCGCCGGCGCCGGGACCGATGTCGACGATCACGTCGGCTTCGCGCATCGTGTCCTCGTCGTGCTCGATGACGATGAGCGTGTTGCCGAGATCGCGCAGGGTTTTCAGCGTCGCCAAGAGCCGATCGTTGTCGCGCTGATGGAGACCGATCGACGGCTCGTCGAGGATGTAGAGGACGCCGACCAGCGACGAACCGATCTGCGTCGCCAAGCGGATGCGCTGCGATTCGCCGCCCGAAAGCGTCGTCGCGCTGCGCGCGAGGTTGAGGTAGCCGAGCCCGACGTTGGTCAGAAAGCCGAGTCGCGCGCGAACTTCTTTGAGAATCTGGTGCGCGATCAGCTCTTCTCGCGGAGTCGGCTTGAAATCGCGGAAGAACGCTTCGGCCTTCTCGACCGACATCAAGGTCAGCGCGTGAATGTTGGTGTCGGCGACGGTCACCGCGAGCGCCTCCGGCTTGAGCCGCGCGCCTTTGCACGTCTGGCAGGTCGTCGCCTCCATGTACTTCTCGATCTCTTCCTTGACGTAGTCGGACGATGTCTCGCTGTGTCGGCGCTGCAGATTCTTGACGACGCCTTCGAACTGCGCCTCGTAATTCCAGGTGTGGCCGCTGCGCGATTCGTAGGTGAAGCGCTGCTTCGTATCGGCGCCGTACAGTAGGATCTGGACGACGTCGGGCGGCATCTTCTCGATCGGCGTCGAGAGTTTAACTCGCCGCGAGCGCAGCAGTTTCTCGACTTGCTGCATGTAGTACGGGTTCATCGACGGGTACTTGCCGCTGCCCATGTTCTTGCTCCAGGGCAGGATCGCGCCTTCCTCGATCGACTTGCTGCGATCGGGGATCACTTTCCACGGATCGATCTCGATCTTGACGCCGAGGCCGGTGCAATCGGGACAAGCGCCATACGGTGAATTGAAAGAGAACAAGCGCGGCGCCAACTCTTCGAACGAGAGCCCGCAGTAGACGCACGCCAGTTGCTCGGAGAACGTCAACTCGCGCGCCGCCGGCGCCGCGCCGCCTTTGGGCGGCTCGGTGACGACCGTGACGATGCCGCTCGAAAGCCGCAAGGTGGTTTCGATCGAATCGGTCAGCCGCTTGCGAATATCCGGCCGCATGACCAAGCGGTCGACGATCACTTCGATCGTGTGTTTTTTCTTCTTTTCGAGATCGATCTTCTCGCGTAGCTCGCGCGTTTGGCCGTCAACCCGAACGCGTGCGAAACCTTCCTTTTGGACCTCTTCAAAAAGCTTTTGGTATTCGCCCTTACGTCCGCGAATGACGGGTGCGAGCAGCTGCAAGCGCGTCCCCTCGGACAACTCCATGATCTGATCGACGATCTGTTCGCTCGATTGAGCGCTGACCTCACGGCCGCAATTGTAGCAGTGCGGCTTTCCGATGCGCGCGTAGAGCAAGCGCAGATAGTCGTAGATTTCGGTGACGGTCCCGACGGTCGAGCGGGGGTTGCGCGAGGTGGACTTTTGGTCGATCGAGATCGCCGGCGAGAGGCCCTCGATGTAATCGACGTCGGGCTTCTCCATCTGCCCGAGAAACTGGCGGGCGTACGACGAGAGCGACTCGACGTAGCGGCGCTGCCCTTCGGCGTAGATCGTGTCGAAGGCAAGCGAGGACTTGCCCGACCCCGACAAGCCGGTGATCACGATCAGCCGGTTACGCGGGAGGGTGAGGTCGACGTTCTTGAGGTTGTGCTCGCGCGCGCCCTTGATGACGATGGAATCGAGGCCGAGCGAGGTCGGGGGGCGAGAAGTCACCTTTTGATAGACCGGCCGATGCGACACGGCGTTGCAATCCTCCCTCGCCCCCTGCGGAACCGGCCGCGGAAAAGGTGTGACCCCGCGCGCTCTCGCCCCGGGATACGGGCTTCCGGGATATAGGCCCCACCCCGCGACGGTCGATACGATGAGCGAGAGCTATGCTGTACTACAAGTCCGCCAATGAGATTGCGACCGAACTCGTCGTCGCACATCGCGTGCGACGAGAGGTCGCCGCGTTGGCGACACCGCCCCGATTGACCGCGGCGCTCGACGCCCTCCTCGAGATCACGCCGCGGCGCACCGAGCCGGCCTTCGCGGAGATCGCTGCCTGCGAAGAGCTCGTTTTCGCGCGCGCCGAGTCGCGGCCGACCTTTGAATACTACGTGGGCCATCGCGACGTCCTCGCCGCCAAATTGCGCGACATCGCGAATTACCTCGAACTCGGCCGCGCCGAGCGAGCCTTCCTTCTCACTCGCCTCTACGCGATTCCGCCGGCTTCGGCCGGAGACTGAGCGGGGGGTCAGGTTGAGGTGGAAGCGGTAACGCTGCCTCGACCGCTTCGATGTTCGGCACGATCGCGTCCGGCTGCGGTGCGCCGGCCGGCACCGTCTCGTTTCGCACGTTGAGCCAGACGGTGTAGAGGCCGACCGCGTGCGCGCCCCGGACGTCGCGTTCGTAGCGGTCGCCGACCATCGCGCTCGCCTCGGGCGCGGCGCCGAGACGTTCGCAGGCAAGACGGAAAAGGCGCGGGTCGGGTTTGATCATCCCGACTTCGTCGGCGATGAAGATTTCGTCGAAGGCCTCTTCGAGGTTGAGCAGCACGAGTTTTTCGCGGTGCGTCTCGGCGAAGCCGTTGGTCACGAGTCCGAGTTTGAGGCCGCGCCCGCGCAGCGCGACGAGCAACTCGAGTGCGCCCGGCCAAAGTTTGAGGTGATCTTTGCGGTAGCGGTTGTAGCTTTGGCCGCAGCGCTCGGCGAGCTTCGCGTCGTCGATGCCGGCGTCGCGCAGCGCCGCAAGCCACATTCGCGCGCGCAACCCGACGAGCGGCGTTCCGAGTTGTTCGGGCGCGAGGTTGATCCAGAACGACTCGGCTTGCTTGACGTACGCCGCGAACAACATACCGGCGTCGACGTCGCGCTCGGCCGCGACGTCCTGCGCGACGCGCTCCGCGGCGCGCTGATAGGTTGCGGTGTCGTCGTGGAGCGTATCGTCGAGATCGAACAGGACCGCGGCAAGCGGTGGCCTCATGCTAACCTCACGCGAAATGCACGGACCTGATTCGGAGCAAACTCGGCGACGACCGCCGAATCGCGCAGTTCGACGCCGGCTTGGAGCGGCCGTTCGAGTTCGTCAACCGAGAACGCTTCGCGCGCGCGCGCGCCGCACCGGATCGTCGCGGTCAGCGAGCGGCCGTCACATTCGCGAGCGACGACGATGACGCCGTCGCCGTCGTCGGCCGGCCCCGTCGCGTCGATCGAGATTGCCGCATCGTCGCAGGTGAACATCGCCACGCCAGGCTCGTCGCCGAAGCGCCGCCGGCTCGTGCGCGGCAACATCGAGCGCGCATTGGCGGCCGCGACGTCCAAAAGCGCCTCGGTCCGATCGTAGTCGCCGGATCGTCGGTCGCGCACGATCTCGCGCGCTTCGCGCAAGTAGCGGCGAAGCTCGTCCATGAAAAACGGCGACGCGTGCAGCGCCAGGGCCCACGCGCCGAGTTGTTCGACATCGTTCAGCTTGTGCGCGAGAGCTTCTCGGCGCGTGTCGACGTCAGAAACCTAGCGCGCGATGGGGAAGCGCGCTTCGAACGTGACGCCGCCGCCGACGTTGCGGTCGACGAGTTGTCCGGTGAGGCCGTTGCGCGTGTGATACGAGAGTCCGCGCACGCCCACGACGTAAATCGTCGCGCCGCGCCGCCAGCCGTAGCCCGCCGAGTAATCCACCTCGGCACCGATTTCGGGTTTGTCGGCTCCGGGCTGATTGTTGATATCGTGCGCGCCGAGATTCGCCCGCACGTTGGGCAACACGGCGAAGGAAAGTTCGACGAAATGGTCGCGCGCTGCCGGCAGCGTCGCGGCGAGTTCGTAGCGCGGTGAAGTGGCGCGTGCGTAGTTCGTGTCGCCGTTGTTCCCATTGAAGTTGCGCAGGTTGATCAATTGAAAGCCGGCGCCTGCGCGAATGCGATGATGCGGATCGAGATCGACGAGCGCGGTCGCGTTCAAGATCGAGAGCGACGCGGTCGAGCGCCCGAACGCCGCGCCGCTGTTCGTGCCGGCGACGCTGATTTGCGGCACGCCCTCGAGATGGACGCGAAAACCTTGCCAGCGCTGGGTGAACTCGAGCAGCGCACCGGGGACGACTCCCGAAACCGGGGTAGGGTTGTCCTGCCCGACGTGCGACCCGGCGACGATCGCACCCAGGACGCCGACGTCAGTTTCGGCGCGCGCCGCGCCGCAGCCGAGCATGAGAAAGAGCGCGAGTGCGAGGGCAGGACGAAGCATGCCAAGCCGCTTCGGCGCCCTGGTCCGCTTCGGCCTTCGGGGCGGCGCGTTTTCCCGCGTTCTCGACGGTTTATTCTCCGTCGAAGTAGTCGAGAGCCGGATGATCGCGCAGGATCAACCCAGCTCGTTCGATGAGCACCTTCTTCGAATCAGGATAGAAGCAACTGTCGTTCGGCTCGACGTTCGCGATCATGATGACGTCGCACGGCACGTTCGACTCATTGACGATCTTGTGGGCGCCACTGGCGCGCGCCGGAAACGCGACGAAATCGCCCTTTCGTAGCTTCCAGGTCCCGCGCGGCGTGACGAGGGTCGGCTCGCCTTCCGTGACGATGAAAACCTCTTCCTCGGCCGTGTGCCAGTGCGTCGGGCAGAACGCCTTGCCGGCCGGGATGCGCGCCACGCGGTAGCCCAATTGCTCCGCGCCGATCTCGAAATCGATGTCGGTCCACGAACCAACGTACGGCTCGCGCGTCCCCGGCGGATCGTGCTTCCACTCCGCCTCGTCGACGTTGATCTTGTTGACGTAGACCCCCTCGCAGGCTTCGAGGCACTGCCAGATTACGCGCGTCGCATCGCTGAAGATGCACTGGCCGTCGCCGATCAGCAGATGTTCGGGCCGAACCGCAGCCAGCCGCCGTAACGAGAGTGCCGCGCGTTCCGCGTCCGCGAGTTTCGGACCGAGCCGCAGTTTGCCCGCGACATCGCCCCATAGCGCGTCGCCGGCAATCGCTGCCTTTTTGGCACGGAACTGCAGTGCAATCTCGCCCGCCGTCTTCAAACCTTCGAAGGTGAGGACTCGTCCGCCGCCGAGTTCGTCGCCCTCCTTCAACGTTCGGTCGACGGGAATTCCGAGCAGCGGCGCGTCTGCTTCGCTCGCCGCGATCTTCGCGCCGAAGCGCGCCGCGACGTTCTTGGCGTCGCGCTCGTGATCGCGGTTGGTGACGACGACCCAGGCCGCGCCGCCCCGCTCGTCGATCTGCGCCGCATCCGGTTCCGAAAGCGGGAGCGGATCGACGATGAGATTCCCGCCACCGGCCTCGACGAAGAATGAGTTGAAGAACACGTTCGGCCCGGGCTGCCAAACCGACCACATGGAGAGACCGTCCACGACAGTTTTCTGCATTACCTATCTGCCTGCTAATTCTTTGAGCGCGTGCTCGAAAATCTTGGGCGCCTTCCCTTGAAAGAGGATGCTCTCGTTGCCGCCCAGCTGCTTGCGCAGTTCCAACAATTCGTCGCGCAGCGCCGCCGCTTTCTCGAATTCGAGGTTAGCCGCGGCTTCCTTCATCATCCGCTCGACGTCGGCCGCCATGGCCATGGCGACGTCGCGCGGCAGCCGCTCGCCACGCAATTTTCCGGCTGCTGTCGTTTCCTCGCGGGTCGCTACGAGGTCGAGGATGTCGCGGACTTCCTTGCGGATCGAGCGCGCCTCGATGCCGTGCTCTTGGTTGTGGGCGAGTTGGCGCTCGCGCCGCCGGCGCGTCTCTCCGATCGCTCGTTCCATCGAGGCGGTCACGACGTCGGCGTACATCACGACCTTGCCGTCGACGTTGCGTGCGGCGCGGCCGATCGTTTGAATCAACGAGGTCCCGCTGCGCAGATACCCTTCCTTGTCGGCGTCGAGGATGGCGACGAGCGACACCTCCGGCAGATCGAGCCCTTCGCGCAACAGATTGATCCCGACCAGCACGTCGAAGACGCCCCGCCGCAAGTCGCGCAGGATCGCGATGCGTTCGAGCGTCTCGACCTCGCTGTGCAGGTAGCGCACCTTGAAGCCCATCTCGAGCAAGAAATCCGTGAGATCTTCGGCCATTTTCTTGGTGAGAGTCGTGACCAGCGCGCGTTCGCCGAGCTCGACCCGCCGGCGGATCTCTTCCATCAGATCGTCGATCTGGTTGCGCGTCGGGCGTACCTCGACGTCGGGGTCGACGAGCCCCGTCGGCCGGATGATCATCTCGACGACTTGCACCGACTTGCCTATCTCGTACGTCGAGGGGGTCGCGCTGACGTAGATCGTCTGGTTGAGGTGCGCCGAGAACTCGTCGAACATGAGCGGCCGATTGTCGAGCGCGCTCGGCAACCGAAAACCGTGCTCGACCAAGACTTCCTTGCGGGAGCGGTCGCCGGCGTACATGCCGTGCAACTGGGGCACCGTGACGTGCGACTCGTCGACGAACAAGAGCCAGTCTTTCGGGAAGAAATCGAGCAGGCACGAGGGCATCGAGCCGGCTTCGCGCCCGGCCAGATGGCGCGAGTAGTTCTCGACGCCGTTACAGTAGCCGACTTCGCGTAGCATGTCGAGATCGTAGCGCGTCCGCATCTCGAGGCGCTGCGCCTCGAGCAGTTTGCCGTTGTCGCGGAAGAACCTGAGCCGTTCGTCGAGTTCGATCTCGATCGCCGAGACCGCGCGCTTGAGCTTCTCCTCCGGCGTGATGAAGTGCTTCGCCGGGAAGATCGTCAGCGCGTCCTTTGACTCGACGTATTCGCCCGTCAGGATGTTTACGACGTTGATCGCCTCGATCTCGTCCCCGAAGAACTCGATGCGGTGAACCAGCTCTTCGTCGACGCCGACGAACTCCAGGGTGTCGCCGCGGACGCGAAACGTGCCGCGAACCAGATTGAGATCGTTGCGGCGGTACTGCATGTCGATCAGGCGTCGCAGGAAGACGTCGCGGTCCATCCGGTCGCCCAGCTTGAGAGCCAGCGACATCTCGATATAGTCGGCCGGCGAACCGAGGCCGTAGATGCACGAGACCGACGCGACGATCAGCGTGTCGCGCCGCGTCAGGACCGACTGCGTCGCGGAGTGGCGGAGACGCTCGATCTCGTCGTTGATCGAGGAGTCTTTCTCGATGTAGGTATCGGTGTGCGGGATGTACGCCTCGGGCTGGTAGTAATCGAAATACGAGACGAAGTACTCGACCGCGTTCTCGGGAAAGAAATCGCGAAATTCGGCACAGAGCTGCGCCGCGAGCGTCTTGTTGTGGCACAGGACGAGGGTCGGTTTCTGCACCACCTCGACGACACGCGCCATCGCAACCGTCTTCCCGCTGCCGGTCACGCCGAGCAGCGTCTGCGCCCGGTCGCCGCGCAGCACGCCTTCGGCCAACAGGTCGGTCGCTTTCGGCTGGTCCCCCGCCAACGCATATGGCAATACGAGCTTGAATTTCTCCATCAGAGCCACCATACCGACCCCATCTACCCACCCCCAAGTTTCACGTCGAGGCCGTCATCCGAGCAGATTCAGGAGGCGGCCGGCCGGCGCGACGTTGCCGACGCGGGCGCCTGCGCCGAGCGAGCCCGGAGGGCGAGCGACGAAGCAGTGCACGAGGCGGCACGAGTTCCACGGATGGAACGAGTCCGCCGTCCCGGCGGAGGCAATGTCGCGCTGGCCAGCCGCCGAACGCGAACAAGCATGGGACAAGGGCCCCGAAAGGGAAACTTCCCCACAGCAAACACCCCGTCGTCGCGAGACCGCGGTCTCCCGCCAGGAGTCTGCCCTTGATCCAGAAGCCCTTGCTGTTCGCCGGAAATTCAAACCCCGGCCTCGCGAAAGAGATCGCGACCCGGATGGAGACGCGCGTCGGCAGCGCGTTGGTCGACAAGTTCCGCAACGAAGAATGCCGCATCGAGATCCGCGAAAACGTCCGCGGGGCTGAAGTCTTCGTCATCCAGTCGATCTGCAAAGCGCCCAACGGCCAAACCGTCAACGACTCGTTGATGGAGCTCCTGTTGATGGTCGACGCGCTGAGCCGTGCCTCGGCCTATCGTATCTCGGCCGTCGTCCCGTACTACGGCTACGCGAAGCAGGACAAGAAGACCAAAGGCCGCGAGCCGATATCGGCCAAGCTGGTGGCGAACTTGATGGCGACCGCGGGCGCGAAGCGCCTGGTCACCCTCGACCTCCACGCGGCGCAGATCCAGGGGTTCTTCGACATCCCGGTCGACAATCTCGAAGCGACGCCGACGCTCTGCTCCTATCTCAAACAGCAGGGTCTCGAAGGGAACAAGATCGTCGTCGTTTCGCCCGATGCGGGCGGCGTCGCGCGCGCCGAAAAATTCGCGAAGCGTCTGCGTTCGACGCTCGCTATCGTCTTCAAACGGCGCCCCGAACCCGACGTCTCCGAAGTGACCGAGATCGTCGGCGAGGTCGACGGCAAGGTCGCGGTCGTCGTCGACGACATGATCTCGACCGGCGGCACGCTCGCGAAAGCCGCCGAGGCGCTCATGCGCCGCGGCGCGATCAAGGTCGTCACCTGCGCGACGCACGGCATCTTCGCCGGCGACGCGGTGCGCGTTCTCAACGACTCGCCGATCGAGAAGATCATCGTCACCAACACGCTGCCGAATGTCGAAGGCGAGTTGGGCGAGAAGTTCAAGGTCCTCTCGATCGCTCAGATCCTCGCCGATGCGATCAAGCGCATCACCGCGAACCGCTCGGTCTCGGAGTTGTTCGCGAAAGAAGACATCGACGAACCGACCCGGGCGGCCGGGCCTTTGCTCGAACTGCCCGAAGTCCTCACCTCCTCTGCTACTTAGAAAGTCTCGATACCAAGCATCATGGCCACCAAAGGCAACAACACCAGTCTCGCCGTCGACTCACGCTCGCAGATCGGAACGACTTCGGCCAACGCCTTGCGCAAAGCCGGAAAGGTTCCGGCCGTCCTGTTCGGCCACGGCGTCGATCCGATGGCCGTTTCGCTCGACGCGAAAGCGTTCGACGATCTGCTGCACGCCGGCGGCAAGAACCGTTTGCTGCACATCACGATCGACGGATCGAAGAAGGACACCGCGCTCGTACGCGAGGTGCAGCGCGATCCGATCACGCGGCGCGTCGTGCACGCCGACCTGCAACGGGTCAGTGAAAGCGAGACCGTCAGCGCGTCGCTGCCGCTCGTGACCGTCGGCGTCGCCGACGGCGTGCGGAACATGGGCTGCGTGATGGACGTCGTCGTCCACACGCTGGAAGTGGAAGGCCCGGCTAACGAGATTCCGCCGAACATCGAGATCGACGTCACCGAACTCGGCATGCACGACCATCTCACCGCCGGCGACGTCAAGTTGCCGCCGAACTTCAAGTTGCGGGTCGATCCGGCGACCATCTTGATCTCGATCGAGCCGTCGAAGACCGAGCAGCAGATGGCCGAAGCGGCGGTTGCGGTTGCGGAACCGGTTGAAGTACCGACCGTGGCCGAGACGACGCCGACCGAAGAGCTACCCGAATCCTAGAGAGCCGGGGTGGCCGAGCCGGCGGCGGCACAAGGATCGTCGCCGGCCTCGGCAATCCCGGTCGAAACTACGAACGAACGCGGCACAACCTCGGCTTCCGCGTCGTCGACCGCGTCGCGCGTCACTTCGGCGTGACCAAGTGGCGCAAAAAGGACGCCGCGGAGCAGGCGCACCTCGCCGCGCAATCGCTCGTGCTCGTCAAACCGCAGTCGTATATGAACGAGAGCGGGCGGCCGATCGGAAAAATTGCCGGCTGGTGGAAAACGCCGCCCGCTGAAGTCCTCGTCGTCGTCGACGATCTCGATCTCCCGTTCGGACGCTTGCGGATGCGCGCTGCCGGCGGTTCGGGCGGCCACAACGGCCTCAAGTCGATCATCGAATATCTGGGAGAAGACTTTTCACGGCTGCGCATCGGCATCGGACGCGGCGGCGAGGACGACGCGATCGATCGCGTCCTCTCGACGTTCACGGCCGACGAGGAACGGCGGCTCGAGCCGATTCTCGACGTCGCGACCGAAGGAGTGCTGCTCTGGCTCGATCGCGGAGCCGTCGACGCGATGAATTATGTCAACGCGTGGCGGCCGGAGGAGGAGAGCGACGCTGCACCCGACCAAGTGAGCGACACATGACGCGGCGTCTCGTCCTCGTCGCACTCGCGGCGGCAGCCTGCGCGGCGCCGGCTGCGGCCAACGGCGGGCACGCGGGCCCGGATCCGCTGAATGTCCCGGATGTCGCGTTGTACGACCAACCCGCGCTCGAAGAAGCGATGTTCGCAGATCTCAACGCGGAACGCGCGCGGCACGGGCTTCACGCGCTCGTGTTGGATCGGGAGCTCTCCGCGATCGCGCGCGAGTACGCGCGCGAGATGCTGCGCGATCGTTTCATCGGCCATGTGTCGCCGCACGGGAGCACCCTCGCGGGACGGTTGCGCCAGGCCGGTTACAGCTTCCGGTACGCGGCCGAGAACTTGGCCTACTCGACCGGCGACGAGAACGAAGCGTTCGTCCATCTCGTTGCCAGTCCGGGACACCACGCGAATATGCTCAATCCACGTTTCACCAAGGCTGGAGTCGGAGGAGTCGCCGCAAGCGTCTATGCGACGATGTTCGTCCAAGAGTTTGCCGGTGACTGAGGCCGCCGCGTTCGCCGGGAAGACGTTCGTGTTGCGCATCGATCGGACACCGCTGGACGAACGGGGCACGCTCGCCGAAGACCTCTCGTTCCTGCTCGAGCGAAAAATCAAGCCGATCGTCGTGGCGCCGAGCGCTGAGATCGCGCGGGGTTACGTCCGCGCGCTCAACCGGCGCTCGAATCTCGCGGTCGGCCTTTCGGGCGCCGACGCCGCGCTCTTGCCCGCCGCCGGACGCGTGCAGACCGGCATCCTCGCGACCTTGACCGCCGCCGGCTACATTCCGGTCATCGAGCCGACCGCACTCGGCATCGGAGGCGACGACGTCGAACTCGCCGCCGACGAGGTTGCGGCGGCGATCGCGGGAGCGACTGAGGCCGCGCGCGCGCTGTTCTTTCACGAGTCGGGCGGCGTCCTCGATCCCCTGACGCTCGACCTCATCGCCGAGTTGACGCCGGCCGAGGCGCTGGCACTCGCCGAGCGCGACGATCTCGACGCGCGCTTGCGCGCCGCGATGCGCGCGGCGGCACACGGCGTGCGCGCCGGCGTGAGCGCCGCGCAGATTCTCGACGGACGGATTGCGCACGCGACGATCATCGAATTCATCACGACCCATCACCTCGGGACCCAAGTTACCGGTTCCGTCTTTACGGGGACTACGCTATGAACGCCCTCCGCTTCGTTCCGCTGCTCGCGCTCGCCGGCGCCGTCGGATGCGGCCCGGGCGGTCCGCTGGGAGACTCGACCTCGCCGCCGTCGACCGCGTCGCCTGCTGCGTCGGCGACGCCGTCGGGCGTCGTCGGAAACGCCGAACTCGTGGTGCAGACGGCCCTCTTTTCGCCGGACAACAGCCTCACGGTCGGCGGGCACATCGCCTTCGAACAGCGCGACACGCGCGTCAGGATCGACGTGATCTCCATCGCCATCCCCGGGATGAATCCAACCGCCAGCGCGGCGGCGGGCGCCGGCGCGGCGGCGATGCAGTTCTTCCCACCCGGCGGCTTTACGGTCGTCCTCGATCAGAAGGCGATGACGTACACGCTTTGGGCGACGGCGAAACAGAAATACTACACCGGAAAATTTAGCCGGCCGGGAGCCGGCCCGTCCCCCCTGCCTACGCAGACGCCGATGCCGAATGCGACGCCGCCGGCGATCGCCTTCGATCCGCTCACCGCGTTCAAAGCGTTGAAGAACGTCAAGACGTTCTCAATCGTGCTCAAGGGTCACGGCACGACGAACGGCCACCCTACGACGGAGTATGACTACCAAGTCGAACGCGATGACGGACAGGGCAACACGTTCGAATCGCACGGTCAGGCGCAACTCGCCGACGACCTCGACGAATTTCCGGTTCAGCTCCAAGCCAGCGCAAAGGGGAAGACCGTCCCGACGAGTTCGTTGCGCCTCGACCTCACGCGCCTCGAACGCCGCCTGCCGCCGAACGGCGATTTCGTCGTCCCCAGCGGTTACGCGCTGGCGCAATCACCCCAAGAAGTGTTGGGCCGCTAGCCTACTATAGTAACTCTCGGTAGCGGAAGCAGTCGCGCTGGTGGTCGTTGACGATTCCGACTGCTTGCATGAACGAATAAACGATCGTCGGGCCGACGAATCGCATCCCGCGCGCCTGCAGATCGCGGCTGAGTTTCCTCGAGAGGGCTGTCTCGGCCGGGGGCGCGGCTCGGCGTCGTGCGCTGACGATCGGCTTCCCGTCGACGAAGCGCCACAGGTACGCGTCGAACGAATCGAATTCATCTTGCAGCGCAAGGAGCGCGCGCGCGTTGCCGATTGTGGAGCGAATTTTCAACTCGTTGCGCACGATCGCCGCATTGCGCCGCAGCGCCGTGACCTGCCGCTCGCCGAAACGCGCGACTTTCGCCGGATCGAACCGCGCGAACGCGGCACGGTAGCCGGCGCGTTTGCGCAA
>PLCB01000027.1:2323-4506 GCA_003134695.1 Candidatus Zemynaea palustris | reverse complement strand
GCGAGCGAACGGGCCAGCGGAATATTCTGTCCCGGCTCGAGCGGCGCATCGACGGCGAATTCGATCGCGAGTTCGGTTCCCGTGACCCGACCGAGAATCGCCGTCTCCAAACCGATACCGCGCACGCCTTCCCGCAAGATCGCGTTCACTTGCTCCGCACCGGCGAGACCGCGCCGCACGACGAGATGCCACAACGCCTCGAGCCGCTCGACGCGCTTGCCCGAGTCCAGCGGTAGCGCCGCGTCGGCGGCGCGAACTGCAACGAGCACGGCGCCCGAGGGATTGAACCGGCCGGGACTCAGCGGCTCGATACGCACTGCGACGTCGAGCGCGCCGCCCCGCCGCACTAAACGCGTCACAAACTCGCGCGGAGTGAGATCGACGAGCTCCGGCATGAGTTGTTCTGGCGTCGACGGACGGTCTTCGGTGATATCGAACAACGCCGTCGCCGCTTCGTTGACGTACAACACTGCGCCGGACAGCGGATCGATGACGAGCAGTCCGTCGGCGGGCGGCAGCCGTTCGTACATCGTACTTGCTATTGCATATGCCGAGCCCCGCCGCCCGCCTTATTAGGACATCCGGCCGTCTATACGGAATCGCGAGGCTTTCGGGGAATAGAGCAGGTCGTGGGCGCTAAAGACAATTTCAAGAAAGCACTCCGCCCGCTGGGGGCGATCGTCGGCCTCACCGGCGCGGCGGCGCTGGTCAACCGCCGTTTGCGCACGGCGAGCGCGTTACCACTCGACCATATCGGCGGGATCCGGCGGACCTGGAACTGGCGCGGCTACGATATCTTCGCGACGGAGTTGGGCGAGGGGCCGCTCATGCTCTTGGTGCACGGCCTCTACCCCGGCGCATCGTCGTTCGAGTTTCGCAAGTTGGCGCCGCTGCTCGCGCGCGATCATCGCGTGGTGGCGTTCGATTTGCTCGGGTGCGGACTTTCGGAACTCCCCGATCTCGAATACACACCCGAGCTGTTCGTCGAGCAGATCGTCGACGCGGTGCGCGAATTCGCCGACGGGCCGACGACGCTCGTCGGCGGCGGGCTCGGGGCCGCGTACTGCATCCGGGCGGCGGCGCGCGCTCCCGATCGTATCCGACGGCTCGCGCTCATGGCGCCGAGCGGCCTCGCCGGAGTCCTCGACGACGAGCCCGGCCCCTCGCAGCGTGCGCTGACCTTCCTCCTGCGCTCGCCGATCGTCGGCGAAAGCGCCTACAACGCACTCGCCTCGAAAGCGTCGTTACGGCGTTACCTTCGCCACAAAGTCTACGCCGATGCGACCTCGGTCACGCCCGAGATCGTCGACCACCTCTACGCCGTCACCCATCAACTCGGCGCGCGCTACGTTCCCGCGTACTTTGTCGGCGGCGCCCTCAACTGCAATATTGCGCGCGATCTTCCGTTCGTCGAGGCACCGGTTCTCGTGCTGTGGGGCGAGCGCGCGCCTGAAATCAACCCGGTGCGCAACGCCTACGATTACGTCCGCTTGGCCAAAGACGGACTACTGGCGACGTTCCCGCATGCCGGACTCATGCCTCACGAAGAGGAGCCCGATGCCGCAGCGGCCGCGATCTCGGGATTCATCCCGACGCCTGCGGCTTCGCCGGCCCTTACGACGATCTTCAAGAGCTACGACGTCCGCGGGATCTATCCGACCGAACTCAGCGACGAGATCGCCGAGGCCATCGGTCGCGCGTTGGTCGCCGAGTTGGGTTTCACGACGATCGCGGTCGGGCGCGACATGCGACCCTCGGGCAAACGACTCTTCGAAGCCTTCGCACACGGCGCCAACGCCAACGGCGCCGATGTGATCGACATTGGTCTCGTCTCGACCGATGGACTCTATTTCGCGGTGGGCCATTACGGATACGAGGGTGGCGTGATGATCACCGCGTCGCACAATCCGGCCAACTATAACGGTATGAAGTTCACTGGCCCCTACGCGCAGGCGATCTCATTGGAAACGGGGCTTGGTGCGATCCGCGACCGCATCGGGCGCGGCGACGTGGCGATTCCGGCTGCGCGCCGGGGCAGCGTGACGCACCGGGATACTCTCGACGACTTCGCCACCCATTGCCTCACGTTCATCGATCCGCCGGCGATCAAGCCGTTCAAGATCGCGATCGACGCCGGCAACGGGATGGCCGGGCGAACGGTTCCCCGCGTTTTCAAGAGCCTC
>PLCB01000027.1:0-2300 GCA_003134695.1 Candidatus Zemynaea palustris | reverse complement strand
GGCGACATGGTCACGGCGCTGGTCGGACTCAACACGCTCAAACGCAATCCGGGCGCGAAGATTCTCTACAACCTCATCTGCAGCCGCAGCGTCCCCGAAGCGATCGCGCGGGCCGGCGGCATACCGTTTCGTTCGCAAGTCGGACACTCGATCATCAAGAAGGTCATGCGCGAGCAAGACATCGTCTTCGGCGGCGAGCACTCGGGGCATTTCTATTTCCGCGACAANNGCGAACAAACCCGTGAGCGAAGTGGTCGCTCCGCTCAACACGCGTTTCCGTTCGGGCGAGATCAACAGCCGCGTCGCCGACATTCCGGCAAAGATGAAGGCGCTCGAAGAACACTATCGCGATGCCACGATCGATCATCTCGACGGGGTGACGATCGCCTATCCCGATTGGTGGATGAACGTGCGCCCGTCCAACACCGAGCCGCTCCTGCGCCTCAACGTCGAAGGCGACACGCGCGAGGCGATGGAGAAACACCGCGACGAGGCGCTCGCCATCATCCGGAATTAGGCAGAGTTAAGCAAGTAAGCTCCGTCGAGGGGCCATCTGGGGGACCCCGAATAGACCAGGCGTCAACGTGTTCCGTTCATACACTCTTGGGCCGGCGCGTCTCGCTCTCGGGACCGGCGGCCTTCAATACGGCCGACTCGTCATCTCCAACGGCAGGATCGTCGAAATTCTCGACGGCGACGGTCCCAGCGATCTCGGCGTACCCCCAGGAACGACGATCGCCCCCGGCATGATCGACGTGCACACGAACGGCGCCGGNNGTCGCGACGATCATGACGGCACCGTGGGAATCGATGCTGCACGCCGCAAGCGAAGTCGCGGAAGCCGCACATCGCCTCTTCGAGGCGCCGGAAGCTTCAGGCGCGCGTTGTTTGGGGCTTCATTTTGAAGGGCCGTTTCTCAACCCGAAGTTTCGCCGCGTGCATCGTCACGATTGGCTGCTGCCGGCGAGCCTCGGGCGCGCAAAGGAGCTGATCGAAGCCAGCCGCGGGACGCTCGTGATGGTCACGATGGCGCCGGAGACCGAGGGCGTCGCCGAAGCGACTGATTTCTTCCACGGGCAGGGCGTCGTCTGCTCGGCCGGCCACACCGCGGCCCGCTACGCGCGCGGCGTCGAGGCGATCGAACTGGGCTTCCGCACGCTAACGCACGCCTTCAACGCGATGCCTCCCCTCGATCACCGCGAACCTTCGATCCTGGCGGCGTTCATCGAAGACGAACGCACGACGGTCCAGGCGATCTGCGACGGTCATCACGTCGCGCCGGTGATGATCGACATCCTCTACCGCTCGTTGCGCGAACGCTTGGTCCTGGCGACCGATTATACGGCGCCGGTGGGCAACGGGCACCGGATCGAGGGCGGCGTCGTGCGCAACGAGGACGGAACCATCGCCGGAAGCGCGCTGCACTGCGACGCGGCGGTCCGCAATCTCATGTCGTTCGCGCGGATTCCGTTCGAGACCGCGATCGTCGCGGCGACGCGTTCGCCCGCCCGGCTCCTTGGCCTCGAGCGCGAATGCGGCTCGCTCTTACCCGATAAGCGAGCCGATCTTTCGCTGTGGAACGCGAACCACGAGGTGTTCGCGACCATCGTCGACGCACGGGCGGTCTTTGGCGCCGAACATCTGCGCGGCGCCATTCCGACGCTGTCGTCATAANNGGGAGCATGGGTCTGGGACTCGAATCGGCGCGAAGCTGCCTGGCATACGGCGCAAACGTCTTTCTTTGCGCGCGTGGAAACGACGTGCTGGCCGAGGCCGTCGACGATCTGACGCGCAGCGCGCCGCGCGAGCGAGTTGAGGCGTGCGTCGCNNGGTAAATGCGACGGGGTCATTCACGCCGCGGGCGTCCTCGGGCCGATCGGTTCGATCGTCGGCATCGACGACGCCGATCTTTGGTGGGAGACGCTTCGCATCAATCTGTTCGGCACGTTCTTGGTGACCCGCGCCGCGGCACGTCGGATGAAAAACTCCGGCGGGGGGCGCGTCGTCCTCTACGCCGGCGGCGGCGCCTCCACGCCGTTCCCGAACTACACGGCCTATGCGTGCAGCAAAGTCGCGGTCGTCCGCTTCGCGGAAACGGCTGCGCAAGAATTGGCGCCGGAGATCGAGGTGAACTGCCTCGCTCCCGGTTTCGTTGCCACACGCATGCACGAACAAACATTGGCCGCAGGCGAACGCGCGGGAAAAGACTATCTGGAAAAAACGCAGGCGGCACTCGAGGCCGGCGGCGTTTCCCCGCAAGTTGCCGCCGAGGCTTCGGCTTTTCTCGTCTCCGACGCGGC
>PLCB01000024.1 GCA_003134695.1 Candidatus Zemynaea palustris | reverse complement strand
TGCTGATCGTTGAACAGGATCGGGATCTCGCCCGAGGGGGGCGATCCGAAGTCGGCGGCAGCCACAACGAGCGGCGCCGGTGCTGGTCTCGAAGCCGCATCCGCGCCGGCCCCGGACCCGCCGAAAAGGAGAGCAAGAAGCGATGCCGCCACCAGGCGGGACGCGGTTGCCGACCTTGCCGCGTTGCGCATACTAAGCCATGTTAGCATTTGGCTACTCATATTGCCACCTTAGCCGACCGTTAAACCTATCGACCGTGCGTTCCCTTACGCCTCGCGGCGAACCTCTAACGCAAATCGCGGTTTGATTCCCACCGACGTTCTCGGCCGCCGGCGGAGCCCCCCCCCTGAAAGGCCATTTCACCGAAGCTGAGCAAGCACGCAGCGAGTCGCCGCCGCTGAGGAATTCTTAATTAGCGTAACCTTTGTCGCTGGACCGCACCGGGGAGTGCTGCGGGTCGCCGGTGACAAGTCGATTTCGCATCGAGCGTTGATGCTCGCGGCACTGGCGCCGGGAGCCTCAACCGTCGAGCTGCCGAATCGCGGTGAAGACGTTCTCGCGACGCGAGACGCGGTCGCAGCGCTCGGCGCCCGCGTCGACGACCGAGGGAAAGCCATTGTCGTTGAAGGCGGTCGATTGCTCGACCCGGCCTCAACGATCGACGCCCGCAATTCAGGAACGACCGTGCGGCTGTTGCTCGGTCTGTGCGCGGGGCACGGTATCAGCGCGCGGTTCGACGGCGACGACTCGCTGCGGCGCAGACCCATGGAACGCGTCGCGAAGCCACTGCGCGCGGTCGGTGCAAACGTCGAGACGAGCGACGGGCGACTCCCAGCTGTGGTACGCGGCGTTATGAATCCGCCGGGCGGCGAGTTTGCCCTTGAGATCCCGTCGGCGCAAGTGAAATCGGCGATCCTGCTGGCCAACCTTGCTGCCACCGGCCCGGTCCGCATCACCGGCGATCGACATTCGCGCGACCACACCGAACGGATGCTGCGTCATCTCGGACGCGACATCGCCTTCGACGGCCGAACGATCGAACTTCGGCCGGGCAGCCTCAAAGCCGGGCGCATCCGCATTCCGGCCGATCTTTCCGGCGCCGCGTTCTTTATCGTCGCCGCGGCGATCACGCCGGGCAGCGAACTGCTGCTGCTCGAGGTTGGAGTGAATCCAACGCGCACGGGATTCCTCGACGTCATGCGAGCGATGGGCGCCGACATCGTGCTCGAACACGAACGCGACCTCGACGGAGAACCGGTCGCCGACTTGCGCGTTCATTATCACCCGCTGCAAGCCGCAGCCATCGACGGCGATCTCGTGGTTCGCGCGATCGACGAGATTCCGATTCTCGCCGTCGCCGCAGCCCACGCAACGGGAACCACACGCGTCCGCGACGCCGCCGAGTTGCGCGCGAAAGAATCAGATCGCATTGCGGTCATTGCCACCACCCTTCGCGCCTGCGGCGTCGACGCGGTGGAGCATCCCGACGGATTCGACGTGACCGGCGGGGGCGCGCGGCCTCCGGCTCAGCCGCTGGCGACACATGGCGATCATCGCATCGCGATGGCGATCGCAGCGCTCGCGGCGCCGACCGGGCCGCATACCATCGACGATGCCCACTGCAGCGCCGTGAGCTTCCCCGACTTCTTCGAACTCTGGAGAACCGCCCAGAGCTAAGACTCGTTCTTCCTTCCCGCTCCCAAGATCATCGCGCGCGCCAGCTGCGCCGCGAAGTTTAGCGATTCGCCGATCGCCCGCACCTGACGGCGCGAGTCGCGCAGCGCGAGGAGCGTTCGCCGGCCGCGCTCGATCACGTCGGAGATTTGACTCGCACGCCACTCGAGCCGGGCTAGCTTTTGCTGAACCTCGTCAATCTGATCGAGGAGAGGCGACTCTTCGTACGCGGCGAGCCGGTCGCCAAAATGGCTCGCCGCGCCCGCGACGACGGAGAGGCCCACGAGCGTCAAGAGTATTGCGCTCCCGACACCGGCCCACAGCATCGCCGGGCCGAGCCACGGCGCGATCACGCCGTGGTGCCGCTCGTCTCGCCGGACGGCTTCGTGCTCTCACCCGACTTCGCTTCGCTCGGCTTGCCCTCGCTCGACTTCGTTTCGCTCGATGGACCATCCGACTTGGCGTCGCTCGACTTGGCGTCGCTCGACTTAGCGTCGCTCGACTTGGCATCGGCCGGCTTTGTGTCGCCCGACTTGGCTTCGGCGGGCTTGCCGTCGCCGGGCTTGGTTTCGGCCGACTTGGCGTCGTCGGATTTGCCGGCGCTCGACTTGCGCGAGTCGTTCACATAAAAACCGGAACCCTTGAAGACGATCCCGGTCGGACTGAAGACGCGAGCCATCTCGCCGCCGCACTTTGGGCACGGCTCGGTGTGAGGCTCCTTGAAGCCGTGCCGCACTTCTTTGAGCGACCCACATTCCTTACAGCGATACTCGTACAGCGGCACGTTCGAAGACTCCCGAAACAAACGATTGCGGCCCGTCGACCGCCCAGACAGTATAGGCCCGCGCCTAGAAGTCGGCGAGCGCCTCCTGGCGAGCCGAATCGAATTCCACCAGACCCTTCAGGTGCACGAGGGAGTCCCCGAGCGCCGACTCAAGCCGGCGGCGTGCCGTCAGGCGGTCGAGCAAGCCGCCCCAGAAGCCACCATACGACGGATAGCTGAGGCGCGCAAAGACCTTCGATCGTTCGCCGCGCCCTTCGATGCGGAAGTCGATACGCCGGCGCACGGAATACGCGCCGACCAGCGCAACGATATGCCCGTCGAGAAACGCGTCGACCTCGTAGAGTTCTTCGGTTTCTCCGGGGATCGCGCTGCGGATCGCGACCTCGCTTCCGAGCGCGAGTGGCCCCCGATCGAGCCGGCGCGCGCTACGTAAGAACGACAGCCAGACGGGCCACTTCTCGACTTCGCAGATCAATTTGAACGCCGCACCTGGTTCGGCGACGATGTCCTGGCTGCTCCGCAACGCGACCGACGGCGGGCGCGCCGGCCTGGTCTCTGAAATTTGGCTTGCGAGCATCCGAGCGATTTCGCCGCCCGTGGGGACGACCCTCGCGAAACCACAATATATTGGGGTACCGATCCGAAATCGACCCCAATAGGTAGGGGGCTACCCCCGGACGCCGCCGCCGCCCACGCCGCGCGCGAACGCGACAAGCGTCTCGATGCCAAACGCAAACGCATCCTCGTCGACGCGAAATTGCGGGCTATGCCCCGGATGCACCGACCCGCGCGCTTCGTTGAAAATTCCCAGACGCACCAGCACGCCAGGCGCGCGTTGCGCGAAGTACGCGAAGTCTTCCCCGCCCATCGTCGGCGGCGGCGATGCGACTTCCAAGCGCGGATGCTCCTGCTGTAAATAGGAAGCAAACGTTTCGCACACCGCCGGATCGTTATAGACGGGCGGGTAGCCGTAGATGACCTTGAGCTCGACGCGCGTTTGATAGGCCGACGCGACACCCTCGAGGATCCTGCGCGCGCGGCCTTCGAGTGCTTCGCGAATCGTCGGATCCTGGGAGCGAAACGTCCCGCTCATCTTGACGCGGTCGGCGATGATGTTGTTGCGATAGCCGCCTTCGATCGTGCCGACCGTGACGACGACGGACTTGAACGGATCGGTCTCGCGCGCCGCGATGTTCTGCAGCGCCAGCACCATCGCTGCGGCGCACGGAATCGTGTCGAGCGCGGTATGGGGCGCCGAGCCGTGGCCTCCTCTTCCTTCGACGGTAATATAAAACTCGTCGGCTGCCGCGTTGCATATGCCGGGTGTGAAACCGATCGTGCCCGTCGGCAAACGATAATCGACGTGCAGCATCGCGACCGCGTCGACTTTCGGGTCGTCCATCGCGCCGGCTTCGATCATCGGCAACGCGCCGCCGGGGCCTTCTTCCGCCGGCTGGAAGAGCAACACGACCGAACCTTCCAAGCGATGACGCGAGGCTTGCAGAACGCGCGCCGCTCCGAGCAACATCGCCGTGTGCGCGTCGTGGCCGCAGGCGTGCATCTTGCCGGCGACCTCCGACGCGAATGGTTCCCCGCTACGCTCGGTCAGCGGCAGCGCGTCCATGTCGGCGCGCAAACCCGCGACCTTACCGGGCAGCGCGCCACGAATGATGCCGACGACGCCGGTTTTCGCGACGCGCCGGTGCTCGATGTCGAGCGCGGCCAGCTCGCGTTCGACGATGCCGGCCGTTCGCTCTTCCTCGAAACCGAGTTCGGGAAAGCGGTGGATGTCGCGCCGGATCTCGATCGCGCGCGCGGCGATCTCCGGGGCGATCACGTCAAGGATCGTCTCTGCCATGGACGTACCTTCGCGATTTCGGCTCATTGCTCCGGGCGCTGAGAGCCCGTCGTTCTGAAACGACAGGCGCTCAGGCTCGCAGCGGACGCTTGTGGCCGGCTTAGCTCCTATAACGGAGGAAGGCCGGGACCTCGATATCGTCCATGTTGATCGGCGCGACTTTGTCGAACTCGGTCGTCCCAAAGCTGAAACCGCTTGCCGAGAGACCCCGCGGGCGCCCGCCGAATCCGGCCGCCAGGACGGTCACGCGGACCTTCGACTGCATCGACGGATCGATCGATGCGCCGAAGATGATCTGCGCGTCGGCGTCGACCGCACGCGAGATCATCTCGGCGGCCTCGTTGACCTCGTACATCGCGAGATCGGTGCCGCCGGTGATGTTGAAGATGACGCCGCGCGCGCCCTCGATGGTCGTCTCGAGCAGCGGCGACGCGATCGCCTTTTGGGCGGCGTCGGCGGCGCGGTGCTCGCCGGTCCCTTCGCCGATGCCCATCATCGCGCTGCCGGCGTCGGTCATGATCGTCTTGACGTCGGCGAAGTCGAGGTTGATCAGGCCGGGCTGCGTGATCAGATCGGAGATCCCCTGAATTCCCTGGCGCAGAATATCGTCGGCGTACGCGAACGCTTCCTGAAGTGGCGTCTTCTTCTCGATGATTTGCAAGATTCGCTCGTTCGGAATCGTGATCAACGTGTCGACTTTCGTCTCGAGTTCGGCGATGCCGCGCTCAGCGAGCAACATGCGCTTGCGTCCCTCAAACGAGAACGGCTTAGTCACAACGGCGACCGTCAACGCGCCCGAATCATGCGCCAGCTCGGCGATGATCGGCGCGGCGCCGGTTCCCGTTCCGCCGCCCATCCCGGCGGTGATAAAGACGAGATCCGAGCCGTCGAGAACCATCGCGATATCTTCACGCGACTCTTCCGCCGCTTCGCGCCCGATGTCGGGATTCGCGCCGGCGCCGAGGCCCCGTGTGATGTTGTGCCCGATTTGCACGGTGTTCTGCGTCTTGCACGAACGCAGCGCCTGAACGTCGGTGTTGACCGCGAAAAAGTCGACGTTCGAGAGTCCGGCCTCGATCATGCGGTTGACGGCGTTGCAGCCGCCGCCTCCGATGCCGAGCACTTTGATGGTCGCGGAATGTTCGGGGTTGTAGCGTCTGGACTCGGCCATCGATGCCTCCGCAAAGAGTGTGGGGTGAAGTTTGCGCTCCGGCTCCTCCGGAGCAGTGAAATCGGTTAGTTCCACATCTCGCCCCACCATGAGGCGATTTGACCGAAGAATGTCCGGTGGCGACCGTTCCAGGTCGCACCGTCACCTTTGGGGCCGAAGAGTACCAGGCCCACCGCAGTCGCGTACTCCGGTTTTTTCACGGCGTCGGTCAGCCCGCCGACCGATGTCGGAACGCCGATTCGTGCCGGCAATCCGAAGAATTCAGCCGCCGCTTCTTCGATCCCGCGCAGTTGCGCGCCGCCGCCGGTCAATACGACCTCGGCGAGCACGACGTCGCGCGGCAGCGTCCCGGCGACCTGCGTCTTTGCCAGCCGGAAGATCTCGAGGACACGCGGCGCGACGATTGCGCGCAACTGCGCGCGCGTGACGCGGCGCATCGTCCTTCCGTCGAGCGACTTCACCGGAAAATCTGCTTCGGCTTGCCCGTCGTTGGACGCCGACGCGTAGGTGCGCTTGATCATCTCCGCTTCGGCGAACGCGGTCTTCAAACCGAGCGCGATGTCGTTGGTCAAGATGTTGCCGCCCACCGGAATGGTCGAGGTGTGCAGCGCGCCGCCGCCCGAATATACCGCGACGTCGGTCGTCCCGCCGCCGATGTCGAGCAGCACGACGCCCACATGACGCTCTTCCGACAGCAGCGTCGCCGCCGACGACGCGAGCGGTTCGAAGACGATCCCGGCCGGTTCGAGCCCGGCGCGATGGACGCACTTGAGGACGTTGGTGATGAACGTATTGCCGGCGGTGATGATGTGCGTGTCGACCTCGAGTCGCGTCCCCGCCATCCCGACCGGATCTGAGACGCCGTCGTGGCCGTCGACCGTAAACTGGCGCGGCAAAGCATGGATGATCTGCCGGTCGGCGCCGACTTCGATCAACTTCGACGCCTCGACGACGCGCCGCACGTCGGAACGGGCAACCTCGTGGTCTTCCCCCGAAATCGCGATGACCCCACGGTTGTTCGTGCTGTGGACGTGCTCGCCGGTCACGCCGACGTAAACGTGCGAGATGTGCACGCCCGCCATTCGCTCGGCTTTCTCGGTCGCGGCCTCGATCGAGCGCACGGTCTCCTCGAGATCGGTGATCACGCCTTTGCGCAATCCGGTCGAGGGCGCTTCACCGACACCGATGATGTCGAGGCCCTCAGGCGTGCTCGTGGCGACGACGGCGCACGTTTTGGTCGTGCCGATGTCGAGCCCAGCGATCGTCGTCCCCCGCGATGGCTTACTCATGACGCGGCGCGCCCCTCGCGCACAAAAGCGCGCGGGACCCCCGAAACAGGCCGCTTGGGGTTACCAACAGGCATCACCACAACATATTGTGGTCGTTCGGTGGAATCCTTGTAGATTCGGTGTTCATATCGGTGGATACGTCAGGTCAAGTAGGCCCTCGCTGATGGCTATCTCCGCTCGACGACCGGCGTCGCCGGCGTTCTCAGGTCGATTGCGGTCACGCCGGCGAGCCGATTGCCGAGCGAAGCGAGGACCGAACCGATCAAACGCCGTTTGCCCTCAAGGTCGTCTTCGTCGCCGAAGCGGACGCGAATTCCGTCGGCGAGCCGCGCCTCGAGCTGACCGTACTTGTCGTGACTGAAGTCCGTCAGCCGCTCGCCGGACTCGGCCAGCACGTGCGCATCCTTTTGCAGTTGCGCGAGATCGGCGTCCTCGATGACTTGTCCCGGCGGCGTGTCGTCGACCGAGCGCGCCAAGTAGACGATCGCCGTCGCGGGGCAGCCGCGTTCGAGGACGCGCCGGCTCACGTCGACCGTCAACATCGCGCCGTCGTCCGTGCGCACGCAACCGTCGGGCGCTCGCTCGCTGATCTCGATGCGTACGGTCTGCGGAAGGGCGCGATGCACGTGCGCCGTCAAGACGTACGGGATCGCCTCGACGCGACGCGCGATCCCGCCGGTATCGAGCAGCCAAATACTGCTGCGCGCGCTGATCATCGCGTGTGACGCGACGTCGCCGCGCGTCACGCGGTGCAGGCCGCTGACCTGAAGGTGCTTGACTCGGAAGTACGATGCGTTGATGCCGAGCCACGCACCATACGCGAGCCCGAATACGACCAGAACCCCGAGTACCCAGAAGCGGCGAATCCAATCGCCGAGCGATGGCTTCGAGCGCCTCAGCGGAAGCGGCTTTTGGATCTTCACGAGGCCTCCAGCACAAAACGCCCGATCGCTTCCGCCACGCCGTCGTGTTCGACGTCGCCCACTACCGCGTCCGCCTCAGCCTTCAACTCCGGCGGAGCCGAGCCCATTGCGACGGCGAAGCCGGCCGCGCGCAGCAGCGGAACGTCGTTATACGAGTCCCCGATGGCGAGCACGCGCTCCAGCGCGATTCCATGCAGGTCGGCGACCTCGCGTAGCGCGCGGCCTTTGTCGACGTTCGGATCGAGCAATTCTACGAATTCCGGATTCGAGCGGGTCACGTAGGCATCATCGCCGCAGGTCCGCCGCATCAGGTCCACGCACGCCTGCACACGCTCGGGATCGGTCACGACATTGACCTTCGTGCTGCCGCGCCCCGCGAACGCTTCGGGCAACGAGCGCACGACGATCGGTTCGGTGCCCGAGATGAGCGCATAGAGATCGGCGTAGCGGTTGCGTTCTTCGACGTAGAACCGATCGTCCGCGTAGAACAGAACGCAATAGCCCTCGGCTTTCGCCGCGTCGTACGCGCGGAGCGCCGTCGCGTTCGCGAGCGGCGTCTCGCGTAAGAACCGGCCGCTCATCGCCTCGGCGAGCACCGCGCCCTGATAGCAGATCACCGGACCCTCGATCCCGAGCACGCGGATGTAGGGGATCGTTCCGACGTACATCCGCCCGGTCACGATCGTCGCCGGAACTCCCGCTTCAGCCGCCGCACGAACCGCGTCGATGACCGCGGGCCGTATCGACCCGAGCGTCTTGAGCAGCGTTCCGTCCAAATCGAGCGCGAGCAGCAACGGGCGCTCCCCAGGGGCCGGCTTAGTCACCCTCGCCGGCGCGCATTTCCGCGGTACGCGCGTGCGCCGGCAAGCCCTCGAAGTTCGCCAACGTCGAAAGGATGGGCGCGTCGTGACGCATCCGCGCGGGACTGTTCTCGATCAGCGACATCGTGCGGTAGAAATCAGCGGTGCGTAATCCCGACGAGAAACGCGCCGCTCCCGAGGTCGGCAGCACGTGGTTGCTGCCCGCCAGATAATCTCCAGATGCGACCGGCGTTTCGGCGCCGATGAAGAGCGCGCCGGCGCGACGGATGCGCGGTATGAGCGACAACGGCTCACGTACTTGCAGCGACAGATGCTCGGGCGCAAAACAGTCGATCACTTCGAGGACCTCGGCGCGGTCGCGCGCGTGAATGAGATAGGTTCCTTCGCGCATGACCTGTGCGACGATGTCGCCGCGCCCGCACTCGGTCGAAAACGGGCTTTCGAGGAGCGCCGCCACACGTTCGAGCAGGTCTCGATCCTCGCTGACCGCCGCGACGCGTGCCAGCGGATCGTGCTCGGCCTGAGCGACGAGTTCGCCCGCGACGAATTCCGGCTTCGCCGAATCGTCGGCGACGACGAGCACTTCGGAAGGTCCCGCCAGCCCGTCGATTCCGCAGGTGCCGTAGACCTGGCGTTTCGCTTCGGTCACCCAGACGCTTCCCGGACCGACGATCTTGTCGACGCGTGCGATCGTCTGCGTGCCAAACGCGAGCGCCCCGATCGCCTGCGCACCGCCGACCGCGTACAACTCGTCGACGCCGCACAGGCACGCCGCAAAGACGATCGCCGGATCGAGCGAGCCGTCGCGTCCGGGCGGCGTGACGACGACGACGCGCGGCACGCGCGCGATCTTCGCGGGCACGACGGTCATGATCAGCGATGACGGCAAGCGCGCCGATCCGCCCGGCACGTAGGCGCCGATCGCGGCGAACGGACGAATCAAGAGCGCGCTCAGCGTCCCATCCGCGTCTCGGTGCTCGAACTCGTGCGGACGTTGCATCTCGTGGAAGCGCACGACGCGATCGTGGGCCAGCGACAACCCGTCCGCGATCTGCGGTGGGACGGCCTCACGCGCCGCATCGAGTGTCGGCAGCACGGCGCGCAGCGCGGACTCGGAGGCAGCGGGAAAATCGAAACGGCGCGTGTAGTCGATCAGCGCCGCGTCACCGCGCGCGCGTACGTCGGCCAACATCGAGGCGACGGTCTGCGTCACCTCGGCCGGCGGATCCCAGCCTCCTGCGTAGAGACGCACGAGCGCCTCGCGTTCGCTCGCCGCGACGATCCTCACGGTTTCGTCAGCGCCGGATCGAGCCGCTCGAGCAGCGCCATGATCGCCGCGTACTTCGCTCGGAAACGCACCTCGTTGACGACGAAGCGCGCCGTCGAGGATGCGATTTCGTCGACCACGACGAGATCGTTTTCTTCCAGCGTCTTCCCGGTCGCCACCAAGTCGACGATCAGATCGGCCAATCCGACGACGGGGCTCAATTCGACCGCACCGTGCAGCGCGATGATCTGAACGGGAAGATCGCGTTCGGCGAAATACGCTTCGGCACGCTTCGCAAATTTCGTTGCCACGCGCAAGAACGTGGGCAATTGTGCGCCCTCGTGATAACGATCGGACCGGCGCGCCGCAACGACTAGGCGGCAGGCGCCGAATCGAAGATCGCTCAGCTCGCAGACGTGATGTTCGGTCTCCCACAAGACGTCTGCGCCGACGATGCCACAGTCGGCCGCGCCGAATTCGACGTAGGCCGGGACGTCGGCCGGACGGACAAACAACACGCGCGTCCCAGCCGCATCGACGCTCTCCAGCTTTCGCCCCGGATTCGCGGGAACGTCGATCCCGACCGCGCGCAGCCGGTCGACCGAAGGCTCGAACAATAGACCCTTCGGAATCGCGATCGTCAGGCTCACCAGGTCACCTCGATCTCGCGAACGTCGCCGCCGCGCGCGATCACCAGGCGAGGGATGCGTTGACGTCGTGCTTCTTCCAAAAGTTCTTTCTCCGAGCGCCGCTCGAAGTCGATGCGCACGATTTTTCCGGCCACGCGTTCGCGTGCCGCAATCACGTCCGAGCCGCTCACCAAGACGTCGATCGCCGGTGCCGTGCCGAAGTGCACGCTGTGGCGCCGTTCGAGCGCGAGCAACAACCGTTCGATCCCAGCCGACCAGCCGACCGCACCGGCGTTAAACCCGAAGCGCGGCAAGAGTTCGTCGTAGCGGCCGCCGCCGCACAGCGAAAAGCCGACTTCGCCGACGTAGCCTTCGAAGATGAACCCGGTGTAGTATGAAAAGTCGCGCAACAGCGCCAGGTCGACGTTGATCCGGTTCGCGTAGCCCAGATCGGCGCCGCGTGCCAGCAGGCGCGCGAGGTACTCGACGCCGGCGCGGCTGCTCTCGGTCGTGCAGAAGCGACGCACCGTGTTCAGGACGCCGGCGCGGCCGCGCATCATCACCAAACGCACGATCTCGTCAATCGACGAGCGCCGACCCATCGCGTCGAGCCGGTCGCGCAGGGCGACGAGATTGCGGTCGGAGATGAGCGCTTTGCAGGTATCGACCTGCGGCGGTGTGAGTCCGATCCCTTCGAGGATGCCGTCGACGATGGCGGCGTGGTTGATGTCGAACAATGCGTCGTCGAGGCCGAGCGCGTCGAGTGCCTCGATCGCCGTGAACAAGCACTCCGCGTCAGCGTCGGCGCTCTCGGCACCGATCAACTCGAGGCCCGCCTGGGTGAACTCGCGCATCCGGCCCTCTTGCGGATCTTCGTATCGGTAGACGGGCTGCACGTACGAGAGACGAATCGGCAGAGGCGCCTCGCGCATCCGGCTCGAGACCAAGCGCGCGATCGGCGTCGTCATCTCGGGCCGCAGCGCGAGTTGGGTCCCGTTCCGATCCCCAAACAGAAACGTAGCCTGGGCCAAATTGGCGCCGAGGCCCGTTTCGAGAACGTCGAAGCGCTCGAAACTCGGCGTCTGCGCCTCGGCGTACGCCCAGCGCGCGAACACTCCCCGCAACGCGTTCTCAACGGCGCGTTTACGATGGAGTTCCGGCGGCAGCCAATCTCTGGTCCCGGCTGGTAGACGCATCTACCCCTCCCAGACCCGCGCGTTTCCGAAGATCGTTTCCAGTTCGCGTTTGACCGAGGTTCCTTGCGCGATGCCGCGGGGCATCTGCTCGACCGTCTCGCCGACGTGCAACATCACCGGGACGCTCCCCGGCCATTCCTCGAGCAAGTGCGCGAGCGCGTCGATCTCTTTGTGCGAGAGTGCGTTGACGTGCCAGGTTTTCGGAGCCGCCGGCAGATCACGCCGGTCGAAACCTCTGACTTCGTTGACGGTCACCGACAGCTCGACCGGAGCTTCGTCGCCCGGAATCGTCCCGCGGCGCTCGCGAAAGCGGACCCGACCTTTGAGCGTCACGATCGCATCCGCGACGAACGCCGCTTGCAGCTGCGGATAGTCCTTCGGGAAAACGATGCACTCGACGCTTGCGCTCATGTCCTCGAGCGTCGCGATGAGCATCTGCTGCTGCGCCTTCGTCAGCGTCCGTCGCACGGTGGTCAAAAGGCCCGCGAGCGTGACGGGTTCGCCTTCCTGGCGGTTCCGAAGCTCCTTGATCGGGATCGCGCCCCCGCGCGCCAGCGCCTCGGCGACGTCGGCGAGCGGGTGGCCTGAGACGAAGATCCCGAGCGTCTCCTTCTCCCAGCCGAGCTGCTCGAGCAACGGCGGCGCCGGCAAGAAACGGAATTGCGGACGCAATTCCTCGTGCTCCACTTCGACGGCACCGAACAACGACGCCTGACCTGATTCGCGGTCACGCGCGTCGCGCGACGCGACTTCGAGCGCGCCGTCGAGCGCGTCGAGCTTTTGCGCGCGGTTGCCGCCGAGCGAATCGAGCGCGCCGCACTTGATCAAAGCCTCCAACACCTTGCGGTTCAGTTGCCGCAGATCGAGCCGCTTGACGAAATCGAAGAAATCAGCGAACGGTCCGCTTCGTTCCCGCGCGTCGATCATCGACGCAACCGCGCCTTCGCCGACGCCCTTGATCGCGGACAGACCGAATCGAATGTCGGGCCCGACCACCGTGAAGTTGGTGCGCGACTCGTTGACGTCCGGCGGCAGCACCGCGATCCCGACCCGCCGCGCTTCATCGATATACTCGACGAGCTTGTCGGTCTTGTCCCTGACGGACGTCATCAACGCGGCGAGATACTCGCGCGGAAAATTCGCCTTGAGGTACGCCGTCTGATACGAGATCCAGCCGTACGCCGCCGCATGCCCCTTCGGAAATCCGTAACCGGCGAACGGCTCGACGAACTGGAAGATCTCCTCCGCGATCTTTCTCGTCAGGCCTTGTTGGATCGCACCATTGACAAATTTCTCGCGGTAGCGCGGAATCTTTTCCTTTTGCTTCTTGCCCATCACCTGGCGCAATTCGTCGGCCTCCGCCATCGAGAAGCCGGCGATGTCGCGCGCGATCTGCATGACCTGCTCCTGATACGCGGCGATTCCGTAGGTTGGAGCGAGGATCGGCTCGAGTTTCGGGTGAACGTAGCGCGCCTTCGTGCGGCCGTGCTTGTTGCTGATGTACTGCGGGATCCATTCCATCGGCCCCGGGCGGTACAGTGCGACCAGCGCAATGATGTCGTCGAACGCCGTCGGCCGCAACTCCGAGACGACGCGCCGCATCCCTTCCGATTCCAACTGGAAGACGCCGGTCGTCTCGCCGCGACCGAGCATCGCGAAGGTCTTGCGGTCGTCGTCGGGGATCTTCTCCAGATCGAAATCCGGGCTCTCCGTACGCCGAATCTCGTCGACGGCGTTCTTCATGACCGTGAGATTGCGCAGGCCGAGAAAATCCATCTTGAGCAAACCGATGCGTTCGACCCAGTCCATGTCGTACTGAGTGTTGATCTCGTCTTCCCCGAACTTGATCAGCGGCGTGCTCTCGACCAGCGGGTCTTTCGAGATCACGACGCCGGCGGCGTGGGTCGAGGCGTGTCGTGCCAAGCCTTCGATCGACTTCGCGGTGTCGAGCAGCGCTCGAATCTGCGGCGAGCCGTCGCAGAGCGTTTTCAGTTCCGGGATGCTCTTGAGCGCCTGCTCAATGGTGAGCCCGCCCGGACCCGATGGAATCAACTTCGCGACCCGGTCGACCTCGCTCAACGGGACGCCGAGCGCGCGGCCCGCGTCACGCACCGCCGCTCGCGCCGCCATCGTCCCGAAGGTCACGATCTGCGCGACGTGGTCCTTGCCGTATTTTTCCGTGACGTACTTGATGACTTCGTCGCGCCGCTCGACGCAGAAATCCGTGTCGATGTCGGGCATCGAGACGCGGTCGGGGTTGAGGAAGCGCTCGAAGATCAGCCCGAACTTCAGCGGATCGAGGCCGGTGATGTGGAGGATGTACGAGACGACCGAGCCGGCCGCCGAGCCGCGACCCGGGCCGACCGGGATGTCATGGTCGCGCGCGTACTTGATGAAATCCCAAACGATCAGGAAATAGGAGGCGAAACCCATCGAAATGATCGTGTCGAGCTCGTAAGAGAGCCGCTCGCGCAAAGCCGCATCGTTCGCCGCCCGCTCCTCGCCGTAGCGCTCGAGCAGTCCCGCCTCGCACAGTTCCCGCAGATACTCTTCCGGCGATTTCGCGCCCAGCAGCCCGAGCTGCGCTTGCAGTGCCGGCGCAGCCAACTTCGAGTTGCCAGTAGACTCCGCAACTGCCGCCAGGGTCGGCTCAGCCGGAACCGGGTAGATCGGGATGTTGAAACTTCTCTCGGGGATCCTCATGTCGATCCGGTCGGCGATCGCGAGCGTGTTGTCGCACGCCTCCGGAACGTCGGCGAAGATCTGGCGCATCTCTTCGGCCGATTTGACATAGAACTCGTCGGTCAGAAACTTCATCCGGTTGGCGTCTTGGACGGTTTTTCCGGTCCCGATGCAGAGGAGGACGTCGTGCGCCGCCGCATCCCCGCGCCGCAGATAGTGTGAATCGTTCGTGGCCACGAGCGGCAGGTCGAGCTCGCGCGCCAACCTGATGAGCCCCTCGTTGACCACATCCTGTTCCGCGATTCCGTGCCGCATGATCTCGACGTAAAAGCGGTCGCCAAAGATCTCGCGATACGTCTTGGCGGCCTTTTTCGCCGCCTCGTAGTCGTTGCGCAAGAGCGGCTGCGCGCAGAGTCCCGACATGCAGCCCGAGAGCACGATCAAACCGTCGTTGTGCTTCGCGAGGAGATCGAGATCGATCCGCGGCTTGTAATAATAGCCTTCCAGGAAGCCTTTCGAGATCAGCGCGACGAGATTGCGGTAGCCGACGAGGTCGGCGGCGAGCAGCGTGACGTGCGCCTCATCGCGCGTCGTCCGGTCGTAGCGACCGCGAGGCGCGAGATACGCTTCGCAACCGACGATCGGCACCAGCCGATGGTCGCGCGCCGCGTAGTAAAACTCCATCGCGCCGAACATCACGCCGTGGTCGGTCAAGGCGATTCCGGGCGCACCATCTTCAGCCGTTTGCTTGCAGAGGTCGTCGACGCGACAGGCCCCGTCCAAAAGCGAATACTCGCTGTGAACGTGCAGGTGGACGAACGAACTCACGCTGACGGGACCTCGGGACTCGCGGCGGCAGCCCTCTCTTTTACGCCTCCGTGGCGGCCGACCTGTCCCCGGCGCGCGCCGGCTGCAGCAGGACGAGCGTCGCGAGGAGCGCGAGCGCGAACAAGGCGAGCCACCACGGAATCTTCAGGAGGAAGGTCGCGGCGTCGTCGACCGTGCGACCCGGCGTCCAGAGCAAAAACTTCGTCCACGCGGTCGTCGCCAAATCGTTCGCCGCAATCGTCGCCGGTTGCGCGGCCAACGCGAACCTGCTGTGCGGCAGCGCGTCGACGAACGACCAACCGACAGCGAAAAGCACGGGCAGCACACACGACACGACGAGGCGGCGCGGCAGCGCCAGACCGGGAGCGAGCACCAAGATGCTCGCGCAGACCGCGAAGCATGCGACGATTTCTTGCGAACGCGTGCTGAATTCCCACGGAAAGGCGAGTAGCGCGACGGCTGCGATCGCAAGCCAGCGATGGCGCAGCGGGAGCGTCGCGAGCAACAGCGCGCCCGGCAGCGCCGCCGCGATCTGATGGTTGTGCACGTAGAGACCACCGAACAGCGAGATCGCGACCGGCACGAGCACGACGGCCGAGGCACGACCGAAAAGCGCGCGGATGCGGGCCGCGGCAAACGTTCCGAGCGCGATCGCGCCGAGATACCAGATCGAACCGAGCGTCGTCGCGACCTTCGTCGACACGCCGGCCAGATAGACGAGGTGCGTGAGGCTGTACTGCTGCGTCGAGATGGCGCCCTCGCCGGCGGACTGCGCGGGGAGGACGGCGCGAACGTACTCGACCACGGTCCCCCAGCCGAGCAGTGCGACGCTCGCGAGCGCGAAGATGGCCGCGCCGGCGACGATCGCGACACGCGAGCGCGGAATCAGCGCGAACGCCGCCACGACCGCCGGAACGCCGAGGTGCGGTTCGATCAGCGCAAGGACGGTGAGCGCCCCGCCGAGGCTCGGCCGGTTTCGTTCGAAGGCGAGGGCGGCGGCGCACAAAGCGGCGATGCCGATCGGTTCGAGCCCTCCGTAGAGGAGATTCAGGACCCCGACGGTCGGCGCGAGGATCAACAGGACCGCGGGGAACCAGACTCCGGTCAACCGCCCGCTGGACCATGCGCTGATACCGAGCGCCACGAACACCACGGCGATCCACACCGTCTTTCCGGCGAAGAACGGCAACGCCAGCAGCGGCCACATCAGGACGAGGGAATAGCCCGGCAACGGCATCGGGATCACCGCCCAGCGTTGCTTGAATACCGCTCCTCGAACGCGATGCTCGCACGCGCGCAGCGGCTCGACGCGATATGGATCGCGATGCTCGGAGACGGCTTCCGCGCCACAGTACCAGACGGGCCAGTTGTAGACGTTGCGTTCGAGGAAGGCGCGCCCGTGCGCCGCATCGCGAACAAAGTAGGACGCGAGCGCGAGGAGGCCCGCGGCCACGACCACGATCAGAATGCGCCGCTCGGCTGGCACGCTCACGTCAGGCACTATATCGGCAGGGAGCCTCGCGCCGGCCTGCCCGCGCGCTAGAAGGCGCTATAAGAGGTAGAGGTCCGCAGCCATCAGATGCGGCGCTCGACCCATTTTTGCGGATTGCCGGGACCGATGGGCCGGACCGGAGTGCCTATGCCCGGTGCGCCTCCGGATTCTTCGAGCCACGCGGCCGTCGTGCGATAGTTCTAGGAGGGCACGCCGCCAAACGGCGGACACCGGCCCACTTTTCCAAGGAGAAAAAATCATATGACGTACGTCAGCCCTGCGGTCCTTGCGACCGTCGACACTGCCGAAGTCCTCGCAGAGGCGTTCGGCGGCGGCTCGAGCTCCAAGAACTAGCCTCGAGCAGCCTATCCTTGAGGGCCCGGCGTCTCGCCGGGTCTTTTTTTTCCCCCCGCGGTCTTATAGGTCCGAAGTCCCAAGGTAGGCGGTCCCACTCGACACCTTTCCCGACCTCCGCCCCATGGCATAGTTGCGAGAGCACACGGGATTTCCTTATCAACGACCATCTCAGTCCACCCCAGATCGGGCGTCATGCCGCTCATACGGTAAGCCGATGAGGAGCACGGTGCCCGATTTCTTTTTGACCCTCGAGCGGCAGTTGGCCCTCGAGGTCGATTCGCCGGAGATTCGCGACTACGTGCGCTCGACGTACGCGCGGACGCGTATCGCGCGGCCCGTCCCGGGCGTCCCACTCGATCGCGCCGCGATTCACGGCCGCGGTGCGCAGCCGAGCGTCGAATTCAACGGAACGAAGATCGACCTCGAGAAGAGCACCGCGCGCGGCGCGTTTCGTTTCGGCTTCTACGGCTCGAACCGGCTGTTCCGAGAGAGCTTTCGCCGCAACGACGCGTGGCTGAGTTTCCACGGTGCGGCGCTCGCGCTTCCGGCCGGCGCCATCGTCGCCGTCGCCGAATCAGGCGCCGGGAAAACGACGCTCGCGCTGGCGCTGCTCGATCGCGGTGCGCGCCTCTTGAGCGACGAGTTCGTCTTCGTGCGGAAAACCGATCGCGTCGTCTCGGGTTATCCGCGCACGTTCATGATCCGCGAACCGGCTCTCGCGCAGATCGAGAATCGGCGCATCCACCAACGCTGCGCCGTCGACGACGCAAAAGTCTCGAGCGCCGGCTTCAACATCTGGCACGCGATCGATCCCGTCGATATCTATGGCCCCGATATCTACGCGTCATCGGCGCCGCTCGCAGGGATCGTGTTGCTCGAGCGCTGCCACGACGGCGCGGCACCGCGCTGCGAACCGATTGCGACGGCGGTCGCTTCACTCGAGCTGGCGCGCCGGCTCAATTCAGACGCCGAGGGTTTTGGGCGCTTGAGCAATCTCGCGGCGCTCTTCTCGGGAGTCCCTGCCTATCGTGTCACGCTCGGCGACCCCAAGGACGCCGCCGCCGTGCTCGCTGAGGCGTTCCGGTGAAAGGTCCGATTAGCGCCGATCGGCTGACGACGATCGAACTCGACGGGCGGCGCCGTCGCGAACTCGGCGAGCGCGCGACGCACACGGCCGCTACCACGTGGTTCGGGACGACGATCGAGATCGGCTTCAGCGACGCCGAAGCCGCCGCGCTGCATCGCCGGCGCTACGCGCGGCTCGCGCCCAAGGGATCCGCCGCTCTCCGCGGCCATGCCGTCGTCGAGGTCGGCGCCACGTACTTTTGGGTTGACGACGGTCCGGCATTTCGATGGGATGACCCGCTCGCTCCATCGGCGCTGCAGTTTCTGGCCGACGTCGTCGTGCGCACCGAGTATTTCATGGAGCGCAGCGCCCATCTTTCGTTTCACGCCGCCGCGATCCGCGTCAACGGCGTCGCGGCCGCGATCACCGCCGCCTCGATGGGCGGGAAGACGACGACTGCCATCGCGTGCGCGCGTCGCG
Organism: Candidatus Zemynaea palustris; assembly: GCA_003134695.1. Lineage (GTDB taxonomy): Bacteria > Vulcanimicrobiota > Vulcanimicrobiia > Vulcanimicrobiales > Vulcanimicrobiaceae > Zemelea > Zemelea palustris. The sequence goes on along the minus strand of PLCB01000024.1, from coordinate 67,856 downwards.
GGATGCCGCTCTACTCCGACGAGCGCTGCATCCTCGACGGCGACGTGGTGCTTCCGTTTCCGCGTGCGCTCAACGTGCGCGCCGCAAGCCTCAAATTGCTCGGCATCGACCGGGCGGGCGGCGACTGGACGTTCATCGATTACGCCGACCTCTTCGGCGATGTCGCCCTCCCCGAGCCGCGACCGTTGCGCGCGATCTTCTTCATCGCCGGCCGCGGGCCGACAGCTAGCGTCGAGCCGATGCCGCTTGAAGCCGCCGTCACAGCGTTACTCGGAGCGCCGCTCCGCAGCCGCGCGCGCGGCTCGGCGCGAGTCGTCGAGGCGACGCGGCTGCTGCGGCGAGCCCGGCCGTACAGGCTGACCCTCGGGACGCCCGACGAGACGGCCCGGCTCATCGCTCAAACCTCCCACGAATGAGCGCTGGGCCAAATGGCCCAGAACGATGCGACCGGGGCTTCTGCCGCGTTCCCGGCCGCCGTGCGAGAGTAGAGGCGGAGACCCTTTGCCGATACCAGGGACGTGCGCATGACCGAGCGTTCTGAACGAACCGATCAGATTTTGCGTTTGAGCGCCGCCAGCGGCGCGCGCCTTGCGATGCGCGGCGCGAGCATGACGCCGCTCTTTCGCGAGGGGATGGTCCTCCGAGTCGGTCCCTATACCGGTGCGGCTCGAGTCGGGGATGTCGTCATCTTCCGCGGGATCGACAAACTCATCGCGCACCGTGTGATCGCCGTCACAGCCGCCGGCATTCGGACGGCCGGCGACGCGCAGCCGCACATCATCGAGGACGTCCCGCACCGCGACGTCCTTGCCACCATCCAGGCGGTTTACGCGAGCGGCCAACCTGAGGCGCCACGCATCGACGGCGTGCTGTTTGCGCTGCGCGGCCAATATTACGCGCACTGCCACCGGTTGCGCGCCGCACTGCACCGTCTCGGCTACCTCTTCTCGGCCGCCTTCCAATTCGGTTTTCCGTCGCGACGTCCGCGCACCCAGCCGGCGCTCGTCGCGGCGCTCTCGGCGATCGTCCGCAACGACACGTCAGCGCTCGCCACCGCGATCGCGTCGGTCGAACCGGTGCGTTTCGTGCAGACCGCGACGCGCCATCGTTGCGCCGGCATCGTCTCCGACGCGCTCCGCGCGCTCGACGGCGACCCGGTCGCCGACCGCTTACGCAGAATGCTCGTACCCGCGACGCGCATCGACGCCGTTACGTCGATCGCGCGGCGCTCGCAGATCGGCGCGATCGTTCGGTTCTTGAGCGAAGCGCACGTCCCGTTCGCGCTCCTCAAAGGCGCGGCCCGCGTCTTTCGCGGCGAAGACGGCTCCGCCCACCACGCGAGTTGCGACATCGACATCTTGGTTCCAGCCGATAAAGCCGACGCGGCGGCGGTCGCACTCCAGCGCCACGGGTACACGTTCCGCGCGAGCGAGTTGGCCCAGGCTCGCTATCGCAAGAGCCATCACCACCTCGCGGCGCTTCACCCGCCGAAGCGTAACGGCGCGTTCGTCGAACTGCACGTCGCGCTCGCACCGCCCGGGCTCGTCGGCTTGCCGACCGACTGGGCGGCACTCGAGCCGCACCTTGTCTTCGTCGAAAACAACGAAAGCCGCGCGCGCTGCTTCGACGCCTTTGCGACCGCGTTGCACGGCGCGATCCACGCCATCGGTCACGAACGCCTACGCGATACGTTTCTTTGCGCGCGCGCCCTGCGCGCGTTGGATCCGCACGAGCTCGAACGTCTCCGCATTTTGGCCGGTACCGAGCCGATCGATCCCGTCCGCTTGAACGCAAGCCTCGCGCTGGCCGCGCAGATGGCGGGCCTCGAATGGAACGTCGACGCTCGGAGCGATGCGTATCTCCGCTGGACCGGGCGCCGCGACGACATGCCGCGACTCCTCGGCGCGCGGACCGTCGGCGTCGAAGCCTGGTTCGCAGCCGAGGGTTGGAACGAATTGGCCAAGCGCATCTTGACGCTCGACCGCCCGTCGCTCCGCCAGATCGCCGGCAGGCTCGCCCTGACGCCGCTCGCGCTCTTCTACGCGGCGCGAATGCAAGGACCGTGAACGCCGTCTCCCCGATCGTCGAACTGCGCGGCGTCACCAAGTCGTTTCCGCGCACGTATCGAATGAGTGAATGGCTGCGGCGCTTCGGTCGCCGGCGCGAGCGCCGGGTCGTCCTCGACGATATCGACCTGACGATCCCGCGCGGCAGCGTCTTCGGCTTGCTCGGGCCCAACGGCGCCGGCAAGACGACCTTGCTGAAGCTGATGTCGACGCTCTTGCTGCCGGATCGCGGCGAGATCTTCGTCGACGGCGTCGACGCGGTGGCCCAGCCGATGGAGGTCAAACGCCGCATCGGGCTCTGCACGAGCGAAGAACGCGCGTTTTACTACCGTCTGACGGCGCGGGCCAATCTGGAATTCTTTGCGATCCTCGCCGGGCTGCCGCGCAGAATCGTCGCGGCGCGCGTCATCGAGGTTGCGAAGACCGTCGACATCGCGCGCGTCCTCGACGTGGAGGTGCGGACATATTCGACCGGGATGCGCCAACGGCTCGCCGTGGCCCGGGCGATGCTGGCCGACCCCGAAGTGCTCTTCTTCGACGAACCGACGCGCGCGGTCGATCCGGTCCACACCGAAGCGATTCGCACGCTGATGCGCGACCGTTTGGCGCGCGAACTGGGGAAGACGGTCGTCGCTAGCACCAACGTCTTAGCCGAGGCTTGGTCGATATGTGACACGGTCGTCATCCTCTCCGACGGACGCATCGTCGCGCAAGGAACGCCGCTCGAACTCGGCAGCCGCTTCGCCGATCGGCGCCGTTACGCGATCTCGCTCGACCGTTTCGACGACGGCCTGCTCGAGCGGCTTCGCTGCGTCGACGGCGTCGGTTCGGTCGAGATGATGGACGGCGAACCGGGTTTGATCGTCGACCTCGAGCTGCGCGAACGGAATCTGACGTCGCTGCTCGGCGTGCTGGGGGGTAACGGCGTCACCATTCGCGCTTTCCGGCAACTCGACGAGGAGCCGTTCGAGGTCTTCCGCGCTGCGACGGCGGGAGCGCGCAATGAATAGCGCGCTCGACAAGTCGCGCGCGATCTTCATGCGCGACGCGCGCATCGCGCTTGCGTATCCGGTCAACTTCTGGGGCAGCTGGCTCAGCATCGTGGGCCAGGTCGTGACCTTCTTCTTCATCGCGAAGCTGGTCGGACCGTCGAAGGCGTACGGCATCGTCGGACATCCGGCCACCTACTTTGATTACGTTGCGATCAACCTGGCGTTCGTGCGCTTCCAGAACGTCTCGATTCACAGTTTCCAGCAAGCCATGCGCGGCGCGCAGATGGTCGGGACGCTAGAGGTCCTGATGGCGACGCCGACGAGCCTGCCGCTCTTGATCTTGTCGTCGGGACTCTGGGCGTTCGCATTGACGCTCGTGCAGATCGCGTTCTTCCTCGCCATCGCCCTCGGCCTCGGGTTGCAGCTCAACCACGTCAACCTCATCACCGCCGCGATCTTCCTCGCGCTCACGATGCTCGCGATGTCGCCGATCGGCGTTCTGAGCGCGGCGAGCATCATGACCTTCAAACAAGAGGCGCCGACGGCGATGCTCTTCGGCGGTCTCGGCGCGCTGCTCGGCGGCGTGCTCTTTCCGGTCGACCGGCTGCCGCACTGGCTGCAACTGATCTCATGGACGCTGCCGATCACGCACTCGCTCAACGGTATCCGTGGCGCGGTGGCCGGTGCCGGCATCTTCGAACTCGGACCGGACGCGCTCTGGTTGGCCGTCCTCACGGTCGTCCTGGGGCCGATCTCGCTCTACGCTTTCAGCCGCGCAGTGCGCCGCGCAAAGGTGGACGGTACGCTTGGAGATTACTGATCACATCGCAATGAAACCGCGACAGGTTCCCGGCCTCGAGATTTCGGTCGCCGGCGACGAGACGCTCGTCCACGATCCCGGCAACGGGAAGGTGCACGTGCTCAATTCGACGGCCGGCAAGGTGTTGGAACTCTGCGACGGGACGCGCACGGTCCCTGAGATCGCGGTCGGCGTCGCGAACGCATTCCTGGTGGACACCGAACGCGCCCGCCCCGACGTCGATTCGATCATCGCGGACTTCACGAACCTCGGCTTGCTCCGAGCCTAAAACGTAGGTCGAAAGTCCCGCGGCTCCCCCTAAGACCTTGGGCACTTTCTGAAGGCGGCTGAGCCTTTCGGCCCTACGACCCGCGGACCGAACGCGATAGCCTTAGAGCATGCAAGGACGCACTTCGACTGCCCGTTTGGCCCCACGCGACCGTTCGGTCGTGCTCGGTGACGGTACGGCTCGCGCCGCCCTCTCCTTCAACGACCTCACCCGTCACACGCTCATTCTCGGGTCGTCCGGAGCCGGCAAGACGACTCGGGCGTTCAATCCGATCCTCGCTCAGATGCTAGGCGGGCTCGATGCCGGTGCGTTCATCCTCGCGCCGAAGCCCGAAGTCGTTGCCGAAGTCGTCGAGATCGCGCGCCAGGCCGGCCGCGAGGCCCTGGTGATTCAGCCCGGCTCCGAGGTCGGGCTCGACCTCCTGAGCGGCAGCCCCGACGTCGACGCGATGTACTTCCGCGATGCGCTTGGCCGGGTCGCCGACGCCGACTTGCAGGCACTCGACGGTGCCGTCACGCGGCTCAAGAACGTCCTCCGCATGCTGCTCGGGACCGGGCGGCAATACTATACGTTCGAGCATCTCAGTTCGTACTGCTTCGACGAGCAGTACGCCGCGACGGTCAGAGTCCACGCCGCGGAGCATCGCCGCGCGATGCTCCCAAACAGCGAAGAAGCCTGGACCATCGACGAAGCGATCAACTACGAGGACGCGCGTTGGTTCCAATTCACGGCGGAGACGCGCCGGACCGTGCAGTTCGCGATCTCGCAGCTGCTCGAGCCGCTGCGCGACGCGAGGATCGCGAAAACCTTCACACATCAGCGCGATCTCGTCGGGATCGAGTCCGTCTTCGACGGCAAGGTCATCGTCTTACACATTCCCCGCGCCGAATACGACAGCGCAGCTCAAGTACTCTACACGATGGCCAAACGTCGCTTCTTCACGACGATGGAGCGGCGCCGCGCGAACCCCGCACTCGACCAAACGCGCCCGGTCGTGTTTGCCCTCGACGAATATCAGCTCTGCATCTCGGAATCCGACATCCAGTCGTTCGGCATCGTCCGCTCCGCCGGCTGCATGGTGCTGGCGACGGCGCACGGCGTGTCGTCGCTCTATTCGGCGCTACCGCGACATCACGTCGATGCCGCGCTGCAAAACTTCACCCAAAAGATCTTCTTCAAGACCGACGACCAGGAGACGCTCGCGCTGCTGGATCGCGCGACGCACCACTCGCCCGGCGCGATCAGTCCGAGCCTCCTCTTCGGCATGAGCCGCGACCAAGCGATGTGCCACCTCACGGTCGGCGACGACTCGATCGACGCGATCGTCCCGCTCGAACCGCTCTTCGTCATCCCCGACTACCTCGGGGAAACCGCGCGCGAACCGGTGCGGCCGGAAGCCACCTTCGTGGGTGAGGAACAGCGTCGCAGCCCACGCCGGCGCAAAGATCGCCGGGCCTCGACATCGCTTCGCATCGCCTGAAAGGGCGGTACTTCAGCGACCGGCGGCAGCCAGCAGCGCGCGAAGGCGTTCTTCGGGCAGCGCGTAGAGCGTGATCCCGCGCGCGCCCGACATCGTGCGCGCCGAGAGCAGCGCGTCGACGATCGCGGCTTCGGTCGCTTCGGCGGTCGCCGCGAACAGGGCGTCGAGCCGATCGGTATCTTCGATCTCGGCAAGCGCCGGCGGATCTCCGTCACGCGGATACAGGCGCGTCGTGCTGAAGGCGATCAAGAGGTCGCCGCTCGAGACGTGCGAGGTAGCGCCGGTGCGCCCGAGTCCGAGGACCGCGCGCTTCGCGAGCTCGCGCAGCTGGCGCGAGAGCAACGGCGCATCGGTCGCGATGACGACGATCACGCTTCCGTCGGCGGCGCGTCCGCGTTCGAGAAACGACGCGCGCGGCGGAAAGACCGGTTTATAGTCGTTCTGTAAGATCCGCCCGACTGGGACGCCGGCGATCGTGAGTTCGGCGCGCGAGCCGGTGTTCGCGTTGACCAGAATCCCGACCAAATCGCCTTTCGCCGTGCGCCGCGACGCGGTTCCGATGCCGGCCTTGAAGCCGAACGCGCGCATCCCCGTCCCGGCGCCGACGTTGCCCCGCGAGAACGCGCCGGCCGCAGCCGATTGCAGCGCGCGGGCAGCGTCTTGCGCGGTGACGTGCCGGCCCTGGATATCGCTCAGTCCCTGGTCGTCGCACTCCGCAACGACCGGCAGCGGGACGTCGTCGCGGACGCCGATGTTCGGCCAACGCCCGATCATCCAATCGATCACCCCGTCGTCGACGCGCCCGACATCGAGCGTGTTGGTAAGCGCGATCGGCGTCTCGAGGAAACCGGCTTCGTCGACCCAGTGCGCACCGCTCATCTCACCGTTGCCGTTGAGGTCGTAGGTCGCGGCCGCGACGCGGCGCATCCAAATCTCGCTGTTCGGAATGACGACGGTCACGCCCGTGCGCACGGGACCTTTCCCGGGGACGAGCGGCCCGGAATCGCCCTCGATCTTGGTGACGTGACCCACCATGATGCCGGCGATGTCGGTGATCGCGTCGAGCGGACCCGGGTCAAGCGTACCGATCTTGATGCCGGAAACCGCGGCGCGAGACGGCCCGATCGTCGCAAGCGGGAGCGACGATGCCGCCGCGAGGAACGCGGCGCGATTCACGAGCGCAAGGTCTCGTAGATCCAGCGCTGCCGTTCGAGCGAGGCCGAATCGATGCGTGCGCCGGCGTATGGCCCCTCACGGAGCGGTTCGCCGAGTCGCACCGGCAGCACGTCTTCGGCCGGTGTCCAGCCGAGTTTTTCGTTGAGCGCGCGCTTTCGCTGCCACGTGCGGCGCGCCACGTCGCGCAGACCCGCCGGATCGAGCGGCTCGCCCGTCACGGCCGACCAGAGCGTCGCACCCTCGCTCCAGAAATCGTCGAAACAATGCCGCGTGAACTTGCAGAGCACGAGCGCGTCCCAAGCGATCGCCGTGTCTTCGGCGTCGATGACCGCCGCTGCGCGAGCTTCGTCGGGCAAGACCTGGCCCGGGTTGCGAAGATCGACGTCGTAGGCGGCCGCACGATTATGGCACGCGCCGCGCGTGCAAACTGCCAGCGCGAGCGCATACGTCGGCAGCGCGCGCGGCTCGTAGCCCGGCAACTCCAAGCCTTTGACGTGCAACGCGAGCACTTCGGCGCCGCCGCCGATCGCTTCCGCAGCCGCGCGAACGCCGAGGCCGAGGGTCGCACCCAGGCCTTCACCGCACGCGATCGCGTCGATCGCCGGCGCCAGGACGGCGGCGTTGCCGAAGCGCAGCGGCGTTCCGAAAGCATCGACATCGATCAGTCCGCGCGCCGCGCACTCCATCGCGAACGCGATCGTCCCGCCGGCCGAGATCGTGTCGAGCCCGTAGGCGTCGCAGCGTCCGACCGCATCCAGAACCGCATCCAGATCGTCGACGCCGCAGTTCGGTCCGAACGCCCAGACCGACTCGTATTCGCTCGCCGACGCCGCCTTCCGATCGCGCGTGCGCCGGACGTACATGTGCTCGCATTGCACCGGGCAATTCGCGCAGCCGCTGCGCCGTTCGAGATACGCCTCGGGTTCCTCGCGCGCTCGCTCCGGCGTGACGCGTTCGGCGCCCTCAAATGAGGCGCTTGAAAAGTTGCGTGTCGGCAACATCCCCATGCGCTGCAGCACGCGCAGGTTCGCGCCGGTTCCCAGCACGCGATACTTCGCCGTATCCGGACCGAGCGCGCGTTCGCGTAACGCACGTGAAATCGTTTGCACGCGTTCGGGATCGGCGATTTCGAATGCCGAGTCCGTGCCGCTCGCGAGCGCGATCGCTTTGAGCCGTTTCGAACCCATCACCGCGCCCGCGCCGCCGCGCCCGGCTTGTCGCCCATCGTTGTCGATCGTCGCGAAGCGCACGCCGCTTTCGCCGGCCGGCCCGATGGCGGCGACGCGCCAGTGCCGTCCGCCGAGCATCTCGCGCAGCCGTTGCGTCGTCTGCGCGGGCGAGAGCCCAAGCAGCGCCGTGCCGTCGAGAAAACGAACGCCCGTATCGTCGATCGCGAGGACCGTCCAATTCGCACGCGCACCCTGAACGATCAGCGCGCTGAGGCCGAGCCGTCGTAACGCTCCGGACCAGTGGCTCGACGACAACCCATCGGTAAGCCGGCCGGTGAGCGGCGAAATCGTCGCGACGGCATGTTTGGTCGCCGCCGGAACCGCGGTGCCGGCAAACGGGCCCGGCGCGAACACCAGAGGATTTTCCGGCGAGAGCGGATCGAGCGGTCCGCCGATCGCGCTCGCCAGGAGTTCGACCGCCACGCTCACGCCGCCGAGCCGCGCCGCGGTTAGCGGATAGGGTGCGCGCTCGACCCGCTCGCTCGTCAAATCGACCGAGAGGAGTTCGGCACAGGCCGCAGGGGCGAGTCGTGGAATCAGGCGCACAACCCGGAGGACCTTCGCCGTGCGCGCGTTAGCCGCCGCTCGGCAGGAAGAGCAAGCACGGGCGATCCGCGTCGCTGACCGGCTCGTCGAGACCATGCGCGCGGCGTCCGTCGAGCAGCACCACGTTCGGATCGAGCGGCGCATGCGTCAACGGAGCGAGCACTTGGCCCACGAGCTGCGGATACTGCGCGGCCAACTCTTCGAGGACCGAGCGCAGCGGCACGGGCTCGTCAACGTCGAGGCGCACGCTCGGCGCGCCGACCAGTTCTCGCGCCATCCCAAAGAGTTCGATCGTCATGCCGCGGGCTCGATCACGTGCAGGTCGCCGCTGCGCGACGCGTCGTAACCACCGAGTGCTTCGACGTCTTTGCGAAGTTCGTCGCTCGCAAGTTCTTCGAGCAGCGCCGCGATGCGGCGATCTTCCAATTGACTCGCGTCGATCGCCAGCTCGTACGGCTCCTCGGCAATCGGAATGAAGTCGCAGCCGAGCGCGCGCGCCGCGGCAAGAACGCCTAGCCCGCAATCGGCCGAGCCGTCGGCGACGAGCGCGGCCACCGCTGTGTGCGTGAACTCGATCCGGTCGTAGCCCTCGATCGCCTCCGCGGCGATCCCTTCGCGTTGCAGCAACACATCGAGCAGCATGCGCGTCCCGGCATCTTTCTGCCGGTTGACGAAGCGTGCGCGCCTCCGCGCGACGTCGGCGAGCGAACGGACGCCGAGCGGATTGCCGGCGGCGACGATCAGCCCCTGTGCTCGGCGCGCAAAGTGAACCAACGCGACGCGCATCCCCGGCGCGTAACGCCGCACCGCCGCATCGTTGTAGATCCCCGTCGCCGGATCGATCGCGTGGGTCCCGGCGATGTGCGTACCGCCGACACCGAGCGTCGCCAATCCGGCGATGCTTCCGACGTTCGCGGAGACCAAGTCCAAGCCGCGCGCGGCTAGCCGTCCGGCTAGCAGATCGATCGCGACGTCGTGGCTGCCGACGGCCAAGAGCGTCCGCTCAATGACCTCGAGCGTGCGCAGAGCGCGGGCTCGAACGCGTTCGCCCTCGCGCACGCCTTCACTGAAGCGCGGAATGACGATCATGCAATTCGCACGGGAGAGCGACGTGATCACGCCCGCGCCGCGGCGCAACGGCGTCGCGACGACCCGTCCTGCGACGCGCGCCGCGACGGCGCGCACGAACTCGTCCTCGCCGAGCGGCGAGAAAATCTTGCGTGTGACGGTCGCTTCGAACTCGCGGACGTCAGGCGCGTCGCGTCGCCCAAGCCGCTCGAGCAACGGGCGCAGGAAGAGATCGGCGCAAATCGCGGCGCTGACCGGATACCCGGGGATGCCGAACAACGGGATCGCGCGCTTCCCCTGTCGAGCGACCCCGAGCACGAGCGGATGTCCCGGGCGGATCGCGACGCCGTGAACGACGACGTCGCCGACATCGGAAAAGACCCGCGCGGTGAAATCTTCGGAGCCGGCCGAGCTGCCCGCGTTCACGATCACGACGTCGCAGGTCGCCATCGCCGATTCGACCGTCTCGACCAGCCGTGCGCGATCGTCGGGTACGCGCTCGAATGCGATCGGTTCGCCGCCGTATTGGCGCACGCAGGCGCGCAGCAAGATCGCGTTCGAGTCGACGATTTGGCCGGCCGTCGGCTTCTCGATGTCGGGCGTGACCAATTCGCCGCCGGTCGTAATGACCGCGACGCGCGGCCGTGCGACGACTTCGACCTTTGTCCGCCCGGCGGCCGCCAGTGCGGCGAGGTCGGCGGGCTCGAGCGTGCGCCCCGCAGCGACGACCGCTTCCGTAGCGACGACGTCTTCACCGAGCGCGCGAACGTGCGTGAAGGGCGCGACGGCGGCGCGAATCGCGACCCGACCGTCGTCTCGAGCCTCCACCTCTTCGACCGGGATCACGGCGTCGGTTCCTTCCGGCAGCGCATCGCCGGTGTCGACGAAAAATGCTTCGCGCCCAACTTCGAGAACCAGCGGTTCGGTTTCGCGCGCGCCGCGCGTTCGTTTCGCGTTGACCGCGACGCCGTCCATCGCGCAGGCATGATAGTGCGGCGACGAGAGGCGCGCGAATGCCGGCGCGGCGGTCACGCGGCCAAGCGCATCGTCAAGCACGAGCGTCTCGCGTCGATCGTTGCGCAACCCCGCCTGCGCGAGCGCTTCGTCGAAGCGCGCGCGCGCAACCTCGACCGCAACGTCTTCGAGGTAGATCGTTCGCTCGCTCACGGCACGAGCACGCGCACGAGCGAACCGGCCGTCACCCCGGCGCGGTCGAGTGGGATTTCGATCAGCCCGTCGGAGTGCACGAGCGTGAAGATCAGCGTCGACTTTCCGAAGATCGGCGTCGCCTCCATCACGCCGTCGGCGGCGCGGCGCAATTTGGCCGGGACGTAATCTTCACGGCCGGGGCGTGACGCGACGTTCGCCGTCAGCCGCGCCTCGACCACGCGTTCGTCGCCGAGTCCGTCGTCCGAAACCGGCATGCCGAGCAAGACGCCGACGATCGGCCGCACGATGCGCCACGCGACGACGAGCGCGCTCACCGGATTTCCCGGAAGACCGATCACCGGTTTTCCGTCGCACAGCGCGAGGATCGTCGGTTTGCCGGGTTTGATCGCGATGCCGTGCACCAAGATCCCGGGCGCGCCGAGCCGCGCGATCGCGCGCGCGGTAAGGTCTCGCGCCGAAACCGACGAGCCGGCCGAGAGCACCAACATGTCGGCGCCCTCGAGCGCTCGGCGCGCCGCTCTTTCGAGAAGCTTTTCGTCGTCGGGGACGATGCCGTAAGGGAAGCTGGCCCCGCCGGCCCGTTCGATCGTCGAAGCGATCGTCACGCCGTTCACGTCGCGCACCGCACCGAGTGGCGGCGTTCGATCGGGCGCGACGACTTCGTCGCCGCTCGACAGCACCGCGACCACCGGCTTGCGCCGCACGCTGACGCGCGTCATGCCGAGCGCGTGCAGCGCACCGAGGTCTTGCGCCCGGAAACGATGGCCCGGTTCGAAGAGTCGCTCGCCGCTGCGCACGTCCTCGCCGACCGCGACCACGCTATCACCCGGCGCGACGGCGCGCATGACCTCGAGCTCGTCACCGCGCAGGTTCGTGTCCTCGACGATCGCGACGCCGTCGGCGCCCGGCGGCAACATCGCGCCGGTGTGGACACGGATCGCCGTCCCCGCCTCGACGGGCTCGCGGGCGATGGTCCCCATCAGGACCTCGCCGATCAGCCGCAGGTAGGCCGGCGCTCCGTCGGAAGCGCCGTACGTGTCGGCCGCCCGCACCGCGTAGCCGTCCATCGTCGAGCGCGGGAAGGCGGGCAGCGTCTCACGGGCGACGATCGCTTCGGCGGCGACCCGGCCGAGCGCGGCCTCGGTCGCGACGTCCTCGGCCTGCGCGAGCGGAACCAAACGGGTCGCAAGTTCGGCATACGCGACCGCGGGTGGGAGAACCGTGAAGAGCTCGGTGGGCCGGGTAGGTGCCTTCAAAATCTCTCGTTATCTGGGGGAAGCGAGCGTCGGGAAGGGCTCCCCCCTCGCCGGACGGGAATCGGTTTGCCCCCGCCCCGAAGGAATCCGAATGATCCTTACGCTTCCCGAAAAGACCGACGAACGACTTCGCGGCCACCTCGCCGACCTCGGTCTCGGGCGGGCGAGGGTCTATCACAACCTCTCCGTCGCCAGCCTCTACGAGCACGCCCTCCACCGGGATGAGGGGATCCTCGGCTCCGACGGCCAGCTCGTGGTCGACACGGGCGTTCACACTGGGCGCTCGCCCCAAGACAAATTCTTCGTTCGCGAGCCGGGCAGCGAGCATCACATCGACTGGGGCGAGACCAATCGCCCGTTCGATCCGACGCGCTTTGACGCGCTCTTCGATAGGGTCACCAATTACCTCCAGGGCCGTGACCTCTACGCGCTTGACGCCTACGTCGGAGCGGATGCGCACTATCGCCTGCCCATCCGTGTCATCACCGAGAAGGCGTGGCAAAGTTTGTTCGCGCGCAGCCTGTTCTTGACGCCCGAGCACGTGCCGCACGATTTCCGTCCCGAGTTCACCGTGATCGATGCGGCGAACTTCGCGGCCGAACCTGAGCGTGACGGGACGCGCAGCGCGACCTTCATCATCGTCAATTTTGCGCGCAAGATGGTGCTCATCGGGGGGACGCACTACGCCGGCGAGATCAAGAAGTCGGTCTTCACCCTCATGAACTACCTGATGCCGCTGCGCGACGTGCTGTCGATGCACTGCGGAGCTAACATCGGCGCGCGGGGCGACGTCGCGATCTTCTTCGGACTTTCCGGCACGGGGAAGACGACGCTCTCCGCCGACGCGAAACGCCCGCTGATCGGCGACGACGAGCACGGCTGGTCGCCCGACGGCGTCTTCAACTTCGAAGGCGGCTGCTACGCGAAGGTCATCCGGCTCTCGCAGGCCGCGGAGCCCGAGATTTGGGCGGCGTCGCATCGCTTCGGATGCGTCCTCGAAAACGTCGTCATCGATCCGGAAACTCGGGCGCTCAACCTCGACTCCGAGGCGAAGACCGAAAACACGCGCTCGGCTTATCCGGTCGAGTTCAACCCGAACGTCGTGCCCGGCTTGAAAGCCGGCCACCCGCGCACGGTCATCATGCTCACCGCCGACGCCTTCGGCGTCCTTCCGCCGATCGCGCGCCTCTCATCGCACCAGGCGATGTATCATTTTCTCTCGGGGTATACCGCGAAGGTGGCCGGCACGGAACAAGGCCTCACCGAACCGATCGCGACCTTTTCGTCCTGCTTCGGCGCGCCGTTTATGGTGCACCATCCGACGGTCTACGCGCGGTTGCTCGGCGAGCGCATCGCGCACCACAGGGTGAATTGCTGGCTCGTGAACACGGGCTGGAGCGGCGGCGCGTACGGCGTCGGAAAGCGCATCTCGATCGCGCACACGCGCGCGATGGTCAACGCCGCGCTCGACGGGACGCTCAAGGACGTAAAATTTGTCGCCGAGCCGTTCTTCGGGTTGCGAATTCCGACCGCGGTTCCAGGCGTCCCGAGCGAGGTGCTCAACCCGCGCAACGCGTGGGCCGACAAGGACGCGTACGACGCCCAGGCCCGCAAGCTCGCCGGACTCTTCGCCGAGAATTTCAAGAAGTACGAAGGTCACGTCACCACCGACGTCCTCGCCGCCGCGATCAAACCGTAGCTCGTTTGGCCCTTCTCTTCGAGCCTCTGACGCTGCGCGGCGTAACGCTGCGCAATCGGATCGCCGTGTCGCCGATGTGCGAGTACTCGAGCGTCGATGGCTTCGCCAACGATTGGCACCTCGTCCACCTCGGCAGCCGCGCCGTCGGCGGGGCCGCTCTGGTGTTCACCGAGGCGAGCGCCATCGAAGCCGACGGGCGCATCAGTCCGTGGGACCTCGGCATCTACCGCGACGAACATGTCTCAAAGCTCGGTCAGATCACCGCCTTCATTCACGAACGCGGCGCGATCGCCGGGATTCAACTCGCGCACGCCGGCCGCAAGGCGAGCGTCGCCCGCCCCTGGGAAGGCGGCGCCCCGCTCGCGACCGACGAAGGCGGATGGCAACCGATCGTGGCGCCGAGCGCGTCGCCGTTTCTCGATCACGGACCGCTGCCGCACGCCTTGACCGTCGCTGAGATTCGCGCGCTCGTAACCTCGTTCGCCCGCGCCGCCGAACGCGCGCTCGCGGCCGGCTTCCGCGTCATCGAGGTTCATTCGGCGCACGGTTATCTCTTGCACGAATTTCTTTCGCCGCTAGCAAACCTGCGCGACGACGCGTACGGTGGAAGCTTCGCCAACCGCGCGCGTTTCTTGCGCGAAGTCGTCGGCGCGATCCGCACCGTGTGGCCCGAACGCTTTCCGCTCTTCGTGCGCATCAGCGCCAGCGATTGGATCGAAGGCGGTTGGACCGTCGACGATTCCGTCGCGCTGGCCCGCGATCTCGCTCCGTTCGGCGTCGACCTCATCGATTGTTCGTCCGGCGGCGTCTCACCGCGTCAGAACATTCCGATGCGTCCGGGTTACCAAGTGCCCTTCGCGGCGAAGGTGCGCGCCGAAGGCCACATCCCGACGGGCGCCGTCGGGATGATCACCGATCCCCACCAAGCCGAGCAGATCCTGCGCGAAGGCAGCGCCGACATCGTCCTGCTCGCGCGCGAGATGTTGCGCGATCCATATTGGCCGCTTCACGCGGCGCTCGCGCTCGGCGTCGACGTCGCCTGGCCCGATCAATATCTGCGCGCCAAGCCGGTGCAGGCGAAGACCTAATTACTTGTAAGCTGCGATTCCGGTGAGCGCTTCGCCGAGGATCAGCGTGTGGATCTCACTCGTACCCTCGTAGGTGAGGACCGATTCGAGGTTGTTCATGTGGCGAATGATCGGATATTCGAGCGTGATCCCGCTCGCCCCGAGAATGGTGCGCGCCTCACGACAGATTTTGAGCGCTTCGCGGACGTTATTCAGCTTACCGAAGCTGACGTGCTCGGGCTGAAGCTTGCCCTCGTCTTTCATGCGGCCGAGATGAAGCGCCAGCAGCTGGCCCTTCTGCAGTTCGAGCAGCATGTCGACGAGCTTCGCTTGTGTCAACTGGAAGCTGCCGATCGGTTTGTCGAACTGGATGCGCGTCTTTGCGTATTCGAGCGCGGTCTCGTAACAGGTGCGCGCCGCGCCCAAGCAGCCCCACACGATCCCGAAGCGCGCCTCGGAAAGACACGACAGCGGGCCCTTCAAGCCGCTCACGTTCGGCAAGATCGCGTCGTGCGGCAGCCGCACGTCCTCGAGAATCAACTCCGAGGTTACCGAGGCGCGCAGCGAAATTTTTCGCTCGATGTTCTGCGTCCGAAAGCCCTTCACGCCTTTGGGAACGATGAAACCGCGAATCGCGCCGGCGCGCTGACCGTCCTCCGCTTCGGTGCGGGCCCACACGATCGCCAAATCGGCGATCCCGCCGTTGGTGATCCACGCCTTGCCGCCGTTCAGTACGAAATCCGAACCGGAACGCTTCGCCGTCGTGCGCATCCCGGCCGGATCGCTCCCGAAATCCCATTCGGTCAAACCGAAGCACCCGATCGCCTCGCCGCGCGCCATCTTTGGCAACCAGGCTTGCTTTTGCTCTTCCGAACCGAAGGCCCAGATCGCGTACATCGCGAGCGAACCTTGCACCGAGATAAAACTGCGCACGCCGCTGTCGGCGGCTTCCAACTCCATGCAGGCGAGCCCGTAGGCGACGGCGCTCGCACCGGCGCAGCCGTAACCTTCCAGGTGCATCCCGAACAAACCGAGTTCGGCGATCTTGGGGATCAGTTCGCGCGGAAAGCGCCCCTCGTCGAACCAGCTCGCGATGTGCGGCTGGATTTCTTCGGCGACGAAGGCTCGCACCGTGTCGCGCACGAGCCGCTCGTCGGCGCCCAGCAGCGAGCCGATATCGAGAAAATCGTGCGGGCTCGGCTTCGCCGGCCTCGGCAGCGTCTTCACGAAGAGCGGCTTACCGCGAACGGCGCGAAGGCCTGACACGTCGGCATCATCTGCACGAGGTTGATGTTGACGTGCGGCGGGCGCGTCGCGACCCAATGGATCGCATCGGCGACATCGTCGGCAGTCAGCGGCGTCGTTCCCTCGTAGATCGCGTCGGCTTTCGCTTTATCGCCGTGGAAGCGCACCTCGGAAAACTCGGTTCCTCCCGAGAGGCCCGGCGCGACGTCGGTGACTCGCACGCCCTTCCCCAATAGGTCGGCGCGCAAATTCAGGCCGAACTGATGTACGAACGCCTTGGTCGCGCCGTACACGTTGCCGCCGGGATACGGAAATTCGGACGCGACCGAGCCCAGGTTAATCACATGTCCCCGCTTGCGCGCAACCATCCCCGGCAGAATCGCGCGCGTGCAGTACAGGAGGCCCTTGATATTCGTCTCCACCATCGCGATCCAATCTTCCATGCTCGCTTCTTGCGCGGGCGCCAAGCCGAGTGCGAGCCCGGCGTTGTTGACCAGCACGTCGATCTCGTTAAACCGCTTCGGCAAATTTGCGACCGCCGCTTCAACCGCGGCACGGTCTTGCACGTCGAGTTCGAGCGGAAGCACGTTCTCACCCAGCTCCTTTTTCAGCGCGGTGAGTTTTTCGATCCGGCGGCTCGCGGCGACGACGAGCGCACCCTCGCGCGCGAAACGCCGCACGGTCGCGGCGCCAAACCCGACGCTTGCGCCGGTGACAAAAACGGTCAAGTGAGTCATTGACCCGGCTTTCAGCGCTTTAGGACGCGCTCCATCTTCGCGAACAGCGCTTCCATCGACCGGCTGTGAGAATCTTCGAGCCGCCGCCAAAAAAGACGCCCTTCCGTGTCCGAGAGCGTGGCCACGGTCCGGTGGGTGACCTTCGTTTTCTTCTCGTCCTGGCTCAGATAGAAACCGTGCGTTCCGTTGACGCCTTCGTTTTCAAAGCGCCAGACGATCCGTTCTTCCGGGAGGACCTCCTCGAGCACGGCGTGGACGCCGCTGTGCCACTCTTCGGTGCGGCCCGGCGTCAGCGGCCCGGGGCTGCGCATGAACGGCTGTGAGGCGAACGGCCAGATGACGTCGCCCGAGGTCCCCATTTCGGCTAGGAGTTGATAGATGCGCCGACGCGTACCTGAAAAACTCCGCCCGTACGACACGTCGATCGGAATCGGCATGGGCGCTCAAGTTCGCGTGCGCCCGCCGTTCTCATCCGCAGCCGTGCCGGAAAGCTGACCTTTTAGGCGGTGAGCGGCGCGAAATGGCGCCGCCGCAGGTCGACGACGACAAACGTCACAACGGCGACGGCGACGGCGAGTCCGAAGAGATCGAGGCCGTAAATCGTATCGGCCATTGTTGCCGCGATCGGCAGCACGAGGAGCGTCTCGAGAAGCCCGCTTCCGGCGGCGCACGCGTACGGGATCGTCCAGGCCAGATACCACGGGAAGAGCAGCGGCGCCAAGCCCGGGTAAAACCATGCCGCAAAGCCGACGAAACGCCGGAAGACGAGGGCGGCTACCGTTGCCCCGAGCGCAAGCAGGGCGACCGCGGCTTTGGCGACGGCGACTTCGGGACCCCAAACGACGCGACCGCGTCCGGTCGCGAGGAGCCCGTCGAGATACGCGTGGCCGCCGTACGCGGCGGAAACGCCGACGGCGAGCGCGACGGACGCCGCGGCAGCGACGATTCCCATCCGACGATCGCGATGACGCGCGAAAATCACGATGCCGAGAACGAGGAACGGTACCTTGACCGCTCCCGCGGCGGCGACGAAGATCACCGCGAGCCAGAGCAGCCTGCGCTCCACCGCAACGAGCGCGGCGACGACCAGCACGATGGCGGGCATGTCGTTGTGCGCGTTCGCGACGAACTGAAACCAGAGCATCGGATTGAGCGCGAGCGCGCACAGGGCCGCGCGTCCCGCGCCGAGCGCACGCGCGAGCACCACGAGCAAGACGAGCAGGATCGCGCCGAAGAGTCGCAGCGCGAAGATCTTCCCGGCGAACGTCGTCCCGAGGGCGACAACGCCTGCATTCACAGCGATCCAAACCGGCCCGTAGACCGTCGGGCGAATCGTATAATTCGTGAAGACTTGCGCGAATTGACCGTGGAAGAAACCTTCGGGCCGCGCAAACGGGTGCGCGCCGAGCATTCCGAGTCCGACGTAGCCGAAGACGTCGCCGGAGGTGACGACGGGTGATGCGAGTGCGAGCGCGCCGAGCGCGAACGCAGCGACGAACGGAACGATGCGTGCGGCCCCGCTCGACGCCGGATTCGCGACGCCGCCGGCGATGACGAAGAGCGCAAGCGTTTGCACGATGGCGAGCGCGAGCGCGCCGAACGAGAACGCGGCGTGCGCTGGGCCGAACGGATAGGCGTCGTCGACGAAGTGCAAGGGCGCTGCGGCAAACCAAACCGGACGGATCCCGTCGTGGGCCGACTGATAGTCGCACAAGGCCAGCTGGGCGGCAAACGCCCCGACCAGCACGGCGGCCGCTGAAACAACGGCAGCCGTGCCAAACGCCGGCAGCTTGAGGCGCAGACCGCCAAAGATGCCCCGGCGCACGGCGACCTCCCACCCGACGAGCGCAAGCACGCCGACGAAGAGGGGGTTCACAGCCGCCCCGTTTGCTGACTCACCCCTCTAGAATCGGCCGTTTTCCAGGGGTCGTTGACCGCCGAGCCCTCCGGGCGGCGTTCCGAGGGGGTTTGTCCCGAGACTAGGCTTTCAGTTCGATGTCGACGCCAGCCGGCAGATCGAGATGCATCAACGCATCCATCGTCTTCGGCGAGGCTTGCAGAATGTCGATCAGCCGCTTGTGCGTACGCATCTCGAAGTGCTCGCGGCTCTTCTTGTCGACGTGCGGCGAGCGGTTGACGCAGAACCGGTTGATCTCCGTCGGCAGCGGGACCGGCCCGCTGACGAACGCGCCGGTGCGCTTGGCCGTGTCGACGATTCGCTCCGCGGACTGGTCGAGAACCTTATGATCGTAGGCCTTGAGGCGGATGCGAATCTTTTGCTTAGCCATGTCTACTCGTTGATTCCAGTCACGACGCCGGCGCCTACGGTCCGGCCACCCTCGCGGATCGCAAAGCGCAGGCCCTCTTCGCAGGCGATCGGCGTGATCAGTTCGACGTCCATCTGAACGTTGTCGCCGGGCATCACCATCTCGACGCCTTCGGGTAGCCTGATCGTGCCGGTCACGTCGGTCGTGCGGAAGTAGAACTGCGGGCGGTAGTTTGCGAAGAACGGCGTGTGACGCCCACCCTCTTCTTTCGAGAGGACGTAGACTTCGGCTTTGAACTTGGTGTGCGGCTTGATCGAGCCGGGCTTGGCGAGCACTTGGCCGCGCTCGATCTCGTTCCGTTCGATGCCGCGCAGCAGCACGCCGATGTTGTCGCCGGCGATGCCCATGTCGAGCAGTTTGCGGAACATTTCGATTCCGGTCACGACCGACTTGCGAGCCTTGTCGTTCAGGCCGACGATCTCGATTTCTTCGCCGACTTTGACCTGGCCGCGCTCGACGCGACCCGTGCCGACCGTACCGCGGCCGGTGATCGTGAAGACGTCTTCGACCGGCATCAGGAACGGCTTGTCGACCGCGCGCTCGGGCGTCGGAATGTAGACGTCGACCGCATCCATCAGCGCGAACACCGGGTCGGCGTCGGGGTCGCCGCGCTTGCCGCCCGAGTTGAGCGCTTTGAGCGCGGAGCCGCGAATCACCGGGACGTCTTCGCCGGGGAACTCGTACTTGCTCAAGAGTTCGCGGACTTCCAACTCCACTAAATCCAGCAGCTCGGGATCGTCGACCATATCGACCTTGTTCAGGAAGACCACAACATAGGGCACGCCGACTTGACGCATGAGCAGAATGTGCTCGCGCGTTTGCGGCATCGGGCCGTCCGACGCCGAGACCACCAAGATCGCGCCGTCCATCTGAGCCGCGCCGGTGATCATGTTCTTGATGTAGTCGGCGTGGCCGGGGCAATCGACATGCGCGTAGTGGCGCTTTGCCGTCTCGTATTCTTGGTGCGAGATGGCGATCGTTATCCCGCGCTCCTTCTCTTCGGGCGCGTTGTCGATGTCGTCGACCGTCCGCCTCTGAATATTCGGATTCTCGGTGGCCAGGCAATTGATAATCGCCGCGGTAAGCGTCGTCTTACCGTGATCGACGTGTCCGACCGTGCCGATATTGACGTGCGGTTTGTTTCGCAGGAATTTTGCCTTAGCCATTCTGTATCGTTACTTCCTTAAGTTCCTTATGCTCTCAATGTGGGGTTCCGCTGATTGGGGATCTAGGCGGCCGGTTTTTTGCCTTGAGCCTTTGCGACGATCTCGTCCTGCACGGACTTCGGCGCCTTCTGATAATGACTGAACTCCATCGTATAGGTGGCGCGGCCTTGCGTCGCCGAGCGCATGTCGGTCGCATAGCCGAACATCTCTGACAGTGGGACCTGGGCCGTGATGGTCAGCGCGCCGCCGGCCACTTCCTCGGAGTGCTGGATCTCGCCGCGCCGTCGGTTGAGGTCGCCGCTGATCGCACCGAAGAAGTCCTTGGGCGTGGTCACTTCGACCTTCATAATCGGTTCTTTGAGGATCGGGCCGGCGGCCGCGTTCGCCAGCTTGAACGCCATCGAGCCGGCGATCTTGAAGGCGATTTCCGACGAATCGACGTCGTGGTAGCTACCATCAAAGACCGTGGCCTTGAAGTCGAGCACCGGATAACCGGCGAGGACACCGCTCTCGGACGCCTCGCGGATCCCGTCGTTGATCGGCTTCGCGTACTCTCGGGGAATCGAACCGCCGACCACTTTGAACTCGTAGACGTAGCCCGATTTCGGCTCGCCGGGCTCCAGGCGTAGCCAAACGTCGCCGTACTGCCCCTTACCGCCGGTCTGGCGGACGAAGCGCCCTTCCTTTTCGACCGTCTTCGTAACCGCTTCTTTGTAGGCGACCTGCGGTTTGCCGACGTTGGCCTCGACTTTGAACTCACGGCGCAACCGGTCGAGGATGATCTCGAGATGCAACTCGCCCATCCCGGCGATGATCGTCTGCTGCGTCTCTTCGTCGGTCCTCATCCTGAAGGTAGGGTCTTCTTGGGCGAGGCGCGCGAGCGCTTCGCCGAGTTTCTGCTGGTCGACTTTGGTTTTCGGTTCGATCGCCTGCGAAATCACCGGCTCAGGGAAGGTGATCGACTCGAGGACGATCGCGTTCTTCTCATCGCAGAGCGTGTCGCCGGTGCGCGTGTCGGACAACCCGACGGCGGCGGCGATGTCGCCCGCACCGATCGCGTCGATGTCCTCGCGATGGTTGGCGTGCATCCGCAGGATCCGGCCGATGCGTTCCTTGCGCCCCGAGCGCGAGTTGTAGAGGTAGCTGCCCTTCTCGAGCGTCCCGGAGTAGACGCGGAAGTACGTCAAGTTGCCGTAGGGATCGGTTGCGATCTTGAACGCAAGCGCAGCGAACGGTTCTTTGTCGTCGGGTTTGCGTTCGATCGTCTTCGAGGAATCTTTTGGATCGAGGCCGATGATCGGCTTGGCTTCGAGCGGTGACGGCAAGAAATCGACGATGGCGTCCAGCAACGCCTGCACACCTTTGTTCTTGAAAGCCGAGCCGCAAAGCATCGGCAGCACCGAGCCCACGATCGTCGCTTTGTGAAGCGCCGTCTTCAGCCGCTCGACCGGCAATTCTTGACCCGCAAAAAACATCTCGAGCAGCGCGTCGTCCTGCTCGGCGATCGCCTCGATCAATTCCTTACGCCACTTCAGCGCGGTGTCGTATAGCTCGCCCGGCTCGACCGGCTCTTCTGCCATCGGCGAGCCGAGATCGTCGGTGTAGAGGATCTTCTTCATCGTGAAGAGATCGACGACACCTTTGAATTGGTCTTCGGCGCCGATCGGAACTTGGATCGGCACCGCGTTGGCGCCGAGGCGCTCGCGAATCTTCGCAACACAATTGAAGAAATCGGCGCCGGTGCGGTCCATCTTGTTGACGAAGATGATGCGCGGAACCTTATACTTATTCGCTTGGCGCCAGACGGTTTCGGACTGCGGTTGGACCGCCGCCACCGAGTCGAAGAGGGCGACCAAGCCGTCGAGGACGCGCAGCGAACGCTCGACCTCCACCGTGAAATCCACGTGGCCAGGCGTATCGATGATGTTGATGCGCGTGTCGCGCCACGTGCACGCCGTCGCGGCCGACGTGATGGTGATCCCGCGTTCCTGTTCTTGGATCATCCAGTCCATCGTCGCGGCGCCATCGTGCACCTCGCCGAGCTTATGCGTGCGGCCGGTATAAAAGAGGATGCGCTCGGTCGCCGTCGTCTTGCCGGCGTCGATGTGGGCTGCGATTCCAATATTGCGAGTCCGCTCGAGCGGATACTCGCGGTTTAGTGCGGGCATCCGTGATTACCAGCGATAGTGCGCGAAGGCTTTGTTCGCTTCCGCCATCTTGTGCGTGTCTTCGCGCTTCTTGACCGCCTGGCCGACGTTATTCGCGGCGTCCATCAATTCGGCGGCCAATTTCTCTTGCATCGAGCGACCGTCGCCGCGCGAGCGCGCGTACTGAATCAGCCAGCGCATCGCCATCGCCTGACGCCGATCGGGACGCACTTCCATCGGGACTTGATAGGTCGCGCCGCCGACGCGCCGCGGTCGCACTTCGACCTGCGGCATCGCGTTGCCAAGCGCCTGATTGAAGACGTCCATCGGATCTTTTCCGGTCTTCTCTTGCACGATGTCGAGCGCGTTATAGATGATCCGCTCGGCCAGCGAACGTTTGCCGGCAAGCATGATCTTATTGATAAAGCGCGCCAGAATCTTCGAGTTGAAGCGCGGATCGGGCAGAATCTGCCGCTTGGGGACGGCTCCTTTGCGAGGCATGCTTACTTCTTGGCCGCGCGCTTGGCGCCGTATTTGGAGCGCCCTTGCCGACGGTTCGCGACGCCTGAGGTGTCGAGCGTCCCGCGGATGATGTGATAGCGAATCCCGGGGAGATCCTTGACGCGTCCGCCACGGATCAGCACTACGGAGTGCTCTTGAAGATTGTGCCCGATCCCCGGGATGTACGCGGTCACTTCCTCGCCGTTGGTGAGGCGGACGCGCGCGACTTTCCGCAGCGCCGAGTTCGGCTTCTTGGGGGTGATCGTCTTGACTTGGGTGCACACGCCGCGACGAAACGGGTTGCCGCGCACCGCAAAGACGCGCAAAGGCAAGTCCGGATGGCCCGGCTTCGGCCCGGTCTGCGCGACGCGCAAGGCCGGAGCTTTGACCTTTTTCTCGATTTTCTGACGTCCCTTACGGACGAGTTGACTGATGGTCGGCACCGTATCTCCAAGCGACGGCGTCCAAAGCCCGGCGGACCCGGCCGCGGACGCACACAAATTCCGCCCCACCGCCGGGTGGGCCGGAACCACCGGATTGTACCAGGTGACCTTCTGAGCGTCAAATACTCATGTCGCCCGACAGCCTCAGGGCATCCGCGCGCGGACTAGGCTACCGCGGTGGCCCAAAAGCAGGGGCCGAAGCCGCGAAAGGGGCGGCCTCGGCGATCCGAGACGACCGCCTCGCCGAGGGCCGTCAGGCTGTAGCAAATCTCGGCCGCCTCGTCCTCCGGGAGGTCGGGCTCGTCGGTCAGGTGCCGGGTGTCCAGGTCGTCCATCGTCTTCCTCCGCCGCCCTCGGGCGGCTCGAAATCGCCGCTGATTGCGCCATCCTAGCCGGGGCCTGTGCCAACTGGGTGGCACAGTGCCGCGCGATCGGAAGAATTTTGGCCCCGAGGCGGGCGCCCGACGGTCGCGAACAGCCCCCGCATATGTGGCCCCTCCTCGTCGTTGCCGTTGGGCTCGCATCGCCGGCGCCGACCGTTGTCGGCTCGACGAGTGCGCTGTATCTCTACGATGGCGGCGCGAGCGGCCCCAAAGATCTCGGCGTCCTCGCCACCGCCGATGCCGAATCGGGATACGCGGTCGACTGGGTTTACACAACCTTCAAGAACGGCTTGCTCAACGTCGGTCGCTGCGACTGGGCTTCGGACGCGTGCAAGACGAGCATCGTCACGACCTACGCGCTACGCAACGGCAAGCTGACCAAAGTCTACGAGACCCATCATCCGACGCCGCGCCGCTCGCCGTCTCCTTAGCCGCGCCGCCGCGGCGCTTCTCGCTGTGGCCTTCCTTGCCGCTTGCACGCGCGCCGGCGGGTCGCCGGGCGGCGCCTCGAGTCGCCATCCGTGGACGGTCCCCGGGACGCTGCGCATCGCGCTCGCCGGCAATATCAAGACCCTCAATCCAATCCTTTCGACACAGACCTTTGAAGCGATCGCCGAGACCTTCATCTTCGATCCGCTGATCGCAACCGATCCCGAAGGCCGCGACCATCCGATTCTGGCGAGGATCGTCCCGACGCTCGAAAACGGCGGCATTTCGCAGGACGGGCTGACGATCGTGTACCACCTGCGCCGCAACGTCCGCTGGCACGACGGCGCGCCGTTCACCAGCCGCGACGTCGCCTTCACGCTCGCCGCGATCATGAATCCGAACACCGCCGTCTCGACGCGGCACGGCTACGACGACATCGCTCGAGTCGCGACGCCGGACGCCTACAGCGTGGTGCTTCATTTGAAAAAGCCGTTTGCGCCGGCGATCCACACGTTCTTCGCGCACAGCGACTCGCCGTACATGATCCTTCCGGCGCACGTTCTCGCGCGCTACAAGAGCCTCGACCGCGTCCCGTTTAACGGCGCGCCGATCGGAACGGGGCCGTTCAAATTCGTGCGCTGGTCGCGCGGCGACCGCGTCGAGTACGCCGCCAACGATAGCTATTTCCTTAGGAAGCCGAAGCTACGCCGGGTCATGCTCAGCTTCGTTCAAGACGAGAACTCGATCATCAATCAGTTTCGCGCGCACGACGTCGACTGGTTCGTCGAGCCGACGCCGCGCGTCTATCCGCAACTGAGCGGAATCGCCGGCATCAAGACTTTGCTCGTGTCGTTCAACGGCTTCGAGGCGATTCAGTTCAACCTCAAAGCGCCGCCGGTCGACGACGTCCGCGTGCGGCGCGCGGTCGGCCTCGCGATCGACAAGCAGAAGGTGGTCGATCAGGTGACGTTCGGCACGACGCTGCCGGCAACCGAGGATCTTCCGTCGTTCATGTGGGCATACGATGCCTCCGCCGGAACGATCAAACGCAACCTTAGCGAGGCGCGCCGCCTGCTCGACGAGGCGGGCTGGAAACCCGGTCCCGACGGCATTCGGCAGCGAGATGGGAAGCGCTTGACGCTCGGTTTCGCCTTCCGCTCCGATTCGTTAACCGACCGCACCGACATCGCGCCGATCGCCGCGATGCTGCGCGACGCCGGTATCGAGCCCGAGCTGAAAGGCTACAACACGACCTTGCTGTACGCCGCCGCCGGCGCCGGTGGCATCCTTGCCTCCGGTAATTTTCAGGCATCGCTGACGGGTTGGTTCGCCGGCGTCGACCCCGACGACTCGACGCAACTCCTCTGCGATCAAGTTCCTCCGCATGGCTGGAACTGGTCGCGCTATTGCAATTCGAAGATGGATGAGGCTCAGAGGATCGCCTTGACGCACTACGACCTTCCGACGCGCAAGCGCGCCTACGCGAGCGTCGAGACGCTGCTCGCCGACGATGCGCCGTTCATCTTCCTCTGGTGGCCGCGCCAGATCGAAGCGATCAACGACGATTTCAAGAATTTTCGCCCCAACGGCATCGTCGAAAGTTGGAACGCCTACGAGTGGTCGATCTAGCTCTTGAAATTGCGTACGTAGTCGAGGGTCTGGCGATCGATCGTTCCGTCGGAGCGGACGCGTTCTTCGAGGTTCTCCACGTGCATGAAACGTACGAGTGCCGCACGCGCGGCGTCGTCGAACGGCCCGCCGGCGCCTGGCAGCTCGCCGGCCCGATGGAGCAGCGCCACCAATTCGGCGCCGAGCGCGTCGTCGATCGTCAAGACGTCCTCCGGGCCGGCCGGAAAAAAGTAGAGCGCGTGCAGATCGAGCAGCCGCACCAACGCTTCGATCGGCTCGCGCGCGTCGTCGACCCGTAGGTCGACGTAGCGATCGGTGTAGCCGCCGTAGCCGCCGCCCGGCTTCACGACCAGCAGCGCGGCGCTTTGCTGGCCGCGCTTGTCGCCGCCCGCGGCCTGCGCCGCGCGTAGCGCGGCGACGAGCCGGTACGCCAAGCGGCCAGGCGTCCGCAGAAATGTTTCGGCCAGAGCGTCGAGCACGGCCGGTCCGGCGAGACAATTTCCTTGCGCTGCGAAACCGTCGCCGGCGACGCCGCCGGCCCAAGGGATGCATTGCGCACCGGTGTGCGTCGCGGCTCCCCCGGCACCATCGACGATCCCGACCTGTCGATGTTCGCGCCCGTCGTCAGCTGCGAGCATGCTCGCCAGCGTCGCGTCGGGCGTCTTCCCTTCGCGCAGTAGCACGAGGCCGCGCGGGCCGAAGCTCGCGTTCGCCCAAGCTTGGGTCGCGACCGCACCAACGCCGGCCTCGAGCCACGGCACGAGCGCGCCGACGCTCAAGAACTTCGATTCGACCGCGATGCCCAATTCGCCGGCGTCGCGATCGAGCGCGACGATCGAGAACGTCGCGGGCTTCATTGACGGTACGTCAGTTGCGCACTCGCGACGATGTTACCGGCGGCGCGCAGCGAGATCGCTGCCGGCCGGCCGGCCGCGCGCACGAACAATGTTGCGACCGAACCGCGCCGCGCCAGTGTTCCGGCATCGCGATCGGTGCCTTGCACGCGTTCGACGAGGTGCAAATCGCCGGCGGGACGGTCGACGACGACGTACAACCACGATCCGTCGTTCGCGTAGAGCACTTTCGCCGCCGCCAGCGCCGACGGGATGCGGCGCGTTAGCGGAGCGTGCTGAAAGTGCCCGTACACGACGTGGACGAGCGCGAGATCGTCGGCCTGCAGCTGGTCTTTCAAGCGTCCGCTCTGTACGAGTGCCGCACCCAGGGCGACGATGAGAACGAGCGACGCCGCAACCGCCGCCCAAACGGGCAGCAGCGCGCGGCGAGCCTGTTCGCGCGCCACGTGCTTGGCGCTGCGGCGCATCCCCGACGACGAGACGACGAAGCGTTTCAAGGAGCTCGACTCCGAGCGCAGCGTCGCGGCGGCCGCGCGAATGCGCGTTCCGAGTTCCGGCGAGGGTTCGATGTGTGGAACGACCGACGCGAGACGGGCGACCGTCTCCTCGGCCGCGCCGACGCGCTGCGAGCACTCGGCGCAGACGGCGAGGTGCGCGTCGACCGCGTCGCGCTCCTCTGATTCCAGGCTCCCCAGAGCGTAGAGTTCGGCGTCGTCGCCAAGGTGTTGGTTCATTTGTCCTCCGCGTCGCCGAGTTGGCCCAGTTTCTTCAACGCGAGCGCGGCGCGGCTCTTGATCGTGCCCAGCGGAACGCCTAACTGGGCCGCGATTTCTCGCTGCGTGCGGCCGCCATAATAGGCGAGCTCGATCGTGAGGCGCTGCTCGACGGGAAGCTGCCCGAGCGCCGCCCGAACGCGTTCCGCGTCGGAGCGATCGAGCATCGGCTCGTCGACGAACTCGAGCGGCGCGCCTTCGGTCACCTTACGCTCGCGTTCTTGCCGGCGCGCGACACTGCGTCGCTGGCTCAGGGCTTCGTTGCGCACGCATGCGATCAGGAAAGCGCGGAGCGAACCGCGTTCGGGGCGATAGCTCTGCGGCGTTCGCCACACGCGCAAGAGCGCGTCGTGCACGCAGTCTTCCGCTGCGGCAGCGTCACCCAAGATGTAACGAGCGACCGATACCAACTCCACCGCGTTCCGAGTATAGACTTGCTCGAACGCCTCCGGCCGACGTGCGATGAACGCGGCGGCGAGCGGTTCGGCGGACATGAGGGGGTTCGACTACGGGCCGGCCGGCGGCAGTCCTCCCGCACGAGCGTTGTCCACGAGGTAGCGCGGTTGCGCCGGCGGTGCGCCGGTGCCGGCCAGGGTCGCGCCCTGCATCCACGACGCGATCTGACCGAAGAGCTGCTGCACGAACGTCGTGAACGCGGCCATGATCGCCGCCGGGCTCGTGCCCGAGCCGAGCGAATTCGAAAGCGACGGCTTCGCGCTCGAATACGATCGGGCGATCGAATCCTTGCCGGCGACCGGCGATTGGCTGCAATTCGGCGTTTGCGTCGTCCCGGTTGCTGCGAGCTGCGACGACAGGTCGAGCGGCGAGCCGATCGACTCCCGCGCCGGATCGTTGATGGACAGACCGTACATAGTTCCGTTCCTCCCTGCGAATGAGATGGTTCGCACGGCCATCACGCGCTGGCGCGCGACCATCAAGGGTCGGTGCGCTCGACGTTCGCGGGAAGGAAAACCACGACCAGGATCCCGCCAGCCAGCGAGAGGCCCGCCCCGGCCAGCATCACCATTTCGAAGCCCAAGTGGTAGGAATGCCGGACCGCCTCGCTCACGAGCGCATGCTGCTTTGGGTCGACGATATCAGCCGGGACGTGGCCGGCGCCGATCTGCGCCCGCTCGCGTTCGACGATCCCGCGCGTCGCACTCGTTACGCCAAGCCCCGGACCCAGATACCGGGAGAGGTTCCGATCGAACTCTGCGCCGAGGACGATTCCGAGTGCGGCGACGGCGATCAAGCTCGCGACGCGCGAGACGGCGTTGTTCACGCCGGAGGCGATGCCGCCGTGCGCTTCACCGGCGTCCATCACCATCGTCGTCAGGGGCGCGACCAAGTAGGCGAATCCCACGCCGAGCGCGATGCTCGGCAACAAAAAAGACGTCCAGTACGGGCGTCCGATCCCGGCCGCGACGAACATCCCGAAGCCGCCGGTCGCGAACGCCGCGCCGATCGAGAGAAGCGGGCGCGCGCCGAGGTGTGCGAGCGAACCGCCGGCACGACGCGAGAAGAGTGCGACGATCAGGACGAACGGCAACATCGCCGCGCCGGCCGCCGCGGGCGAATAGCCTTGAACGTTGATCAGTTCGAACGGCAGAAAGTACAAACTTCCGCCCAATGCCCCGTATAAAAGGAACGTGTAGAGATTCGCGACGGTGAACGCGCGAGAACGAAACAACGCGGGCGGAACCATCGGCGCCGCGCTTTGCCGCTCGCGCATCACGAACATTCCGAGCAAGACGAGGCCGACCAGGATCGCCCAAACGGCGAACGGCGCCGGAGTCCCGGGCTGGACGCCGATCAATCCGTAGACGACCGCTCCGAGGCCGGCCGTCGCAAACAGGGCCCCGGCGAAGTCAATCTCGGCCGGCGCCGAGCGGTCGCGTGATTCGGTGACGAAACGGAGCGCGACGAGGACCAGCACCGCGAGCGGAATGTTGATGAAGAACACCCAGCGCCACGACGCAGCCTGAGCCAGCCATCCACCGAGCAGCGGTCCCGCCGCGGCCGTCATCGCCGAGGCCGCCGACCAGGTTCCGATGGCGCGCCCGCGTTCGGCCCCGGAGTACGCGGCGGTGATCAGCGCGAGGCTTCCCGGCGTCGCGAGCGCGCCGCCGATTCCCTGAGCGCAACGCGCGACGATGAGCATTGCGATATTCGAGGAGAGTCCGCAGGCAATCGACGACACGGCGAACACAACGATCCCGACGGCGAACAGTAAGCGCCGGCCGAAGCGATCCCCGAGCGCGCCGCCGAGCAAGAGCAACGCGGCCAGGAAGAGCGCGTAACCTTCGATCACCCACTGCAGCGCGTCCGCGCCCGCCGAGAAGTCGCGTTGTAAGACCGGCAGGGCGACGTTGACCGCCGTCCCGTCGATGAAGATCATGCTCGAGCCCGCGACCGACGCAAGCAGCGTCCACCCGCCCCACTTGGCTGTAAACGCCCTACTCATTTATCTGACCGTCAGATCGACCATTCGTAGGGGTTCCAGAAGCTTGTAACCGCGTGCGCGGGCCGGTAATTTTTCAGATCGGTATTCGCGACCGCGACGCGACGATTGTACCAGGTGATGATCGCCGGGACTTGGTCGGCCAGAATCGCCTGGATCTTGTCGTACGCCGCTTTACGCACGGCGCGATCGTTGCTGGAGATCGCGGTGCGTTCGGCGTCATCGACGGCCTTGTCGCAAAAGCGATAGACGTTCTGTCCGTTCGGCGGGATTTGGTCGCACATCCAGAGCGTCGAATCGTCCGGATCGGTTCCGTTGAGCCACGAATAGAATCCGACGTCGAACTTCCCGGTCTGCAAGATGCCGTGCGCGCCATACGACGCGAAGAACAGCGACGAGATATAGTTCTTCACCTGCGAGTCGATCCCGACGTCGTGCCACGCTCGCTGGGCGATCACCGATACCGTGTTTCCGGTCGCGGAACCCGACACCGTGGCGATGGTGATTCTCAGTCGCGCCCCGCCCTTGCTGCGAATTCCGTCGGAGCCGACCTGCCAGCCGGCCGCGTCGAGGAGCGCCTTCGCCTTCACCGGATCGTAGTCGTAGTGGGCCACGTTGGGATTGTACGCCCACAGAAACTCGGGCTGATCGGTATAGCCCGGCACGTTGATATCGTGCGTCACGTCTCTGATGAGTTCGTGGATGTTGAGCGCGTACCAGAGCGCCTTGCGAACGCGAACGTCGCCAAGAACTCCGGATTCGCCCTTGAGGTTGAGTCCCAGTTGCCCGTACTGGGTGAACGGGGTCTTGATGACGACGGTCCCGGGGATGTTCGAGTACAGCGGATAGTTGGTGGTCGTCGCATTGTATTCGAGATCGATTTCGTGCGATTGGAGCAGCGTGACGATCGTGTTTTCATTGGGGATCGGATTATATTCGACGCGCTGCAGTTTCGGCGGGCCGCGCCAGTACTTCGGATTCGCAACGAAGGTGATCTTCGAGCCGCGCTGCCAGCGCTCGACTTTGAAGGGCCCCGTCCCGACCGGTTGGCTGTTGAAATCGGCCCGGTTGATGTCGGGATACTTCGCCAAGAGATGCGCCGGCAGCACGGGGTACGGCGTCCCGGACTGATTGAAGAACGAGGCTATGAACGGCGCGTATGCGGTCTTGAGGTGGACGCGAATCGTGTACGGATCGAGTTTGTCGATCGCCGTCACGAGTTCGTAGCCGACCGTACTCGGAACGTTGTTGCGCTTGTTCATGATCGCGTGGAACGTGAAGATCACGTCGTCGGCGCTGAACGGTTCGCCGTCGTGCCACAAGACGCCGCGGCGCAGGTGATAGACGATCGTCTTTTCGTCCTTAGAGATGCCTCCGTTTTTCAGCGTCGGCAATTCGGTCACGAGTTCCGGGACGTATTCGTTCCGATCGCTCCAGTTGAAGAAAAAACCGCCCCAGAGTTGGGCCAAATCCGAGTCGACCTGTTGGTTGCCGACGAGCGGGTTCAGCGTGTCGGGCTCGGAGAGATTGGCGATGCGCAGGACGCCATGATGGGTCCAGGGATTGCCGCCCGCCCCCGCCGATTCGGTCCCGACTTTCGTGCAGGCGCAAAGCAAGAAAGACGCCAGCGCCGTGCAGGCGAGCAGCCTCGCGATCGATCTCCTCATCCGGACGAAATACGGGCTCGGTTCTGAGAAGCCTCGGGACGAGTCCGGGCGCGCTCAGGTTCCTTCCAACGCCTCGATCAGCGCCGGGTAGACGAGGTCGGTGCGCTGGTACGGATTGGCAGGGTCGGCGATGTCGTGGATGCCGGGCAAGCCGCGTAACGTGATCGCGTTCGCGCCGTGCGCATCCCAGCGTCGCGCGATCTCGATCGCCATCGCATTGTTGACGGCGGGATCGCGCTCGTTGAGGATCAGCGTGACTCGCGAGCGCGGGGCCTCGTGCCGCGAGCGGGTGTAGACGTCGAGTCCCAAACGCAAACATTGGGCGAGACCGCGCGTCGGGAAGCACGGATACGCATGCTTGGCGATCTGCTTCTGGTCGCCGAGCGGATCCCAGCGCACTTGGAAGTCCGGCAAATGCGAGAGCACCGCGAGAATCACTTCGTCGGCGAACGGCGGGAGCCGCAGAATCCCAAACATCGGTGAGATCCCGACGGCGTGCGCGAGATCGCGTCGCGAAAGCGCGAACCACGCCGCCATCACGCCGCCCGCCGAGATGCCCGCAACCGCGACGCGTTCGCCCAGGCCGCTCGCGATGTCGAGCGATTCCTCGACGGTCGCGAGCCAGGCTTCGACCCGCGTCCCGATCAGCCGCCGGCCGACGCGGTCGGCGTCCCCGTGGCCCGGGAGGCGCGGGACGATGACGTTGTGGCCGCGGCCTTCCAGCGTTTCGGCCAAGGGGACGAACTGCTGCGGCGAACTTGTGAACCCGTGGATGAGCACGATCGCAAGCGGCGTCCGCCTTTCGTGAAGGAACGCGCGCGAGCGTCCCCACCACGCAATCAGGGGGTCTTCGTCGAGTTTAGAAAGAGCCGCGAAACGCTCCTCGGCTTCCACGAAATCGCGTGCCGGGCGCGCCGGCGTGATGTCAAGAATCGGCAAGTTCGATCAACACCGGGTAGATGCGTTCGACGATCTTCGGCACGCGGAGCGGCTCGATGACGTCGTGCGACGGCGGCAACCCGCGCAGATGATGCATCGTAATATGAGCCGTACCGTGCGCTTTCCAGCTGGCGGCGAGTCGTTCGGTGCTACGATTGCGAACCGCCATTTCGCTGTCGTTGACGACGAGCACGATGTCGTTGGTCGATGGCGCGGTTGCGCGTGCGTCGTCGAGCAGTTCGCGCGCGAGGTGATACGAGCGCGCGAGAGCGTGCGTGGGATAGCGCGGGTAGCCGTGCGCCGGCATCAAACGTTCGCGCTGAAAAGGGTGCCACCACAGCCACTTGTTCGGCAGCCGCAAGGTCACGACGGCGGCGAGCGGTGCGAGGCGGTCGGGTAGCCAGCTGATTCCGAGAAACGGGGCGATGGCCACAACCCGCTCGATCCGCTCGTGCTGCGCGATCCAAAGCGCAATCGTTCCGCCGAGCGAGAACCCGATAACGATGATTCTCTCGCCGTAGCCGCGCGCCTCGTGCAGTATCCGAAGCGCGAAGTCGACCAGCTCGTCACGGCTGAGGTCCTCCAGTATCGTCGAGAGCCGATTGGGGTCGCCGTGGCGTGGTAAGGCCGGAATCAGCACGTTCGCGCCCCGCTCGTAGAGCCGGCGGCCGAACTCGGCAAACTGCGGCGGGCTCGCCGTGAGCCCATGTAACAGCACAAAGACCCTGGCAGTCGGCGCACCATGGTTCAACAGGATAGACCGACCCGACTCGCCGACTCCCACTTCCGTCATCTGCCGAGAAGAGTTCGTCACTTCCATGCCCGAGTCGTTCCGCCGCGAGCTATCCGTCTAATGGCGATCCCCGAGCCGATCGAACCGCAACGCCTCGCCGATTACCTTGCGGTGATGTCCCGCGCGGTCTTCCAGGCCGGCCTGTCGTGGAAGATGATCGAGACGCGCTGGAATGACTACCTGCGTCTGTTTGAAGGCTTCGATCCCGTCGTCGTTGGCGCGTTCGACGGCACCGATATCGAGCGCATCCTGAATGACGGCGGCGTCGTGCGCGTGTACAAGAAGGTCCTGGCAACGGTGGAAAACGCCCGCACGATGCTGGAGTTGGATCGCGAGCATAGCGGCTTTCGGAATTACTTGCGCTCGTTCGGATCGTACGCGGCGCTCGCGACGGACTTGCGCAAACGCTTCAAGTTTCTCGGCGAGCTCTCGGCGTACTATTTTCTGTTTCGTGTCGGCGAACCGGTGCCACGCTTCGAGGACTGGGAGAAAGATATTCCCGGCGATCACCCGCGCATGCGCGAGATGATCGCGCTTGCCCGTGAAAAAGGGACGTCGCCGGAACGTTAGTTTGCTGCACGCACCCCGCAGGCGATTGCCTCGGCGACCGCTTCGGTAGCGAGGATGCCGACCAAATCGAGCGGAGCGTCGACTTCGCCCGTGGCGCAAGCGAAGATCGTATCGCCGTCGCGAGTGAGATGGACCGGTACGACCGCGCGCGCGAGCCCGTCGTGGGCCATCTGCGCGACTTTGGTTGCGTCGACCTTGCGCAAACGCGCGTTGGTCGCTATGACCGCAAGGGTCGTGTTCGCGCCGGCACGCGGCACGAGGTCGGCCGAGTGCAAGAGTGCTTCGATAAGCGGCCGTTCGTCGAGAAACGTGCCGTCGTCGGCGCGCGGGCCCGCGATCCGTTCGTGGGTTTCAGGATCGTAGATCGAGCCGATGGCATTTGCGACGGCGATCGCACCGACTACGACATCGCCGATGCGGCGCGAGGCCGTCCCGATGCCGCTGCGCATCGCGCGCTCCAGCCCCGCCAATTTTCCGGCGGTCGCACCGCAGCCGACGCCGACCGAACCCTCGGGGAATGTTTCGGCGCGGGCCGCCGCCGCGGCCGCGTAGCCCATCGCTGCGTCGGGCCGCACGCTGCCGTCGCCGACGCCGAGATCGAAGATGACCGCGCCCGGGACAATCGGGACGCGCCAAGGTCCGACTTCGTAGCCGACGCCGCGTTCTTCGAGATAGCGCATCACGCCCGAGGCGGCGTCGAGACCGAAGGCACTTCCACCGGCCAAGAGAATCGCATGGACGACCTCGACGTGGGCCGTCGGCGCGAGCAGATCGGTCTCGCGCGTCCCCGGCGCCGAGCCGCGCACGTCGACGCCGCAGACCACGCCGCGTTCGGGCATGAGCACGACCGTGCAGCCCGTGCGCGATCGGACGTCCTGCGCATGCCCGACGCGAATCCCGGCGACATCGACGATTGAGCCCTTCATCCGCCGAGCACCTTTCACACCATCGCCGCAGGTTCCGGGTCGCGCGTTCGGGATAGGTTGGAGACGTGGACCATCTCGTAGCGGCGCGGGCCCAGATGGGGACCTCGCTCGCCTTTCATTTCGTGTTCGCGGCGCTGGGGGTCGGCTTGCCGCTCCTGATGGTCGTCGTGGAGGGCCTGTGGCTCCGAACGGGCGACCGGCGCTACTATCGGCTGGCCCGGATCTGGTCGCGCGCGATGCTCGTGCTGTTTGCGATCGGCGCCGTCTCCGGAACGACGCTGGCGTTCGAGCTCGGTTTGCTCTGGCCCGTCTTCATGCGCAACAGCGGCGCCGTGATCGGCATTCCGTTTTCGATTGAAGGCTTCGCATTTTTCATCGAGGCGATTTTCATCGGCATCTACCTCTACGGTTGGGATCGATTGTCGCCGGTCGCCCACTGGCTCTGCTCGTTTCCGATCGCGATCGCCGGCGCGCTCTCGGCGGCTTCGGTGGTGAGCGTCAACGCTTGGATGAATACGCCAGCGGGTTTTCGCCTGTCGCAGGGCGTCATCGTCGGCGTCGATCCATGGGCGGCGATCTTCAATCCGGCGACGACGAGCGAGGTACTGCACACGACGCTCGCCGCCTATGTCTTTGTCGGCTTTGCAATCGCGGCGGTGTATGGGCTCGCGTTACTGCGCAATCCAAAAGGCGCCGACGCGGCGCTTGCGGTGCGGGTCGCGATGCTCGTGGCTCTCGTGGCGATTCCCCTGCAACTCGTCGCCGGCGATTTTTCCGCGCGCTTCGATGCGCAGACCGAACCGCTCAAACTCGCATCCGAGGAAGGCCAGTTTCAGACGCAACGCGGCGCGCCGCTCCGCATCGGCGGACTCCCCGATCCGTCCGCACACACGACCCGCTTCGCGCTCGAGATCCCGCGCTTGCTCAGTTTTCTCGCATACGGCGATCTCGCTGCCGAAGTGCGCGGCGTCGACGCGTTTCCGGCCTCCGATCTGCCGCCGGTGCCGGCGGTTCACCTGGCATTCGACGCGATGGTCGGCTCGGGTTTCACGCTGCTCGGCATCGCGCTCTGGTGGGCGCTCGCGACGCGTCTCGGTCGACACGAACCGAGCGTGCCGCTGTCACGCGCGCTGGTCGCATCGGGCGTGTTGGCGTTGATCGCGATGGAAGCCGGCTGGCTCGTCACCGAAGAGGGGCGACAACCGTGGATCGTTACCGGACTCTGGCGCACGAGCGACGCCGTAACCACGGCGCCGGCGCTCGACCTCACCTTCTACGTCTTCTCGCTCCTCTACGTTCTTCTCGCCGCGACGCTCGTGTGGTCGTTCGGGCGCATCGCTCGCGAGCCGGTACGTGAGAAACCTCCGATCGAATCGGCGACCAAACCGTGAACGACGTAACGCTGGTGGTCCTGATCGGACTCGGCGCCCTGACGCTCTACGCCCTGTTCGGCGGCGCCGACTTCGGCGGCGGCGTTTGGGATCTGCTCGCCGCGGGACCGCGCCGCAACGCGCAACGGGAAGCGATCGCGCATGCGATGGGACCCGTCTGGGAGACCAATCACGTTTGGCTGATCTTCGTCATCGTGCTGATGTTCACGTGCTTTCCGGCGGCCTTTGCGGCGCTTTCGGTCGGCCTGTACGTTCCGCTGACCTTCGTCCTGATCGGCATCATCCTACGCGGTGCGGCGTTCGCGTTTCGCTCGCAGGCGTATCAAGCCGAGCGCCACGCCGAAACGTGGGGACGCCTCTTCGGCATCGCGAGCGTCATCGCGCCCTTTTTCTTCGGCGCGGCGGTCGGCGGGCTCGCCGGCGGTAGCTTCGCGTGGTATTCGCCGTTCGCGCTCAGCGTCGGCGTCTTCGCGGTCGCGCTCTGCGCTCAGATCGCGGCGGTCTTTCTCACGTTCGAAACCGACGGCGCGTTACGCGAAGATTTTCGAGCCCGCGCATTCGCGGCGACGCTCGCGGTCGCCGCCGCGGCGATCCTGACACCGATCGTCGCAGCGGTGACGATGCCGTCGACCTTCGCCGCGCTGACCTCGCACGGCGCGCCGCTCGACATCGCGCTCACCGCCGTCGCCGGCCTCGCGCTCCTCGTCGCACTGTGGCTGAGACGCTACGCACTCGCGCGCGTGCTGGTGGCCTGCGAAACGATCGGAATTCTGGTCGGCTGGTTTGTCGCCCAGACGGGATTCCTCATCCCGGGGATGACGACGCCCGACACAGCGGCGGCACCGGCCACGACGTTGCGCGTCTTCATCTGGCTCGTCGCGATCGGCGCACTGTTTCTCATTCCTTCATTGTTGTTGCTGTTCGGAATCTTCAAAGCGTCGCGCCGCGTCCGCTAGCCGCTTCGAGCCGGAGGCTCAGGCGGCGGCGGGACGGCAGAGCTTGCAGGGACGATAACCCGCGGCGCGCGCGTCTCGCTCGGTCCGAAAGGGTCGCACGTTCTGTTCCTTGGCACGGCGGCCGGCGGCACACGTCGGCCAGCAGAAGATTTTGGTCGACGCCACACCTTTGTAGCGCATCCCGCGACCTGCCCAGTGCTCGAGTGCGATAACGTCGACGCCCTCGGCTTCCAAGATGCGCATCTTCTTCTGCGGACCGCCGAGGCCATAGTTGCCGATCTTGCCGTCGCCGCGAACGACGCGGTGACATGGAATCAGGATCGGCACCGGATTGTTCGCGAGCGCACTGCCAACCGCCCGCATCGCCTTCGGCCGCCCGATCTCGCGCGCGATCCAGTTGTACGGGCGTACCTGACCGCGTGGAATCTCGAGCGCTTTGCGTAAGACGGCCGCTTCGAACGGCGTGCACGAGCGCAGGTCGTACGTCAGGCGCCGCGCGTCGGCCGCGCTGCCCGATTCCATCGCGCGCCGAAGCGCGGGCGGAATCTCGCGCGACCGTTCCAGAGTCCGGCCATTGAGCGCCTCGAACTCGCGCCGGAAGGCCGCTTCGTCCGGGACGCGCATCACCGCGGAGATGCCGTGCAGATTCCAAGCGACGTAGACGCGACCGAGCGGGCTCTCGAGCGACGCAAACCGATCCACCAATCCAACCGCCTGTAAGACGCGACCGGCAAAGCCTGCCGGAGCGTGAACCTTACCCAAGCGCCGAAGATCTTTGAGCATGACCTCTCCTTTGTAAATCCGCGCGCAAGAGCGCGAGACCACGGTGAACATTTGATTTGACGGTTCCGATGGGTTGACCGAGAAGCGTCGCGATCTCCGCATATTCGCGACCCTCGACGTGCCGCAAGACAACGGCGCCGCGATAACGCAGCGCAAGCCGCGCCAGAGCGCCACGCAACTCGCCAAGCGTCTCGGCGCGCTCGGCGTACTCGGGGGGCCCGGCGCCGCGATCGGCGACATCGATCGTCGCCCGGCCGTCCAGCGAGACCGTCTTCGCCGCCGGCGAACGCGCGAGGTTACGGACGCGGTTGAGCGCGATCGTGTACAACCATGAGCGCAGCGCGAGCGCGCGCCGGCGTGCGGGCGAGTACTTCTGCAACGCACGGTACGCACTGACGAAGGTTTCCTGCGCAACGTCCTCCGCGACCGCCGGGTTCGCCGTGAGGTTCAAGGTGTAGGCGAACACGCGATCTTGATACGCCAAGACGAACGGTTCGAACGCGGCATCGACGTCGCGCGCCAAGGCCATGCTCATCTCTCGTTGCATCCGCTCGTCGTCGCTCATGTCGCGTCGTGAAAGATCAGGCCCAGGGCATGACGCTCGCCGGCGCGCACCAGGCTGACCCCATGGCGAACGTTCTCGCGGTAGACTCCGCGCGAGCCCTGCACGGGCCGATAGCGATTGGTGAGGATGAGGGCGTCGCCGCGCTCGAACGACAGCGAGCGCGCAACCGTCTGCGCGCGCGGGCGCTGGAACGTCAGCACCGTCTCGCCGCCCTCGTAATCCGTTCGCGCGCTGAGGTACGCCGTCGCCTGAAACGGAAAGGCGCGCTCTCCGTAGAGATCTTGATGGAGTGCGTTGTGGTCGCCGGCACGATAGCGCAGGATCAGCGGCGTCGGACGCCGCTGTCCGGCCGCAGCGCAGGCATTCAGGTACTCGTCGAGCTCGCTCGGATACCGTTCGCCCAGACGCAGCGTTTCGTTCCACCGGTTCGCGATCGGCGCGAGCACGCGATAGAGGGCTGCACGCAGCGAGGCCACGTGTTCCGGGAGAGGGTACCGGTAATAGCGGTACTCGCCGCGGCCGAAGTTGTGGCGTTCCATGACGATGGTTGCACGGAAGCGGCTCTCATCGCCGTACTGCGCGACCAGCTCCGCGCAGACCCCGTCGCCGACGAGCCCCGGAACGATCGCGTAGCCGTCGCTCAACAACGCCGTTTCGAGCGCCGCCTCCATCCGGGCGAGCTGCGTCCCGGATTCTCGCGCCACCATCAGCGCCGTCATTCGAGTGGCCACGTCCGGCGACCGCTCACGAGGCGGCGTTCGTAGTCATCGTGCCAGACGACCGGCGTCACGGCGATCGCCCTCAAAGCGCGGTCGAGCACGAGCAAGAACACCGCCGCCCCCAGCGCGACCAAAATCATCCCAACTACCACGGCCTCTTCCCTTTCATCGGACGTGATAGAAACACGCGAGGCCGTCCGAAGTTGCAAAACGAACGAACCCGGCCATGAATCGCCGACTTTGGGCCGCTTTGGCCACGACCGTCTTTGTCTTCAGCCCGCTCGCGCTGCGCGCCGATACGACGCTCACCTATCCGCCTGCGGCACGCGGCGACGTGGTCGACGACTACTTCGGAACGAAGGTGGCCGACCCGTACCGTTGGATGGAAGACATCGACTCGCCGCAGACCAGAGCCTGGGTCGAAGCCGAGGCGGCCCTGACCGAATCGTACTTAGCGAAGATCCCTTCGCGGCAGACGCTGCGCGATCGCCTCAAGGAGCTGTTCAACTACGAACGAGTATCGGCGCCTTCACACGAGGCCGATACGTACCTGATCTCGCGCAACAGCGGGTTACAAAACCAAGCGGTCCTCTACGTCTCGCAGGGCGAAAGCGGTGCGCGTAGCGTCCTCATCGATCCCAACACGCTTTCCAGCGACGGCACGGTTGCGCTCGGCGGCACGTCGCTTTCCCACGACGGGAAACTTCTCACCTACTCGACGCAGGCTTCGGGTTCAGATTGGCAGACCTGGCACGTCCGAGACGTCGCGACCGGCAAGGATCTGGCGGACACGATTACTTGGTCGAAGTTCTCGGGCGCGTCGTGGAGTCGCGACAACCGCGGCTTCTACTACGACGCCTACGACCCGCCGAGCGACCCGGCGAAGCTCAACATCGTCAACTATAATCAAAAGGTATATTTCCACCAGATCGGGACGCCGCAGTCTGCCGACACGCTCGTCTATGCGCGCCCCGACCACAAGGACTGGTTTCTCGGTGCGCGCGAAACTGAGGACGGGCGCTATCGCATTTACAACCTCAGCAAGGGCGACAAGAACGGCATACTCTATCGCGACCTTCAAGCGACGGAAGCGCAGCCAATCGAATTGTTCCCAAACGAGAAGGCGCAGTATCAGGTCGTCGACAGCGACGGCTCGCTCTTCTTTGTCTCCACGAACGATGGCGCGCCGAACGGCAAGTTGGTCGCCATCGACGTCCGCAAGCCGAGCGAGATCCGTACGATCGTTCCCGAGAGCGATGCGGCGCTCACCGGGGTCGGACGCGCCGGCGGCATGTTTTTCGCGCAATACCTTCGCGACGCGCATTCGCAGGTAATCGAATACGATCGCACTGGGAAGCGACTGCGTGAGATCGCCTTGCCGGGGATCGGTAACGCCGGGGGCTTCGGTGGCCACCGTAACGACAAAGTCACGTACTATACGTTCGGCAGCTTCACCACGCCGGCGATAGTCTATCGACTCGACATCGCAAGCGGCGCAAGCACGGTGTACTACAAGCCTGCCGTAAAATTCGATTCTTCCGCCTACACTACCGAACAGATCTTCTTCGCAAGCAAAGACGGGACGCGCGTTCCGATGTTCGTCTCGTACCGCAAAGGACTCTCGCGCGACGGCTCGGCCCCGGCGATCCTCACCGGCTACGGCGGCTTCGACATCGCGTCGCGCCTCGGATTCTCGCCGGTGACCGCCGAGTGGCTGGAAATGGGTGGGGTCTACGTCCTCGCCAACATGCGCGGGGGCAGCGAGTACGGCGAAGCCTGGCATCGCGCGGGGATGCTCGCGAACAAGCAACACGTCTTTGACGATTTCATCGCGGCCGCAGAATGGCTTGTGGCCCACAAATACACCTCGACGGCGAAGCTCGCGATCCACGGCGGTTCAAATGGCGGTCTCTTGATGGGCGCCGTCGAGAACCAGCGGCCCGATCTCTTCGGCGCCGTACTCGCCGACGTCGGCGTGATGGACATGCTGCGCTTCCAAAAGTTTACGGTCGGCAACGCCTGGATTCCGGAGTACGGCTCGTCGGAGGCGAGCGCCGACCAATTCAAGACGCTCGACGCGTACTCGCCCTACCACAACCTTAAACCGGGCACGAAGTACCCGCCGACGATGATTCAGACGTCCGATCACGACGACCGCGTCTTTCCAGCGCATTCGTTCAAGTACGCCGCGGAGATGCAGCGCGATCAGGCAGGGTCGGCTCCGATCCTCCTCTTCGTCGAATTGAAAGCCGGACACGGGGGCGGCAAGCCGTTGCAGAAAGTCATCGACGAAAACGCCGACAAGTACGCGTTCTTGAGCGAGGCCCTTCACTTCACGCCGAAGTTCGCCGCGCCGTGAGCGTCGCCGATGAGATTCGCGCGCTGCGCGAGGCGGTGCGCGTCTCGCCCGACAACGTCCCGTTGCGCACGCACCTCGCCGGGGTTTTGGCGCGCGCGGGCTTTTACGAAGAGGCCGAACTCGAGTATCGCGCCGCGCTTTCACGCGCCCCGAACGACGTCTCGCTGCAATTGGCGCTCGCCCAAGCGTTTTGGGCACAGGGGAAAGCCGTTGAAGCGGCTCTGATCGTCGACGGATTGATCGAGCGCGGTTCGCCCTTGCCGGCGGCGTCGCTCTTGGCGGCGCGCCTGGCCCTGCGCGACGGCCGTCGCGACGACGCGATCGCTCACTACCGTCGTGCGCTCCAAGGCGACGCGACGCTGGCCGACGACGCGCTCGCGAGCGAGCTTGGTCTCGGCGCGCTCGAAGAAGCGGCCGAAATCGTGGAGGGCAAAGTGCGCGTCGCCGAAGGCGGCGGCGGGATCTTGGACATCGCGCTCGAGCGCCCGACGATCACCTTCAAGGACGTCGGCGGGATGGAGCACGTCAAGGAAGCGATCCGCAACAAGATCGTGTTTCCGTTGCAGAATCCTGAATTGTACGAGGCCTACGGCAAAGCGATCGGGGGTGGGATTTTGCTGTACGGCCCGCCGGGCTGCGGCAAGACGCATCTCGCGCGCGCGACCGCCGGTGAGGTTGGGTCGGGGTTCATCAACGTCGGCATTCAGGACGTGCTCGACATGTGGCTCGGCAACAGCGAACGCAACATGCATCAGATCTTCTCGCAGGCGCGCGCCAATGCGCCGTGTCTATTGTTCTTCGACGAAGTCGACGCCCTGGCGGGAAAGCGCACCGACATGCACGCGAGCGCCGGGCGGAACACGGTCAACGTCTTCTTAGCCGAAATGGACGGCGCGCAAGGGCGGAACAAAGGCGTCCT
Organism: Candidatus Zemynaea palustris; assembly: GCA_003134695.1. Taxonomy (GTDB): domain Bacteria; phylum Vulcanimicrobiota; class Vulcanimicrobiia; order Vulcanimicrobiales; family Vulcanimicrobiaceae; genus Zemelea; species Zemelea palustris. The sequence continues at coordinate 25,337 of PLCB01000024.1, read as the reverse complement.
GGTGCTTGCGGCAACCAACGCGCCGTGGAGCGTCGACTCAGCCTTCCGCCGGCCGGGGCGTTTCGATCAGGTGATTTTCGTGCCGCCCCCGGATTTAGAAGCGCGCGTTGCGATCCTGCGGATCCACGTCAAGGGGAAGCCGCAAGACGCGCTCGATCTCGAGAGCGTGGCGCGCAAGTCCGAGCATTTCTCGGGTGCCGACATCAAAGGGCTCGTGGAAGTCGCCGTCGAGCGGAAGCTGCAGGAAGCCCTGAAGGCCGGCCTGCCCAAGCCGTTGACGACCAAAGACCTCTTGGCGGCGGCGGCGCAGGTCAAACCCTCGACGCGCGAGTGGTTCGCGACCGCGAAGAACTACGCGCTGTACGCGAACGAGGGCGGCGTCTACGACGACGTCGCCAAGTATCTGAAGCTATAAGTCTAGTTCTGTGTGAAGACGTCCGGAGAAATCGGGACGTTGAACTGATAATCGCTGAACGTCGTCTCGACGTCGGCCCTATAGCCGGGGCCTTGACTCTTCCCGGTTTGCGAGACGATCACGTCGTGTCCGCTCAGACGTTGATAGGTCTGCTGCGTCGTCGTTTCCGAGCCGTTCTTGTTGGTGAAGTGCAACTCGGCCATCTCGCCCGTCTTGTCATCGAGGGCGACGTCGGCCGATGCGAGCGTCGCGTTCGGATCGGTCGGCTCGCAATGAAACGTCGTCGTGGTGCCATTATCCTCGAGCACGTTGACCGTGTACTCCGTCGGCCACGCGGCGGCCGGCGCAATCGAGGGGCTGTCCTTCACCATCCCTTTGATTATGCCGGGGACGTTGTCGAAAACGACGGCTTGTTTGTCGGGCCATTGAAAGTACGAATGCCCGCGAAAGGTTAGACTCATCGGCGGGAAACTTCGCATCTTGGTACGCACTTCGATCACGGCCACCGAGGACTTGACGCCGCGTTGAAGTCTGATCAAGTCCCTGTAGGCGCTATGAGAAAGATAGGAAGGCTGCGCGGCGCCTGACCCGTGCGCCGGGGCGCCCGACAGCAGACCGGTTACCGCAAGCGCAGCGGGAAATCGCGAAAGCAGCATGCCGCCTTTGATTTGCCAAATCCGGCCCTCGACCTACGGTCGATTCTTAGAGCACACCCGAGCCACTCGCCGCCGCGAGGCAGCGAGCAGCGCGATTTGCTAGAGATCTTCCGGGTTGATGCCCTTCTTGACGTACTGGGTGCGCGGCGGTGGCGCGACGACGGCGACGTCCTCGTTGTACTCGCCCTCGTAGTGCACCGTCTGCTCGAGCGGCGGCCGGCGGTCTTGGAAACCGCTGACCAACTTCGAGCCGTAGACGACCGGCTCGGGCTCTTGGTAGCCTTCGATGATACCACCGCGCGGGCGGCCTTCTTCGTCGAGATCTTGACCCTCCGGTTCGATCACGACGTTGCGGTAGCGCGACATCCCCGTTCCGGCCGGAATCAGCTTCCCGATGATGACGTTCTCTTTGAGCCCCAGCAGCGGGTCGTGCTTCCCCTTGATCGCCGCGTCGGTCAGAACGCGCGTCGTCTCTTGGAAGCTCGCAGCCGAGAGGAACGATTCCGTCGCGAGTGAGGCCTTCGTGACGCCGAGCAGCACCGGTTTGCCGTGCGCGGGCTGCTTGCCGTCGGCGGTTTGGCGCTCGTTCTCTTCGTGGAACGCCGCCGACTCGATCAATTGACCCGGTAGGAGCCGCGTGTCGCCGCCGTCGACGATCTTCACCTTGCGCAACATCGAGCGCACGATCGTCTCGATGTGCTTGTCGTTGATGTCGACGCCCTGCGAACGATAGACCCGTTGGACTTCTTGCACCAGGTATTGCTGCAGTGCGTTCGTGCCCCGGTATTCGAGAATCTCGTGCGGGTCGAGCGAGCCTTCGTTCAGCTGGTCGCCGGCCGCGACTTTTTGCCCGTCGGCCACCAGCAGATGGGTGCCGTGCGGCGTGTCGTACTCGTGCTGCTCGCCCTTGTCGTCGGTGAGGACGACGATACGCTTCGATTTCTCCTCGAGCACTTGGACCGTGCCCCCGGCGGTCGCAATCGTCGCCTTCCCCTTCGGCTTGCGCGCCTCGAAGATTTCTTCGACTCGCGGTAGACCCGTGATGATATCTTCGGTAGCGACGCCACCGGTGTGGAAGGTTCGCAGGGTCAACTGCGTCCCAGGCTCGCCGATCGACTGTGCCGCGATGATCCCGACGGCCTCGCCGATATCGACGGCTTTGCCGGTCGCAAGGTTGCGGCCGTAACAGAGCGAGCAGACGCCGTACTTCGCCTGGCACGTGAGCACCGAGCGAATCTTGACTTGCGCGATCCCGGCGTCGATGAGGGCTTTGGCCTTGTCTTCGTCGATCTCGTCCCCGCGATGGACGAGCTTGCTCTTCGGCTTGGCGGGATCTTTGACGTCTTCGGCGGAGCGCCGTCCGACGATGCGGTCGAACAGCGGCTCGATGATCTCTTTGCCCGACGCGATGTCGCTGACGACGATGCCGTGCGACGTTCCACAATCGTCCTCGCGCACGATGACGTCTTGCGCCACGTCGACCAGGCGTCGCGTGAGATATCCCGAGTCGGCGGTGCGCAGCGCCGTATCGGCGAGACCTTTGCGCGCGCCGTGCGTCGAAATGAAGTATTCGAGAACCGTCAAGCCCTCTTTGAGCGACGCCTTGACCGGAATCTCCAAGATGCGGCCCGACGGGTCCGACATCAGCCCCCGCATCCCGCCCAGCTGTTTGACCTGCGAGATCGAGCCGCGCGCGCCCGAAGTCGCCATCATGAAGACGGGATTGAGCGGATTCTGCGCAGCCTGCATCGCGGCCGTAACCTCTTCCGAAGCCTTCGACCAGATCTCGATCGTCTTGTTGTACTGCTCGTCGTGGGAGATGAAGCCTTGCTCGAAATACTCTTGAAGCTTGTCGACTTCGTCTTGCGCCTTTTCGAGGATGGCGTACTTCGCCTCCGGAACGATGATGTCGCTCATCGAAACCGTCGTCCCCGACTGCGTCGCATAGCGGAAACCGAGCACCTTGATCGCGTCCAGGAACTCGGCCGTCTCGGCGTTACCGTGGCGGCGATAGCAATCGGTGATGAGTTTCTTGAGCATCCCCTTGTCGACGATGAAGTTGTGGAACGGCTCGTTCCAGCGAACCGGGAACGCCTCGTTGAAGATCACGCGGCCGACGGTCGAGCGAACGATCTGGCCGTGCCAGCGAATTCTGATCCAGTCTTGCAGGCCGATCACTTTGTGTTCGAACGCGATAACCGCAGCATTGGCGTCTTCGAACGCCGGCAGACGCTCCTGGCCCAGAGGCGACGCCGCGAGGTTTGCGTTTTTCGCTTTCCTGGCCGCGCCGTCGCGTGACTTTCCGTTGGGGGGCAGAACGCTTTGCAGCACGTCGTCGGGGATCGGACTCTTGGCCGGGCCGACGTATTCGTCTTTTTGGAACGTGAGGTAATAGAGCCCGAGCACCATGTCTTGGGTCGGGATCGAAACCGGCTGGCCGAATGACGGCTGCAAGATGTTGTTGGACGAGAGCATCAGGATCCGCGCTTCAGCCTGTGCGCCCGCCGAGAGCGGCAAATGCACCGCCATCTGGTCGCCGTCGAAGTCGGCATTGTACGGCGTGCAGACGAGCGGATGGAGATGGATCGCCTTCCCCTCGACGAGCACCGGCTCGAAGGCCTGAATGCCCAGACGATGCAGCGTCGGCGCGCGGTTGAGCAGCACCGGATGCTCGCGAATCACCTCGTCGAGGACGTCCCACACCTCGGGACGGACGCGTTCGACCATTCGCTTCGCGCTCTTGATGTTGTGCGCCTGACCGCGGTCGACGAGTTTCTTCATCACGAACGGCTTGAAGAGCTCGAGCGCCATCTCTTTGGGCAGACCGCATTGATGCAATTTCAAATGGGGGCCGACGACGATGACCGAACGGCCCGAATAGTCGACGCGCTTACCGAGCAGATTCTGCCGGAAACGGCCCTGCTTGCCCTTGAGAATGTCCGAGAGCGATTTCAGCGGCCGGTTGTTGGGGCCCGTGACCGGGCGACCCCGACGGCCGTTGTCGATCAGCGCGTCGACCGCTTCTTGCAGCATGCGCTTCTCGTTCTTGATGATGATCTCGGGCGCCGAAAGTTCGAGCAACCGCTTCAAGCGATTGTTGCGGTTGATGACGCGCCGGTAGAGATCGTTGAGGTCGCTCGTCGCGAAGCGGCCGCCGTCGAGCTGCACCATCGGGCGCAGCTCCGGCGCGATCACCGGGACCGCGGAGAGAATCATCCACTCCGGCTTGTTGCCCGAATTGATGAACGCTTCGACGACTTCGAGCCGTTTGATCGCCTTGATGCGCTTCTGGCCCGAGGTCTCTTTGAATTCCCGACGGAGTTCTTCTTGCAGCCGGCGCGTATTAAGATCGCGCAGGAGTTCGCGGATCGCTTCCGCGCCCATCCCCGCTTTGAAGGCGCTGCCGTATTTCTCGCGCGCTTCGCGATACTTTTGTTCGGTCAGGATCTCGCGTTTCCCAAGCGGCGTGTTGCCGGGGTCGATCACGATGTACGCGGCGAAGTAGATGACCTTCTCGAGCTGGCGCGGCGACATGTCGAGCAAGATGCCGATGCGCGACGGAACGCCTTTGAAGTACCAGATGTGCGTGACGGGAGTCGCGAGTTCGATGTGCCCCATCCGCTCGCGGCGCACTTTGGCGCGCGTGATCTCGACGCCGCAGCGGTCGCAGATCATCCCCTTGAAGCGGATGCGCTTGTACTTGCCGCAGTGGCATTCCCAGTCTTTGGTCGGGCCGAAGATCTTCTCGCAGAAGAGCCCGTCGCGTTCGGGCTTCAGCGTGCGATAGTTGATCGTCTCGGGTTTCTTGACTTCGCCGAACGACCACGCCCGAATTTGCTCAGGGCTGGCCAGCCCGATACGCATCGCATCGAAATTGTTGACGTCCAGTAAATTCATTCAGTCCTCAGCCGGCATTGCCCGCGAAACGCCCGGCGCCGGAAAAAACGCAAAGCGGGTCCGACCTCTCGGTCCGACCCCTGCATTCCGGCGCAAATCCCGCGGGGCACAGACAAGTAGGGTATCACGACAACCCCAGAGCGTCAAGGTGAATCCCTCATGGCTGCTCGGTCGGCTAGCTAACCGAGCTAGGCTTAAAACTCGTCCTCGGGACCGGCTGGGGGCTCTTCCTCCTCGGTCTCGGCCTCGGGCTCGTCCTCTTCCTCTTCGAGCTGGTAGCCCTCGTTGGGGTCTTCCTCTTCCGGCGGCGCAGCCTCTTCCTCGATCACGTCGGCTTCGGCGAGATCCTCGCCGAGCGCGGCGACGCGCCCGAGACCCGCTTCGTCCAACTCGCTCGCCGCCGGCATGACGGCGCGCGATGAAACCGCCGCGGCCGCGACTTCCTCGTCGCTCGCCTCGGCCTCTTCCTCTTCTTCGGGCTCTTCGTCGACGAGCACCACGCCTTCGCCGATCGCGCCGGCCGCCGCCGCAGTCGCGGCGAGACGGATCTGTTCCGCCTCGCGTTGCGCCGCCGCGGTCTGCGCCAAGCGCGGATCTTCGTCGCCGACGAGCAGACCGATGTCCTTGGCGGTCTCGGTCATGTCGTCGTCGGAGATCTTGATCTCGATCTCTTCGCGATTCTCGGTGAGCACTTTCACGTCGAGCGCGAGCGACTGCAGTTCTTTGATCAGAACTTTGAACGATTCGGGAACGCCGGGTTCCATCACGTTCTCGCCCTTGACGATCGCTTCGTAGGTTTTCACGCGACCGACCACGTCGTCGGACTTGACCGTGAGCAATTCTTGCAGCGTGTACGCCGCGCCGTAGGCCTCGAGCGCCCAGACNNTCCGGCGACGCGAGGCCAATGCGCATCGCGTCGAAGTTGTTGACGTCTAGGAGGTTCATCGAATCCTTTGCTCAGCGCGTCGGCGAGACAGAGGCGGCCGAGGTGACGCACGGGTTACGGAGTGGCTGGGATCTGCTGTCGCCCGGGGGCGTGACACACAGAAAAGACCCCAGGGACGCCGGTCCGACGTTCCTTGGGTCGCGTTATCGGCCGAAGGGCATAGGCAGGTATTGTACCATGCCGGCGGCCTAAGCTCAATGGCACATGATTGGCCGCTGGCTGCGACGCATCGCTCTCTTGCTGGGCGGCATTGTCCTCGTGATTTTGGTCGTCGGGCTCGCTTATGTCGGCCGGGTAGCCTGGTCGGGCAAGACCGCCGTCGCGACGGTCGCCGGGACGCGATCCGGGATGCCCGTCGACGGGCCGGTCACGATCGCGCGCGACGAGCGCGGCGTCCCGCACATCCGCGCCGGCTCGCTGCACGATCTCTTCGTGGCCGAAGGCTACACGATGGCCAGCGACCGGCTCTTCCAGATGGACCTCACCCGGCGCTACGTCGACGGGCGGCTGGCCGAGCTGCTCGGCGCACCGCTGGCACGGGTCGACCGGCGCATGCGGCGCTACGCCATCCGCCCGCTGGCGGCTCAGGTGTACGCCCACTCCAGCCGCGACGAGCAAGCCGCGTTAAGCGCCTTCGCCGACGGCATCAACGCCGCGGCCACTCACGAGCCGTCCCCGCCCGAGTACGCGGCGCTGTTGGCCGGGTTCGAGCCCTGGCGTCCCGAGGATGCGCTGGTGGTCGGCTTCTCGACCCTGCTCGATCTCGACGACAAGCCCGACGACGTGGTGATCCGCGACGAGGTGCGCAACGCGCTGGGCCCGGCCGGACCCGAAGCGCTCTACCCGCTCACCGACCCCAAGTACGACGTCCCGACCAACGGCCGCCCGCCCGGACCGATCGCGGCGCTGCCCGCGCTGCACGGCGCGTCCAACGCCGTCGCCCTGGCGCCGGCCGACGACCGCGCGCCGATCGGCAGCAACGGTTGGGCCGTCGGTGCCGACCGCACGACCGTCGGCAAAGCGATTCTTGCCAACGACCCGCACCTGAGCATCTCGATCCCCGGGATCTGGTATCTGCTCGAAGCGCGCGCGCCCGGCGTGCACGTTGCCGGCGGCGCGCTGGCCGGAACGCCCGGCGTGACGCTGGGCCACAACGAGCATCTCGCGTGGGGCGTCACCGCGGCCGAGACCGCGTCGCCGATTCGCGTCGTGCGCGAGCGCATGCGCGGCACCGGCGAGCTGTACGAGCAGGGCCGCTGGGTACACGCGCGTCATCGTCACGACAGCATCGCGGTGCGCTTCGGCAGCGCGCTCGACAGCGATACGCTCGTCTCCGATCGCGGCGTGGTGATCGCGCGCAGCCACGACGGAGCCTACGCCTACCTCATGGACTGGCGCATGCAGCACGCGCCGGTCTCGCCGCTGGCACCGTTCTTCGCGCTGCTGCGCGCACGCAACGCCGCCGAAGGCGTCGCCGCGATGCGCGCCAACCCCGAGCCGGCGCTCAACGTCCTCTTCGCCGACGACGGCGGACGCGCGGCGTACCATTTCTCCGGCGGCGTTCCGTTGGACCCGTCCTTCGGGCGCTGGGCCAACGACGCGAGCGCGCCCGAGCCGCCGTATCTCACCTACGACCGCTCGCCGCACATCGACCCGTCGCGCAGCGCGGTCATCGTAACGAGCAACAATCGCTCCGACGGCGCGGGCTCGCCGCGGTTGGCACCGTACTGGCCGCCGCCGTACCGCGCTTTCGAGGTCGAACGCGCGCTGCGGGTTCCCGGCCGAACGTTGTCGCCCGAAGACATCGCGGCAGTCCAAAGCGACGTGGCTTCACCGGCCGAAGGCGAGTTCGCGCACCTCGTGCTCGCGGCGGCGTACCGCGCGCGCGCAACTGAGGACCGGGCGCTCGGGCCGCTGCTTGCCAGCGTCGTCGCGTTCGACGGACGAATGAGTTCCGAATCGCGCGGCGCGAGCGCCGTCGTCGCGCTGCGCCGCGACATGCTCGCGGCGATCTCGGCAGCCCAGCTGCCGCCCTGGCTGGCGCCGTACTATCCCTCGAGCGGTCCCGGGTTCGAAGTCGTTTTGCGCGCCTTGCGCGAGCGCCCGCGCGGCTGGGTACCGCACGACGACTACGACGCCTTCGTCGTCGCCTCGCTGCGACGGGTCAAGGCGACGTTCGGCGCGACCGTTCCGACCTTCGGCGAGTACGCCGCGCAGCCGCTGGCCCATCCGCTCGCACCGTTCGGCTTTGGGTTCTGGAACGGTCCGACGATGCCGGGACGCGGCGGCAGCTTCGCGCCCGACGTGCAGTGGAACGGTCACGCGCAGTCGTTTCGCGCGGTTTGGATCGCCGGGGACTGGGATCGCGGCACGATCGACATTGCGGCCGGCGAATCCGGCGAGCCCGGCTCACCGCACTACGCCGATCAGAACGCGCGCTGGACGCAGTTCGTGCGCACGCCGATGCCCTTCTCCGACGCCGCCGTGAGCGCCGCGACGAAATCGACCCTGACGCTGACCCGGTGAGGCTTCGGCTCGCCGTTTCGCTGCTCGGAGCGCTGCTCGTGCTCGGGGCGAGCGGTTCCGCCGCGACCTTCCCGGGGCCGCCGCGCGTAACGCAGACGGTGCTGGCGAACGGGCTTCGTGTCGTCGTGGTCGAGAATCATGCCGTCCCCCTGGCGCGCGTCGACGTGTGGTATCGCTTCGGCAGCGTGAACGATCCGCCCGGCCATCACGGCCTCGCCCACGCGCTCGAACACATGATGTTTCGGGGGACGCGGGCAATGCCCGGGCCGAATACGATCGACTTCGTCGACGCGCGGCTTGGCATCGAGCGCAATGCGGAGACCGACTACGACTCCACGCACTACTATGCGACCGTGCCGGTCGACGAACTGCCCGTCGCGCTGCGTATCGATGCCGATCGCATGCGTGGGCTCCTGCTGCGGCCGCGCGATTGGGCGCTCGAACGGCGCGCGGTGCTCGCGGAGCTGAGCGGCGACAAATTGCGGGCGGAGGAAACGCTCGAGAGTGCGGTTCGCCTAGCGGCATACGGCGCCTCGTCGTTCGGGGACGATCCGGGCGGGCACAGCGACGAGCTGCTGCAAACCGGCGTCGACGATCTGCGCCGCGCATACGACGCCGCGTATCGGCCGGACAACGCAACGCTCGTGGTTTCCGGCGACGTTGACCCGCGGCGGGTCTTTGCGCTGGCGCGGACCATCTTCGGCCCGGTTCGCGGACATGCTAACGTCGCCGCGGTGCCGTCCGAGCACGTGCGATCGCGCGGTTTTGTCGTGCGCCTTAACTCGGTCGCCGAGCGCATCGTCGACGTCGCGCTCGAATCCCACGGTCAGCTCGCCGCCGACGGATCTGCCGAAGGCGTCGCGGCCGAGTTGCTCGACTCAACCCACGCCGTGGCGCGCGCCGCACTGATCGATTCGGGCCCGTGCGCGTCATACGATGTCGACGACGACACGCAGCTATACGGCGGCCTCTACCACGTCCTTTGCCACCTCGATAGTGCCGTTGGGCCGACGGCCGCGATCCGCTCGATTCGTCGCACGCTGCGGCAACTCGCTGTGCATCCTCCGCGGGCCGCCATCGAGTATGCTCGCCGCGCCGACATCGCCGCGAGCGCCTTCGCCCGCGACTCGCTGGCCTCCGAAGCGACCTTCTTCGGGTCGAGCTTCGCACTGCAGCACACCGACCCGCGGCAGTTCGACGTGGACACCGCACACGTCTCCGACGCGGAAGTCGCCGCCGTATTTCGGCGCTGGAGCGACCCGGTTGGGGTCGGGATCGCGACCGGATCGTTTCGCATTAGCATTCGCGACGAGCCAGGGCGTAAGACGCGTGCGGAGCACGTGTCACCGCCTGCGCACGACGACAGCGATGTCGAGCCGGCATGGACGCGAGCCGCAGCCGTCCCGCTGCGCTCGACAACGTCGACGCCGGTCGAAACCTTCGCTCTGCCCAATGGCCTGCGGGTCTTTGTGGAGCCTCGGCGCGGAAACGGCACCGTCTACATCGAGGCCGGTTTCGACCAGGCGCCGAACTCAGGCCGCCTTGCACTGCAACAGGTCGAACGCAGCAACCGCATTGCGGAACGGAACGCGATCGTGCTCGAAAGCGGGTTGGAACCGGCCATGCACGGTTTCGCACGCGAGTTCCCGACGATGCTGGGCCTCGTCGCCGGAATCTGGAAGGCGGCACCGCGGGCCGGCCTACGCCCGGACCGCGCGTGGATCGTGGTGGTCGGCGACATCGATCCACTCACGGTGCGCGTGCGCGTCGCACAATTCTTCGGGGGATGGCACGTCGCGGCCGTATCGTCGCCGCAACCCTCGCCTTCGCCACGGCCGTGGCTAGCGCGGAGGGGACGCAACCGGATCCTGACCATTCACCTCTCGGCGCCCAGCATCCGTGCCGCCTTTTTGCAGGCGGCACCGGGCCGCGACGATCCGGATTTCGCCGCGATGACGATTCTCAACGAGGCGTTGGGCGGCGACGCGGACTTCGACAGCCGGCTGGTGCGCGATTTGCGAACGCGCCGGGCCTTAGTGTATTCCGTCGCTAGCGCGTACGACGCCGGCGACAAGATGCTCATGGTGACCTTCGAGGCCCCGCGGCGCGATTTTCCAGCGGCCCGCGCCGCGGTACGCGGCGTCCTCGAGCGGATGCGCTCGAACGGTGTCACCGTGGCCGAGGCCCAGCGCGCGCGGCACAAGCTCCTCGCCAAGGCGCTGCGCGCGGAGGCCGGCCCCAACGGCGTTCTCCGGCGTCTGGTCAGGGCCGCACGCCGGCATGAGCCGCCCGAAGACCTCGCGACGCTCGCCGCACGCTACGACGCCGTCACGCTCGACGATCTCAATCGCGTCGCCCGCACCCGCCTGACCCCCGACACGGTGACCGAACTCGTGGAAGGGCAGATCCCCTAGTCCTTTCGCGCGGTTTGGATCGCCGGCGACTGGGATCGCGCACGATCGACATCGCCGCGGACGAATCCGGCGAGCCCGGCTCACCGCACTACAAAGTCGACCCTGACGCTCACGAGCTGATCATTCTTCTGCGGCCGGATCGCCCTCGACCGGAAACGCGATCCGCTTGAGCGAGATCCCGAGTTGCCGAGTATCCGCGCTGAGGCCCAGGTCGCGCGGCGACGACGGTGAGTGAATCGCAAACTCCAGCACCACGATGCCGGACAGCGGGGGCTCAACGCGCAGCTTCCGCCAGCCCACGTGGTGCGGATGCTCGAACGACCACGTCGCGGTCGCCGCACCGTTCACGGAGACTTCGACCTCGAGCGTCGGATGTTCGCGTCGTACGTACGCCTCGACGAGCAGCGTCAGATCGACGGGCTGCCCGAACGCCTCGACGCGCATCACGAGCATCGCGTCCTCGCCCTCGGTCCAGATTCCGTCCTCGATCGGACCGAAACCGCGCACGAACTCCACCGAACGCGGCAGGTTTTCGTCGAGCGCAAGGTCGTCGCCGGGCAGTAGCCGCGGCGGACGCCCCAGCGCCACGTCGAGCTCGCTCAACAGGTGCGCGCGCTCGGTCATCCACGGCCAGCCCGGTCCGACGCGCGGCCCCCAGGTTTGCAGATGGTAGGCCAGCGCGAGATCGTCGCCGCCGCGGTCCCGGCCGGCGGCGGCTTCGGCGATACATTCGCGGTAGAGCGCGACATAGCGCAGGACGAGCCCGTCCAAGCCGGCGCTGCGGCGGACGATCGTCGTCACCGCTGCGGCGTCGGCCGGATCGTAGGCGTCGATCTCTGCGGTAAGCGCGCGTTCCGTCACCCGGCGTGTCAGCGTCCGCACCCCGAAATTGAAGGGGCGCCAGCGTTCGAACGCGGCGGGGGTGACGAATCCGGCCAACCCGCGCGCGTCGCAGACGATCACCGCGCAGCCCGAAGCCATCGCTTCGAGCGCGCCGAGCCCCGAGGCAAACACGAGATCGTAAAACGGCAAGATGTCTTCGGGCGCATCGAGTTGCTTGCCGGCCGCCGTTCCAGCGACGACCAAACGAATGCCCCGGGCAGCGCAGGCCGCCGCGATCGCCTCGACGTGGCTGGTGTGCTTCACGTAGGCCAGCGCCCGAATCGGCCGCTCGGGCATGGCACGAAGGCGCCGCGGGTACCGTTCTAGGTCGACCGCATCGAGCATCGTCGTGACGCGATTTGCCGCGATCCCCGATTCGGCGCTGAACCGCTCGACGACGCCACGATCGACCGCGACGTAGCGGCGGATCGACGGAAGGTGCGGCGGCGAGTCGTGCCACGCGTTGAAGTCGTGACACACGAAGAGCGCGGGCACGTCCGGGAACCGCGCGACGGCTACGGCGAGCGGCGCGTTATGATGGCCGTGAATCACGTCGGGCACCTCGACGATCGCGCCGATTTCGTCAACGACCGGAACCCCCGCCGACCGAAGCTCATCGGCCAAGGGGCCCAATGCGCGCGTATACACGATCGGGAAATGACCGCCTCGCAGCAGTCGCAACGCGATATCGCGCGTCACGATCTCGGGCCCCGTCCGGCCCGACAGGGTCATGTTCGTGAGCAGGACTCGCAGCCCAGCCATCAATACACCAACGCGGAGCGCGAAGCTATGGTGCGGCTCCTCTACAGAGTCTTGCGTTTGTGCAGGACTACGCTGTTGCCTTCGGTGTCGTTGATCATTGCCATGAAGCAGACGGGCGTCTCGTGTTCCATGAGAACGGGGATGCCGCGGGCCTTGACGGTCGCAACCGCGGCGTCGAGATCGTCGACGGCAAATAAGTTGCCGTTGCTGGGTTGGAACGGGATCAGGCCGCCGCCTCCGGCCCAGAGGCCGAACGTGGTTCCGTCCGGGAACTCGTATTCGGCGCCCATGTTGTTCGGATACACCACCGTTGGTTCGAGGCCGAGCACGTCGCGATAGAACCCGATTGCGCGGGCTGCATCCTTGACCATGTAACCGCTCAGGTCCAAGCCCGTAATCGCGAAGGCGCGTTCAGTCACAGTCGTTCAGTCCTCGGCATCCAGGGGTGCATCGTTCTCCGCGCGATTGGCGCTGCGGCGCAGCCTTCCTACCGAGCTCCGGCGCGGGCTTGGTGTTGGCGGAAGGTGACGTTGAGGCGTTCGCCCGTGATGTGCGGGTCGCGGGGAACGCGGTGGTCCCAATAGAGCTGCGTGTCGCCGCGCATCACGATGAGATCGCCGTGCGCGACGTCGACCGAGATCGGGTCGTGGCGCAACCCGCTGTCTTTTTTGGGGCGGAGTTGGAACGTGCGCGTGGCGCCTAGTGACAGCGACGCAACGACGAGCCGCGCGTCGCGCGTTCCGTCGCGGTCGCCGTGCCACGCAACGGCGTCGTTGCCGTTGCGGTAGCGGTTGAGGAAGCAGTAGTCGAACGCGGTCCCGGTGTGGCGCTCGACGAGCTCGCGCACGAGCCCGAGCGCCGGCGTCCAGGGTTGCGGCATCCGGTCGCCGCGGCCGGCCGTTTCGCGCGGGACCAGCACGCGCTTGCCGTACATCATCCGGGAGTCCGCGCGCCAGCGCGTGTCGGCGTTCAACTCCGCGACGACGGCATCGGCCAACGCGCGGTCGAGGAACTCCGGGACGTAGGTGACGTCCCCACGATCGCCGACGAGACGCGTCGGGCTGACGGCGGAGGCGAAAAGGGCGGTCTGGCGAGGCATGGCAGGATACGAACATACGTTCGATACGGATCGTGGCTCACCCTTCGACGGGGCTCACGCGCACGTGACTCTGTCAGGGGGATAGTGTGCGGGCTTCGGCGCGGAGGCGGTCTCGGATGGCGGCGTCGGTGCGGGCGCGCGTCATCCCCTTGGCGATGTAGGTCGCGGCGTTGGCCGGGAGGTTGGCCTTGAGCCAGGCCTCGATCTGATCGGGCGTCGTCGCGTCCCAGAAGACCCCCGGGACGGTATTGGAGAGGGTCAGGATCTTCTCGAACAGCGAGAAGCGGCGCGTCAGCTCGGGCGTGTGCGCCTGGAAGACGCTCCAGGCGAGCTTGGGATTCCAATCCGCAGCGGCGGCGACGTAACGGAACCGCGCCGAGGCTTGCTGCGGCGGGACCTCGCTCGACAACGCGATTTGCAGTGCGCGTTCGGCGAGCTGCGGGTCGCGCACGCGCATGAGCGATGCGCGGTAGGCTGCGGCCAGCGTCGGATCCTTGGTCGACTGTGCCAGCGCGTGCAGGCGATCGAAGGTCGCCGCGTCGGCGTTGGTCGCGACGATCCCGCGCAACACCGCGCGCATGTCGGCCGGCGTCGAAGCCGGGTCGGTCACTGCGCGATCGAAGCGGGTGCGCGCCTGCGCGATCGTGGGCGCATCGCCGAATGTTCCCAGCGCACCGATCACGCGGCGGCGGAGCTCGCCGGTGGCGACGGATTCTCCGGACTGCGCGTCCCAACCCAAGACGCCGAGCAGCGGCGCGATGAGCGTGCGCGCGTACGCCGCGACTGCATCGTGCTGCGGCGTGCCGCGCGTGCCGCGCTCGAGATCCCCGAGCGAGCCGACGATCTGCTCCCACGCCCGCGCATTGCGCTCGGCGCCCATCGCGTTGGCCAGGGCCAGAAACGAGCTCAGCGGGGCTTGTCCGACGGTCACGAGCGTCCACTGGTCGTCGAGCATCGCGATCTTGTCGTCCGCGGCGAGCGCGGCGAACGCTCTGCGATTCGCCTCAAAGGTCGGTGCATCGTAGGCCACGCGATAGTACCCGACGTTCCCGGCGTTGGCGCGCAGCGGCTCGCTGCAGCGCCCGGCCGGGATGCCGCTTTGTTGGGCCTGCGAGAGCAGCACCGTTGAAGGCGCGGCGACGCCGCTGGCGAGCGCGACGGGCACGTTCCAGCGCAGGTTGGCCGCGTCGGTCGTGCCGTCGATGAGGAACCGCTTCTGCGCCAGCGCGACGGTCCGGTTCCCCGCCGCATCGCACGTTGATGTGACCGAGACCAGCGGGAAGCCCGGTTGTTCGGTCCAGCCTTTGGCGAACGACGCGATGTCCTTCTTGCTCGCGGCTCCCAGCGCGTTCCACAGATCCGCGGTCGTCGCGTTGGAATACTTGTGCGCTTGCATGTAGGTGCGCACGCCGGCCCGGAAGGTGTCCTCGCCCAGATACGTCTCGAGCATCCGCAGGAACGCTTCGCCTTTGGAGTAGGTGATCTCCGGATCGAAGGCAGCGTCGGCTTGCAATTCGTCGGCGACGTGCTGCTGAATCGGGTGCGAGGTCGAGCGTGCGTCGGCGTTCATCGCCCCCTCTTTGGAAAATGCCTCGCCCTGCCACCAGTTCCACTCCGGGTTGAACTTGTCGGTTGCCTTCGCGGCCATCCAGGACGCAAAGCTCTCGTTGAGCCAGATGTCGTCCCACCAGCCCATCGTCACCAGATCGCCGTTCCACTGGTGCGCCATCTCGTGCGCGACGATGCTGTAGCCGGTCTGCTTGGCCGCGAGCGTCGCGTCCGCGCGGTGGATGATGATGTCCTCGTTGTAGGTGATCCCGCCCCAGTTTTCCATCGCGCCGCCGAACCCGCCGGGGATCGCGATGTGGTCGAGCTTGGGCAGCGGGAACTTCACGCCGAAGTAGTCGTCGTAGTACGCCAGGATCTGTTTCGCGCTCTCGAGCGTGTAGCTTCCGTTGGTCTCGTCGCCGCGCACGGCCCACACGTTCTGCTTGACCCCATCCGCTCCGACGCCCGAGATCGAGCCCAGATCGCCCGCCACGAACACCACCAGATACGACGGCATCTTGGGCGTGCGTCCGAAGGCCGTCGTGGCGACGTCGCCGTGGACGCGCCGCGACTGCACCGGCATGTTCGATATCGCACTCCACGCCGCCGGCAGCGTCACGGTGAGCTGGTAGGTCGCACGAAACGCCGGCTCGTCCCAGCCCGGAAACACACGGCGCGCGTCGGTCGACTCGAACTGCGTCGCCAGCATGCGCGCCGTCGTGCCGTCGGCCTTGCGGTAGTCCTGCGCGAAGAGCCCATCCGACGAATCCTCGATCTTGCCGGCGTAGGTGAGCGCGAGGGTGTGGCGCCCGACCGCGGCCGGACGCGCGAGCGTGATCGTGGTGAGCTGCTTGGCGTTGTCGGTGGCAACGTTGGCGACGCGCGCGCCGTCGAAGCGCGCCTCGCCGATCGTGATGTCGTGCGTGTTGAAGACGATCCGGCTGGTCGTGCGGCGGACGGTCAGCGCGATGCTCTCACTGCCGCGCAGCGTCTTCGCGGTCGCGTTCGGGACGAGCACGATGGTGTAGTCGGTCGGCACGACGGTCTTAGGCAGGCGCCCGAAGGTGGTGTCGAAGTTGAACGGCGCGACCGCTCCGGCGGGCGCGGCGACGCCCGCCAGCAGGGCGGCCGCGAGCAGAACCTTGGTTAGATGCATCATGACACTCACTATGGGCGGTGCGCGGCGACGTAGGCGTCGGCGGCGGGGATGAGGCGTTGTTTGAGCGCGAGCGACATCCGCGCGCGTTCCATGCCGCGCGCCACGAACGCCGCGGCGATCGTCGGGACGTGCGCGTTGGTGTACGCTTCCAGCTCGTCCAGCGGTGCCGCGTTCCAAAACGTCGCGGGGACGTTCGACAACGACATCGCCCGCACGAACGTCGATTGCGATCCCAGCAGCACGTCGGCGTGAGCCTGGTAGAAACGCCACGTCAGCTCCGGGTTCCAGCCGGCCATGGCTACGACGAAGCGGCCCCGCACGCCCGCTGCCTGAGGCGGCAGCTCGGACGACATGAAGATGTCGAGCGCTTGCTGGGCGAGCTGAGGATCGCGTACCGCCGCCAGCGCCCCGTAGGTCCGGCGTACTTGCGCTTCATCGGTTGAAGCCTTAGCGACGGCGTGTAGCTGGTCGAAGGTCGCCTGATCGGCGTTCGCGGCGACGATCGGGAGCACTACGCCCTGGTCCTCCGCTCCCAGCACCGCTTCGCCGGCGGCGAAGCCCTTGAGCGCGACTTCGTTTGCAAAGCGCCCGAAGCGTCGGCGTGCATCGGCAACGACCGCCGGATCACCCCAAGAGCCGAGGCTCTCGAGCACCGTTTGGCGCAGGGTCTGCGTCGAGGGGTCTTCGTCCGATTTGGCGTCCCAGCCCAGCGTGGCGTAGACCGGGTGGATCACCGAACGCGCGTACGCCGCGAAGGCGTCGTGGCCCGGCGCCCCACGCTCGTCGCGTTCGAGCGCGCCCAACGCGGTGACGATCTCCTCCCACGCGCGAACGTCGAGGTTGCCGCGCATCGACGACGCCAGCGACAGAAACGACGCCAACGGCGCTTGATTCGCTTGCGCCAGCGCCCACTGATCGTCGAGCATCGCGATCTTGTCGGCGTCGGGCAGCGTGCCGAAGTTCTTGAGATTCGCTGCGGCCGTCGCGTCGTCATAAGCGACGCGATAGAATCCAATGTCACCGGCGTTCGCGCTGAGCGCCTCGGCGCACCGACCCGCGGCGACGGTCTGTCCATCGGTAGTGAACATCACGCGCTGGGCTGTGCCCGCCCCCGAACGGATGTCCATCGGGACGTTCCAGCGCGGATTCTTCGGATCGCTGCCGTCGAGC
Source organism: Candidatus Zemynaea palustris (assembly GCA_003134695.1). GTDB lineage: Bacteria > Vulcanimicrobiota > Vulcanimicrobiia > Vulcanimicrobiales > Vulcanimicrobiaceae > Zemelea > Zemelea palustris. The sequence continues at coordinate 7,863 of PLCB01000024.1, read as the reverse complement.
AGAAACCGTTTCTGTGACAACGCGATGGTGCGGTTCCCGGCCGCGTCGCAGATCGCGCGCACGCCGACGACGGGGAAGCCGGGTTGGGTCGTCCAGCCCGATGCGATCTTTTCGACATCCTGACCGCTCGCCGCGCTCAGCGCCTTCCACAAATCGCCGCTGGTCGCGTTGGAGTACGCGCGGTCCTTGATATAGAAGCGAATGCCGGCGCGAAAGGTGTCTTCGCCCAGATACGCTTCGAGCATGCGCAAGAACGCCTGCCCCTTGTTGTAGGTGATCGCGCTGTCGAACGACGCTTGCGCTTCGAGCTCGTTGACGACGCGCTGCTCGATGGCGTGCGAGCTGGGCTGCACGTCGGCGTTCATCGCCCGCTCCTTGCTGACGTCCTGACGCTCCCACCAATTCCAAGACGGGTTGCGCAGCGCCGTCTGCTTGGCGGCCATCCACGACGCGAAGCTCTCGTTGAGCCAGATGTCGTCCCACCAACCCATCGTCACCAAGTCGCCGTTCCACTGGTGCGCCATCTCGTGCGCCATGATGCTGTAGATGCGCTGGCGACGGGCCAACGTCGAGTTGGGCGGCAACAGCAGCGCCTGATCGTTGTAGGTGATCGCGCCCCAGTTTTCCATCGCGCCCTGGAAGCCGCCGGGGACCGCGATCGAGTCGAGCTTGGGCAGCGGGTACGGGACGCCGAAGTAGGCGTCGTAGTCGGCCAAGATTTCCTGGGCGTTGGCCAGCGCAAACGCGCCGTCTTGTTCCTGGCCACGCACGGCCCACACGCCGAAGGTCTTGCCGCGCGCGGTCGCGTCGATGTGTGCGAGATCGCCCGCGGAGTACTCGACCAAATACGTCGGCATCTTGGGCGAACGCACGAAGGTCGTGGTGGCCAGCGCGCCGTGCACGCTGCGCGACTGCACCGGCATGTTCGAGACGTTGCTCCAGCTCGCCGGCACCGTCGACGTCAACACAAAGGTGGCGCGGAATGCCGGCTCGTCCCAGCACGGGAACATGCGCCGCGCGTCGGTGGCCTCGAACTGCGTCGAGATCATCGTACCGCTGGTTGTTCCGGACCGGTAGGGCTGAACGAACAGGCCCTGCGGCGCGCTCTCGAGCTTGCCGGTGTACGCGAACGCAAGCGTGTGGCGGCCCACCGCGGCGTCACGCGCCAGCGTCACCGTCGTGATCTGCTTGGCGTCATCGCTCGCAACGCCCGCCGCCGGCACCCCGTCGAGCGTGACGCGCGTCAGCCGCTCGTTGAGCGAGTTGAACACGATCGTGCGGACGGGCGCACGGACCTCGACCAGGATCGTCTCGGTGCCGGTGAGCGTTCGGGTCTGCGCATCGGGAACGATGGCGATTCGATAGTCGATCGGGACCACGGTCTTGGGCAACTGCCCCGGCGCGGACTCGAAGGTGAAGGGCGCGCTGGCGGCAGCAGGCGAGGCGCAGAAAACAATCGCGGCAGCAAGCGCAAGCCGCTCGAGGCGAATGGGCATCTCCGAAACTTTCCGAACTGATGCGCCGCGGCCCCTGCACGAGGCCTCGACCGCTCGTTAGGCGGGTAGACGCCCGGTATGAACGACGACCTCGTTACCACCGAGCCCACCGACGGCGACGACGACACTCCGGCCGACGGCGGCATGCTCGACCAGTTCGACGACGCGGTCATGGCCGCAGACGACACCGGGATGCTCTCGGGTGAGCGCTCGATCACCGCCACCGAGATCGACGCCGGCCTCGAGGGCCTCGACGAAGGTTGAGCCCCTTACAAGGTGACGTGTAACCCGTGACGTAACCGGGTTGCTTGTGAATGGCACTCGGAGTGCGCGCGCCAATCTCTGGGAGAAGGCGATGAGCCTACCCTTGGCGCGCGACGATGACTTCTTTGGACCCAACCGCCGGCCCGTCGGCATCGAGCCGCAGCATCTGCGGGTCATCAACGATACGGCACTCCGGTCGCGGCTCATCATGGCCGGCATCGCCGAGGGGTTGCAGTCACCCAAAGGGCCGCAGCGGATCAAGTCGATCATCCGGGTGTATCCCGCGTTCGACGCACCGCGCCCGGGCAACAAGCCACGTCCGATGCGGGCCGCGGCCGCGCCCTCGCACGAGCCCGCGCGGGCGGCCTTCGGGCTGCCCTCCGTCGAGGAGCTCAACGCACTGCTCAGCCGCATCCTGCAGACCGAGCGCGAGGTGAGCCACGAGCTCCAGGGCCGGCTCAGCGGCGACATCGACCGCCTCAAGAAGCAGATCGGGTCGGTCGAGGGCGACGACTTTGAGCGCGCCTTTCGCGAGCTGGAAGCCGCGATGCGCCAGCGCCGCGAGCTAGCTGGGCAGATCCGCGAGGAGGCCTTCCGGCGCATCGACGCCGACGGGTCCTTCGAGCCGCGGCGGTACCTGCGCCTGATCTCGCGCGAACGCAGCTAGCCCCGGGGGCCTCGCGCTGGGCGAGCGAGCGGACGATATTCGTAGTCGGGGCGCTCGGCGCGAATCGTTAAGAATGGTCGTGCCTACCCGTTTCGTGGCCGGAAGGGACCAGGGGCGCTTCCCAGACGGGGAGTAGGGTGCGGTCGAGTTGATCCGTAGCGTTGCGTCTGACGGTCGTCCAGATCTCGGCGGAGTCTTCCGTCCGATCGATCGGCCACGCGTGCTCGACCGCTTGGCCACCGCGGCGCAATACCGTATCGCGATGATCATCGCCCCCGCGGGCTTCGGCAAGTCGGTCGCGCTGCGCCAATTCCTGGTGACCGTACCGGCATCGATCGTGTACGACGTCCCGACCGACGCGACGACGCTGTTGCCGTTCGTGCGCGGGTTCGCCGACGCGCTCGAAACCGTCGTCCCGGCGCTGCGGCGCTCGCTCGCGACGGCGCTCGACGGCGCACGCAAGTCCGACGCTCCGGGCCGGGAGCTCGCAGCCTGGGTGGCAACGCACGTCCGCACGCTGGACACCCTCATCGTCATCGACGACCTGCACAACGGCGAGGGCGATCCGGAAGTGTCGCGCTTCCTCACCACCCTGGTCGATCGCACCAAGGACGGGCCGCGCTGGTTCTTCTCCTCGCGCAGCCCCTTGCAGCTGCCCGTCGCATCCTGGCTCGCCTATGGTGAGTCGGACCTCGTCGTCGACGCGGTCGACCTGCGCTTTACCGTCGACGAAGCCAAGCAGAGCGCGCGCGCGACGCGCGTCTCGGTGCGCGACGAGGAGTTGGAACAGATCCTGGGGCTGGTCGACGGCTGGCCTGCGGCGCTGACCTTCGCCCTGCGGACCTCGACGCGCGCCAGCGACCTGCGCGCCGTCTCGGCCGGGACGCGCGAGATGGTCTACCGGTATCTCGCCGAGCAGGTGTGGCACTCGCTCGACGAGCGCATCCGCCGCTTCTTGCGCACGGCCGCGTTCTTACCGCGGCTCGAAACGCGCCTCGCGGTCGCCGCCGGATTCGACGACGCCGCCGCGATCATCGAATCACTGCGCGAGCGCGTGGCCTTCATCAGCGTCCTCGACGCGGGGGTCTATAAGCTCCACGACCTGTTCCGCGATTTCGTGCAGCGCCAAGTCCAGCTCGAAGGCGACAAAGCCTTGCGCGACGCCCAGGTCACCGCCGGGCGGCTGCTCGAGAAGATGCAGATGTTCGGCGAAGCGCTCGAGCGCTTCGTCGACGCACGCGCAGCTACCGAGATCGAACGCGTCTTGGCGGCATACAACTTCGGGCTGCTGGAAAAGGGCTGCTTCGACATCGTCGAGCGCGCGCTACGCGCGCTTCCTGCCGCGGCCGCGAAATCCAACGCACGGGTGCTTGCCCTGCGGGCCGCGATCGAAGAAGCGCACGGGCGGGTGGATCAAGCCGAACGCTGGTACGCTGCGGTCCTGGAGCGTCTGAACGACGACGTCGCGTTCCGTGTGGCGGTTGCGATTCGGTTTGCACTACTCCTGTACCAGCAAAGTCGCTTCGATAGCGTTCCGGTGCTCGAGTCGCTGCGCGATCACGACGATCTCGGACCACCGGAACGGGCCGCCGTACTCGGGGTGCTCGCGTGTACCTATGCGCTGGCCGGACGGCACGACGAGGGGCATGTCGCGATCACCGAAGCGCTAGCGCTGGCCGAGTTCGGGGATGACGAATTGCGCGCCCGCACCTTCGGGCGCGCCGGAACGGTGGCGTTCTACGCGTCCGACGATGCGGCTGCAGAGTATTACACGCGCGAGGCCACGCGGCTGGCGATCGAGGTCGGAGCCTTCGGCGCCGCCGCACGCTTCTTCAGTACACTCTCGGCGCTGCATGCCTTCGCAGGCCGGATACCGGTTGCTGCCTGGTTCGCGGCACAGATCGCGGCCAACGCCGAGAAGGCCGGCGACCCGCAAACCCGCGCGTATGGACTTCGAGTTTTGTTGCAGCTTGAGGCGGAGCGCGGGAATACCGAGCGCGTGGCGGAGGCCGAGCGCGACCTAGCTCTGCTCTCTTATCGCGGGCCGATCGGGCTCATGGGCTACCTCCACGGTAAAGCGCTAGCACTCGGGTGGACCGGCCAGTTCAAGGAGAGCCAGATTCTTCTGTCAACCGTCGCCGAGCGCGACGTGACGCCCTACCAGAACCGTTTGCGCCAGGGATTTCTTGCGTGCGCCTTTGCGGCTCTGTCCTCGCGCGCTGAGGGCATCGAAGCGCTGGCTCGCCACGACGCCGCGGTCGCGGCGGACACCGATGACCGTACAATGTTCGACCGTGTGCGGGGGATGGCCGACCACTGCGCGATCCTGGCCAACGCCATCCTCGAGCGGAATGCCTTGGCGCACAAAGGCTTGCGCTCGATCCGCACGACTGCGCCCGACCTTGTTCCCTTCACGCACTTTCTCACGGCTCTGCTGAATCGGGAGCCCGAGCACATGGAGGCAGCGTTGCGGGAGATGCGCCTCGCAGGTCTGACAGGCGTCGCGCGCTACGTCGAATCCGTCGTCAAGCACGGGACCCGGGCGAAAGAGCCCTCCGAGCCCGACGTGCTCACTCCGGTCGAGCTGCTGGTGCTCCAGGCCATGAGCCGTGGCCTTAGTAACCAGGCGATCGCGGACGACCAGCGCCGGACGATCAATACCGTCCGCACGCATGTTTCGGCGATCCTCCGAAAGCTGAGCTGCGCGAGCCGCGGCGAGGCCGTCGCGGCCGCGAGGCGTCGCAAACTCATCTGAGGGTGAGAACGGCCTCGTCCTTTCGGACGAGTGTGCTTAACTGCACACCTTGATAGGGTGGAAGCGTCCCCCGCCCGTCAAGGAGTCCCCGCATGACCGACGCGCTGCTGATCATCGCCGCCATCATTTGCACCGTGCCGCCGATGGCCGGCTGAAAAAACTTTTCGTTCGGAAAGGGTGTAGCACCATGGAAGGTCGATCGGCGCTTGCGCGCCGTCTGGTTGAGACTCGGGCCGTCGTCGCAGACGCGGTCCTGGACCGTCTCGCGCCCCGCTCCGCGGGACAGGCGTCGCTCCTCATCGTTCGCTCGCTGGTCTCGGCACTCGGCTCCGCACTCGAAGCGGCGAGTCCCGATGCGGTCGTGGCGTGGGCTCGGATGGCCCGGGGCGCCTACGCGCTACCGGTCCTCCTCGACCTCGTGAGCAGCAGCTGCGACGTGATCGCTGAAGCGGGAGATTCCGTAGAGTACGACTTCTCGGCGCTGCTGGTATTCCTCGAGATCGTCAAGGCGAACGTCGCCGAAGCGTTCCCGCAGACTGCAGCTCCGCGGCTGCCCGACCCGCAGCGAGCGGCCAGCTCGGTCATCGAAGGCGTGCTCGCGATGCTCAAGGCGCGCGACGAGGCGACCTGCGCCCATTCGTATGCGACCGGCGCCTGGTGCCGCCGGCTCTCGGAACAGATGAAGCTCTCCCCGGCGACTACCGACGTCATCTTCAAGGCCGGCGTGCTGCACGACATCGGCAAGATCGCCACGCCGGATGCGATCCTCTTCAAGCCCGGACCGCTGAACGAAGCGGAATGGTTCGAGATGCAAAAGCACGCCGAGTACGGGGCCGAGATCTTGGCCGCGCTGCCGACGCTGGCCGCGTACGCCCCGATCGTGCGCGCGCACCACGAACGTTGGGACGGCCAAGGCTATCCGTACGGACTCAGCGGCGAGCAGATCCCGTTCGAGGCGCGCGTCGTCGCGGTCGCCGATGCGTTCCACGCGATGATCAGCGCAAGACCGTATCGTCCCGCGATCGGTCAGCGCGAGGCGATGGAGATTCTCCGCGCTGGTCGCGGAACGCAATGGGACGCGAGCGTCGTCGACGCGATGATCGCGATGCTGGAAGCACCACGTAAGCACGGAAGGCAGGAAGTCGCCCACGGGTGAGGCCCCTACTCGGGTGTGGGCCAAAAAGGGTTCGTGCGCAACGGGTGAGCGCACGAACCTTTTTTCATCAAGGTGAACGATCGTGGCCCATGCTTCGTCCTTCGACGTGGCTCAGGACGGCTCAGCATGACATGAAGCCGGGAGGCGGGGGCGCGACGTTGGTGCGCAGGGGCGTCGCGGAAGCGCGGAGCGCAGGATGCGCGAGAGCGCTGGAGCGCCGAGCGACCGGAGCGCAGGATGCGCGCAGGGAGCGTCCCCGGTGCACCAACGTCGCGCCCCCGCCGAGCCCCGCCACGATAACAAAAGGCCCGAGCCACAACAGCTCGGGCCTTTGATGTTTGGCGCTACTGAGGACTAGTAGTCGTCGTCGGTTGAGTGCGCGAGGGGACCCTCGTCCTCTTCCTCTTCTTCCTTGTACTCTTCGTCTTCGTCCTCGAGGACGTAGCCGTCTTCTTCCTCTTCCTCTTCAACCACCACGCTGACCGGGACTTCTTCGTCGACGACTTCGTCCACGACGATCTCGCCGTCGTCGGTCATCGTCGCGCGCAGTCCGCCCAGCGGGCTCGTGGGAAGGAGGTCGTCGTCGGCGGCACCGCGCCCGCGTGCCGGTGAAGCCACCAGCGGCGCGGCGTCGTCGAGCTCTTCCTCTTCCTCTTCAGGCTCCTCTTCGACGACGCTTTCCGGCTCGACGTCCTCTTCCTCGAGCTCTTCGGCCGGCAGACCGATCGACGTCGCCGATGCGACCTGCGAGAGCCGATCGCGTTCCGCTTCGCGTTCGGCCAAAGCCGTCTGCGAGATCCGCGGATCTTCGTCGCCCATGAGCAGCCCGATCTCTTGGGCGCGCTCCGCCATGTCGTCGTCCTGGATGCGGATCTCGACCTCTTCGCGTTGCTCCGTCAGCACCTTGACGTCGAGCGCGAGCGATTGGAGTTCCTTGATGAGCACCTTGAACGACTCGGGAACGCCGGGCTCCATGACGTTTTCGCCCTTGACGATCGCCTCATATGTCTTGACGCGTCCGACGACGTCGTCCGACTTGACGGTGAGGAGCTCTTGGAGCGTGTACGCCGCGCCGTAGGCTTCGAGCGCCCNNGGCCGCCGAACTGCGCCTTACCGCCCAGCGGCTGCTGGGTGATCATCGAGTACGGACCGGTCGAGCGCGCGTGGATCTTGTCGTCGACGAGATGCGCGAGCTTGAGCATGTAGATGAACCCGACGGTGATCGGCCGGCCGAAGCGGTCGCCCGAACGTCCGTCGCGCAGCCAGGTCTTGCCGTCGGCGGGGAGACCCGCGTCCTGCAGCCACTCGCTGATGTCTTCGGAGTGCGCGCCGTCGAATACCGGCGTGGCGATGTGGAAGCCCAGCATCGCCGCGGCCCAGCCGAGATGCGTCTCCATGATCTGCCCGAGGTTCATGCGCGACGGCACGCCCAGCGGGTTGAGCACGATGTCGACCGGCGTGCCGTCTTCGGTGTACGGCATGTCCTCTTCGGGCAGCACTTTGGCGATGACGCCCTTGTTGCCGT
>PLCB01000028.1:13776-24049 GCA_003134695.1 Candidatus Zemynaea palustris | reverse complement strand
TGGTTGCGGGGCCTGGATTTGAACCAGGGACCTTCGGGTTATGAGCCCGACGAGCTACCGGACTGCTCCACCCCGCGCGAAGAGCGACCCTCACTATAGCCGAGGGTGCCGCGCCCGTCAATCGCCTATCGCGGAGCTCGGCAGGCCCGGGACCTGCGAGGCGGGACGAGCGAGCCGGCGCGGAACAACGTGGCGCGATGTCCGAGACGAGCGCTTTCGTGCGTGCCCTGCCCAAGGTGCAACTCCACTGTCACCTCGAGGGGACGGTGCGCGCCGCGACCTTTCGCGAGCTGGCGCAGCGCCACGGTGTCGAGAGTGCCCGCGCTGCCGGGCCGATCGAGGAGACGTACGCATTCGCGAACTTCGGCGAATTCTTGCTGACGTTTGCGGAGGTCTGCAAGGCGCTCAAAGAACCGGACGACTATGCGCGCGTCGCGCGCGATTATGTGGTCGACGCCGCCGAGCAACGCGTTCGCTACGCCGAAGTTTTTATTTCGCCTTCCGTCTGGTCGTTTTTTCATCGCGACCTCGACGTCGTGGCAACCGTCCACGCCATGAGGGCCGCGCTCGATGACGAAGGGAAGCATCGCAGACTCGACGTGAATCTGATTTGCGATCTCACGCGAAACTTCGGCGTCGAACGCGCGCAAGCGACCGCGGTGCAAGCGGTGGCGCTGGCCGAAGCGAGACTCGGCGTCGTCGGCATAGGCCTCGGTGGCGACGAAGCCAACTATCCCGCCGCGCTTTTCAAGGAAGTCTACGAGTACGCACGCGCCCAGGGCTTGCACTGCGTCGCGCACGCCGGCGAAGCCGACGGTCCGCAGAGCGTCCGCGACGCGATCGATATCTTGCACGTCGAACGGATCGGCCACGGCGTTCGCGCGCTCGAAGACCCATCGCTGGTCGCCGAACTCGCCGAACGGCGCATCCCGCTCGAACTCTGCCCCACCTCGAATCGCTTGACGGGAGCGGCTGCTTCTGACGGTCCGCACCCGATCGGAGAACTCGACGCAGCCGGTGTCGTATGCACGCTCGACGCCGACGATCCGGCGCTCTTTTCGACGACGATCTCCGACGAATACGCACTCGTCGCCGGTTGGCTCGGCGAGGACGCCGTGGTCCGTTTTGCACGCAGCGCAATCGAGGCCAGCTTCGCGAGCGCGCAACGCAAGGTCGAACTCCGATCCGCGCTCGACGCGGCGACGGCGACGTCCCTACGGCGCCCCCCGGAAACCTCGGTCGCGCGGCGAAGCTCGTAAATCCATGCCGGGCCACACGCATTTTGAAGAATCGAACGAGGAATATCTCGAGGCGATCTACCGCCTCGAACGCGAAGGGCCGGGCGTGACAACGTCGGCGCTCGCCTCGGAATTGGGCGTCGCGCCCGCGTCCGTTTCGGGGATGCTCAAGAAGCTCGACGCCGACGGATACATCGAACATCGCGCGCGAGGTGAGGCGAAGTTGACGCCGCGCGGGCTCGAGGTTGGAATTCGCGTCGTCCGTCGCAATCGGCTCGCCGAACGTTTGCTCACCGACATCCTCGGAATGCCGTGGGACGAAGTCCACGCGGAAGCGTGCAAACTCGAACACGCGATCTCGGCGAGCGTCGAGCGGCGCTTGGTCGAAGTGCTCGGCGATCCCAAAGTGTGTCCGCACGGCCATCCGATTCCGCCGGCCGACGGGACGCCGCCGCCGCACCCCGACGTCCCGCTCGCGCAAGTGCAGGCGGGCGCCGATGCGACGGTCTACGGCGTTACCGAAGAGGTTCCGGAGATCTTGCGCCATCTCGGCGACGTAGGCTTGCGTCCCGGCGTAAAAGTTTCAGTCATCGAGAAAGCGCCGCTGGGTGGCCCCGTGACCGTGGAGGTCAACGGGAAGCGTCATGCGATCTCGCTCGAACTGGCTCGCATGATCACGGTCGTAACCTAGCAGCGACGTGCTTCCGTCATATTTGGAATGCTCGCTCGACGCGGCGCATCGCCTCGATGCCGCACAACTTGCGTCGACGTGTCCGCAGGACGGAGCGCCGCTGCTCGTTCGTTATCCTTCGACGGTTCTCGGTCGCGCGAAGGTCGCGGCGCGCCCTTTTACGATGTGGCGCTATCGCGAGATGCTGCCGATCGCAAACGATGAAGAGCCGGTGACGCTCGGCGAGGGCGGGACGCCGCTCTTGCCGGCGCCACGGCTTGCGGCGCGGCTCGGTTTTGGGTTCGCACTTTTCGTCAAGGACGAGAGCCGCAACCCGACCGGCTCGTTCAAGGCGCGCGGAATGGCGGCGGCGGTAACCTGCGCGAAGCGGCTCGGCGCAAAGGCGCTTGTCGCACCGAGTGCGGGGAACGCGGGCGGCGCACTCGCCGCCTACGGTGCGCGCGCCGGGATCCCGGTGGTAGTTTTTCTTCCCGTCGACACTCCCGGCGTCTTGATCGAAGAGTGCCGCTCGTACGGTGCCGATGTTCGCCTCGTCGACGGCCTGATCGACGAAGCCGGGAAGGAAGCCGCGAAATTCGCGGAAGAGACCGGTGCGTTCAATGTCGCGACCTTGCGCGAACCGTATCGTATCGAAGGGAAGAAAACGATGGGCTACGAGTTGGTCGAACAACTCGGCCGAGTCCCGGCGGCGGTCGTCTATCCGACCGGCGGAGGCACCGGACTCGTCGGGATGTGGAAAGCCTTCGACGAATTGGAAGCTCTTGGTTGGATCGACGCGGGACGGCCGAAGATGATCAGCGTCCAAGCTGAGAACTGCGCGCCGATCGTGCGAGCGTTCGAAAGCGGCGCCGATCGCGCGGCGCGCTGGGAGAACGCCCAGACCGCCGCCTGGGGGCTGCGCGTCCCAGCGGCGATTGGCGATCGCCTGATGCTGCGCGCGATCCGCGATTCTCACGGGACCGCGATCGCGGTTTCGGAGATCGCGATGCGCGAAAACATGCTCGCGTTACGTTCGGACGAAGGCATCGACGCCTCGGAAGAAGGCGGCGCCGCCGTCGCCGGATTGCTCGGCGCCGCCGCGCGCGGCATGGCCTTCGACGGACCCGTCGTGCTGTTCAACACCGGGAGCGCGCTCAAGTACGCGCCGCGTGCCGCATGAAGGCGACCAACGCGCTCATCGCCATCAACGTCGCCGTCTTCTTGTGGGACGTGCTGACGGGTGGAGGACGGGTCTCGTTCGTCACTGGTTTTTCCGACAATGCTACGCTGATCAACGACGGTGCTCTCTACGGACCGCTTGTCGTCAGCGGCGAATGGTGGCGCCTGATCTCGAGTGGCTTCGTGCACGACGGGATCCTGCACATCGGCCTGAACATGTTCGCGCTGTATCAGGTTGGGACGTTCGTCGAACTCGTGACCGGCCCGCGCAGGATGCTCGCCATCTATTTTATCTCCATGCTCGGCTCGGGACTCGCGGTCGTAGCGTTCGCCTTCAACCAGCCGACCATCGGCGCGAGCGGCGCGATCTTCGGCCTCTTCGGCGGGCTGGTCGCACTCGGCATTCGCCTTGGGCCACGTGGGCGCGGCCTCATCATGCAGACGCTCCCGATCATCCTGATCAACCTGGCCTTCACATTCTCGATCCCGAGCATCTCGAAAGCCGCGCACGTCGGAGGCTTGCTCATCGGCTTCATCGCCGCATTCGTCCTGGTGCGTTTGCCGCGACAAGCGCACCCTGAGGTCGTCGGTGAACCCGTCGGCGGCAGCGAAGAGGGCGAATACCTCGGCGAAGAGCCGCGCGACGAGCCGTGAGCACGACCCAGCACGACTCGATCGAAGCGATCTTCGCGGCCGCCGGTCCGCTGGCGAGTACGCTCGACGGCTTCGAAGCGCGTCCCGGCCAAGTGCAGATGGCGCAATTGATCGAGCGCGGCTTCTTGGAAGGGACGCATACGCTGGTCGAGGCAGGCACCGGCGTCGGAAAGTCGCTCGCGTATCTCGTCCCCGCGTTGCGTAGCGGAAAGAAGGTCGTCATCTCGACGGCGACGATCGCGCTGCAGGAGCAACTCGTTCGCAAGGATATCCCGCTCGTGCTACGAGCGCTCGACATCCCGGCGCGCGTTGAACTGCTCAAAGGCCGCAGCCACTATCTGTGCCGCCAGAAGCTCGACCGGATGCGGGCCGATCGGCTCGTCGCGCAGAGCGGGACGATGGAACGCATGTGGGCCTGGGCCGATCGCACCAAGAGCGGCGATCGGGCCGAATTAGATTTCGCTCCGCCCTCGGGCGAATGGGAACTGCTCGACGCGGACGCCGACGATTGCGTCGGCGAGTTCTGCGAACGCTTCAAAGACTGCTGGTTTTTCACCCGGCGCGACGCCGCCAAGTTCGCGGACGTTGTCGTCGTGAATCACGCACTGTTCTTTCTCGACCTCGCGCTGGGCGGAACGCTGCTGCCGCCCTACGACTTCGCGATCCTCGACGAAGCGCACCAGTGCGAACGCTGGGCGTCGGCGGCGCTGACCGCGACGCTTTCACCGGCGACCGTCGCGCGGTTGATGCGGCGGCTTCACCGGCACTACCAATTGCCCGGAAGCTTCGACGCGGAGATCGACGAAGGCGTCCGCGGCCTCGTCCAAGCTTTGGCACGCGTACCGGGCGAGCGTTATCCACTGGCCCAGAACGAAGATGCATTCGAAGCGCTCGCGCAACTCCAAACCTCGTTCTACCGGCTCGAGAATTGGCTTGGCGCGAATTGGCAAGCCGCGCTCAAGCGCCCACCCGACAATATCGCCGAAGCCGAACGGCGGCGCGAGCTGAACCTGCGCGGCATCCTCGCGCACCTCGCGACGATCGAACGTACGAACCTCCCCGACGGCGAGGCGATCACCTGGGCCGAGCGTCTCGAAGGCGACGGCCGTTACGCTGTCAATTCCGCGCCGTTCGACGTCGCCGAGTATCTGCGGACCGCGCTTTTTCAGCGGACGCAGAGCGTCGTCTTGACCAGCGCGACGATCGCGACCGGGACGTCGTTCGCGTTTCTCAAGTCCTCGCTCGGCATCGACGAGGCCCAAGAGTACGTCGCGCCGTCGCCGTTTGATTTTCGGACGCAAGCCCGCTTGTTCGTGGCACCTCACGACTGCAACCCTAAGGCGCCGGACTTCGCGGCACGCGTCGCGCCGATTGTCGAGGAATGTCTCGAGCTCTCACGCGGCCGCGCTTTCGTCCTGTTCACGTCCTACGCGCGTTTGCGCGAAGTTTACGCGGCCGTTCGCGAACGCGTCCATTTCCCGGTCAAACTCCAGGGCGATCTTCCGCGTGCCCACCTGCTCGATTGGTTCCGGACGACGCGTAACGCTGTGCTCTTCGCGACCGCGACCTTCTGGGAGGGGATCGACGTCGTCGGCGATCAGCTCTCGTGCGTGATCGTCGATCGCTTGCCGTTTCCGTCGCCGGGCGATCCCCTCGTCGCGGCTCGATTGCGCGCGATCGAGAGCGCCGGTCGAGCGAGCTTTGAAGAATACATGATCCCGTCGGCGACGGTGCGCCTCAAACAGGGCTTCGGTCGACTGATCCGCTCGAAGCAGGACCGCGGCTTACTCGTCCTGCTCGACGGGCGCGCAACCGCGATGCGCTACGGCGAGAGGATCCTGGGCGCGCTTCCCCCGGCCCGGCGCATCGACGATCTGGCGGCGCTGCGCGAGTTCTTCGCCGAGGCCTAGCTGAACCAAAGTATCCTGCGTCACGTGCGCCCGGACACACCGTAAGGTACCATTGACGTGCACGCATTTCATCGGTGTTATGGGCGTCGCCGTCTGTTCGTGGAGTGATCGGGAACACACCGTAGGGAAATCACTCGGCGCGGCGACCAAAACGAACGTACTTAGGATTGAAGCATCATGGAGGATGTAGGATGAGCGGCCAGCAGCCACAGCAGCAGTCACCGCCCGCCGAGATCGGCATTCCGCGCGGGGCTTGGCCGGTCTAAGCCCGACGCAACCGTGATTCAAACGTTCGTCCCTCGCGCACGCGTCGACGCCGCCATCGATGTCTTAAGGGATCATCGGGCGCTGCTTTTTTGCGCGCCCCCGGGCTATGGAAAGTCGCGCGTCCTGATCGAACAAGCGGCTGCCGACGAATCATCGGCGTACCTCGCACTTTCGGAACGCTCGTCGTTCGCGCGCTTCACCGGCGAGCTCGTCCACGCGCTCTCGTCGTTGGTTCCCGGGATGCGGCTCTCGCTGGCCGGCGCATACGCGCGCGCGCTTCAGCGCGAAGACCCCGCCGACGCGTTGGCGACCTGGTTCGCGCGACACGTGGACGGCGTACGCTGCACGATCGTCCTCGATAATCTTCACAACGCAGCCGATCCGCTCGTCGCCCGTTTCGTCGCGCGCGCCATCGAGCGTTCGCCAGAGGCCGTACGCTGGCTCATCGCATCCCTGTCGCTCGACGAGCTGCCGGTCGCGTCGTGGTTGGCTCACGGGATCACGAGTCTACCGATCGACGAATCCGTCTTACGGCTGACCCTCGAGGAGGCGCAGGCGATCGCGGCACACGTCAGGCCGGACGTCGCGCCCGAAGCCGTCGCGACCCTCCACGCTTCGACGCAGGGCGTCGTCGCCGATTTCGTTTTCTTGCTGCGCCGGCCGGAGACAGCGACCAATCACCGCTGCGACGTTTCATTTGAAGCCGCCGTCGACGAAGTTTTCGCGGCGCTCGAACCACAGGAGCGCGAGTTCATCTTGCAGACGGCCCTTTTACCGTCGCTTGAATTGCCGACGCTCGGGAAAGCCGGCGGCCCTGAGGCCGGACAGATCTTGGCGATAATCCGCGAGAAAGCGCCGCAGCTGTTCGATGAGGGCGGCGCTCGCTATCAATGCCAATTTCAGCGGTTTCTGCTTGCCAAGATCGGGGCGTTCGAGGCCGGCGAGCGCGAACGAATGTTCGCGCGCGCGGCCCGCGCCTTGGAAGCCAACGGCGACATCGCCGGCGCGATCCATCTCTTGGCTCAGGTGAAGGACGAAGCCGAAATTCTTCGGCTGATCGAGCGCTACGGCTTTACCTCCATCGAAAGCGACAAAGCCTATTTCATGCACGACGCGCTGGCGGCGCTCGGCGAAGAGGCGCGCCAAGCGAATCATTCGGTCTTGGCGGTGCAGGCCATCATGGCGTCGCTCGGCGGACAGATGGATGTGTCCGAGGCGCTATTCCAGCACGCGCTTGTGTCGTGCAATGTCCCGCAGCAGCGGATGCGGCTGCGTTACCTCTACGCCGTCGATTTGATGCGTCGCGGCCGCGCGGATTGCATCGACCTGCTCAAGCCCGATGACGCGTTTTTCGAGGCGCCGCCGGAGGTCCGAGTCGCCGTGATGTCAGCGCTCGGAGCGGCATACGTGATCGCCGGCCGTTCCGATCTCGGGCGCAAGTGGGTCGAGCGCGCGCTGTCCAGCGCGAAACGCCTCGACGACAACATTCTTTCGG
Organism: Candidatus Zemynaea palustris; assembly: GCA_003134695.1. Classification (GTDB taxonomy): domain Bacteria; phylum Vulcanimicrobiota; class Vulcanimicrobiia; order Vulcanimicrobiales; family Vulcanimicrobiaceae; genus Zemelea; species Zemelea palustris. Next base: position 16,636 of record PLCB01000028.1, on the reverse strand, counting down.
CGCGAGTCCATCATCAAGCGGCGTTTGTTGCGCTGCAAGCCGGCGACGGCGAGCGCGCAAAGGCGCTCGCGACGATAAGTACCGATCTAGCCGAGCGCGAAGGCGTGTTCGAAGTCGCCGGCGGTGCTCTCACCGTTCTTTACAGCGCAGCGAAGGATATCGACGACGATCTGCAGGCCGCGGCCGGCTATCTTGAGCGGATCGCCGCGTTTGGAGCGAAGTGCGGCAGCGTCGACAAGCAACTCTATGCGTGGCTCGCGGCTTATGAAATCGCCATCGAACGCGGTGACGCGCGCGCCGCCGCCGGCATCGACCGCGAACTGGCGGAATTCGACGTCCAATACAGCTCGCGTCACGTTATGCAGGTGATGCTTCCTTCGAAGGCGCTGCAACTGGGATGGTACGGCGATTTCGGTCGCGCCCATAAGATTCTCAGTTCGAGCGCCGAGCATCAGGTGACGCCTGACCGGCAGGCGCTACGCTTAGCCGAGATCTCGTTGCACGCAGCCGCCGCGGGCGCGAACGAAGATGCCGCGGCGTCGGTCGCCGCCGCTTGGCGCTTGCTGCGCCGCCAAAGCACATGGAGCTTGCCGCTGTGGCGCGCGCGAACGCTGTGCGCCTTGACCTTTACGCTGCTCGGACGAATCCGATCGCCGCGTCTGATTCTCAACGCCCTGCGTCAAGAAGTTCCGGCGAAATACGTGCGCGTCCTGGCGCTCGTCGGCGCTGCCGAGGCCCTCGTCGCGCGGCGGGCAGGCGAACGGAACTACGATGTCGTGGTCGGCGCGCTCGACGAGTTGCGGCGCCGCCAGTTGGGTGGCCTGGCGAGATTTCTCGAGGCCTTGCCGAGCCGGCTCGTTTCGCCGGTTCGCCAAGCATCGTCGACCGTGCCGCTCCAACTTGTCCCCGATATTCACCTAGACCCGGTGCATGACGCGCCGATTGCGGAGAGTGCGTGATGTCTATACAACCGATGTTCGTCGTCGCCAAGTCGCTCGACGACCATCGCGCGGAGATCGCGGCGGCGCTGGCCGAGCATGTTCCGAGCGACGAGCGGAGCCTGCTCGTAGAACTCGTTGCCGACGCCTTCGTTGACGGCTACGCTTCCGGCTGCCGCGACGGCACGCACGACGATCTCATCCGCTGGGTCGATCGTATGTGCGACGCTCACGTCGACTCGCCGGCGATCATGACATTTTTCGGCAACGCCTGCTCACTGCTCGACGGCTATCTCGCGCCGCGCGGGTACGCCGGAGCGTTTCGAGCACCGTTGCGCGCGCTCGAGCGTCCAATCCGGAAGGTGCTCGCGAAGCCGCGTCAGAGTTCGCGGCCGCAGCAGGAACGGCTCGACGAAACCGATGCTTCGATCAACGCGATGCTGGTGCGCCTCGATGCAGCCGATCCGCTGACGGCCGAGCACTCGCGCGCCGTCGCCGCCTGGTCCTCACGACTAGCTCGCCGGCTGACGCTTCCCGAGGCGGAGATCACCTTCGTTTCGCGCTGTGGGATGATCCACGACATCGGAAAGGTTACGACGCCGGTGGAGATCTTACACGCGCCGCGCAAGTTGAGCGACGAAGAGTGGGTCGTCATGCGCAGTCATACGACCGCCGGCGAACGTATCGTCCTGGAAGACCCAGGCCTGGCCCGGTTCGCTCCGATCGTCCGGAGCCACCACGAGCGGCTCGACGGCAAGGGCTATCCCGACAGATTGCGCGCGGAGGACCTCGACCTCCATACGCGCATCGTCACCGTCGCGGATTGCTTCAACGCCATGATCGGACGCCGTCCGTATCGCCCGCCGATGTCGCCGACGCATGCGCTCGAGCAGCTCGACGCCAACATCGGCACTCAGTTCGACAAAGACGTCGTCGCCGCGATGCATGAGGTCGTCAGCAAGGCGTAACGCCTAGCGCCGGCGGCCCCGTTAGTCTTCTTTCCCGGCTGCTTCCTTGGCGCGCTCTTGCAGTTCGTGGACGACCGCTGAGTCGGCGAGGGTCGTCGTGTCGCCGAGCATCCGGCCTTCGGCGATGTCGCGCAATAAACGGCGCATGATCTTTCCGCTGCGCGTCTTGGGCAGTTCTTGCGTGAACGTCAAGTACTTCGGCATCGTGAAGCGGCCGAGTTTTTCGCCGACGTGGGCGCGCAACTCGTCGGCGAGTTCTTTGGTCCCTTCCACGCCGGCTTTGACCGTCACGAAGGCGCAGATTGCTTGTCCCGTGATCTCGTCCAATCTCCCGACGACCGCCGCTTCGGCGACCTTGGGATGGTCGACCAGCGCACTCTCGACTTCGGTCGTCGAGATGCGGTGGCCGCTGATGTTCATCACGTCGTCGATACGGCCCATGAACCAGTAGTCGCCGTCCTCGTCGCGCTTGCAGCCGTCGCCGGCGAGGTACATGTGCTCGAAGCGCGACCAGTACGTTTGCCTGTACCGCTCGTCATCGCCCCAGATGCCGCGCAGCATTGCCGGCCACGGCCGCTTGATGACGCAGTAGCCGCCGCCGCCGAGCGGGACGCTTTCTCCCTTCTCGTTGACGACGTCGGCGAGAATCCCCGGAAACGGTTTGGTCGCACTGCCGGGCTTGAGCGTGGTGATGCCGGGGAGCGGCGTGATCATGATCGCGCCGGTTTCGGTCTGCCACCACGTGTCGACGACCGGACAGCGATCGCCGCCGATGTACTTGCGGTACCACATCCAGGCTTCGGGATTGATCGGTTCGCCGACGCTGCCGAGCAGCCGCAGCGATGAGAGGTCGCGGCGTTCGGGATATTCAGTCCCCCACTTCATGAATGTCCGAATCGCGGTGGGCGCGGTGTAGAGGATCGAAACTTTATAGCGCTCGACGATCTCCCAGAG
>PLCB01000028.1:435-13768 GCA_003134695.1 Candidatus Zemynaea palustris | reverse complement strand
CCGGTCACCCAACCGATGTCGGCGGCGCACCAAAACACGTCGTTGTCCTTGAGATCGAAGATCAACTTGTGCGTCGCCGTTACGCCGGTCAGGTAGCCGGCGGTTGTGTGCTTGATACCCTTCGGCTTCGCCGTCGTTCCGCTCGTATAGAGAAGGTAGAGGAGGTCTTCGGCGTCCATCTGCTCGGGCTCGCACGTCTCCGGCTGCCCGGCGACGACCTCGCTCCACCACAGGTCGCGGCCGGNNACCTTCTTGCCGCGCCGCCAGCCCTGATCCGCCGTGATGATCGCGACGCATTCGGCGTCGTTGACGCGGTCGACGATCGAGTCCGGCGAGAAGCCGCCGAAGATCACCGAGTGCGCCGCTCCGATCCGCGCGCAAGCCAGCATTGCAACCGGGAGCTCCGGGATCATCGGCATGTAGATCGCGATCCGATCGCCCTTCTTGACGCCGAGCTTGCGCAGGCCGTTCGCGAAGCGGCAGACGTCCTTGAGCAACTGGCCATAACTGATCGTCCAACGATCGCCGGGTTCGCCTTCATAATGGTAGGCGATCCGCTCGGCTTTCCCGGCGCGCACGTGCCGGTCGAGCGCGTTCACGGACGCGTTGAGTTTCCCGCCGACGAACCACTTCGCGAACGGCTCGTTCCACTCGAGGACCGTCTTGTACGGCGCCATCCACTCGAGCTTGTCGGCCCACGAGGCCCAGAAGGCTTGGTAGTCTCGCTCGGCTTCCTCATAGATGCCGGGCTTGGCGTTGGCTTGCGCCGCGAACTCGGGCGACGGCGGAAATTGACGCGCTTCCTTGAAAAGCGCTTCGATGGCTGCGGAAGGCTGTTGCGTTGGCGTCGTCATGCGGGCCGCTTGGCCGCGAACCCCCGGCTTCCTCGTCTGCGCCCTTCTTCTGGTCGTATCGCTCGGCGGAACCTCGGAGGCACGCCGTCACGACGCTCCGCCGGCGACCGGACTGAAGAACCTCGCCTACGCGAAGCCGCCGCCGGATTTCTCGTTCGACCTCGGCACGGGCCCCGAGCGCCTACGCGATCTCGTCGGCAAACCGGTCGTCATCAACTTTTGGGCGACCTGGTGCAAGCCGTGTCGCGACGAGCTCGACGCCTTCGCCAAATTGCACGAAAGGTACGGTCCCGCGGTCACGCTCCTCACCATCGCCTCTCAGCCGCGAGGCGTCGCGAGCAGCTTCTTGCAGCAACATAACTTGAGCGACGCACTTCCGCTTTTCGAAGACGACCAGCGGCTCGTCAGCGAGGCCTATTCGATCGGCGACCTCCCCGCGACGATCGTCCTCAAACGCGACGGAACCGTCGCCAGCGTCATGATCGGACAAGTCCGGTGGGAAGATCTCGAGACGGCCGTCGACGCTGTTCTTTAGCGTCCGTAGCGTCCCAAGAGCTGTCCTTGCGCGATGATTTTCCCATCGGTGTTGAACGTCAAGAAAGCGCCCGTAGCGGACGCGGTAACGCCGGAGAGCATCGAGTTGAGCGCGCTTACCGTGAAGTAATAGTGGTGCGGGGGATCGCCTACGGGCGGGCACGGCCCGCCGTAGCCGCTGAATCCGTAATCGTTGTAGCCCTGGATCGAGCCGGCCGGCGGAGTCGTCGTTGCGTTGAGCGCGAGGCTTGTCACCGTCGGCGGGATGTTGAAGATCGTCCAGTGCCAGAATCCAACGCCGGTCGGCGCGTCCGTGTCGAATTCCGTCAGCTCGTAGCTCGCCGTCCCCGACGGCCCGGCTGTCCACGCAATGTCGGTTGAAAGGTTTTGGGCGGTCCCGGTGTTGCCGCAGCCCGTGAAAGCCTGCGCGAACGGGATCGATCCACCATTTGTGAAGCTCGTGCTCGTCACGCTCAGGACCGGCAAGTTTTTGGCCGTCCCAGGCGGTGCCAGCGTCGGTCCGGCGTTCGGCGTCGCCGGCGACGTTCCGTTGCAGCCGGTGCCGGCGGCGAACAGCGCGAGGATCGCAGCTGCGACGATGAGGGTACGGCGTCCGAGTAGGAAACGATCGAGCATTTGCTCACGCCCTTTCTTGGAGCATAATACCACGATGAGCCCGCGCACAAGGACGGGCGAAAGACGCACACTGCACCACGCAGCGGAGGCTGCTTGCTTGACCCCTAGCGGCGGTCTTGTTATGGTGGGGGAGGATCCTGGCACTCCCATCTTATGACTGCTAAAGACAAGCCCGCAAAAGCCGCCCCGCTAGCGCCGCCGCTCGACCAGCGGAAGGCGTTTATCCTGGCGACCGTCGTGTACGAATACGTGGCCACGGCCGAACCCGTCGGCTCACAGACGCTGACCCAAAAATACAACCTCGGCGTCTCGTCGGCGACCATCCGCAACGAGATGGCCGAACTGGAAGCTGCCGGCTATCTCGTTCAGCCGCATACCTCGGCGGGGCGCATTCCGTCGGATGCGGGCTATCGCACCTACGTCGATCGGTTGATGCAGCCAGAGACGTTGACCAACGAAGAAGCGAAACGCATCCGGGACGAATTCCGCGCGGCCAGCCGCGAGCTCGACGACGTGATCGAGCAGACGACCCGGCTCGTCGGCGAGCTCTCGCACAACGTCGCCTTCATGATCGCGCCTTCGCGCGAGACGCAAACGTTTCGCCACATTCAACTGATCTGGCTATCGGAGCGAACCGGGCTCGCGATCCTCGTAACGTCGGTCGGCGTCGCGGTGCAAACGCATTTCGAACACGGCGAGCAGGTGACGGCCGACGACCTCACCCGGCTCTCGAATCGCTTGAACGTTACCTTCGGCGGACGGACGATGCGCGAACTCGGCGACGTCGAGGTCACCGCCGTCTTGCGCGACGCCGGTTTCGGCGAAGACCTTGCTCGGGCGGTGGAGGGTGCGTTTCGTGCGGCGGCACGTTCTCCCGAGCCGATCGTCGCGTCGAGCGGGGCGCAGCATCTGCTCGATCAACCCGAGTTTCAGGACTTGCGCAAACTCCAGTCGGTCTTGCGCATCATCGAAGAGCAGAAGACGCTGTACGATCTGGTCGCCAATTCAATCAACGATGAGGGACCGAACGTGAAGATCGGTCGCGAACTCGGCTCCGACGAGATCATGGAGTGCAGCGTCGTGACGGTGCCGTATCGCTTCGGCGACCAAACCGTCGGCGTCCTCGCGATCATGGGGCCGCGACGCATGCCCTACGCGCGCCTGATGGCGCTGGCGAGCGGGACCGCCCAGTCGCTCAATCGCCACTTTGCCGACGCCGACCACAGGTAAGATGCCCGCGGATTATTATTCGGTGCTCGGCGTCGACCGCGGCGCAAGCGAGGCGGACATCAAGCGCGCCTATCGGGGGCTCGCGCGCAAGTTTCATCCCGACGTCGCCGACGACAAAGTCTCGGCCGAGCGGCGCTTCAAGGAGATCAACGAGGCCTACGAGGTCCTCTCCGATCCGCAAAAGCGTCATCACTACGATCGCTTCGGTTCGGTCTCGGGCGCCGGCGGAGTGGGTGGCTTCGGTCCGTTCGCCTCGCCCGACGGATTCGGCGACATCTTCGATATGTTTTTTGGTGCACGTTCCGGCCAACCCCGTGCGTCCGGACCGCAGCGCGGCTCGGACTTGCGCTACGACTTGCAGATCACGCTCGAGGAAGCCTATCGTGGCGCCGAGCGCGAGATCTCGTTCCATCATCTCGCGGCCTGCGAAGCCTGTCACGGGAGCGGTGCGCGTCCCGGAAGCAGTGCGACACGCTGCGACCGTTGTGGTGGAAGCGGCGTCGCGCGGAGCGCGCGACAGACGCCCCTCGGCTCGTTCGTCACGCAGACCGCATGTCCGAAATGTGGCGGCGACGGCGAGTTCATCGCTTCGCCTTGCGAGACGTGCCGCGGTCACGCCCGCATCGATCGGGCCCGAACGCTGACCGTCAAGATTCCCGCCGGCGTCGACGAGGGAAGCCGCATCCGCATCGCGAGCAGCGGCGAAGCGGGGACGCGTGGCGGTCCGCCGGGCGATCTGTACGTCTATCTCAGCATCGCGCAGCACCAGCGCTTCCGGCGCGACGGTGCGGAGCTGTTCTTGGACATCCCGATCTCGTTCACGCAAGCCGCGCTCGGCGGAACGGTCGCGCTGGAATCGCTCGACGGCCCGCTCGAAGTCGCGATCGTCGCGGGGACGCAGGCCGGTTCGACCTACCGGCTGCGCGGACGCGGCATGCCGCACGTGCGCGGCGGCGCGCGGGGCGATCTGCTGGTCACGGTTCACGTCGCCGTGCCGGCGAAGTTGACCCGGCGCGAACGTGATTTGCTGGAAGAGTACGCCCAGTTACGTGGCGACAAGATCGAAGATCGTTCGTTCTTCGAACGCGTCAAGGACGCGTTCAAAGCCGATTAGTCCGCCGCGTTTTTTCGTCGAGGGTATTCACGGCGCCGGCGACGAGGTCGAATTGCGCGGCGGCGATGCGCGTAAGCTGACCGTCGTGTTGCGTAAGGCGGACGGGGACGAGGTCGAGATCGTCGACTCCGGCGGCGCCGCTTTCAAGGCGATGCTGGTCGTCGAGAGCGGCCGCGTGCGCGCGCGCCTGACCGAAGCGCTCGCGCCGCCGGCGGTCGAGGCATTGCAGATCGTTCTCGCGCAGGCGATTCCGAAAGCGTCGAAGATGGATTACGTCGTCGAGAAGGCGACCGAACTCGGCGTCGCGCGCATCATCCCGGTTCTGACCGAACGCACGGCCGGAACGTTTGCGCGCGCGGGCAAGACCGAACGCTGGCGTAGGTTGGCGCGGAGTGCGGCGCAGCAGTGCGGCCGGCGCGACGTCCCCGAAATCGACGAGGCCTCGACCTGGGACGAATTCTGCGCGCAGCTCGCGACGTTCGATCGAACGCTGATCCCGTGGGAGCTTGCCGAGCCCGTGCCCTTGCGCGATCGTTTGCCGGGGCTGCTCGCCGGCGTGCGCAGCGCCGCGATCGCAATCGGCCCCGAAGGCGGGTTCAGTCACGCCGAGGTCGAGCGCGGCACGGACTCGGGAGCGGTGACGATCTCGCTTGGTCGACGCATCTTGCGCACGGAGACCGCCGGCCTCGTCGTATGCGGGATCCTACGATATGCCACCGGGGACCTATGAATCGTGAAGCATCCGCGGCCTTGTGGTAAAATGGCGCAGATGCCGCTGAAGTTTAGCATGGTCGTGCCGACGTACAACGAGGCGGGCGGAATCGAACAATTGATCGCGACGCTCGACGCCGTATTTAAACGGAACGCGCTCGACGGAGAGATCGTCGTCGTCGACGACAACTCGCCCGACGGCACCGGCGCAATCGTCGATCGCCTCGCCGATCGGTACCCGGTTCGTTGCCTCCACCGACCCGGGAAAATGGGCTTGTCGAGCGGCGTCATCGATGGTTGGAACTTCGCGCGGCCCGAATCAGAGGCGCTCGGCGCGATGGACGGGGACTTCAGCCACGATCCGCAGATCATCCCCGCGCTGGTTCGCGCGCTCGAAGGCGGCGGATACGGCCTAGCGATCGGCAGCCGCTATGTCGCCGGCGGCGGGATCCGCAATTGGCCGCTGCGCCGAAGAATTACCTCGCTGGTCGCCATCGCGCTCGCCAAACCGCTGACGCGCGTTAACGACGTCACCAGCGGCTACTTCTTGGTCAAGCGCGAGGCGCTGGACGGCGTCGACCTCGACCCCATCGGTTTCAAGATCGGGCTCGAAGTCATCGCGAAGGCTCACTACGGGAGGGCGACCGAGATCCCGTACGTCTTTCAGGACCGCACCTCGGGCCAGTCGAAGCTCAATAGCGGCGAGATCACCAACTATCTGCGGCAACTACGGCGGATCTATGCGCTGAAGCTGGGAGGCAATCGCTCGAACGGTTCCTCGCGAACGATGGCGAAGTAGGGCGGATGCCGGCCCCTGATTGGTTGCGCAAGCGACGCGAAAGAGACGCCTCCGCCGACGACGCGTCGCTCTGGCAGAAGTGCCCGAAGTGCAGCGAAATGCTCTATCGGAAAGACATCGTCGCAAACCTCTGGGTTTGCTCGCGTTGTGGCTACCATTTCAGGATGCACGCCTACGATCGGATCAACACGTTGGTCGACGGCGACTTCGTCGAGATTGGCACCGACATTCTGCCCGGCGACCCGCTTGGCTGGACCGACAAACGTCCGTACCCTCAAAAACTCGAGCGGGATCGCGAGAAGTCGAAACTCTCAGAAGCCGTCGTGACCGGCTTTGCGACCCTTGACGGTTTTCCGGTGGCGCTCGGCGTGATGGATTTCAATTTTCGCGGCGGGACGATGGGTACGGTCGTCGGCGAGCGGATCACCAATCTGCTCGAGGAGGCGCGACGCCGGCGCCTGCCGTGTATCATCTTTACCGCCAGCGGCGGCGCGCGCATGGAAGAGGGTATGCTCGCGCTCATGCAGATGGCGAAAACGACGCTGGCGGTCGAGCGCTTCAAGGACGAAGGCAATCTTTACATCGCCGTTTTGACCGATCCGACCACGGGCGGCGTCTCGGCTTCGTTTGCTTTCGCCGCCGATTTGATCGTCGCCGAAGCGCGCGCCGCGATCGGATTCGCCGGCCGGCGCGTGATCGAACAAACGATCCGCCAAAAACTTCCGGAAAACTTTCAAACCGCCGAGTTCCTGCTCGAGAAAGGTCACGTCGACATGGTTCTCGACCGACGCGAACTGCGGCCGGCGTTGGTCCGCCTGCTCGATTACGCCGTCGATCGCAAGCGCCTCGCAACACCGCTCAAAGCGGTTCCGGAGTTCGCGATCCAGTGAACCTGATCGTCGAGCGCGAGAAAAGCCTTTCCGAGTTAGAAACGCGTCTCGCCCAATTACACGAGCGCGGCATCGGGGGCGACGAGATGCGCGCACTCGAGACCAAGGTCCAGGAGCTGCGGCAAGACTTCTTCGGAAAGCTCACGCCCTGGGAACGCGTCAACATGGCGCGCCATCCCAAACGGCCGCTCGCCTCCGACTATCTCGGTGCGCTCGAAGCCTTCGACGAGCTGCACGGCGATCGCCACTTTCGCGACGATCCGGCGCTCGTCGGTGGATTTGCGAAATTGCGCGGGCACAACGTCATGGTGCTTTCGCAGCAGAAAGGTCGCGACACCAAGGAAAACATCCGGCGCAACTTTGGGATGGTCTCGCCCGAAGGGTATCGGAAGGCGAGCCGGCTGATGGAATTGGCGGCGCGTTTCCACCTCCCGATCGTGACGTTCGTCGACACGTCCGGCGCCGATCCCGGCATCGGCTCGGAGGAGCGCGCGCAATCGGAAGCGATCTCCGGATGCTTGATGACGCTCACCCACGTCGGCGTCCCGGTCGTCGCGTCGATCGTCGGCGAAGGCGGTTCGGGCGGCGCGCTTGCGATCGCGCTCGCCGATCACGTGATCATGGCCGAGAACGCGGTCTATTCGGTCGCGTCACCGGAAGGTTGCGCCGCGATTCTCTGGGGCGATTCGGCGCGCGCCCCCGAAGCGGCCGAACATCTCAAACTGACCAGCAACGATTTGCTCGGGTTCGGAATCGTCGACGAGATCGTTCCCGAGCCGTTGGGCGGCGCGCACCACGATGCGGCCGCGTTCATCGGGCGCGTCTTCGATGCGATCGAGCGCGCTTTGGAGCGTCTCGCGCTGCTGCCTCCGGCGGATTTGCTCGACACGCGCTATCGGAAATACCGGCGCATCGGTTCGTGGCGCGAAGATTCACCGGTGCGCGCCGGCGGTCTCGCTTGAGGAAGGTGATGCGCTTCGCGGGCCGTCTTTCCGTGCTCGCGGCCTGCCTCGTCGTGTCCACCGTCGTCGTCATCCAGTACGGGCGGATCGTGGCGCGCAATGTCGCGCTCAGTCACGCACTGGCGTCGACGCGCGCCGAGGTCTCGACGCTGCGAGCGAAGGAACTCAAACAGGAACGCGTGATCGAGCGGTTATCCGATCCGCACGGCGCGATTCCCGAGATTCACGACCGCCTGCACCTCGTCGGGCCGCACGAAGAACTGATCTATCTCAAACCGGCTTTTGCGCGAATGCCCGAGCCACCGCCCCAGCCCTGACCGATGCGGGTGACTGGCCTCGTGATCAGCGTCCACCAGCTCGGGGCGACCGTGCGGCTCGAGGACGGTTCCCTCGCCGCCCTTCCCGAGTCGGAATTGAACGCCAATCGGCCTGCGATTCTGCGCAGTTTCCGGCGGCGCGAGCCGCTCTCGCTCGAGGTCGAACGGCATGCGCGGCATGCGGTCGCCTATCTCACGCGCGAACCGCGAGTAGAAGGAAAGGCGGCGACTCGGCTGGACTCGGCCTTCGAGCAACAGATGGCGGCGTACCTGAAGTCGACCGAAGAATGGGCGCCGCCGGATCGGCCCGAGCCGGCCGAACGGCACTTCATTCGTAAGAAGCGGCGTGCCGCGTTCTTCGAGGCGCGCAGCAAGGCGTAGGTGCGCCCGACGGAGGCCCATGGGGTTCTTCCGAGGCTGCCTCGAACTTGGTCGGCGTGAAGACGCCGTCCGAAGTCCGCGTCGAGCCGGTCAACGTTCCCGGGTGCTTCGTGCGAATCCAGGGGACCTACTCGACGCTGCGCACGGCCGAGCAACGCGTCGCCGATTTCATCCTCAAACATCCCGACGAGCTCATCTACCTGACGGTTACCGAGCTCGCCGAGCGAACGCAGACCAGCGAATCGACCGTCGTGCGCCTTTGCCAGAAGATCGGTTACAAGGGTTATCAAGAGTTCAAGATCATGCTGGCGCGCGATCTGGTCGGCCCGACCGAGACCGTCTACGAGCAGATCGAGTCGGGTGATTCCCTCGAAACGTTGAAAGCCAAGATTTTCCAGGCCAACGCGCAGGCCCTCAAGGACACGATCGAGGTGCTATCCGATGCGGAGTTGCGGCGCGCCGTCGACGCGATCGCGGCTTGTCGCAAGATCGAGATCTACGGGATCGGCGGCAGCGCCCCGCTGGCCCTCGATGCGTACCATAAGTTCATGAAACTCGGGATCGCCGCCGTGTGGCTGAATGACAGCGATCTGATGGCGATGTCGTCGTCACTCCTCGCGCCGGGTGACGTCGCGCTCGGCATCAGTCACACGGGCGCCTCGCGCGACGTCTGCGACGCGATGGAGCACGCGCAACAGGCCGGCGCGACGACGATCTGCATCACGCACCGCGCGACCTCGCCGATCACGAAGGTCTGCGACATCAAGTTGTTCACGGCCGCGAAGGAGACGGCGTTCGGCTCCGACGCCACCTCGAGCCGCATCGCGCAGCTCTCGATCATCGACACGCTGTACGCCGGCATCGCCAACGCGGATTACGAGACGGCACTCGGGCGCATTCAGAGAACGCGCGCGGCTTCGGCCGGCAAGCGCTACTAGGGTCGCGGCGCGGTCGGGGTGAGACCGCGCGCCGTCGTCTCGCTCGGGACGAATACGACGCGGCTACTCGTCGTTCGTCAGCGTGAAGACGGAAGCGTCGAGCAGCTCGAGCACGGCGCAATCGGGACGCGACTGGGCGAGAGTCTCCGCGAAGGCGGAGCGCTGGCTGGTGCCGCGGTAGAGCGGACGTTCGCAGCGGTTACGAAGTTTGCGGAGCGTCTCCGAGCACATGAGGCCGAGCCGTACGCAATTGCGACGAGTGCGATGCGCCGGGCCTCTAATGCCGATGCATTTGTCGCGCGCGTGGAAGCGCTGACCGGCGCGCAATTGCGCATCCTAACCGGTGAGGAAGAGGCGGCGTACTCGTTTCGCGGCGCGACCGCGAACGCGCCGCGCGACGGAGTGCGGCGCGCGATCCTCGACGCCGGGGGCGGAAGCACCGAGTGCGCGGTCGGCACCGACGGCCGATTGGAGCGCACGCGCTCGGTCGAGATCGGATCGGTCCGCTTGACCGAGCGATTCCCGGATCTGGGTGGCGCAGCTCCCGGCGAACGTGCTCGAACCGCAGCCTTGGCGGCACGAGCTGTCGCGTTGGAGGAACTCGCTTGGCTCTCCGAGTTTCGGCCGGTCGGTGAAGTCCGCACGGTCGCGGGGACGCCGCTTACCATCGGCGCGATCGCACTCGGCGCGAGCGCCGATTCGGTTTCCGGGCGCACCCTCACGCGCGCCGCGATCGAAAGCGTGATCGATCGGCTTCTCGACCTCGATCTCGACGCTCGTAAGTCTGTGCCGGGGATGATCCCGCAACGAGCTGACGTGCTAGCGGCCGGCGGCCTCATCGTCTCGGAGGCACTTCGGCTTCTCGGGCGCGAAGAAGCGCGACTGGAAAGCAACGACCTCTTGTTAGGCTTTCTCCTGGGTCAAGAATAAAGGTAGGAGTGCCAGACGCGGCGCAGCGTGCCGCGCCATTCAATGGGGATGATGGTGGAATAGGCAGACACAGCAGACTTAAAATCTGCAGCTCGAAAGGGCATCCGAGTTCGAGTCTCGGTCATCCCACGAACGACGGTGTGACGCACGCATCTACTGCGTGACGGTCGTCACACTTTGTCTATGTCCTGGGACATCGCGGTGAATTTCGTCTATAGTTGCTTTTAGAAACGCGCCTCTCGTAAGGGGCGCAGTTCGTATGGACGAAATGAAAGGCCGATACATCTAATGATGGACATGCGCATCGGGAGCCGGGCAACAGCGTCACCGGAAGTGCGTGTCGAAGCCCGGTCCTGGGGTAAACAGCCCCGCGCCTGCGCCCGCGCCGAGGGAGGCCAGGCGCTCCTTGAGTTCGTCCTTGTGATGCCGATTCTGCTGACCGTTATGTTCGGCATAATCGTGTTCGGGATCGCCCTCCACAACTATATGGAGCTGACGAGTGCTACGAGCTCCGGTGCGCAGCTTCTTTCGATTAGCCGAGGGCAGACCACAGACCCGTGCAACACGACTGTCCAAGCGGTCAACGTAGCCGCGCCCAGCCTCACACAGACCAATCTCACCTTCGCGTTTGTGCTGAATGGGACTTCGTACAATGCGAAGACGTGCAGCGGGGCGCAATCGAACCTAGTGGCGGGCCAAAACGCCCAAGTAACGGTGACTTATCCTTGCAACATCAAGTTCTTCGGATTCAATCCTTCGAAGAGCTGCACCCTCACATCGCAAATGCAGGCGCGTGTCCAATGAACCTGAACAGCGAATCGCATGGCCGCCCGGTGCGCGATGGCGAGCGCGGGCAGTTAGTCCCCCTGATGCCAGTCTTGCTCGTCGCCTTTCTCTGCGTGGCCGCGTTCGTGATCGACTTGGGCGATCTCTATTATTCCCATCAACAGCTCGTGGCCGCAACCGATGCGGCCGCGTTAGCGGGAGCGTACGACCTGCCCAATATCGCAACAACAACAGTGACAGCCGACGCGACGAAGTACAGCGCTGCAACGGGGGGTTTCAACGCCCGTCCCAATCTGACCAACGTCTCGATCACGGTTGGATATAAGTGCCTGACGAGCACCGGAGTCCCGTGTCTCGTTCCTCCGGGCGGCGTGCAGGCAATCAACGCCATCTTCGTGACGGAGCACGCCACGGTGAACACGCCCTTCGCCAAGATATTAGGCATCAATTCATGGAACATCTCGTCAACCGCGACCGCAAGTGCAAAGAACGGATCGGCTGGCCCGCAGAACGTGATGATCCTCCTCGACACAACGGCATCGATGAGTACTGCCGACACGAACTGCACGGTCCCAGGGATCGCAAATCCCACAAGAGAGGATTGCGCTTTGGCCGGCGTCCGGACTCTGGAGGCCCAGCTCGATCCCTGCGCCATAACCCTAACGACCTGCGGGACGATCACAAACGGCAACGTCGCGAACCCGGTCGCTCAGGTCGGTCTGATGGTGTTCCCAGGGCTGACACCGACCCAGACCACGACTTTGAGCAACCCTCCGGTAGCGGCCGCGACTGCCTCGAACGATTACACTTGCCCTGGCTCCAGCCCCTCAATCACATCGTACAACAAGAACCCGGGATACCTGATCCTTCCGTTACAGAGCGACTACCGCACGTCCGACACTGCCGGCCTGAACACCGCCGCCCACGTCGTAATAGCGACGGGTGGAAATGGTTGCAGCAAGGGTATAAGCGATCCGGGCGGCGAGGGGACCTTCTATGCGGGCGCAATCGCGTCGGCACAAGCCTACCTCGTCGCGAACACAAGGCCGAATGTGCCGAACGTGTTGATCCTCCTCAGCGATGGCGACGCAACGGCTACGAGTACGCAGATGGCGGGAAGCGCGACGAGTTACACATCCACGAATGAGTGCCACCAGGCGATCACGGCGGCCCAGAACGCTCGGACAGCCGGAATCTTGGTGTACGCAATCGCCTACGGCTCGCAGTCATCGGGGTGCGCCAGCGACAGCCCAGCTATCACCCCATGCGCGACGATGGAGGCTATCGCCTCCATACCGACGACGACGTATTTCTTCTCCGACACCAACCAGTCGGGATCGGGAGTCGACAAAACCTGTGTCAATAATTCCCGACCGACCGCTGACCTGAACCAGGTCTTCACGTCGATCGCGGGGGATTTCACGGTCGCCCGATTGGTCCCCAACAACGCGCTGTAGACGCCCCCAAAAGATGGAGGGCGAGGATTTCTTCGTCTATATCGGAGTACGGACTGAGCGCCTCCTAGACAAGCGTACGAACCGACGTCCTTTTATAGCAATATCGCGAACTTCGACGTGCTCGACATCGTCACGGTCTTGACGAACACCAGCATATATTTGAACCGATACGAGACGGTTACGGTGACGACGCAGCCCGGCCCCTTGTACGGCGAGGCGCCGCAGCCGCTCCCGGCGGCCCACGTCGTCGTCACGGTCAGTTGCGACGTGTCGATACCGAGGGATTTCGAGCGGACGTAGGTCTGAACGTCGCTGGGCCGTACTGGCCCGGGAGGTCGCTGCCGGGCCGGCGGTCGAACCCGCCTAGTTTGCCCGAACCCGCCTATCACGGAGGCTCCTCGCTCTTTGAAGATCCTGGTCACCGTGAAATTGGTGCCGGACACCAATGCCGACAAGCGGATCGACCCCGCCACGAAGCGGCTCGTCCGCACCGGCGTCGAGACCGTGCTCAACCCCTTCGACGAATACGCGATCGAAGCGGCGTTGCAATTGAAAGAGAGACTCGGCGGCGACTCCACGGTCACGATCGTCACGATGGCGCCCGACACCGGCAAAGAAGTCGTGCGCAAGGCGCTCGCGATGGGGGCCGACGACGCAGTGCTGGTGAGCGATCCCGGTTGCGCGGGCTCCGACGTCTATGGCACCGCCTACGCACTCGCCGCGGCGATCAAGAAGACCGGCTTCGACCTCGTGCTGTGCGGGACGCAGTCGACCGACGCGATTACGGGCGAGCT
>PLCB01000028.1:0-389 GCA_003134695.1 Candidatus Zemynaea palustris | reverse complement strand
TACCCGTCGCTCAAAGGCATCATGGGCGCGAAGAAAAAGACGATCGCCCCGCTGACGCTCGCCGACCTCGCCCTCGATCGTCCGATCGGGACGGCCGGCGCGAAGACCGAGCTCATGTCGCTCGCCGATCCCCCACCGCGCGGAAAGGGCAAAGTTGTCGAGGTCGCCGACGCCGCCGAAGGCGCGCGCGTGATCGTCGAGTTCCTGCGCGAGAAGAAGTTGCTCTGATGCGGGACGTTATCGTTTTCATCGAACACACCGGCGAGAAACCGCGCCGCGTCGCGCTCGAAAACGCGACCAAGGCGCGCGAGATCGCCGGCGCACTCGGCGGCGGCGTTCACGCCGTCGTTCTCGGCAAAGGTGCGGCTGCCGTCGCCGAGCAGCTCAAG
>PLCB01000018.1:1306-12223 GCA_003134695.1 Candidatus Zemynaea palustris | reverse complement strand
TTGGCGCACCTCCCGGAGACCTCGACGGGATGGACGACGATCGAGCTGAAGGCCAATCTCATCGGAACGACGCGCTCTGGGACCGTTGAGTGCGAGGCGACGCTCGTGCATAGCGGACGCTCGACACAGGTTTGGGACGCGCGGGTGACCGAGTCCGGCGGCCGCACGATTGCGTTGTTCCGTTGTACGCAGATGTTGTTGTATCGCACGAAACGCGACGCTGTCGCGGAATCTGCGAAAGGATCGTAATCGTGCAAGGCGGATTTGCGCGCGGTCGTTTTCTTCTCTCAACGTTTGCCGCGGGGCTGGTTGCATCGACGGCGCCGCTGGGCGCAGTAGCGCGCGAAAATCCCGAAATCGAAAAACTTTACGCCGAAGCCAAGCGCGAGGGCTCGGTCACCTGGTGGACCGCCCACTATGCCGAGGATGCCGCTGAGAAAATCCGCGATGCGTTCAAACGAAAATACCCCGGGATCGCAGTCGAATTCATCCGGCAGACCGCCCAAGTCATCTATCAACGGCTCACGCANNGGCGTACACGCCGCCCGATATCGGCTCGCTGCCGCCGAACCTTCGTTCGCTGTCGGATGAGGCGACCTATCACACCGGTGCGTTACGCTTCGTCACGCTGATTTACAACCCGACGAAGGTGACCCGTCCGCGTCACTGGGCCGACTTGCTCGATGCGCGCTACAGGGGGCAGGTGACGGTCGGCCATCCGGGATTCAGCGGCGTCGCCGGCGCCTGGGTGGTCGCGATGAACGACAAGTTCGGCTGGACCTACTTCGAAAAACTCGTGCAGAACCAGCCCAAGATCGGGCGCTCGATCAACGACACCGTTTCGGACATCGTCTCGGGCGAACGAATGATCGGCGGCGGTCCCGACGCGCTGGCGCTCGAGCGAAAAGCCGCCGGCAGTGCGATCGACGTCAGTTTTCCCGACGACGAGGCGGTGCTGGTCGTCAATCCGGTCGGGATTCTCAAAGACGCTCCGCATCCCAACGCCGCGCGGCTCTTCCTGAACTTCTACTATTCGCGTGAATATTCGCAAGCACTGGCCGAGACGTACAACTTTCCACTGCGCTCCGACGTGCGCAGCGCCACCGGCCAGCGCCTCGACAAGATCAAGTACTATCGGAACAAGGTCGAACGCCTCGCCTCGGGGATCCCGGAAGTCGTCGCGAAATGGCGCGAAACCTTCGGAGTGTAGCTGCTCTCAGCGAAACCTCAGACTTCCGGGTTACGATGCAGCGATGACGCTTTCCGCCGCCGAGGGTGCTGCTATACTCGAGCGATGAACCAGGCACAAAAACTCGCCAACGCCCTCAACGTCCTCGCTAAGGCGCCGCAGTTTTCCTATGTGAAGGCGCGTGCGTCTGCTCGCGCCGACGGCAACGTCGACTGGCCGGCGACCAAGACCCTCAATGCCGACTTCAACCCGGAAGTCGGCGGAAGCGAAACATTCGTCATGCGCGACGGCAGCCGAGCTGAGTGGCAAGCCGCGCGGTTTTCGTACACCGCTCGCTTGGGAAGTTAAATTAAGAGAGCATGAACCACAAAGCATTCCGCCCTCCGAACGCGGAATAGCCCGAGATGCCGTTCCTCCTCATCCTTGCATTTCTGGTCGCGGCCGCAGCACCAGAGCCGACGCCGGAACCGCTGACGCCGCAGCAAACGCTGTCGGTCATCCGTTTTCAGTTTCGGACGCACCGCCCGCCGGCGCCGTACGTCCAGTACACCATGACTCGTACGCAGAAGGACGATCACGGCTTCCCCGATTTCGTCGGCAGCTACACGTATCGCGTTTGGTGCCGCACGTTAGACCGCGCTGCCCTCGGGCGCCGGGTCTACCGTGGCACGTACCGCGGCGCGCTCGAGTTTGAACGGCCGGCGTTCAACGAGCCGCGCGACCCGGGCCCTCCGACCGCCGATGTCTTTGAGCCGGCCCCGGTCCATCCGCACCCGATCGAGTTCGTACCGACGCCGGAGGCGCAACAGACGCCCCTCAAGACGATCGGCCAAGTCGCGGTGAGCGGCGAGTTTGACTATCGCGCCGTCTCGATGGAGACGGTGGGCAAAGAGGTCCACCTCGTGATCGAACCGACCCGCGATCCCGATCGCAACCGGTTGCGTCAGCTTTGGGCCGACAAGGACACCTACGAACTGCATAAACTCGTCGCGACCGATAAGCTCTTCGTCGAAGGCGGACCGGTCTACGCGGTCAAGTTCACGATCACGATGGGTTGGCTCGAGGGCCGACCGATCATCACCGATGCCCGCGGCGTGGTCGGACTCAATTTGAGCAACGCCAACGACGACTATAGCGGCGACGGCAAAGACGTCGATTTCGCGTTCAGCGACGTCACGTTCCCCAAGACGCTGCCGGATTGGTATTTCGACAAGCGCGCGTACGCCCAACACGTCGCCGATGCTCCGGCGTGGTGATATTTCTTAGGGTTGTAAACCGGCCAGTTGCGATTGAGGTTTGAGTAGCGCCGGAAACCGGTTATGTAACTGGGCGAGCTTCGGCAGATCGTTGTAAACGATGTACGGGTTGTTGCGATTGTGCACGAGGTAATGCTGGTGGTACCCTTCGGCCGCGTAGAAGGCCGTCAGCGGCACCACCTGCGTGACGATCGGAGCCTGATACGTCTTGATTTTTTCCAATTGCCGAATGTATTGTTCCGCAAGCCTCTTCTGTTGCGGCGTCGTGTAGAAGATCGCCGAACGATATTGTGTTCCNNGTAGCTGATTTCGACCGATTCGGCGTGGCCCGTCATTCCGGTGCTGACGATCTCGTAGTGCGCCGTCGCTGCGTTGCCGCCCGAGTATCCGGAGACGACGCGCGAGACGCCCTTGAGCGAGTCGAAGACCGCCTCCATCCCCCAGAAACAACCCCCGGCGAACACGACCTTCTCCGGCGGACGCGCAGCGCCGAGGCTGACGAGCACTAACGCCAGCGCGCTCAGCGCGCGCAACGTCTTGTTCATCGCTCGGCCAACAGGCGCGCGATCTCGGCGTCGAGGTCGGCGTCGTAGCCTTCGCCGACGATCGTCTTGCGGAGTTGTCCTCGGCGGTCGAAGATCAGCTGCGTCGGCCACGCGTCGACGCCGTAGGCCCTCCACAGCATGAACGTGTTGTCGATCGCGACCGGCCAGACGATGCCCTGACGCGCAAGGTTAGCAGCCACGTTCGCGCGCTCGTGTTCGTAGGGAGTCTCGGGTGCGTGGATGCCGACGATTGCCACCTTGCCGGGATAACGACCGTGAAGCGCTTTCAGATTCGGGACGACGTGCTTGCAGTTGATGCAATCGAACGTGAAGACGTCGAGTACCACGACTTGGCCGCGCAACGACGCGGCGTCGACCTTGCCGTTCAGCCAGCCTTCGGAGGCGTGCAGGACGGGGTCGAGCGTGGTCGCCGGCGTGGCTGCGGCCGCCGGCAGCACGCTGAAGGCGACGCTGAGGGCGAGTGCGGCGAGGGCACGTGTGTTCATGCCAAAATCTCCTACGCCGCGCGGCTGACGGGTCCCCCGCCGCGGCCGGGCGCGGAGCGCCGTTTAGCGGTCGGGTGCGCTCGCCGTGGTTTGGGCGAGTTCGAGCCGCATCTGCGTGGCTTCCATGCTGCCGGGATACCGGGAGATCAGCCAGGTTGCGACCTCGGCTGCGTGCCGGCGGCTTGTCTCGCTAGGAATCTGCGCGTAGAGATGTTGCAGGTCAAACACGCTGCGTGGAAGCCAGCGGTCCGCCGGATATTTTTTCTCCCAATCGAGCACCGATCGTTCGACCAGGTTCGCGTGCGCGTACGCCGCCGTGGGTTCGGGTCGCTCCGAGGCGAGGCGCACCGCCTCGTCGCGTAGCGTGTTGCGAATGCCGAGCACGCTCATCTTGAGCGGTCCGAAATATTCGTCCGCGGGCGCGAGACGCCGAAATGCCGCCGTTTGGGCGCCGACCGGAGAGAGGGACGCGACGAGCAACGCCGCCAGAAACGAGGAAAAGAACGCTCGATGAACAGTGCGCATATCTTCTTCTTCGCGGGGCGCATCGTAAATCTTAGCAGGCCACCCGCGCGCAGCTCATAGTGTGACGCGCGTCGCGTCGGTGCGCCCTTACACCAGGCTCTTCGTGTGACCGTTATCACGCGCATGACGCAGCACGACCCGCGCGTGCGCGCCGCCGTCGGGCCGGCGCGTGACGTTGCAGTCCTCTGCAAGCGACCAAATCATGAACAACCCGCGGCCCTGCTCGCTGAGAAGGTCCGATGGTAGACGCGGCGCCAATTCGAAGCCAGGTCCGCGATCGAGGACGTGCAGAACCGGGTTCGTCTCGATCCAATCGAAAACGACCTCGACGGCTCCCGGTGCGTAGCGGACGGCGTTTCCAATCAACTCCGAAAAGATGAGCTCCGCGGTGACGATGTCGTCGTGAGAAATCGCTTGGTTGCGCAGAATCGCCGAGATTCGCTTCCGCACGAGGGCGGCACGCTTCGGATCGCAGGCGTCGAACTCCCAGCGCACCGTGTCGGATCGCGCTTTCTGACGTGCCGCGGCTGCGGCGAGATCCCAGCGCAGCGTCAAGACCGCGACGTCGTCGTGCGCGCCCCGTTCGAGCATCGCGTCGAAAATCGAGCGTGCTGCGTCCGGCGAACGCAGAACGTGCGGGCGCTGGAGAAGCTCGCGCAGGCGGCGCTCGCCGTCCAGCGGGTTGCGTGACGATTCGATCAACCCGTCGGTGTAGAAAACGAGCATGGCTCGATCGGGCAGGTTCACAATCGAGGTTTGTGCGTCGTCGCGCGAGCGCAAGCCCAGAGGCAAGCCGCGTTCGGCGAGTTCGAGAAGCTCGCCGTCTTCCGAGCGCAAGAACGGCGAAGGATGCCCGGCCGAGGCATAGGTGAAGGTGCGCGCGACCGTATCGAAGACGCCGACGACGGCCGTCACGATCCGATCGGGATGTTCGGATTTCAGCGTGCGATCGGCGGCATCCAAGATTGCGCTGGGATCGGCGTAGACTTGGGCTACGCCGCGAATCACTTGACGCATCGCCGACATGATGACGGCGGCGCCCAGACCGCTCCCTGCGACATCGCCGATCGAGATCACGATTCGCCCGTCTGCGAGCTTGAGCGCGTCGTACCAATCACCGCCGACCATCGCCTCGTGTTGCGCCGGATGGTAGAAGGCGTCGAAGGTGACGCCGGCTGCCGCGGGGAGCGTGGCCGGCAGCGCGGCTTGCTGAAACGTCGTGGCGACGAGGCGCTCGCGTTCGAAGATCAGCGAACTCTCGATTGCGAGAACGATGCGCCGGCCGACTTCTTCGAAGATCGGGACGTCGAGTGCGGACGGCGGCTTTTCCGCGTCGTCGCGGTAGATCACGAACGCACCGATCGTGCGACCGCCGGAGCGAAGCGGGATGGTCAGATTCGATCCAATGCGAAGTGCGTCGATCACGTCGTGGAATTCGGGTTTGACGAATTGCTTGACGGCGTCGCGCGACACCTCACGATTGAAGTGCGTTCCCGCGTTGGCGAGATCGCGACCGACGGTGCGTTCGACTTCGGGACGTAAGGCGAACGCGCCGCGCAGCCGTTCGACCAGCGCGCGTTTCTGCGGGTCGGCGTGCAAGACGGCGACGCAGCGGATCCGCTCGTCGTCTTCGATCAAATCGACGGCGGCCCAAGTCGCGAGGCGCGGTACGACGATCCCGAGCAACCGATCGAGGCGGCGGTCCAGCTCGAGCGACTCTTGCAAAACGTCGCTGGCTTCCGCGGCGACGCGCATCAGCTCGTGCGATTGCGCGTTGTCGATCGCGGCGGCCGCGCGATCCGCGAGCAGATCGGCGATTTGTAAGTCGTCGGGACCGAGCGGCGCGCGCGAAGCACCCGCTGCGAGGTAGAGCAGCCCGATTCCGCGGCCCTGGGCGACGAGCGGCGCGACGATCATCGAACCGAGCGCCAGACGTCCAAGGAGTTTGCGCAACTGTTCGTCCGGGATATGTTCGAGCCAGCGCGGCGGCATCGTGGGGAGGTACAGCGCGCGGTGAGTTTGGAGCAGTTCGCGTGCGCGTGCGCCGGGTTGGCCGATCGTGACGCGCGCCGTTTCCCACGCCACGGCCATCATCTGGGGGTCTTCGTGCGCAATCGCCATCGCTTCGAGTTTGCCGTCGGGCAGGAGCAGAAACAGCGCGCACCACTCGGCCACCGACGGGACCGCGACGCCGACCAATTGGTCGAGCGTGTGGCGCAGATCGTGCGGGACGTTCAGCACCTCGTGAATTCGCGCGAGCAGGCGCAAGCGGTCTTCCGCGTGTTTGCGATCGTCGATGTCGGTGCAGGTTCCGAACCAGCGAACGATTCGGCCCTCACGATCGCGAACCGGAACGCCGCGCGTCAAGTACCAGTGATACGTGTCGTCTACGCGGCGAATTCGCGATTCGACCTCATAGAGCGACCCGCTCGAGAGTGCCGCGCGCCAGCCCTCCATGACGCCAACATAATCGTCGGGATGGATGAGCCCGCCCCAATCGGATCCCTGTCGCGCGATGCTCGTGGACATGTCGAGGCCCGTGTAGTCTTGCCAGCGCCGGTTGAACCACAGCAGCCGCCCGTCGGGCGCCGACATCCAAGCCAGGTTCGGCATGGTGTCCGTCATGGCGCGCCAGGTGGAGTCGGACTCGTTGGTCCAGACGAAATCAGAGATCTGATCGGCTGCTAGCGACTCGTCGAAAATCGGTGGCCCCCTGGGCATGGGAAATGACCGCGGCGCCCTTCATTCACGGCGTCGCGCGCGGACTCCGCCTCGCATGTGTATCGGCACACAATCCAAGCGAGCGGAGGGTCTGCCTTTAAAGGTTTCGCGCAAAGCGGCGCAGAGAGGCACGCGCTGATGCGAATCGGGATCGTCGGGATGGGCGCGCTCGGCACCGTCTTCGCCGAAGCGCTGCGAGGGGTCAGCGAGGTGCGCACGGCGCGCCGCGAAGATGCGCCGCCGCTCGCACTCGCCGACGTCGACGTCGTGTTCAGCGCGGTGAAGACCTACGATGCCGTTTCGGCATTACAGGCCTTGCGTGGCATCGTGCGCGCCGACGTTCCGATCGTCGCGTTGCAGAACGGAGTCGAGCAAGTCGCACATGTCAATGCGGCGCTCGGTTCGAGTCGCGCGGTGATCCTCGCGCCGACGACCGAAGGCGCGGCGCGCGACGCGTCCGGGACGATCCTGCGGACGGGTCGCGGGACGACCATCCTTGGTTGGGCCGCGCAGCGCCTCGGGCCGTTCGACCTAGCGGCTCTGGTCGAACTCTTGCGCCGGGCGGGTTTCGATGCGCGCGAAGCGTCGCCGATCGAACCGCACGTCTGGGCGAAACTCGTTGCGAACGCTGCGATCAATCCGATCACCGCGCTTGCCCGTCAGCCCAACGGCTACGTCGCGGAGAATCCGGCGGCACGCGCACTCGCGGTTGCGCTGGCGCGCGAGGCGGCGGCGGTCGCGGTCGCGGAGGGGTTCGCGTTGCCGTTCGACGACGCCGGCGAACATGCGCTCGGCGTCGCGCGCGAAAGCGCGGCGAACCGTTCGTCGATGCTGCAAGACGTCGAGCGCGGGCGCCCGACCGAGATCGACGCGCTCAACGGCGCCGTCGTGCGGCGCGGACGCGCGCGCGGGGTCGCGACGCCGGAGAATCTTCGGATGGTCGACGAGGTTCGCCGCCTTGTGAAGGCGTAGCGCGCAGGCATGAGTTCGGAACGGCGGCTGACGAGCGCGGCGATTCGGGTCCGCAAGGGCGCGGCGTTTCCGGTCATGACGGCCTACGACGCGCCCTTCGGGCGCTGCGTCGAAGAGGCCGGTATCGACGTTATCCTGGTCGGCGATTCGCTCGGCATGGTAGTGCTGGGATATCCCTCGACGGCCAACGTGGAGTTGGAGGACATGCTGCGTCACGTCGGCGCCGTCGCGCGCGGCACGCGTCGCGCGCACGTGATCGGCGATCTTCCATTCGGCGCATACGAAGCGAGCGACGAGACGGCGGTGCGTTCGTCGATCGCGCTCGTGAAGGCGGGCGCGGACAGCGTGAAACTGGAAGGCGGCGTGCGCGTCGCCTCGCGCATCCACGCCATCGTTTGTGGCGGCGTCCCGGTCGTCGGTCACATCGGCGTCACGCCGCAGACGGCCGCGATCGACGCCGGCTTTCGGCGCAAGAGCGACGCGAAGTCGCTGCTGGCCGACGCGCGGGCTGTGGAAGAAGCCGGCGCGTATGCGATCGTTCTCGAGATGGTCGACGCTGGCGTGGCCCGCGAGATCACGGCCGCGCTGGCCATTCCGACGATCGGAATCGGCAGCGGCCCGGAGTGCGACGGACAGGTGCTCGTTTTGCACGACGCGCTGGGCCTGTATCCCGAATCGCCGCCGTTCGCGAAACGTTTCACCGACCTCGGGGGCGCGAGCATCGAGGCGCTGGGCCGTTACGCCGCCGAGGTTCGCGACCGCACCTATCCGCCGGCGAAGTGATGGCGCGCCAGATCATCGCGATGGGCGGTGGCGTGCTCGCGGCGGATACCGGAGACTTCAAGTTGGAAGCGTACATCGTGAGCGCGAGCGGCGCAGCGCGGCCGCGCGTCTGCTACGTCGCAACCGCGAGCGGCGACGACCCCGCGCACGTCGCGCGCTTCTACGAGGCGTACGGCCGCCTCGACGCGCGCCTCGGGACGCTGCCGTTCTTCAGGCGCACGCCCGCCGATTTGCGCGCTGCCCTCTTCGAGTTCGACGTCGTCCACGTCGGTGGCGGCAACACGCGCAGCATGCTCGCCGTCTGGCGCGACTGGGGCTTCGACGTCGTCCTGCGCGAGGCGTACGAGCGTGGCATCCTCCTCTGTGGCTCGAGTGCGGGGGCGATCTGCTGGTTCGAGACGGGCGTCACCGATTCGATCGCCGGCGACCTGACGCCGATGAATTGTCTCGGCTTTCTTGCCGGCAGCAACTGCCCGCATTACGACGGCGAGAAGGATCGCCGCCCCTCATATCAGCGGATGGTACGCGAAGGCCGGATCGCGAACGGGTTTGCGTGCGACGACGGCGTCGGACTGCACTTCGTCGATGAAAAACTCGCTCGAATCGTCAGCGCGCGTGAGAACGCGCGTGCCTATCGCGTCGAGCGCACGTCCGACGGCGTCGGCGAGACCCCGCTCGACGTTCTCCAGCTCTAAAAAATAACCGAAGCGAATTCACCGACGCGGCGGAAGCCGAGGCGTTCGTAGAGCGCGATAGCGACACGATTGAAATCGTTGACGTAGAGCGAGACCGTCCGATGTTCGGCCAAGAGCGCACGGCAAACGGCGTCGAGTCCGCGCGTCGCATGCCCATAACCACGCGCTTCGGGGGGCGTCCAAATACCTTGGAGTTGTGCCGTCGCGGCCGTCGTGGGGCCGACGTAACATTGAAAGACGAGGCGATCCTCGACGCGATACGTCCAGAAGCAACCCGCCGCGATGTTCGCTTCGAGGCGCGCACGATAGCCCGCGTCGATCTTCTCCGCGTCGCCGCCCAACTCGCCGGCCGCCATGCGCGCGGCGTGGGCGACGATCTCGTCGGCTTCGACGAGCGTCGCGCGCCGGACGCCGGCAAGGTCGCCGCCATCGGCGTGCAGCCATCCAGGTTCCAGGCCGTAGACCGGTTGACTCGGGCGAATGGCCCACGGCGCAGGGAGTTTGCCGTGCACGCGCTTCCAAAAACGTTCGAGGAGCGGACGCGGCGCGACGATCATCCGCGGCAGCATGACCCGCCGCGTGAAGGCATGCGCAAACGCGTCGATCGCCGCCTCGTCGCCGGCGAGGGCGATATTCGGCGCATCGTGCGCCACGCCGCGCACCGAACCATCGCGCCCCCGCGCGATCAGGATGCGCCCGTCCGATCTGCGCGGCGCCGACTCGATCAGCCACTGAAGATAAACATTCTCGTAGGGTGCCTGCGCCAAGAACGCGACCGCGTCGAGCGCGTTCGCGTCGCTCAGCGGTTGGAGTCTGAGGCCGTCTAGGAGAGCGATCGGACGAAGTTCGGTTTGGACGTGGGCTGCTTGCTGCCGCCTTCGGGTTCAACGCTGACGGCGACCGCCGCGACGTTACCCGCCGATTCGGGCAACTCGATGAGCGCGAGCCCCGTCGCGTCGGGCGCGAACGTGATGCTCGGAGAGACCGCTTTCGCGCCGCGGCGCAACGTCCAAGCCTGATACGTCTTGCCTTTCGGCAGCGCCGGTAGATGACGTAGCGCCATGAGAATACGACGGCCGCTGCGTACCACGACGCCGTCCTGCACGGCGAAGCGCGTCGCGCCGGGCGCGATCAGGTCGGCGAGGCGCGACTCTTCGAGCATGAGTTGAGCGCGCGCCTCGTTCGTGCTGCGATCTTGCGCGTCGAGCTGGGCTTGAAGCAACGCGAGCTGGCTTTGGTTTGCGGCGTTTTCAGAACGCAACGTCGCGAGATTCCACGTCGAGAAAATCGCAAGCACGAGCGCGGCGGCGGCCGCCGCGTAGGCTATCCACGTCGCGACCGGACGCCGGCGCTCGGCGAGCATGGTTACCTTGGCTGCGGTCGTCGGCGCAGCCGACGCGCGGACCGAGTCCATCACGCGGCTGCGCAGACGCGCGCATTGTTCGCCACCGAATTCCGCGGGCGTCACCTCGGCGGAGAGCGCGAGCGCATCGACGGCGGCACGCATCTCGTCGTACTCGCGCCGGCACAACTCGCATTCGGCGATGTGGGCTTCGAGTTCGCGCGCTTCGGCGGGCGGCAGCGCGCCAAGCGCGAGGACCGCAATCGAATCGAAGCGTGCGTCGTCGTGAACGGTCGTCATAAGACGCTGCCTTCCAAGGAGACGCGCAGTTTTTTCAAGCCGGCACGGATCCGCGTCTTGACCGTCCCAAGCGGCAACTCGCT
>PLCB01000018.1:0-1182 GCA_003134695.1 Candidatus Zemynaea palustris | reverse complement strand
TGCGCCAAGTCCTCGGCGGCCGACGGATCGCCCAGCATCTTTAACGCGATACCGTAGACGAGCCGGTGAAAGCCGTCGTAGACGGCCTCAAAGGCCGTCACGTCGCGCTCCCGGACCCGGGCCATGAGCCGGTCGGCATCAACCACACCGGCTGGTTTCGGCTTCTCAAAAATCGTGCTCCTCTACCGGAAACGAAGGCGGGGGCCCGCCGGATGTGAAGATGGGCCTGCTATGGACGAAGGCGGGGCCGCGCTCGAGGCCGTTCGCGAACGCTTGCGCGACGTACGCTCGGTCAGCGCCTTGACCGGCTCCGGGATCTCGGCCGAGAGCGGGCTGCCGACGTTTCGCGGCGCCGGCGGGCTGTGGGGGACGCACCGCGTCGAGCAACTGGCTTCACCGGATGGTTTCGCGAGCGATCCGCAGCTGGTCTGGACCTGGTACAACGAGCGTCGCGCCGCGCACGCCCAGGTCGAGCCGAATGCCGGCCATCATGCGCTCGCGCGGCTCGAGTCGAGCGTACCCGACTTCACGCTCGTCACGCAGAACGTCGACTCGCTGCACCGGCGAGCCGGTTCGCGCAACGTGCTCGAATTGCACGGCAACCTGCGCGAGGCGCGCTGCAATCGTTGCGCCGATATTCGGCCGCTCGAAGGCGGCATCGCGTTCGAAGATTTCGAGCACGAATGCGGCGGCCGGTTTCGTCCGGGCGTCGTGTGGTTCGGTGAAGCGTTGCCGGCGGATGTGTGGGAAGCCGCCGCGGCCGCCGTCACGCGCGCCGAAGTCTTGTTGGTCGTCGGGACGTCGGGGATCGTGCATCCCGCCGCCTCGCTCGCCACGCATTACGCCGCGCCGCGTGCGCTGATCGTCGAGATCAATCCCGAAGCGACGCCGCTCTCGGAGTACGCCGACGTCGTCTTGCGCGGCACGGCCGCGGCGCTCTTACCGCGAATCGTCACGGGCTGAGGCGCCGATCATCGCCGCTCTGCTCGTCGCGCTCATCGCGATCGCTCTCGTGGGAATCCGGCCGAAGGGCGTTCCAGCGTGGGTCTGGGCTGCCGGCGGCGCACTCGTCCTCATCCTTTTTAGGAGCGAACCGCTTCCCGCGGCGCTCGCGGCCGTCGCCGCTCAGTGGAACGTGTTGCTCTTCATCCTCGGGCTCATGGCGATCTCGGCGGCTGCGGA
>PLCB01000045.1 GCA_003134695.1 Candidatus Zemynaea palustris | reverse complement strand
GATGCCGAGCGCCGCCAATTTGAGACGCGCGACCTCTTCGTCGATCCTTTCGGGCACCGGGTAGACCTTCTTCTCCAGCTCGCGGTGATGCTTGGCGAGGTAGGCCGCCGCAAGCGCCTGATTGGCGAACGACATGTCCATGACCGCCGCCGGGTGACCTTCCGCCGCAGCGAGATTGATCAGCCGCCCTTCGGCGAGGATGCGGATCGAGCGGCCGTCTTTCATCTTATAGGACTCGACGAACGGCCGCGGCGTCGTTTTCGAAACCGCGAGTTTCCCGATCGCATCGAGATCCAGTTCGTCGTTGAAGTGGCCGGAGTTGCAGACGATCGCGCCGTTCTTCATCAGCCCGAAGTGCTCGGCACCGATGACGTGATAGTTGCCGGTCACGGTCACGAAGACGTCGCCCACCTTCGCGGCCTCGCGCATCGAAAGGACGACGAAACCGTCCATCGCGGCCTCGAGGGCCTTGCGCGGGTCGATTTCGGTCACCACGACGTGCGCTCCGAGCCCCTTCGCCCGCGACGCGACGCCGCGCCCACACCAGCCGTAGCCGACGACCACGAGCGTGTGCCCGGCGAGCAACACGTTCGTGGCCCGGATGATGCCGTCGAGCGTGGACTGTCCGGTGCCGTAGCGATTGTCGAACATGTGCTTGGTCAGCGCGTCGTTGACGGCGATGACCGGGTACGGCAAGACGCCGTCCTTTTCCATCGCGTGCAAGCGGATCACACCGGTCGTCGTCTCCTCGCAGCCGCCGATCATCTCGGCGAGCTGTTCGCGATGCTTGTTGTAGAGCGTCGTGACGAGATCGCACCCGTCGTCCATCGTCATGTGCGGGCGGCCCGCGATGACCGCTTCGATGTGCTTGTAGTAAGTCGCGTGATCCTCGCCTTTGATCGCGAAGGTGGGTATGCCGAAGTGCACCGAGAGTGCGGCGGCGACGTCGTCTTGCGTCGAGAGCGGATTCGAAGCGCACAATGCGACCTCGGCACCGCCGGCTTGTAAGGTGAGCGCCAGGTTCGCCGTCTCGGTCGTCACGTGCAGACAGCCGCCGACGCGAACGCCGGCAAGCGGTTTCTCTTTGACGAAACGCTCGCGAATTTGCGCGAGCACGGGCATAAACGTTGCGGACCACTCGATGCGCGAGCGGCCTGCATCGGCGAGGGTGCGGTCCTTGACGTCGCCTAGCGGTCGATCGATCAATTGCAATGCAAGCTCCTATAGGCGTGTGGTGACTGGGCTCGCTGATCTTTGCAACAATCCAAAGCGACCGAGCAGGGGTTCTTCGCGTCTACCGGCCCGAGTACCCCGGAGCCTCACGCGCGCGTGGCGGCTAGAGGTCCCCATTTTGCGTTAGCAATATGGGCTAAGCATGGACCTCGAAGCCTACCTCGACGAACTGGCCTCCGCTCGCGCCACGCCGGGAGGCGGAAGCGCTGCGACCATAGTCGGAGCACTCGCTGCCGCTTTGGTCGCGATGGTCGGACGCATCACGCGCGACAGCCCGCGCCACGCTGACGTCGCCGAGCGCGCGTCGGCGCTCGTCTCGCGAGCCGAGGAACTCCGAGCGAAGCTGACGTCCAACCGCTTGGCCGACGAACTCGCCTTCGGCGCCGTCGTCGACACGCTCGCGTTACCGAAGGCGACCGACGCCGAGAAGAGCGAGCGTACCGCTCGCCTCCAGCATGCCCTCGCGGGCGCCGCCAGCGTCCCGCTGCATTCGGCGGAGTTGGCGCGCGACGTCCTCACCCTGGCGGTCGACGCGATCGAGCTCGGCAATCGTCATCTCGTGAGCGACGCCGGCTGCGCCGCCGAGTTTGCGTCGGCCGCGCTGCGCGGCGCCGTATATAACGTACGGGCCAACCACCCGACGCTGCGCGATCGGGGACTCGTCGAACGACAAGAGGCTGCTTCGCTGGCGCTTGAAGAGGAAGCGGCGACGCTCCTCGACCGCGCGCGCATCGCCGCTCGCTAGCGTTATCGTCCGAAGCGCAAGCCGACGTCGAAGGTGCGGGGCGGCGCGAAGTGGTTGCCCTGCGCGTTGAGTATCGTCACATAGTAGCGGTCGTTGAACAGGTTTCGGACGCGCAAGGTCAACGCGGTCTGCCGGCCGATGCCGATCCCCTTGGCGACGTCGAACGTGACGTGCGGCGTTTTCTTGCAGAAGCCGGGCGTCCCGGCGGGACAGATCGCCGATGAGAGACCGCTGCCGTACTCGCCGTCGGCCGCGAACCAGCCGTCGCGGCGATCGTTGAGGAGTATTCCCGCGGTCGCATCCCAATTCTGATCGTGATCGGCCGGCGTCCAGTCGGTCGGCGAGCCGAAGCACGGCGCCAAGAGTTGCGTTTCGCAGCCTTTGTTGAGCGAGAGGGTGTGCGCGAGCGAGGCATAGACGCGGCCGTTGCGCGCCAACGGCAACTCGTAGAACGCGCTCTCCGAGGAGAGGCGGCCGAGCTGATAGTTGATGTCTTGATGCAGCAGCGTCACGCCAACCTGGGTGTCGTCGATCAAGTCGACGGCGTTCTTCTGCCACACTCGCAAGCCTAGGTTCCCGCGACCGATCGGCAGATGACCTCCCGCTTCGAGCATCGTGTCGCGCTCGGGTCGCAGATCGAACTGCGCGACGGTGGGTTGCAGCGGTAGATTGAGGAGTTGCGCCGCCGCCGGATCGACGTTTTCGAACGAGAACGGCGTGAAGAAACGGCCAAAGTACGCATAGACGGCGGCCCGCGGACCGAACAGCCGCGTGAGTTTCAAGCGGGGACTAAACTGGGTGAAGTTCTGAGCGAAACCTGTCGAGGAGATCGAGTAATGGTCGTAACGGGCGCCGTAGTCGACGAGCCAGCGTTCGCCTAGCCGCCAACTGTCCTGGGCGTAGGCTTCGTACGTCCCGCCGGCGTTCGCGTTGTTGTCGACGACCGTATAGGCTGCGTCCGGCGAGCCCGGGGTGAAGATCGGCGCCAGAAAATTGCCGGGTTGCAGCGAGACGGCGTAAAGCTTCGCGACGTGCGTTCGGTCGTACACCGCTCCGGCTCGAAACTCGTGCGCTCCGCTACGCTCGCTAAAATCCGTTTGAAAGCGAAAATCGCTCGCCGTCCGATCCCCGTTGAGCGAGAAGCCGCAGGTCGTCGGGCCGAAGGTTCCGGTCGTCACCGCGTTGGCACAATCCGCAGGCGCTCCGCCGGCCGCGAGATTCAACGACTCGCCGAATGCGAAATCGTTCGCGGGATCGCCGAAGTCGCGAATGCGCGAGATCTTGAGCGACGGGCCGAACGTCAGCACCCCACGATCGCCGAGCGCGTGGCGATATTGCAGGCTGACGAACGTATCGTCCTGGGACTCGCTGTCGTCGGTCGTCGCCGGCTCGCCGTTCGCGACGTCGTTCGGGATCTGAAACCCTCGGAAGCTGTGCGTCAAGGTCGCATTGAAAAAATCCGAAGCTCCGACCGGCAAGGTGAGATGGATCAGTTGGTTGGTGTCGCTGAAGTTGTTGTGGGGTGAATCAAAATCAGGCGGATCGAGGCCGCGCGTCCCGCGCTGGTTGCGCACGAAGACGGCGATCCCGCCGGAACTACCGATCGGACTGTGGTAGCCGAGCGTGGCGTCGAGCGCCGCGTACGAGCCGGCTCGAATGTCGCCGCTGAAAGACGGCGCCCCGGTGCCGGCGCGCGTCGAGATGTTGATGACGCTTCCGAAGCGCTCCCCATACTGCGCCGGATACGCTCCCTCCAGGACGTCGACGAAGGCGACGTCGTTCGGATCGAACTCGCTTCCGATCTGCCGATTGAGCGCCTGCGGGATCGCGACGCCGTCGACGATATAGTTGATGTCGCCGTGGTCGCCGTTCATATGTACGACGCCGTTCGCGCCGCGCGCCGCACCGGGGAGCTGGATGAGCAACTCCGAGAAGCTGCCGTTGGCCGGCGAACGCGTGAGAAAATCGCTGTTGAGGATGGTATCCGATCCGCTGCCGCGCGTCGAGCTCGAGCGAACGACCGCGACGTTACCGATCTGCTGAAGCGGCCGCTCCAGCGCGAGGGCCACAAACGCACCGTTGCTGCCGAGATCGACCCGGGCTTCGGCGCGCAAATCTCCCGACGCGACGCGGACGTCGTATGTTCCGAGGACGAGCGATGCGAATTGGAAGCGGCCACGCACGTCGCTGATCGTGCGGGCAACGATATTGTTTCCGTTGGCCGTGACCGTCGCGCCCGCGACGGGCGCGCCTTCCTTGGTGACGACGCCCGTCAAGAACCCGTTCGTGGCAGCGAGCGCAGACGATGCGGCCGTCGTCAGGCCCACCGTGAACGCGGCAGCCATGACAAGGCGGAGTCTCGAAATCCCAAATTTGCGAATCATTCGCATTAGCATAGGGCTGGGGATTTGCAAGTCGTTCGCGAATCCCTTCCGTCCCATGATTCAGACGAAAGCGGCCCGCTCGGTCTACGCCACCGCCACCCGCCGCGCCATCCTCGATCTCCTCAAGCACGAACAGCGCTACCTGACGGCGGCCGCGATCTACGGCAAGCTCAGGCCGTCGATTCCCAAGCTGGCGCTATCGACGGTCTATCGGACGCTCGATTTGCTGACGGAACTCGGCACGATCTCGAGCCGCATCGA
>PLCB01000011.1:48245-49296 GCA_003134695.1 Candidatus Zemynaea palustris | reverse complement strand
GCTGATGAAGCTCGCCAAGAAGATGCCGACGATCGCAAAGATCCACCAGATGCGCATTCGGTCGGCCAGCGTCATGATCAGCGCGACGAGGAGTCCAATGACCAGCGCGTCGATGGCGACGTGCATGACGCTTTCGCGCAGCCAGCGCAAGAACGGCTCCGACGACTGATCGAAGACGACCGAGACACGGTACTGCGCCGCCGAGGCGGGAAGCGCCGCGATTCCGGCGAGCGCCGCGAGCGCGAAGCCATAGACGAAGCGCAGCCAGAACGGGGACCGGATCCGCCGCCGCACGAGGTCGCGTAACCGCGCGGCATTCCCCGACTGCCAGAGAAAGAAGAAAACGACGATCTGCGAGAACGCCCAGAAGATGAACAGCGAACGCCGGTAGTTTCCGAGCGTCTTCGCGATCTCTTGGCGGCGGCGATCGATCAGGGTCTGAGGGTCCGCGCTGAGCAAGACCGCAGCGGGCAGCGCGGTCACGCGCCGATCGACGTAGGCCTGCGACGCCGCGTTCACCGGTGCGGGCGCGAACGCGACGTCACAGAAACCCAGCGCGAATGCGAAGAACGCAAGACGCGCGACGAACTTAGCCCAGTTTGGCAAGCTCCTCGAAGATCTGCTCCTCGTCGGGCTGCTCGCCGCCGTCGTGGACGTCGATATAGCGGACCGTCCCAGACTTGTCGATGATGAAGATCGCACGTTCGGCGTACCCTTCGGGCTTTAGAACGCCATACGCTTGCGCGACCGCGCCGTGCGGGTAGAAATCGCTGAGCAGCGGGTAGGAGATGCCTCCCAGCTTCTCAGCCCAGGCGGCATTGGCATGACGTGAATCGATCGAGATACCCACAACTTGGGCATCGTGCTCGTCGAACCGCGCGAGATTCGCTTGGTACGACGGCATCTGGCTGCTTCAAACTCCGGTGAACGCGAAGGGGTAGAATGCCAGAACCGCGTGCTTCTTGCCTCGGAGCTCGGAAAGCTTGAAATCCGCGTTGGTGTGGGTTTTCAGGGCGACCTCGGGTGCAGGGTCGCCGGCTCGAAGCTTGCT
>PLCB01000011.1:0-48203 GCA_003134695.1 Candidatus Zemynaea palustris | reverse complement strand
CGCACGCAGGTCGCGCCGGCGCGCACGAAGAGCACGGGGGCGACCTTTTTCACGAGCCGCAACATCGCGAAGGCGAGCTCGCGAATCTCCCACTGCGCGTTGTTGCAGGTCCGCAAGGTGAAGAAATCGAGCAGTGCGCGGGCGTTGGCGGTGATCACGATCTGAGTCTCGGCGGCGTTGGGAAGCGCGAAACGCGCGTCTTCGGGCGGCGTCCCGGCATCGGTCGCCTCGCGGTAGAAATCGGCGACCTGATTCATCAAGGCGTCGAATTTCGCAGCGATCTCGGGCCGGCTCGCGATCGATGGCGGCGCCACGTAGGGAAAGCGGCCTTTGTATTTGATGTAGCGTTGACTCTTCTGTTCGAACGACATGTGCCGGTGGCGGACGAGTTGATGCGTCAGCGCGCGCGAAACGCCGGAGACCCCGAAGGTGAACATGGTGTGTTCGAACGTCGAGAGATGACCAGCGTCGCGGACGCGCGAGACCATCTTTTCGATTTCGTCGTCGGACCAATTGTCGTCGATCGTCTCGATGTCTCGAGGACTATAACAATTGCGCGCCGCCGTCGCCACGGCGCGCTCGGGCTCCGGCGAATAGGAAAGAAGAACTACCTTCAGCGCCACGCGGGACCATTCGCCTGAGTTTGCTGCGAGGCCCTCCGCCGACTGACCACTCCCGTCGAGGTCGAAGGGCGCAGCCTTAGGATTCTTTCTCGGGTAAGGGTTTCGCCGGATTGCCGGCGACGCGGCCGCCGGGCGGAACGTCTCGAATCACCACGCTGCCCGCGCCGGTCAGCGCGCCGTCGCCGATCTCGAGCGGCGCGACGAGCGACGAATTCGTTCCGATGAACGCATCCTTGCCGATCTTGGTGCGGTGCTTTTCTTTGCCGTCGTAATTGCACGTCACCGTCCCGGCCCCGATGTTCGTGCGTTCGCCGATCGTCGCGTCGCCGAGATACGCGAGATGGCGAGCGTTGACTCCCGCGCCGAGGTGCGACGCCTTGACTTCGACGTAATCGCCGAGATGAACGCCGGTGTCGAGGATGCTGCCGCCGCGGACGTGCGCCCATGGCCCGACGTGCACGAAATCGCCGAGCGTGCTGTCGGAGACGATGCTGTCCATCAGGACGACGTGCTCGCCGATCTCGGCGGCCAAGAGGCGGCTATTCGGACCGATCTCGCTGTGCGCGCCGATCTTCGAGCGGCGCCCGATCGTCGTGTTCGGCAAGATCGTCACGTCGGCGGCGATCTCGAGATCGGGTTCGAGGTAGGTCGTCGACGGGTCGGCGATCGTGACCCCGTTGCACATGTGATGCTCGCAGATGCGCCGGTTGAGCAACGCCGCCGCGGTCGCCAACTCGCTCCGGTCGTTGATGCCCATGACCGAGAGGAAACTGTCGGCGAGCACGGGGACGACGCGTTCGCCGTCGCGGACGAGCCGGTCGACCGTGTCGGTAAGGTAGTATTCGCCTTGCGCGTTGTCGTTGCCCAGCTCCGCGATTGCGCTGCGCAGCTTCGCCTCATCGTAAACGTAGAGGCCGGCGTTCATCTCATCGAGCGCGAGTTCGTCGGCGCTCGCGTCGCGTGCTTCGACGATCTTGGCAACCCGCTCGCCGCGACGCACGATACGCCCGAGCGACGACGGGAGCGGCATGGTTGCGGTGACGAGCGCCAGCGCGCCGTTGCGCGCCTCGATGGCGCGCTGAATGAGCGCCGCTTCGATCAGGGGAAGATCGGCGTTGAGAATGAGCAGCGTCCCGGATCGCGGCGCGAGCTTGGCGAGCGCGATCTGTACCGCGTGGCCGGTTCCGAGTTGCGGTTCTTGGATCACGACGTCGACGGCGTCGTGGCCGGCGTCGCCGGCAATCACGGGGACGCGTTCGGCGACCTCGCGATTCGCAACGATCAGGACCTCTGCGACACCGGCGTCCCGCAACGCACGTACCACGTACCAGACCATCGGCCGCCCGCATAACTCGTGCAGCACCTTCGGCCGCGCGCTCTTCATGCGCGTCCCCTTGCCGGCGGCCAGAATCACGGCCCGAATGCGGCTCACGCTTGGGTCTCGCCGGCCGGCCTGCCGCGCTCGATCATCTTCTTCCACGCTTCTTGCTCGGCGGCAGTCACACCGCCCAAACGCTCGAGCGCGACGCGCAGCCGTTCGCGAACGAGATCGCGCCCGAGAATCGCCATCGAGTCGAACAGCGGGACCGATTGCGCGCTGCCGGTGATCGCGACGTAGAACGGGCGAACGACGTCGCGTAATTTCTTCTCAAGCACGTCTGCGATCGCACGAATCACTTCCTCGATGTGAGGCACGTCCCACTCGTCGAGCGCGTCGAGCAGCGCGGCGGCCATGACGAACGCTTGACGCAGGGCGAGTTCGTCGAGTTTGCCCTCGCGCAGTTGCGCCGCGGTGACGTCGAGCCTGCCGGCGAAGAAAAACGACGTCAGCGGGCCGAGGTCGGAGAGCCGCTCGATGCGCGACTGCGCGAGCGGTGCGATGCGGCCCAGGTAGTCTTCGTTCAGCGTCCACGCGCGGACGCGTTCCTCGAAGCCGTGCGCGTCGAGTTTTTCACGCAGGTACCGCCCGTTGAGCCAATCGAGCTTGGCGACGTCGAAGACCGGGCCTCCGACCGAGACGTGCTCGAGGTTGAAGCGCCCGATCATCGTCGGGAGGTCCATGATCTCTTCGCCTTCGAGCGGCGGCACGGCGAGTAGGCCCAAAAAATTGACGAGCGCCTCCGGCAGATACCCCATACGCTGATAGAAGCGGATGCCGGTCGGATTCTTGCGCTTCGAGAGTTTGCTCTTGTCGGCGTTGCGCAGAAGCGGAAGGTGCGCCAACTGCGGCATCTTCCAGCCGAGATAGTCGTACAGCAGCGCGTGCTTGGGCGCCGACGAGATCCACTCTTCGCCGCGCATCACGTGCGTGATCTGCATGAGATGATCGTCGACGACGTTGGCGAGATGATAGGTCGGCCAGCCGTCGGACTTGACCAGGACCTGCATGTCGACCGTGCGCCACTCGAAGACGATCGGACCGCGCAAGAGATCGTCGATGGTGACCGAGCCTTCGCGGGGCACCTTCATGCGCACCACCGACGGAATACCGGCCGCGTCGTTCGCGGCAATCTCTTTCTCGCCCAGATTCAGGCAATGGCCGTCGTAGCCCGGCGGCTTCCCCATCTGCCGCTGTTCCAAGCGAACCGCGTCGAGCCGCTCGGGCGTACAGAAGCATCTAAACGCGTGACCGCCGGCGAGTAATTCGTTGGCGTAGCGCGTGTAGAAAGCGAGCCGTTCGCCTTGCCGGTACGGCCCGTGCGGCCCACCGACGTCCGGTCCTTCATCCCAATGCAGGCCGAGCCAGTGCAACGCGTCGAGGATCGCGCGCTCCGCCGCCGGCGAACTGCGGACGCGATCGGTATCTTCGATGCGCAGCAGAAACTGGCCGCCGTGCTGTTTGGCATAACAGTAGTTGATCAGCGCCACGAAGGCCGTACCGACGTGGGGGTCGCCCGTCGGCGACGGCGCGATCCTGGTGCGAACCGTCATATCCCGGAGTTACCCAACGAGTTCGCGGCGCTTGCCGCATTCTCGTTGGACGAACTCGATGATCTGCGACAGCGGCGCGCCCGGCGTAAAGATTTCTCGGACGCCCAACCGCTTGAGCTCAGCCGCGTCGTCGGCCGGAATCGTCCCGCCGCCGAAAAAGACGATGTCCTCGGCGCCCTGCGCTTTGAGTTGCTCGAGCACGTCCGGAAACAGCGTCATGTGCGCGCCCGAAAGGATCGAGAGGCCGACGCCGTCGGCGTCTTCTTGAATCGCGGTCTGAACGATCTGCTCGGGCGCTTGAAAAAGTCCGGTATAGATGACTTCCATCCCGGCGTCGCGCAGCGCGCGCGCGATGACCTTTGCGCCGCGGTCGTGACCGTCGAGGCCGGCTTTCGCGACGATGACGCGCAGCGGTCGAGCAGAGGGCATGATCTCTAGGGTTCTCCCCGAGCGCCGGATTCACCCCACCTGTAAGCGGGTTGGCAAAAGGGCCGCAGCTAGAAGATGGCGGTCTCCCGATAACGGCCGAAGACTCCCACCATCGCCTCGACGATTTCGCCCTCCGTGGCGAGCGCATTGACGGAGTCGATGAGCGGCGGCATGACGTTCCTGGTTTCGTCCGCGCAGGCGCGCTTGAGCACGGCCAGCGCCGTTTCGACCTTCGCCGAGTCGCGACTGCCGCGGACTTCTTGGACGGCGCGCGCTTGACCGCGCTCGATCTCCTCGCCGATCTTGAGCAGATCGATCTCCTGCCGCTCTTCTTCCTTTTCAAAGGCGTTGACGCCGACGATGATGCGATCCTTGCTCTCGAGCGAGCGCTGGTAACTGTACGACGCGTCGGCGATCTCGTGCTGGAAGAAGCCGGCTTCGATCGCTTCGATCACGCCGCCGTACTCCTCGATCCGCTTGAAATAGTCTTCGGCCTGCTTCTCCATCTCGTCGGTAAGCGCTTCGACGAAGTACGAACCTCCGAGCGGGTCGATGACGTTGGTGACGTTCGTTTCGTAGGCCAGCACCTGTTGCGTGCGCAGCGCGATTTCGACGTTTTTTTCGGTCGGGAGCGCGAGAACTTCGTCCATCGAGTTGGTGTGCAACGACTGCGTCCCGCCCAGGACGCCGGCCATCGCTTCGTACGCCACGCGAACGATATTGTTCTCCGGTTGCTGCGCCGTCGCGCTGCAGCCGGCCGTCTGCGTGTGGAAGCGCAGCGTCCACGACTGCGGATTCTTCGCGCCGTACTTGTCGCGCATGCGTCGCGCGTAGATGCGTCGCGCGGCGCGGAACTTGCAGATCTCTTCGAAGAAATCGATGTGCGAGTTGAAAAAGAACGAGAGGCGTGGCGCAAACGTGTCGACGTCCATCCCAGCTTTCATCGCGGCCTCGACGTATGCGAAACCGTCGGCCAGCGTGAACGCGAGTTCTTGGACCGCCGTCGAACCGGCTTCGCGGATGTGATAGCCGGAAATGGAGATCGTGTTCCAGCGCGGCATCTCCGCCGTGCAGAACTTCATCATGTCGACGATGATGCGGACGTGCGGACGCGGCGGGAAGATCCATTCCTTCTGCGCGATGTATTCCTTGAGAATATCGGCCTGCAGCGTGCCGCCTAGCTTTGCACGCGGAATGCCCTTGCTCTCCGCCGTCGCGACGTATTCGGCGAGAGCGATCGCGGCCGGCCCGTTAATCGTCATCGACGTCGTAATCTGACCGAGGTCGATCCCGTCGAAGAGCACTTGCATGTCGCGCATCGAGTCGATCGCGACGCCGCACCTTCCGACCTCGCCGCGCGCTTGCCGTGCATCGGAGTCGTAGCCCATGAGCGTCGGCATGTCGAAGGCGACCGAGAGCCCCGTCTGGCCCTGTGAAAGCAAGAAGTGATAGCGCTCGTTGGTCTGTTTGGCATTTCCGAAACCGGAAAACTGGCGCATCGTCCAGAGCCGATCTCGATACATCCCGGAATGGATGCCGCGCGTATAAGGAAACTCGCCGGGGAACCCGAGGTCGCGCGCCAGGTCGAGGTGCGCCACGTCTTCGGGACCGTAGACCGGCTTGAGCGGCAGATCCGAGATGGTCCGGTCGGTCGCGCCCGAGCCGGGTTCGCGCCGGCGCGCCGCGCGCGACGCCCAGCGCCGTTCCCAGCGCGTTCGCTGTTCTTCGAATTCCGGCGACGGTTGCGCACCCAGTCCGCTCGCGCGATCGATCATCTTCGCCAAGGCGACGGTCTCCTTGTTCCTTTCAACTAGCGTCTTGCCGGATTCGACGCCCTACGGTGTGCTTCCCGACCTGGAATGCACTCCGGCGACGGAGAAGGCGCGGCTATGCCCCGGCTTCGTCGAAACGACCGTCCGCGCGCGGCGCCGGCGACCGGCGGCCGAACCCACGCCAGCGGCCTCGGGGTGGATCCCGCCTATGCACGTGCGACGCAGTACGACGAACTGTTCCTCCCCGATGGAAGCCCGCGCGAACACTACGCGCAATTGATGGCGACGCTCGCGGCGCTCCCCCGCGACGAAATCCTGGCGCGCGTACAATCGATCAACACCATGCTCTTGCAGCGCGGCGTGACGTTCACGGTGTACGCGGAGGCATCGGGAACCGAACGAGTCTTCCCGTTCGACATCATCCCGCGCATCTTGACCACCGCCGAGTGGGACCGGATCGATCGCGGAATCGTGCAGCGGGTTCGCGCGCTCAATGCGTTCCTGCACGACGTTTACCACGACGAGCGGATCCTGCGCGAGCGGCGCATCCCGCGAGAGATCGTCTATTCGTCGAAGAGCTTTTGCGCCGAGATGATCGGCGTCGACGTCGCCGGCGACGTCTACGTCCACGTCTCGGGAATCGACCTCATTCGTGACGAAAACGGAACGTTCTTGGTGCTCGAGGACAATTGCCGCTCCCCCTCGGGGATCTCGTACGTGCTCGAGAATCGCACGGTGCTCAAGCGCGGTTTCCCGGACGTGTTTCGCAACTACGAAGTTTGCCCGGTCGACGACTACCCGAGCCGGCTGTTGCGGGTCCTGCGCCATTGCGCGCCGGCCGGCGTTAGCCAGCCGAACGTCGTCGTGCTCACGCCGGGCATCCACAACTCCGCCTATTTCGAACATACCTTGCTGGCCCGGCGAATGGGCGTCGAGTTGGTGGAGGGGCGCGATCTGATCGTCGTCGACAACGTCGCATACGTCAGGACCACGCACGGCCTCGAGCGCGTGGACGTCATCTATCGCCGCATCGACGACGACTACCTCGATCCCCTCTACTTCCATTCCGAATCGACACTCGGCGTCACCGGCCTCATGAACGCCTATCGCGCGGGAAAGGTCACCTTGGCGAACGCGATCGGGACCGGCGTCGCCGACGACAAGGCCCTCTATCCGTACGTGCCGGAGATGATTCGCTTCTATCTTGGCGAGACGCCGCTGCTCGAAAACGTGCTGACCTTCGACTGCACCAACGACGTCCAGCGCCGTCACGTGCTCGACAATCTCGACAAGTTCGTCGTCAAGAACGTCAACGCGTCGGGCGGTTACGGGATGCTGATGGGTGCGTTTGCGTCCGCCGCCGAGCGCACGCTCTTTGCCGCGCTCGTCGCAGAACGGCCGCGCGACTTCATCGCACAACCCACCATCCAGCTCTCGTCGGCTCCGACCCTGATCGACGGGCGACTCAGTCCGCGTCGCGTCGACTTGCGTCCATTCGCGCTCTTGAGCGATAGCGTCGAGGTCCCGCGCGCCGCCTTGACGCGCGTGGCATTGCGCGAAGATTCGCTGGTCGTGAACTCGTCGCAAGGCGGGGGCAGCAAAGACACGTGGGTCTTGCAAGCGTGAAAAAGATTCTATGCTGAGCCGCGTCGCCGAATCACTTTTCTGGCTCGGGCGAAACGTCGAGCGCGCCGAATCGATCGCGCGCATACTCGAAGTCAGCTACACGCGCGCGATGGATCTTTACTCTCGAGACGACGGCCGTTACGAGCGCCTCTGGCGCTCGGTCATGCAATGCGGCGGCTTCGTCGCCGAGCCGAAACCGAGCGCGCCCGGACTCGCCGCCCACGAAGCGCTCGCTCACTGCGTCTTTGACCGCGGGAATTCGAACTCGATCGTCTCGGCGATCCACGTCGCTCGCACGAATGCGCTCGGCATTCGGGCCGAATTGACGACCGAATTGTGGGTAGTCATCAACGTGCTCTACCTCTCCGTCGAGGGGCAGTCGCTGCGTTCGGCGCTGCGCGAGGGTCCGGCTCGCTTTCTGCGGCGCGTCTGCGAGTCGACGCAAGCCTTGGCCGGAGTCGCCGACGCGACGCTTTCGCACGGCGACGTCTGGCGCTTTTTGCAAGCCGGCCGCTTCCTCGAACGCGCTTTCATGACGGCTAGAATGTTGCAGGCGATCGAGGTCGAGCACGAGCCGTGGCACGAGTCGCAACGCCTGCTCGAAATGTGCTGCGCAAGCGAGCCGTTCGTCCACGACATGCGCTTCGTCCCCGAGCCGAGGGACGCGCTCGCCTTCATCGCGCTGGCCCCCGACTGCCCCCGTTCGCTCCGTTTTTCGTTCCGCGAGCTGGGCAACGCCCTCCACGGCATCTCGGATAACCGCGAAGGGACCTTCGGCACCGAGCCGGAGCGCCGCCTCGGCAAGTTGTGTGCTCGGCTCGACTTTGCTTCGGCCGACGAATTGTTCGCGCCCGGCGTCAACATTTTTGCCAGGGCTACCGTCGCCGAAATCGTCGCCCTCTCCGGCGACGTCGAGACAGCGTACTTTCCCCGACTCCCCATCGGAATCGGCAACCTCTGATGGAGTACACGATCGCCCATACGACGACGTACGTCTATCCCGAACCGATCAGCGAGAGTTACGCGGTCGTGCATTTGAAACCGCGCAGCGACCCGAACCAATTCTGCACGCGCTACGAACTCGAGGTCGCCCCGCGCGCGACGGTGTTCTCGTACGCCGATCGCTTCGGCAACGACGCGCAGCACTTCGCCGTGTTGCCGACGCACGACCGTCTTTCGATCACTGCTCGCTCGAACGTCGCCACGACGCCGCCTGAAGCCGCGCCGCGCGTCGACGAAGCCACCCGAGCGCTGCTCGATGCCGACGGCGACCCCGACGCCTGGTACGCGTTCCTGCGCGAGAGCCAGTATGTCCGCTTCACGGCGCCGCTGGACGAGTTTCTGAAGGAGCTCGGCCCCCCGGGCGAGCGGATCGGTACCTGGTGCTCGAGCGTCGCGGCGCACGTGCACCGCACGTTTTCATACGACAAGGCGGCGACCACCGTGCGAAGC
This sequence comes from Candidatus Zemynaea palustris, assembly GCA_003134695.1. Taxonomy (GTDB): domain Bacteria; phylum Vulcanimicrobiota; class Vulcanimicrobiia; order Vulcanimicrobiales; family Vulcanimicrobiaceae; genus Zemelea; species Zemelea palustris. The sequence continues at coordinate 39,370 of PLCB01000011.1, read as the reverse complement.
GCCGTCGACGATGCGCTCGCCACGCGCGCCGGAGTCTGCCAGGACTTCGCGCACGTGATGATCGCGGCCGCGCGGAATGCCAAGATTCCCGCGCGCTACGTCAGCGGGTACATCTTCCGCGGGGATTCGCACGTGCTTGGAGCGGAGGCCTCGCACGCCTGGTGCGAGGCCTACTTGCCGCCTTCCGGCTGGATTGGGTTCGATCCGACCAACGACCGGCTCGTCGACGACCACTACGTCAAAATCGCCATCGGCAGAGACTACAGAGACGTTAGCCCAGTGCGCGGTGTCTATCGCGGTTCCGCTGACGCTGAAATGTCGGTCGACGTCGCCATGGAAGCGCTTGCGAACCAACAGTGAGCAACGGTTGCGCCGGTGGCAGCGGCGAGCGTTCAGAGACCCTTGACCGAGGCGCGGGGTTTGGGCGTGCGCGCGAAGTGGTCATCGTCGGCGGGCGGTAAGACAGCCTCGAGCGGCGCGAGCAACGCGGCGGCGACACGATAGGGATCTTCTGCCGACGTGCCGCCTGCGGAAATCAGTTCCTCGATCCGGCGATCGACGCGGCCTTCAAGCGCGCCCAGCACGAGCGCGCGCACGCGATGCGCAAATGCGGCGCGCCGCCGCTCGGCGAGATCGCCGCTCGCGCGCAGGTACGCTTCGTGCGCGAGGATCGCACTCCACAGTTCGTCGACCCCGCCGCCTTCGTGCGCCTTGGTGCTCACCAAACGCGGAACCCAACCCGCAAAAGTCAGCATCTCCATCATCCCACGAATCTCGCGCTTGAGCTGGAGCGCCATCGGGTGGTCGGCTTTGTTGACGACAAAGACGTCGGCGATCTCGAGAATCCCGGCCTTCAAGAGTTGCACGGAATCGCCACTGCCGGGCTGCATGACGACCACCGTCGTGTCCGCGAGTTCCGCGATCTCGATCTCCGACTGCCCGACGCCGACGGTCTCGATCAGTACGACGCCGAGGCCGAACGCGTCCATGAACGTNNCAAGCGGATGCGGTCTCCGAGGATCGCACCGTGCGAGAACGGCGAGCTTGGATCGACGGAAACGACGCCGACGGTCTTGCCGGCGGTGCGCGCGATCTTCACGAGCGCGGACGACAGCGTCGACTTGCCGACGCCCGGCGGACCGGTGACGCCGATCGTGATCGCGCGACCGCTGCGCGGAAAGAGCACGTGCATCAGCTCCGCGCCCCCTCCGGCTTCGGCGCGACTGATCGCGCGCGCGAGCCCGCGCGGATTGCCCGCCTCGAACAACGCCAAAATCTCGCGGTCTCGTTCGTTCATCTCGAGCCGGCGACTTGCGCGGCGACGCGAGGTCGATCGCGGACGGCCGTCAGGATGCCGCCGATGGCACCGACGCCGCCAAGCGTCGCAAGGCCGGCCAGCGATGCGAAGAGGATCGACCAGCCGCTCGGACCGCCGGGCCGCGTGAGCGCCCCCACCGTCAGGAGCCACAGAATCAGCGCGCACAGCGCCGAACCGGCCGAGACGAATGCGAGCCGGCCGATTTCGGCGAGTACGGCGAGCAGCGCGCGCTGCGGCGCCTCCATCAAAATGTGATCGACGTAGCGCCGGCGGTAACGAAAGTACTTCTCGATGAGGTGTTCACGCATACTGCAGATCGGCCGAACGTTTCGACGGCCTACTGCCGGTCGCCGCCCCTAGCAGGCTAGCGGAAACGACGGCCTCGTCGCGTATGAGGTTTCCTGATGAATCAAAGTGGATATTATCGGTTCGCGACGGTGGCCGGCGATGCGCTCGCGTTCGTTTGCGAAGACGATCTCTGGTCGGTGCCGCTGGGCGGCGGCGTCGCGCGTCGTCTGACGGCCGGCGCCGGCGAAATTTCGACGCCGCGCCTCTCGCCGGACGGCTCGCTGCTCGCCTTCGTCGGCCGCGACGAAGGGCATCCTGAAGTCTACGTCATGCCGGCCGGCGGCGGAAACGCGAGGCGCCTGACTTTCTTGGGCGGCGAGATCTGTGTGGTCAGCGGATGGACGCCCGACGGTAAAGACATTCTCTTTGTCTCCGATAGCGGCGCGGCATTTCTGCGCGAGACGCAAGGCTTTCGCGTTTCGAAAGACGGCGGACAAGCGCGCACGTTCGATCTCGGAGGGATGCGCTCGCTGTCGCTGCACCCCGACGGCCGCCTCGCGATCGGGCGGAACAACGACGACCCAGCGCGTTGGAAACGTTACCGCGGCGGCACTGCGGGCGATATTTGGGTCGACGCCGACAACACGGCGCGCTTCTCGCGCCTCGTCTCGCTCATGGGCAACCTGTGCTGGCCAATGTGGATCGGCGAGCGCGTCTACTTCTTGTCCGATCATGAAGGCGTCGGAAACGTTTATTCCGTGAACGCCGACGGCAGCGAACTCCGCCGGCACACGCACGAGACCGAATACTTTGTCCGCTTCCCGTCGACCGACGGAAAGACGATCGTCTATACCGCCGGCGCGCAGATCTATCACTTCGATCCGGAAAGCGACGACGTGAGGCGCGTCGCGGTCGAGACGCCGTCACCTGCGCCGCAGACGGTGCGCCGCTTCGTCGATGTCGCGGAAGGACTCGAGCATTTCGCGCCGAGCCCCGACGGCACCGCACTGGCGCTCGTTTCGCGGGGCCGTCCGTTCACGATGCCGCTCTGGGAAGAAGCCGTCGTCGAACACGGCGCCGGCAGCCGCGTCCGCTACCGCGAGTTCGAATGGCTGCACGACAGCCGGCGCCTCGTGTGCGTCAGCGACGAAGGCGGCAGCGAACGGCTTGAGATCCGCGACGCGCGCGGCGAGAGTTGGCCGGTCGTGGCGACGAACGAAGATATCGGGCGCGTTACGGAACTCGCCGCCTCGCCGACCGCCGACATCGTCGCCGTCGCGAACCATCGCAACGAATTGCTGCTCGTCGATCTCGAAGATCGTCGCGTGCGCGTGATCGACAAGAGTCCGGCCGCGCGCATCCACGATCTGGCGTTCTCCGGCGACGGGCGGTGGCTCGCCTATTGCGCCGCGATTCAGACCGATCCCGTCTCGACCGCGGAGACGGCGATCATCCGCGTCGCGAAGGTCAAGTCGGGCGCCGTGCACGACGTCACCTCGCTCTTGCGCGGCGACGAGTCGCCCGTGTGGGACCCGGAAGGCAACTACCTCTACTTCATCTCGACGCGCGACTTCAATCCGGTCTACGACGCGCTGCAATTCGACTTGAGTTTTCCGCAGGCGTCGCGACCGTTCGTCGTGACCTTACGCGCCGACGTCCCCTCGCCGTTCGTGCCGAAACCGGCACCGTTGCATAAGGACCGACATCAGGGCGACGACGAGCGGAAGAAAGACGACGGCAAACCCGTGCGCGTCGAGATCGACTTCGACGGCATCCAGGGCCGCATTCTTGGTTTTCCCGTCGAGGAAGGCAACTACAGCCAGATTGTCGCGACGCGCGGCCGCGTCCTGTTCACGCTTTTCCCGCTCAAAGGGATCAAGCCGGTCAGTCACAACTGGGACGAGGAGGACGAGCTCGGGACGCTGCTCGCTTACGACTTCGAGCAGTTGCGCCAAGTGCCGGTGCAAAAAGACGTCGCCGACATTCGCCTCAGCGACGATCGCCGGACGCTGGTCTACCGTTCGCGCGATCGGATGCGCGCGCTCGACGCGCTGATGGATCTGCCCGAGGGACCGGACGAGGGCGAACGGCCGCAGGACGATCAGCCCGGGCGGCGCAGCGGTTGGCTCGACTTGCGCCGAGCGAGCGTGCTGGTCGAACCGCGCGACGAGTGGGCGCAGATGTACCACGAAGCGTGGCGTATGCAAACCGAGCAGTTCTGGGACGAATCGATGACCGGCATCGATTGGAACCTCGTTCGCGATCGCTACGCGAAGTTGTTACCGCTCGTGCGCACGCGTGCCGACCTCTCCGACTTGATGTGGGAGATGTTCGGCGAACTCGGGACCTCGCACGCCTACGAGATCGGCGGCGATCATCGCCGGCCCCCGGAATATCGGCGCGGCTTTCTCGGCGCCGATCTCGCCTGGGATCCGGAGATCGAAGGCTACCGCATCCTCAAGATCTATCGCGGCGATTCGTGGAATCGCGACAGCGACTCGCCGCTGGCGGAACCGGGTCTCGACATCCGGGCGGGCGACGCAATCGTCGCGGTCGGCGGACGGAGCGCCACGCGCGAAGCGCCGCTCGACGAGTTATTGGTGAACGCGGCAGACCGCGAGGTGCAACTGACGATCGCTTCGGGGAAGAAACGGCGGCGCGTGATCGTGCACGCGCTCAAAGACGAGCGGATGCTGCGGTATCGTGCGTGGGTGGAGGAGAATCGGCGCTTCGTTCACGAGCGAACCGGTGGTCGCGTCGGCTACGTGCATATCCCCGACATGGGGCCGTGGGGCTTCGCGGAGTTTCATCGCGGCTTCTTGTCGGAATTCAATCGCGACGGGTTGGTCGTCGACGTCCGTTACAATCGCGGCGGTCACGTCTCGCCGCTTTTGCTCGAGAAGCTCGCGCGCAAGCGCGTCGGCTACGACGTCACGCGCTGGGGCCCGCCGCAGCCGTATCCGCCGGAATCCGTCGCCGGACCGATGGTCGCGCTCACCAATCAGTTCGCAGGTTCGGACGGCGACATCTTCAGTCATTGTTTCAAGCTCTATAAACTCGGGCCACTCGTCGGAAAGCGCACGTGGGGCGGCGTCGTCGGGATCAATCCGTATCACCGCCTCGTCGACGGCACGATCACGACGCAGCCGGAGTTCTCATTCTGGTTCGTCGACGTCGGCTGGCACGTCGAGAACTACGGCACCGATCCCGACTACGACGTCGACATCGCGCCGCAGGACGTCAAGGCCGGCGTCGATCCGCAGATGGAAAAGGCACTCGAATTGATCGGTCAGTCGATCGCGTCGTACAACGGGAAGCCACACTTCGACCCGCGTCCGTACTTGGGAATCCCGACGGAGCTCGCGACGAAGAGTTGAGGGCCGAGGCACCCGTCGATTTCGGGATTCGGCGTTCGTCTATAAGAAGGATGCCGCGTTGAGACTGCATCCTCACCGAGAGGAACACCCATGAAATACATGCTCTTGATCTACACCCCGCACGATTCTCGCCCGACGACGCCGCAGGAGCGGGCCGCAACGATGCCGGCCTGGGAGGCATACGGGGCCGAACTGAGGCGTCGCAAAGCGTATATCGACGCGGCCCCCCTCGCGGAAACCACGAGCGCGACGACCGTGCGCGCCCACGACGGGAAGCGGACGGTCACCGACGGGCCCTTCGCCGAAACCAAGGAGTGGCTCGGGGGCTACTACATCATCGATTGCGCGTCGCTCGACGCAGCCATCGAAGCGGCAGCGATGTGCCCGGCCGCCAAATATGGGTCGATCGAAGTTCGCCCGCTTGTCGAGATGTAACGACGCTGCATCGATCGAGCGCTCGTTCCGCGACGACGCGGGACGCGCGCTCGCTACCCTTATCAAGATGCTCGGGGACATCGAAGCCGCCGAAGATGCGATCCAAGACGCGTATCTGGTCGCGCTGGAACGCTGGCCTCGCGAGGGACACCCCAAGCACGCGTCGGCGTGGATCCTCACCACCGCAAGACACCGCGCGATCGACAAATTGCGCAGAGAGCGCCGCGGGCGCGAAAAAGCGGAGCGCCTCGCCGCGCTCGAGTTCGGGGCGCCTCCGCGCGACCCGTTCGCAGAGGACCGAGAGATGAACGTGATCCCCGACGACCGCCTCGGGTTGATGTTCGCCTGTTGCCATCCCGGTCTGGGCGTCGAAGCTCGGATCGCGCTCACCCTGCGAACGCTTGGCGGGCTATCGACCGAAGAGATCGCCGAGGCGTTTCTCGTGCCGTCGGCGACGATTGCCCAGCGATTGGTTCGGGTGAAGCGCAAGATCCGAGACGCCGCCATCCCGCTTGACGTCCCGGCCCCCGAGCGTCTTCCCGAGCGACTCGCCGACGTCTGCTCCGTCTTGTACTTGATCTTCAACGAAGGGTATCTCGCGTCGGCGGGTGATTCGCTCGTCCGCCGCGATCTTTGCGACGAAGCGATTCGGTTGACGCGCGTCTTGGCGCACCTGATGCCGCAAGAGCCCGAAGTGATGGGCTTGCTCGCGCTCATGCTCTACCATCATTCGCGTCGCGACGCGCGTTCGGACTCGGACGGGAGGCTGATCCCGCTGGCGGAGCAGGATCGGAAGCTCTGGGACGACACCGCGATCGCGGAGGCGAGCGCGTTCATGGAGCGTGCCGCACGGCACCAATTCGAAGGACCGTACCAACTCCAGGCTGCGATCGCGGCAGAACATGCGCGGGCCCGCGAACTAGGGCGTGTCGATTGGGAGAGAATCGCGGAACTCTACGCGCGCTTGGCCGCGATCGCTCCTTCCCCGATCGTCGATCTCAACCGCGCGGTCGCACTCGGTTTCGCTTACGGCCCGCTCCTCGGGCTCGCGGCACTCGACGCAATCGACGCCCGGGCACTTGAAACGTATCACCCCGCCTATGTCGCACGAGCGGACTTCTTACGGCGGCTTGGACGCGAGGCGGAGGCGCGCGACGCCTACGCCGCCGCCCTCGCGCTCACGCAGAACGCTCGCGAGCGAGCGTTCCTCGAGGCGAAGATGCTGGAGGCCGGTGCCTCAGTGACCCCAAGAGATGACGAGCGCGATAGCCGCTAGAGTCATCACGGCGGTCGTGCCCCAGCCCAGGATGTTGACCATGGGGCCGTTCACCGAGTCTTTCATGATCTTGCGATTGCTTCCGATGAGCATGAGCACGACGAGAACGGGCGGCGCGAGAAAACCGTTGATCACCGCCGTCCAGAATAGCGCGTCGACCGGGTTAATGCCGAGAAAATTGATCTCCATGCCGACAAACGTCGACACCGCGATGATCCCGTAGAACTGCACAGCCCGGCCCGGGAGTTTTCCCAATCCCCCTTTCCATCCCAACGCGCCGGCGAGTGCGGATGCCGACGATGCCGTCAATATGGGCACCGCGAGCGCGCCGGCGCCGATCATCCCGGCCGCCAACAGCCACTCCGCGCCACGGCCCGCCATCGGGACGAGCGCTTGCGCCGCCTCCCCCGCCGTTCCGATGTGTCGATTGCCCGAGACAAAAAGCGTCGCGCCGGTCGTCAGGATAATGAAGTAGGCGACGACGTTCGAGAACAGCATTCCGACGCCGATGTCGACGAGCGCGTACCTCTTCTCGCGCCGCGTCGTGCCGCGACGCTGATAAAGGTGGGTCCGGTCGAGGGCGATGTCTTCTTCGACTTCCTGACTCGCCTGCCAGAAGAGCATGTACGGTGAGATCGTGGTGCCCAGCAAGCCGACGAGCATCGCGAGGTACCCAGCGTTGAACTCCACGTGCGGAACGAACGTGTCGTGCAACACTTGGGCCCAATTCGGATGGACGAAGAACGAGGCGGCGACGTACGCGAAGAGCGACAGCGTCAACCACTTGAAGATGCTCGCGATCAACCGGTACGATCCCCAAATCTGGAGAACGAGCAGCAAAAGGCCGACCGGGATGATCAGTGCGGCGATCGGAACTTTCGGGGCGAGCAGATTGATCGAAGCGCCGATCGCGCCGATGTCGGCGCCGGCGTTGATCGTGTTGCCGATCAGGAGCGCTCCCGCGACGGCCAGCGTGAGCCAGCTCGGGTAGTGACGCCGCAAATTCGCGGCGAGACCTTCACCCGTGGCGAGGCCGATCTTCGCCGCAACGTATTGGACTGCGATCATCATCGGGACGGTGACGAGCGCCGTCCACAACGTCGCGAAGCCGAACGTCGCGCCGGCGACGGCATAGGTTCCGATCCCCGACGGATCGTCGTCGGACGCGCCGACGGTGAGGCCCGGACCGAGGATACGAAGGAAACGGAAGAACCCGCGGTCAGCTCCGAGTGCCGTCTCGCGGCTGCCGCGCGCAGGGGCACCGTCGCCATGCTGCATGGCCGGTGGTTCCGCTAAGGTTTTCGGATACCCACGCGAGCAAGCGCTAACCTTGACGCCCCGGGGGGTTCCTGGTATCCTCGGTGAGCCGAAGCAGGGCCGAAGGGCTCTCACCGGATGCTCTCGGGCGATCCGGTCTCACCATAAGGAACCCTCGGTAGGTTTCGTTCGTGTGGGATGCTTCAGCATCACCACTTTTTTGTTTCTTACGGGAGCTTTCCGATAGCACGACCGCTGCGCATAAACGACCAGATTCGGATTCGTCAAGTTCGCGTCATCGACGATGAGGGCAATCAGCTCGGGGTCATGCCCACGGAAAACGCTCTCGCGCTCGCGCGACAGAAAGGCCTCGACCTGATCGAAGTGTCGCCGACCGCGGTCCCACCGGTCTGCCGGGTCAGCGACTACGGACGGCTCAAGTACGAGCAGTCAAAGAAAGACCGCGACGCGCGCAAGAAACAAAAGAACTGGGAGCTCAAAGAAGTCAAACTCCGCCCAAAAATCGAGCAGCACGACTACGAAACCAAGGCCAGGATGGCCGAACGCCTGTTGCTCGACGGAGGGAAAGTCAAAGTCACGATCATGTTCCGCGGACGCGAAATCACGTACACCAGTTTCGGCAAGAGACTGCTGGACCGAATGGCGGCCGACATGACACCGATCGCGGTCGTCGAGCGCGAAGCCAAACTCGAAGGCAAGAACATGTTCATGATCCTCGCCCCCCGCCCGGTGCCGACCGGACCTCCGAAGTTCACCTCTATGCTGCATCCCGAGAAGGCTGCGGCCACCCAAGGAGTCTCCACAAGTGCCTAAGATTCGGACGCACCGCGGAACGGCGAAACGCGTCAAAGTCAGCGCCAACGGAAAGGTCACGCACCGCCATCAATTCAGCGGCTGCGGCCACATCCTCAGCAAGAAGTCGCGCAAGCGCAAGCGGAAGTTTCGCAAAGACCAGCCGGTGTTCGCCGGCGATCTCAGGCGTTTCGCCGCGCAAATTCCGTACCTGCTATAGGAGCGTTCGAACATGGCACGCATCAAACGCGGACTCAACAAGATCAAGCACCGCCGCAAAGTGATGAAGCTCGTCAAGGGCTTCCGCGCGGCTCGGCGTCGCAATTACCGAGTGGCCAACGAAGCGCTCCTGCACTCGCTGCACTACGCTTACCGCGACCGGCGCGTCCGCAAGCGCGATTTCCGCGCGCTCTGGATCGCGCGCATCAACGCCGCCGCGCGGCGTGAGGGCCTTTCGTACTCACGCCTCATCGATGGTTTAAAGAAGAGCGGCGTAACGCTAAACAGGAAAGCGCTCGCCGACTTGGCCGTCCGTGACCAAAAGGCGTTCGAGTCACTCTTGGCGGTTGCCAAGGCTCAACTCGAAGCTTCGTCGACTCGAGCCGCCTCGTAAGACCCCTCAAGGGGCAACTTCTTCCGTCCGAACGGGTATAGAGAGAGGGAACTCATATGACGAAAGCGCCTACGGCCCAGCCTAAAGCCAGACGCGATTACGCCGTTGGCGCGAGCCTTGCGGTGATCCATCTTGGAGCGCTTGGCGTTTTTATCCCGGCGTTTTTTTCATGGCAAGCCGTCTGCGTCGCCGTCGCGCTCTACATCATCACCGGTTTCGGAATCACGCTCGGTTACCACCGGCTGCTGACCCATCGCAGCCTCGCGCTCTGGAAACCCGCGGAGTACGCCGTCGCCCTCGTCGGCGCGCTGGCTCTGCAAGGCGGCCCCATCGAATGGGTCGCGACGCACCGTGCCCACCACGCCCACTCCGACGCGGACGGCGATCCGCACGATTCACATCGCGGGATGCCGTGGGCGCACGTCGAGTGGCTCTATCGCAGCAACAAGTATCGGGTTCCCTGCGACGAGCGGCGGCGCTGGGTGCCGGATCTCCTGAAAGATCCGTTCTACGTTTTCCTCGATCGCAATCACGTATTGGCGCAGGTGGTGCTCGGACTGATCCTACTCGCGATCGGCGGCTGGTCGTGGGTCATTTGGGGCATCTTCGCTCGGCTGGTTTTCACCTATCACTGCACGTGGCTGGTCAATAGCGCCTCGCACGCCGTCGGCTATCAGACGTTCCGCACCGGCGACCGCTCGACGAACAATTGGTTCGTTGCGATCATCGCGTTCGGTGAGGGTTGGCACAACAACCATCATGCCTTCCCGTTCTCGGCACGCCACGGTCTGCGCTGGTTCGAATTCGATCCGACGTTTTGGATGATTCGCGTTCTGGGCTGGATCCGCTTGGCGCGAAACGTGCGCATCCCGACGCGCGAGATGATCCGGCGACTCCAAGTGCCGCCAAACCAGCACCGCGGATTCTCGACCTAACCGACCTCACTACTCAACGAAAGGTCTGAAGTCCGGCGGGCGGAGCAGACCGAGTTGCGAGCGCGCCCAGGCGAGAGCGATCTGCGTCTTCGAATCGCGCAGTTCGTCGCGCTCGACGAGTCGCCACGCTTCTTCGAGGTCCCAGACGCGTAACTCAAAACTCTCGTCATCCTCGGGCGCCGACTCGCCTTGGCTCAAGCCCTCGGCGACGAAAAAATAGATGCGCTCTTCGCAAAACCCGGGCGTCGTGTAGATGCTCCAGAGCGCACGCCAGCGCTCGGCGCGGTAGCCGGTTTCCTCGATCAGTTCGCGCTTTGCCGTTTCGAGCGGCGGCTCGCCGCGTTCGATCATCCCCGCCGGAACTTCCCACAGATCGCCGCCGACCGCATGCCGGTACTGTTTGACCAGCACGATCGTCTCCGGCGCCGGTTGCGCGATGATCGCGACGCCGCCGGCGTGTTCGACCACTTCGACCTTGCGCGTACGATCGCCGTGATAGGCGTCGATCTCGTCGACGCGCAGGTTGAGGATGCGCCCTTCATAGATGCGCAGCGAGGAATGGACGTTCACGACGCTTTGCCGTGCTTTGGATCCAATTCCCACTCGCAGCGCTCGAGCAGCGCCGCCGTGTCGTGTTTGTCACACAAGCGGTCGGTCAACGCGCGCAGCTCACGGGCGATCCCTTCGTGCCGCCCGCGCACCCGGCCGAACACGTCGGCCAGGGCGCAGTAGTACCAGAGCGTCCCCCAGCGTTTGCCGCTGAATCGTGCGTAGACGTTCTCACCGACGTCGGGCCGCTGGAGGTCCGCGTCGATCGATCGCAGGTTGTAGAGTTTGTCGGCGGCACTGACGAGCGCCGAGGATGGCCGCTGTGCCGCGATCTCGGCGAGGTGCGCGACGTAACGTTGCTTGCGCGGCAACCACGGGCCCTTGGGCGCACCTTCTTCCACGAGCGCGTCGCTACAGTCGCGCACGATCTGCGCGACGCTCTCGCCGAAGCGTCGTTCGATCTCCGCGAGCTGCCGCTCACCGCCATGGTCTTCTGCGGCGTCGTGCAAGAGCGCCGCGATCGCCTCGTCCTCGTCGCCGCCGGACTCGAGAACGATCGCGCAAACGCCGATCAAATGAGCGACGTATGGGATCTTCGTACGCTTGCGAACGTCGCGGCGGTGCAGCTCGACCGCATGGTCGAGTCCGTCGTCGAAGCGTTTCGTCAGCATCGGCGCGCTCACTCGGGGTTCCCGTTCGGCGCCGCCGGCTGGGAAGTCGGCACGATTCGCACCAGCAATTCCAAGATGAGCGCGAATTCGAGGCCGGCAACCGCTGCGCCGATCGACCAGCGCGCCGGCGCGTACACGAACGCGATCGCCGCGATCGTCGCGGCGATGAACGCTGCGTCGCGCGTTATGCGGAAGCGCGCTGATCCGCCGCCGAGGGCAACGTCGCGCCGCAACACGAGGATTTCGAGAAAGCCCAGCGCCGCCAAGACGAACAGGGCGACCACCGGGAAGTGCGCGATCTCGATCAGGACGTTCCGCCCACCGACCAGGACGGCGAGTGCGATGACGATGATGGACGCGGCCTCCACCGCCCGACCCGACACCCGGGGCAACTCGGGCACGGTGACAGCGTTTCCCTACCGGCGGGCGAACGACGCACCACATGCCGCTCACCAGCCTCGGACTCCATTCCTCGAAGCTCGAGGCTGTGCGCGCGCTCAAGACCAAGGCCGGCCGCCGCGAGCAGCGGCTCTTCGCGGTCGAGGGCCCGACGATGGTCGAGGAGGCACTGCGAAGCGGGGTGACCCTCGGGGCGCTCTACGTGACCGAGGCCGGCTACGAGAACCTGGGCCCGCTCGCCGTCGCCCAAATCAACGCCCCCGTCTATCTCGTCCCAGAGAAGGCGATGGCGCGCCTCTCCGACCTCGAAACCCCGGCCGGCATCCTCGCCGTCGCGCCGCTCGAAACGGCGCCCCTCGACACCATCCTGGCGCGCGGTGAGCCGGTGCTGCTGTTGGCTGCGACCAACGACCCGGGCAACGCCGGGACGCTCCTGCGGACCGCGGAAATCTTCGGCCTCGGGGGCGTCATTTTCGGCGAGGGAGGCGTCGAGCCGCACAACCCAAAGGTCGTCCGCGCGTCGATGGGTGCGATCTTCCGGCTGCCGGTCGCTGAAGACGGCCCCGCCGGCGTGGTCGAGGCTGCCAGAAAGGCGCGCTATTCGCTCGTGGCGACCACCCGCGACGGCGTACCGCTTGACCGCTTTGCTTTCGAACGGCGTTCGATCGTCGCGGTCGGGAACGAGCGGCGAGGCGTCGCCGGTTGGCTGCCCGCCTGGGACGCCGGCGTCTCGATTCCTCAACGGGGGGAGGGCCAAAGCCTCAACGCGTCAGTGGCCGGCGGTGTCGTTATGTACGCCCTGATGCACCACTTGGACAATCCCTGAGAGCGGGCTCTCTAAGACTCGGAAAAGCTTGATTTGTCAAGTCTTGGCGGCCCCTCCGGGCCGTGCTACAATCCGGGTTGTCTCTCGCGGCGACGGCATGTCGCAGATAAAAAAGAAGGGTACCGCTGACTGATGCGTACTAGCGACCGCTTCTGGAAACTGTTCACGAGCACGGGCTCCATCTACGCCTACCTCATGTACCGACAGATCAACCAGCCGGCAGCAAGTAGCTAGCAAAACCCAACCGAAGAAAGTTTGACGAACGCCTGGCCGAACGGTCGGGCGTTCGATTTATATGGGGGGCAAGCTCCCCAGGTGGAGATCAATCATCAGTCAGCTCGCCGATCAGCTCAACGCCCTCGGAGAACGTCTCGTGTCGGCCCTCGCCGAGGCCCATGATGCGGCCGCCCTCGAGAGCGTCCGGGTTCGATTTCTCGGTCGAAGTGGAGAGGTGACCGCGCTGCGGCGCGGGATCGGAAGCTTACCACCGGCCGAGCGTCCGGAAGCCGGAAAGGTCGTCAACGAAGCCGTCACCGTCTGGGAGCGGCTGCTGGCGGCGACGGACGCCGCGTTGCAGCGGCGCGCGCTCGATGCGCAGCTGGACGTCGCGATCGACGTGACCTTCCCCGCACCCCCGGCACGTGCGGGTTCGCTCCATCCGCTGCGGCGGGCGATGGAAGATGCCTGCGCGTATTTCGAGCGGCGCGGTTTCGCGGTCGTCCTCGGCGACGAAATGGAAACCGAATACTACAATTTCGACGCGCTGAACATCCCGCCGGACCATCCCGCGCGCGAAGGGCTCGACTCGTTCTATCTCGCCAGCGGCCTCCTGTTGCGGACGCACACCTCGCCGATGCAGATTCGCACGATGCAAGCGCATCCGCCGCCGATCGCGATCGTCGTGCCGGGAAAATCCTACCGGCGCGACTCGATGGACGCGCGCCACTCGCCGATGTTCAACCAAATCGAAGGCTTGATGGTCGCGCCCGGCATCAACATGGGGCATCTCAAAGGGATGCTGACCGGGATGTGCCGCGAGGTCTTTGGCCCAAATCAAGCCGTCCGCTTCCGTCCGTCGTTCTTCCCGTTCACCGAACCGAGCGCCGAAGTCGACACGACCTGTCCGGGCTGCGGCGGGTCGGGATCGCTCGCCGGCGGCGGCTGCAAGACGTGCGGCGGCGCCGGCTGGATCGAAATCGGCGGCTCCGGGATGGTGCACCCCGAGGTATTGCGCGAGAGCGGCTACGATCCCGAACTCGTCTCGGGTTGGGCGTTCGGCGTCGGCATCGAGCGCATCGCGATGGTCCGCCACGACATGGACGATATTCGGGTGCTCTTCGAAAACGATCCACGCGTGTTGGAACAACTCGCGTGAAGCTGCCGATCGCGTGGCTGCGCGACTACATCGAATTGGAATCGTCGAGCGACGAGCTCGCGCAACGCTTCGCCCTGCTGGGCTTTCCGGTTGAAGACATCGAGCGCCGCCCGAAACTCTCCGGCATCGTCGCCGGCCGGCTGGTGCGCGTCGAGAAGCATCCCAATGCCGACCGGCTCTTGGTGTGCGTCGTCGACGTAGGCGCGCGCGACCCGCTGACGATCGCTACCGCGGCGACCAATGTCGCCGCCGACCAGATCGTTCCGGTCGCGACGATCGGTGCGAAGTTGGTCGGCCTCGACATCGCGCCGCGGACCATGCGCGGAATCGAATCCCAAGGGATGCTGGTCTCCGCCAACGAGATCGGCTTGGAAGAGGGGTGGTTCGAGGACGGAATTCTCCAACTCGATCCGGACGTCGCGCCGGGGACTGACGTCGTGGCGCTGCACCGCCTCGAAGACGACGTTCTTGACGTCGAGGTGACCTCGAACCGCGTCGACGCCATGTCCGTGATCGGGCTCGCTCGCGAACTCGGCGCCGCACTCGGCAAACCCGTGCGCGAGATCGACATCTCGTACGACTATCCGCGCGACGGCGACCAAACAGGCGGTGCTCTCGTCAAACTCAAGAGCACGGATTGCCGTCGTTTCGTCGCGCAGCGCTTCTCGAACGTCAGGGTGCGGACGTCGCCCTTCTGGATGCGCGTGCGGCTCGCACTCGCCGGGCAACGACCGATCAACAACCTCGTCGACATCTCGAACTTCGTGATGCTCGAGGTCGGTCAGCCGCTGCACTTCTACGATTACGAAAAACTCGCTGGCCGGCGTCTTATCGTCCGCAACGGTTTGGCGAACGAGACGATCACGACGCTCGACGGCGAGGTGCGCAAGGTCGAGCCGGTCGACTTGGTGATCGCCGATGAAGAGCAGGCGCAGTGCCTCGCCGGCTTGCGCGGCGCCCGTTCAAGCGAGGTCACCGAGTCGACGCACGAACTGTTGCTGGAAGCGGCGAGCTTCAGCGGGGCGCGGATTCGCCGGATGAGCATCGCACACGGCCTGCGCACCGACGCCTCGAGCCGCCACGAAAAGTCGCTGCCGCTCGCGCTCGGCGAACTCGGCGCCGCGCGCGCGGCGCATCTGCTGCAGGCGGAGGGCGCGAAACCGTACCGGCCGGTCGCGGTCGGCGCGGAACTCGAGACGCCGGGAGCGATTCGCGTCACCGCCGCCCAGGTTCAGGCGTTGCTCGGGATGCTCGTGACGGACGAAGAGATCGAATGGGCGCTCAAGGGACTTGGTTTCGAGGTCGCGCGCGACGGCGACGCGTTCAT
Organism: Candidatus Zemynaea palustris; assembly: GCA_003134695.1. Classification (GTDB taxonomy): domain Bacteria; phylum Vulcanimicrobiota; class Vulcanimicrobiia; order Vulcanimicrobiales; family Vulcanimicrobiaceae; genus Zemelea; species Zemelea palustris. The sequence goes on along the minus strand of PLCB01000011.1, from coordinate 23,911 downwards.
CGCGACGCCGCCGCCGTGGCGCGGCGACTTGAAGATCCGCGAGGATCTGATCGAGGAGATCGGCCGGATCGCCGGCTACGACCGCATCGCGGCCCAACAGCCGCCGATCTTCGAACACGCGATCTCGAGCAAGAAATACCACGACGAGCGGCGCGTCGCGCACGCCTTCGCCGCCGCCGGCTATCGCGAAGCGATGACGTTCTCGCTGCAATCGGCCCAACCGCGCGATCGTTATCAGGCCGCCGGCGTCGAATTGCCGGGCGCGGTCGTCGAGATCTCGAACCCGCTCTCCGAAGACCATCGCTACCTGCGCTTCTCGCTGCTGCCGGGACTTCTCGGCCTTGTGGCACGTTACGGGAGCGCGATGCCGCTGCGCCTGTTCGAGATCGGCCACGTGTTTTGCGAAACGCCTGAATCCACCGGAAAGATCGAGTCGTCGGCCTTCGAAACCGGGATGGTCGCTTGGGCGCTCGCGACGGCGAAGGTCGATGAACCCGCCTGGCGCGATTCCGGCTTCCTCGAATTCAAGGCCGATTCGCTCGCGGCGTTACGCGCGATCGCCGGCCGCAACGCCGAAACGGTCAGCGGCCAGCGCAACGAATTCCACCCCGGCAAGACGGCGACGTTGCTCGTCGACGGCGTCGATGCGGCGGCGATCGGCGCGGTCGATCCTCGCCTCCTCGCGGCCTACGATATCAAGGGCAACGTGTACGCCGGCGTCGCGCGGGTGCACGACCTTCCGGAGTATCTCGTGCCGCGCTACAAGGCGCCGTCGCGTTACCCGGCGATCGAGCGCGACCTCGCCTTGATCGTCGCGCCCGAGATCCCGGCGATCGACATCGAGCACGCGGTGCGTGCCGGAGCCGACGGCGTGGTCGGCAGCGTGCGCGTCTTCGACGAATACCGTGGTCCGCAAGTTGAGACCGGAAAGAAGAGCGTCGCAGTCCGCGTGGTGCTGCAGCGCGACGACGCGACCCTCACCGACGCCGACGCCGACAAGCACATCGCCTCAATTCTGGCGTCGCTCCGCGAGCGCTGCGGAGCGAAGATTCGCGAATGACGCTCGCCTGGCCGGACTTCGTCATCGGCGCGATCCTTGTGCTCGGAGCGGTTCGCGGCTACTTTCGCGGGTTCGTCCTCGAGCTGACCGGCGCGCTCGCGCTGGTCGCCGCCGTCGCCGCAGCGTTCGCCTATCCCGGCATCTGGGACAAACCGCTCGGCGACGCGACGCATCTCGGCCCGGGCTCGGCCCACGTGATCTCGATGATCATCTTCGCGGCGATTGCATACGCCGCGGTGAATTTCGTCGGCGGCCTCTTCGCGCGCATTGCCAAGCTGCCCCTAATCGGACTCGTCAACGCGGTTCTCGGAGCGGTCGTCGGCGTCGCCTGGGCCGCCGCGTTCGTATGGCTCGTGCTGTTCGTGGCGCTGTACTTTCCGCTGAGCAAAGACCTGCGAGGCGACCTTCACAAATCGTATCTCGTCGCGGTCTTCGAGCAACCCAACGGGCAGATCGATACCTTCATCAAGAAGTCGCTGCCCTGGTTCGCCAAGCCATTCTCGAACGGGATCTTCCGCCGTCACCGGGTGTAGGAACGCTCGGCTTGGGGCGAAGGTAACGCTTTGGATATTAGAATTTCACGCGGACGTTGTAGTTCAACGTGGTGCGAGCGCCCGCCGGAACGTGGACGAGCCACGTCGCGGTCGAGCTCGAACTCTTCTGGTGCACCAGGTTCTCGTTGAGGACCGTCCACTCGCCGGGGATGGGTTCGATCACCGAGACGTCGACGGCTTCATCCTTCGCATTTGCGATGACGATCTCGTAGGCCGTGTCGTAGACCGCCGGGCTCTCGCTGACGATGTGAAAATTCGTCTGCTTCTTGCGCGCGGTGACGTCGAACGAGTCGCCGACGTGGAGGCGAATCGTCTCGTTCTTCGGTGTGTGATCGATCCGGTCGGCACCGAGGAATTGCGACGTGCCGCGTGAGTCACTCTTGTAGAGGCGCACGAGGCCGCCTGGCAGCGGGACGCCCAACTCGCCGCCCTTGTTGTCAAAACTGACATACGTCGAGATCGGAAGCTTCGCGCCGAGATCGGTCGTGTTCGTGCGATAGTACGACGCGCCGCCGCGCAGCTCGAGGGTCTTGCGAATCGGGACGGCATGCGCGGTCAGGAAACCAACCTGTTTGGTTTGATTCTCGGCGACCGTCGTCGGCCGGTTCAGCGTGTACAAGTGATACTCGAAGTAGTTTTCTTGCGCAAAGCTATCGGCGGCCCGACTCGTCACGCGACCGATCGTTTGAAGCATCGCCGGCGAAGGCGGCGGTACGTTGACGTTGCCGGCGACGAGCTGCAGGTGGGCGTTCTGATATGACGTGCCGCTCGTATTCGTCAGCGTCACTTTGCCGCTCAGATCGAGGCGGTCGTCGTTGGCAGAGACCTGTCCGACGTACTCCGCATGCCATCCCAGCCCGCTTGTGAGATAGCTGAGATCGAGATCCTGGCTGCCGGCGGACGCGCTATCAAGATCGAGCACGAGCGTCGGCCGATCGCGCAGGTTGGCCGGCAGCGACGTGTAGACGATGCGCGAGTCGTAGAGACTCGTTTCGATGCGGTCGGCGTATTGCAGGATCAAGCCCTCGTTGGTACTCAACAGTTTCGCTCGCTCTTCGGTCGGTTGTCCGGCGAGTGGATGGTTGTGGATGACGATGACCTGGCTGCCGACGGCCTTTTCGAGCAGCGCAGACGGTCTGAGCAAATCGAAGTTGAAGTTCTGTTCGAGCAACGAAACCGTGCCGGGCGACGTATTGCTCTCGAGCAGCGACGACGTTCCGTCGAGATTCGCGCTAACGTCGCGCCAAGCGATGCGGTTCTCACCACGCTCCAAGGCGATGTGACGGCGATCGTGGATGAGCGCGAGGTTGCTGTTGTAGATGGTCACGTTGATTTGTCGCTGGTCGGCGAGCGTGCTCGGTCTCTCGACCGTCACCGCGCTCGAACGTAACCCCGTTAGGGCTCCAGCGGAAATCAGAAATACAAAAACGGCCAAAAAACGCATGGCGTGCCTCCTTGTGGGATGATAACGTCCCGAACCCAGGCCGCGTGATGCTACTGCGTCGAGAACGTCCCCGTCGTCTCGGGCCCGAGACAGGTAAGTGGCGTTTTGAGCTGCACCAGGTAACCGGTGCTCGCTTGCAAAGGCGGCGGACTCGCGCCGGCGTAGACGTAATTGGGCGGCGGCGGCGCGATCGGACTCGGCAGCGGCGACGGCGGCGCACCGAGGACGCTTCCCAACGGCGTTTGGCCGTTTGCGACGAGTTGCACCTGATAACCGGCGGGATTCGCCGCTTGAGGGATCGCGAAGACGAGCGAAGGCGTGGTCACCGGGACGCCGGTGGCCCCTGTGATCGGGAAGGCCTGCAGCAAGAAAACCTGCGCGACCTCGCAGGCGATGCTCGGCCCCGGGTTCGGATTTGCGCCGTCGCCGGTACAGCCGCCGAAAGCGATCGCGACCGCAAGGGTCGCGCTCGCGATGCTCGCGATGCGCTCGAAGGGGATCATGCGCCGACGAGCGCCGACGCCGCTTCTTTCTCCAAGAACACTTCGAACGCGGCCCGGACGCCGCTGCCGACCTGCAACGCGTAAGCCTGTTTGAGCAGCGCGATCTCGAGCGCGCCGATCGCCCCCAAGATGTCGGTCTGCGTGAGCGCGCCCATCGTTCCGATGCGCAGGATCTTCCCCTTGAGGTCTTGCTGGCCGCCGCCGATCACGACGCCGGCTTCTTCACGCAGCGTGCGCCGAATCGCATCGGCGCTGAGGTTTTCCGGCAAGCGTAGGGCCACGACCGTGACCGAGTGCGCGTTCGGCTGCGAGAAAAGTTCCAAGCGCAGCGTCGTCGTCGCCGCCCGGATCGCCCGCGCGTAACGATCGTGGCGCGCGTAGACGTTGGCCGCGCCCTCGGCGTGATAACGTTCGATGCCGACGTCGAGCGCGAAGGCGATCGAAACCGGCGGTGTCCACGGCGTCTGTCCCTGCGGCGCAAATTCTCGCGCGCGCGCGAGATCTAAGTAGAAGCGCGGCGCCTTGGCCTGCGCGATCCGCTCCCAGCCGCGCGCCGAGACGGCGACCATCGAGATCCCCGGCGGCACCGCGAGCGCTTTCTGGGTGGCGGTGACGACGATGTCGTATCGCCAGGCGTCCATCTCGAAGGGTGAGGCACCGAGCCCACTGACGGAATCGACGATCGTCGTGGCCGGATGGTCGCCGATCGCTGCGGCGAGTGCGGCCATGTCGTTTTGCACCCCGGTCGAGGTCTCGTTGTGCGTCAACAGAATTCCGTCGAACGCGTGCGCGCGATCGGCTTTCAGTTTTTCTTCGAGCGCCGCGGGATCGACCGCGTGGCCGTACGGTGTGTCGAGCAATTCGACCTCGAGCCCGTAGGCACGCGCGATGTTGGCGAGCCGCTTTCCGAAGACGCCGACCGGCGCGGCCAGGACGCGCTGGCCCGGCGAAAAGGCGCTCGCGATCGCCGCTTCCAATCCGCCGGTCCCCGAACAGCCCAGGATCTCGATCTCGGCCTGCGTCCCAAAGATCGGACGCATTCCGCGTTCGATTCGTGCGAGCAATGCCGCGAACTCGGGGCCGCGGTGGTCGATCATCGGTTTCGCCATCGCCTCGAGGACGGGCTGGGCGCAGGTCACCGGGCCGGGGATAAAAAGCAGATGGCGGTTCACCGGACCATGGTAGCATACCGCCGAACTTCGCGCGCATGCAAGCATCGGATCGCGTCAGGCTCACGGCGCTCTCTTCGGGCGGCGGTTGAGCGAGTAAAGTCGGCTCGGCCGACCTGGCGCAGGTCCTGCGCCACTTGCCCAAACCGCTCGACCCGAACGTGCTCGTCGACTTTCATACCAGCGATGACGCCGGCGTCTATAAACTTCGTGACGATCTGGCCGTCGTGCAGACGGTGGATTTTTTCACGCCCATCGTCGACGATCCGTTCGACTTCGGCCGCATCGCCGCCGCCAACGCGCTCTCCGACATCTACGCCATGGGCGGCGCACCGATCACGGCGCTCAACATTGCCGCCTATCCGATGGAGAAACTCGGGCCCGAGATTCTGGCGCGCATCTTCGCGGGCGGCGCCGAGATCGCGCGCGAAGCCGGCGTCGCCATCATCGGCGGACACACCATCGAAGACGACGAGCCGAAATACGGGATGGCGGTGACCGGCGTCATCCATCCGCAGCGCATCGTGACCAACGCCGGCGCTCGACCCGGAGACGTCTTGATTCTCACCAAACCGCTCGGCACGGGCATCCTTTCTTCGGCCCTCAAGAAGGGTGCGATCGGCGAGCGCGAGATCGCGCCCGTTGTGAAGTGGATGACGACGTTGAATGCGGCCGCGTCGCGGGCGATGCTGGCGGCGGGCGCGCACGCCGCCACCGACATCACGGGCTTCGGTCTTCTCGGTCACGCCGGCGAGATGATGCGCGCGAGCGGCGTGCGGATGCGCATCTTTGCGAAATCGCTGCCGCTGCATCCGCTGGTGCGCGACATGCTCTCGGTGGGTATCGCGCCGACAGGCACGCGTAACAACCTTAAGGAGCACGAGCAGTTCACCGAGTTCGCTCGGGAGGTAGCGCCCGACACGCGGCTGATCCTCAGCGACGCGCAAACGTCCGGCGGTCTGTTGATCGCGGTTGCTCCCGAATCTGCGGCGTCGCTGCGCGCGGAGCTGACCGAAAGCGGCGCACTCGGCGCCGAGATCGGCATCGTCGAAGCCGGCACCGGTATCATCGTCTCGTAGCTCTATGGAAGGTGCCGAACAAACCACGCCGGCCCAAGGGGCGCCGGCAGAGGCCGCGCCGGAATATCGGGCCGTCGAAAGCGGCAGCCGTCTCGTGATCCTCGTCGCCGCGATCATGCTCGCGACACTCTTACAGACGCTCGACGGAACGATCGTCAACGTTGCGCTCCCGGTGATTCAGGGCAACCTCGGAGCGACGTTCGACGAAGGTGCGTGGGTCGTCACCGGTTACATCATCTCGGCGGTCGTTATCATTCCGATCACGCCGTGGCTGCAGCTTCGCTTCGGCCGCCGCCAATACTACGCCACCGCGATCTTCGGCTTCACGATCGCCTCGGTGCTGTGCGGACTCTCGGGCTCGATCGGAGCGCTCATTTTCTGGCGGGTCGTTCAGGGCGCGTTCGGCGGCGGCTTGATCGCAACCGGCCAGGCGGCGCTCCGCGATACCTTTCCGCCCGACAAGTTGGGTTTGAGTCAAGGGATCTTCGCGCTCGGCGCGATCGTCGGCCCGACGGTCGGGCCGACGCTGGGTGGGTTGCTCACGGATAACTTTTCGTGGAACTACGTCTTCCTGATCAACATCGTCCCCGGCGCGATCGCTGGGATCGTCATCCTCGCGATGATGAAGAACCCGACGAAGCCTCGCCGCGTCCCGCTCGACACGCCCGGCCTCGCGCTGCTCGTGATCGGACTCGGTTCGCTCCAGTTCATCCTCGACGAAGGCCAGCGTCGCGACTGGTTCAATGACGACCTGATCGTCGCACTTGCGTGCACCGCCCTCGCCGGCATCGTCGCGTTCGTCTTCTGGGAGTTGTTCGGCGCGAAGTATCCGGTCGTCGACCTTCGAGCCTTGCGTTACCGGAGCGTCATGGCGGGTTCGGCGCTAGCGCTCGTGATGGGCGCGAGCCTGTTCGGCACGATCGTCTTACTGCCCCAGTACGTTCAGTCGATCTTGAATTTCACCGCGACGCTCTCCGGCGAGTTGATCCTGGTGCGCGCAGTCGTGACCGGCATTTTGACCATGGCCATCGTACGGCTCGTCGGAACGGGACGAATCGATTCGCGCATCTTGCTCGCTGCGGGCTTCGCGCTCGTCGCCGCCTCGAACATCTGGCTCGGAGATGTGTCGACGAGCAACACGCCGTTCTGGAGCCTCGGCCTCCCGCTGATGCTCGGGGGCGCCGGCCTGGCGCTCTTGTTCATCCCGCTCTCGATCGCGGTCGTCAGTTCCGTGCCGGGCGACGTCGTACCGAAGGCGACGGCCTTCGTGAACCTCTCGCTTCAACTCGGGGGCTCGATCTCGACGGCGGCACTCGTCACCTTGCTCGCGCACCGCGAGGCCTTTCATCAAACGATCCTGGCGGCCAACGTAACGCTGCACAACTCGACCGTGCGCGATCTGGTCGCGCATCACGAGCTCAGCCGGTTATATCAAGCGATCGTCCAGCAAGCGAACACCATGGCCTTCGCCGATGCCTCGTACCTCGTCGGCGCGGCCACGTTCTTCTGCATCCCGCTCGTCTTCTTATTTGAGCGCCGAAAAGCCGGCCCCGCCGCGCGGCGCTAGCCTGATCATCAGCGCGACCCCGGCGAGGATGAGCGTCGCCCCGAGAAGCGTGTGCCATGTCAGCGGTTCGTGCAACAGGAGCACCGAGATCACGATCGCCACGATCGGGTTCACGTACGAGTAAGTCGAGGCCAGCACCGTTTCGACGTTGCGCGTGAGCCAAATGAAAGCGCTGAAGCCGACGATGCTGCCGAAGACGATCAAGAACGCGAGCGCCGCCGTCGCCGCCGGCGTAAACTCTGCTGGGCTCAGACGTTCGCCGCTCACCGCTCCGAGAACGCTCAACTCGACGAATCCGACCAGCATCTGCATGGAGCTCATCTGCAAGAAATGCGTCGCCGGATAACGGCGCTGGATCATCGAGCCGACCGACCACATGACCGACGAGGCGGCCGCCAGCGCGACGATCGGAAGCGCGAGTCCTTCGGCGCCGCTCGGTGAGACGAGATAGGCCATTCCGCCGAAACCGAGCACGATGCCCGCTATCGCCGGCGGCGAAAGCCGTTCGCGATAGAAGAGCAAGCCGATCAACGCGTTCCAAAGTGGTGTGAGCGCGAAGAATAGCGAGCCGACGCCGCTCGGCATGTATTGGAGACACCACGCAAAGGTGCCGTTACCGAACGTGAGCAGCGTCGTCCCGGTAATGACAGCGCCCCGCCAATCGCGAACCGTCGGCAGCGGCTCGCGTCGCAGGCGTACCCAGCACCAGAGAATGCCGCCTGCGATCAGAAAACGCAGCGCGGCCATGTCAAACGGCGGGATGCTTTGGACCGCGATCTTGATCGCCGGAGCCGTCGAACCCCAGAGAATGTAGACGGCGAGCAACGCCCCGATGACCGCGGCAGCGTTACGCTTTTGCATGCACGCGCGGAGTCGGCCTAGCTCAATCTCGAACTAAGAGCGGTTGCGTTTGGCGTTCAGGCGTGCGCGCTTGCGCTCGCGTTCGCCGTTGACGCGCTTCATCGAACGGCGCATCGGCACGACGACGCCGTGACGCTTCTCCGGTTCGGCCAGAGCCGCGGGCGTGACGATCCGCTTCCCGAATGCCTGCACGAAGACTTCTGAGATGTCCTCGACGCCGATGAACGACATCGTGTCGCGGACTTCTTTCGGTACGTCATCGAGATCGAGCTCGTTGCGCTTGGGCAGCACGATCTTGGAGATGCCGGCCCGTTTCGCTCCGAGCACTTTCTCCTTCACGCCGCCGATCGGCAGAACTTGGCCGGTCAGCGTGATTTCGCCGGTCATCGCGAGGTTCGAATCGACCTTCTGATCGGTGAGCAGCGAGGCGATCGAGGTCGCGAGCGCGATCCCCGCCGACGGCCCGTCTTTCGGAACCGCGCCGGCCGGAACGTGAATGTGCAGATCGTGCTTCCCGAAATATTCCTCCGGCAAGCCGAGTTCGTTCGAGTGCGCTCGCAGGAACGAGACCGCGGCCGTCGCGCTCTCCTTCATGACGTCGCCCAGCTGGCCCGTGAGCACGAGTTTCCCGGTACCCGGCATGACCGTCGTCTCGATGAACATGATGTCGCCGCCGACCGGGGTCCAGGCGAGACCCGTGGCGACGCCGACCGAGGCCGTGCGTTTCTTGACCTCGTTGAAGAAGCGCGGCTTCGAGAGATACTCGACCAAAGTGCTGGGCTTGATCCGCGCCTTGAAGCGCGGCTCCTCGGCGATCCTGCGCGCGATCTTGCGGAAGATCGTCCCGATCTCGCGCTCGAGGTTGCGGACCCCGGCCTCGCGCGTGTAGTCGTTGATAATCGCGCGAATCGCAGCGTCGTTGATTTGAACCTGCGAATCGCGCAAACCGTTCGCCTCGCGCTGTTTCTTCACGAGATATCGCTTGGCGATCTGCAACTTCTCGAACTCGGTGTAGCCGGCGAGTTGGATGACCTCCACCCGGTCGCGCAGCGCCGGGCTGACCGTATCGAGCTGGTTCGCGGTGCAGATGAACAGCACCTGAGACAGATCGAACGGCAGGTCCAGATAATGGTCGCGGAACGAGTTGTTCTGCTCGGGATCGAGCACTTCGAGCAACGCCGATTGCGGATCGCCGCGGAAATCGGCGCCGACCTTGTCGATCTCGTCGATCATCATCACCGGATTCTTCGTGCCGGCGTCGCGTAGGGCGCGAATGATCGTCCCCGGCATCGCGCCGATGTACGTACGCCGATGGCCGCGAATCTCGGCCTCGTCGCGGACGCCGCCGACCGAGAGACGCACGAACTTGCGGCCCATCGAGCGCGCGATCGACTGTCCAAGCGACGTCTTTCCGACGCCCGGCGGACCGACGAAGCACAGAATCGGGCCGGTCATCTTTTTCTTGAGCTTGCCGACCGCGAGATACTCGATGATCCGGTCTTTCACTTTGTCGAGATCGTAGTGGTCGGCGTCGAGAATCTGTCGCGCCTTCGCGATCTCGATCGCGTCGGCCGTAGCGTTCTTCCAAGGCAGCTGCACGAGCCAATCGAGGTACGTCCGAATAACCGAATACTCGGGCGAGGCGGTCGGCACTTTCGAGAGCCGATCGAGCTCGCGATCCGCAGCCTTCTTGACTTCTTCCGGCATCTGCGCTTCGTCGATCTTCTTGCGCAGCTCGTTGGTCTCGGCGACTTGCGGGTCGGTCTCGCCCAACTCTTCCTGAATGGCTCGGAGTTGCTGGCGCAGATAGAACTCGCGCTGATTCTTCTCCATCTCACGCTGAATGTCGGATTGAATCTTATGGCCGAGCTCGACGACTTCCAACTCCTTGGTCAGAAGCATCGTCAGCTTGCGCATCCGCTTCTCGGTGTTGCGCTCTTCGAGGAGCGCCTGACGGTCGCTGGTCTCGAGCCGCATCGAACTCGCGACGAAGTAGGTGAGAAGATTGGAGTCGGTGATATTGTTGACCTCCATCTCCATCTCGCGCGGCGCTTGCGGCAGATAGCCGATCAATTTCGAGAAGAGACCGGCGAGATTGCGATGCATCGCCAGCAGGTCGTCGGAAGGAACCGTGACATCGGGCAATTCGGTGATTTCGCCCGCGATGTACGGCTCGGTCTGCGTGAAATTGTCGACGCGAAAAACGGAATTGCCGCCCACGATGCAGCGAATCGTCCCGTCGGGGACCTTGATCATCCGCTGGATCGTACCGACCGTACCGATACGGCGAAGATCGTCCGGCTCCGGATCTTCGGTCTCTTTGTTTTTGAGCGCGACGAGCCCGATTTGCTTCCCGTCCCGCAGCGCTTCTTCAACGAGAATGATCCCCGGTTTTTTGACGACCGCGAGGGGGATGACGGTGTTCGGGAAAAGGACGGCGTCTTGCAGCGGCAAGATGCCGATCACCTCGTTCTTGCGTGGGGCGGAAACTGTGCGGGCCATTATACGGGGATCCTTTTGACGGTCATACGGATTTCGGTGCGGTTGCGCGGCACGAGGGGATCTTTGGAGACTGGCAGCCGGATCGTCAACATACCGTCGCGGTAGACCGCAATTGCATCTTCGTGCGAGACGGGAACCGGGAGATGCATCTTCTTTCCAAACTCGCCGTAGTCGATCTCTTTGAGCAGGTACGAGCCTCGCCCGTCGCGCTCGCGGTCGGTGCGGCGCCCTAAGATGTAGAGCGTGCGCTCCTCCATCATCACCCGCAACTCGCTCGGCTCGGCGCCGGCGATCTCGACGGTCACGATGACGGCCTCGCCGTCGTCGGCCAGCGCGACGTCGGTGTTCGGCTCGAAGCGGCCCGGGCGGACCCGGCGCGCGAACTCTGCAAAGATGGCGTCAAAATCGTCGCCGAAGCAATCTCTCACGTTTAGCACTCTACCTGACACACTGCTAGGCCGAATGGTTGCCCCCACACGAGGCCCCTGACCTTCCCGGTACCCGTCTCTATTTCGCCGCGCCACGGCGGGAGTGCTTGAGCGTGGCCGGGAGCCGCACGTGGGGGCGCGAAGCGCGAGCCCGATGGAGCTGGTGCGGCGCTTCCTCTTCATTGCGGCGCTCCTGGCCGTCGTGCTCGGCGCCGGCGCGGTCACGCACTACGTGCGTCACCCGGGCGTTCCGCTGGATACCCAAGGCTACGCGCTCGACTTCCGCGTCCTGTACTGCGGCGCCGAGACGGTGCGGCTCGGGCGCGATCCGTATCTGGTGGAACCGCTGCGCACCTGCGAGCACCGGATTCACCGCGAATACGGCGAGCCGGATTGGGCGGTGACGCCGCTTCCACTGCCGAGTTACGCGATCGCAGCATTCGTGCCGTTGACCTGGCTGCCGTTCGACGCGGCCAAGATCGTCTGGCTGGTTTTGTTATTGCTCGCCGTCGTGCTCGCGGTCGCGGCGCTTGCCTCGATCGTGGAAAAGTCGACGCTTGCCGTTCTCTTGATCCTGCTCCCGACGGTCGGGATCTTGAATTTCGTCTATGGCGAGCCGGTACCGCTGGCGATCGCCGCGCTGTGCCTCGCGGCGTATCTGGTCGAACGCCAACACTACGGTTGGGCGGCGATTGTCGCCGCACTCTCGGTCGTCGAACCGCACATCGCGCTGCCTGCAATCGTCGCGCTGTTCGTGCTGGTGCCCCAAACTCGACTTCCGCTCACGATTACTCTGGTGGCCATCGGAGCGTTCGGCCTCGGCACCTTCGGCCTGGGACGGAACGTCGAGTACTTCACGGTCGCGCTTCCGGCGCAGGCGCACGCCGAGTTATTGGTGAGCGATCAGTACAGTCTCGCGCACATGCTCTATCTTTTCGGCGTTCCGGGTGGGTTGGCGCTCGCGCTCGGCTCGCTGTCGTACGCAGTGACCACGCTTCTCGGCATCCTCCTTGCGCGGCGGCTGGCGCCGCCGCTCGAGCGACCGGCGCTCTACGTCTTGTTGCCGGTCGCGACGGCGATGCTCGGCGGGCCGTACGTCCACATCGTGCAGATCGCTTGCGCGATCCCGGCGGCGCTGTTGCTCGCACCACTTTCGTGGTTTGCGCGCATCGCGATCGCGTTGCTCGTGGTTCGCTGGGAGGAACCGCTGCGCGCCGAGATCTTACCGGTGCTCTTCGCCGCCATCGGCACCGCCTTCGTCGCCTTCGACCGCGAAGAAGTGCGAGGGCGGGTCGCCTGGATCGTCTTCGCACCGCTCCTGTGCCTCACGATGTTGCTCGCGCTGCCAAAGGAACCGCCCGAACTCACGCACATCGCCTCGGGAACCCCGGCGCCGGCGATTCGCGCCGACGATCCAGCCTCGCTCGCGTGGGACTGGAGAGTGCGGCTGACGCCGGACTGGGCCAACTCGAGTTTGCGGCGTAAGATCGAAGACGTTCCGACGTGGGTCGCGCTCCTCTTGCTCTTCTTCGTGCGCGCGCCACGGACCAATCCGTTTCGCGTCAGCTCGCGCGGATATTCGACTCCCCGCTACGAGCTTTGAGCCAGTCGACGATGCGCTCGCCGTCGTGGAGATTCAGTTCGTAGCCGTCGGCCGCGGCGCGCTTTCCGAACTTGTCGAGGTAAAGGGAGAAGACGCGCTGCCCTTCGAGGTTCGTGAAAATGAGTCCCCAACGCGCGTCGAGGTTGCCCGTCTTCTCATCCATCCCGGTTTCCGCGATGTAGGTCACGATCGTTTCGAGCGCGTGCGGGTCGTCGACGATCGTGCGCGAGAGGTCGAGCGTTTCGAGCTTCGCCGGGCTGACCGCGACCCGGGTGCGCAGTTCGTCGTCGAGGTGGAGCACCTCGAGCCGAACGAAGTTGCGGCGATCCTCGAGCGCGGCTCGCAGGAACCAGGGCAGAGCCACGCAGCCTCCGTTCAACATCAGCGTTTGACCGGCGAATCGACCCGATAGGTCCATCCACGGTGGTCGTGACGGACGTCTTCGCCGAGCGTCGTGGCCGCGTGCCTCTCCGATCCGGCGATCACGCGGCGCTCTTCGCGGTTGTCATACTTGGGGTCGTAGACGTTCCCACCTGCTTCGGCGATACGCGGATCGACGGTAGCGTGATCGAGCTCATGGCCCAGCCCAAGTGCCGGTGATTGGCGTCCGCCGCCGACGACGCGCAGCGCGCTGTGCGGATCCCAATTGACCGTGTGCGTCGATGGCTCGTACGAGTCGTCGTCGTGATGGTTCGGTTTGAGATGCAGCAGATGGTCCGCGTGTTCGGCTTTGTCGAGGATATCGCGCATCGCCGAGTCGCGGTCGAGATAGCCGGCGGCGAGCTCGAAGTCGCGCTCGGCTTTGCCGGGGACGGAGAGGTTGCCGTGCCGGACGGCACCGCTGCGCAGATAGAGTGGTGCGATCATGCCCCTCTATCACGCGGCTGCCCTGCGGCGGCAAGGGGTTCACCAGAGGCGCGCTCTCACGTCGCTAAGAGAGCGAGCAAGCGCCTTTTTTCGAACGAAAACTTTACGGCCTCGTGTATTCTCCGGATCGCCTTCGCGTTGTATTCTATAACCGTGGAAAACGAGCACCAGGCGTCTATCGACCGCCGGCTTTGGGCTATGCTGGAAGAGACGGGACTGCAGGCCAAACGTGTCGGCGCGAGCTCGTACGACGTCATGTTCACGAGCGATCTGCGGGAGTGGGCCGTCAACATCCGGCTCAACGAGTCGTGGGTCATGCTGCGCACGTTCGTGATGGTGCTCCCGGCCGGCGCTCCCCGGCGGCTTGCGTTGCTCGAGGCTGCCCTGCAAGCCAACGCCTCTCTGTCGCTTGCGAAATTCTCGACGACGGAGGACCGCTCGCTCGTCATCGATCTCGAATATCGGGACGAGCATCTCAATGCCGAGACGCTGCGAAGTCTCGTCGGCCTGGTCGTTCGGGTCGGCGACGAGAATTACCCGAAATTGTTCCGCATCGCCACGGGCGATGTGGCGCTCGAAGCGCTCGAGTCGGCTTTCAAGAAGCCGACGAATGAAAGCGACCCGGTTTAAGCCGACCCGCGGTATTCTCGTTCGCCGCTCTGCGGGTTCTGATAAACCTCGACCGTCTTCCCTGACGTCGGGTCTTCGAATTTCTCGCCTGTCGGCACCCATTCGCCGGAACCCGATTTGATCCGCGGGCGGTAACGGCTGCGCTCGAAGGCGAGCAACGCGATCACGACGATCGCTTGCAGGCCAATTACCAGCCAGGTCGCGCGGCCCAATGCATACTCGACGATCGCAGCCGCGACGAGAAGGCCGCAAATCGCGAGGATAACGTTGCGAAGCATCATTATTCGGGCGCGATGACGACGGCCGTTCCATAGGCGACGATTTCCGTCATCGTGGTCCCCATCTCCGATGAGTCGAACATCATCCGCACGACGGCGTTCCCGCCCATCATCGTCGCATTCTTGCACATCCGGTCGATTGCCTGACGCCTAGCGTCTTCCACCATTTCCGTATACTCGTGGATTTCGCCACCCAAAATCGTCCGGAGGCCGGCGAGGATGTTTCCGCCCAGGCCGCGGCTGCGAACGATGACGCCGAATACCTGCCCCTTGGTTTCGACGACACGGTGTCCGGCGACGTCTCCAGTCGTGGCTACGATCATGTTCATCCCTCCGCTCAGAGCAATTGGCTTCACAACATGATACCGCGTGGCCCTGGTGGAGTTACGAAAATCGGGTGGAGCGTCCCCGCGTAGTGTGGCCGTGGGCCGGAGCAGATCTGCTTGCGTGCCTGCTCCGGCCGTTCTTTCGACTCGCACCTCGGGCACGCACTCCGGCGACGCGAGTCTCTCCGACGGGAAACCTCCTGCGAGTCCGCTGCGGCGGTGCTGACTGTGTCGTGAGCACGCGCGCCCCCACCGCCGTGCGACGCTCGCTAGGTTTCTCATCGGAAATCTGATTTTGTCACCGAGTAACGAAGAGAGGCCGGGCAAATCGCCCGGCCTCTCTATGAGAAAGCTGAGAAGATTTCGCCCTTAGGTGCCCCGATCCGTCACGATTGTCTCGCCACGATTCCAACTGAGGGGACGCGAACGTAAACCGGACGCGGTGTTCCCCGACGGTAGTTGCGCGAGTGAGACAAAAGTGTGTCTTGGCACGTTGCTTACTCTAGCAAATAGGGTTCAAAAGTCAATGGGGCTGGATTAAATTCTCTCGGCAAAGCCTCAAGACTCTTGACGACACCGCCGAAGATCTCTAAAGTGAGGATCGCAATGTTCATCTCAGGACGGTTAACAAGACTCGGGCAACCATCGGCGCGCATAATCGCCGCGCTAGGTCATTGCCCGAAGTCCGTCAATCCGATCGCACGGATGAGCGCGATCGGCACGATCACGTAAGCGTTTCGTCGTTTTCCTACACGTCTTTAGTGTGCGAAGGACTCGGCGAAAGCCGGGTCCTTCTCGATTCTAGGGCGGTCGCACCGCGGTCGTGCAGCGCGACTCCAAAACGTGGTGACCGTAGCCTAGCGGCGAGGCACCTGATTGTGGATCAGGCTGAGGTCGGGTTCGAGTCCCATCGGTCACCCCAAATTCTTCGAACGTTGAGAACTGAATACGTCACATTGGAACGATGGCCGAGTCTGGTAAGGCACCGCCCTGCTACGGCGGCGAGGCCCAATTTTGGGCTGCGCTGGTTCGAATCCAGCTCGTTCCTCGATACTCAACTCCCATCGAGGGTTCCGGGGGCTTCGTATAACGGCTCGATTACTTTCGCCCTGCAAGCGAACGATCTGGGTTCGACTCCCAGAGCCTCCACCATATTGCCTCGTAGCGTAACGGTATCGCGCCGCCCTGTTAAGGCGTACATTCCTGGTTCGAATCCAGGCGAGGCAGCCACGCTGGAGTAGCACAAATTGGTCGATGCGGTCGCCTTAAACGCGACGTCACGTCCGGGTTCGAATCCCGGCTCCAGCACCAACCCAGATGAGCATGACGGCCGTGCAGCGGCCTCATAAGCCGTGACGATTTGGTTCGACTCCAAAATCTGGGACCATCGAGATGTAGCTCAGTTGCCGAGAGCGCTCCCCTCGGGCGGGAGAGGCCGCAGGTTGAAGTCCTGCCATCTCGACCACTTGCCTGTCAAGCTGATTAGGAATAGCACCGTCCTTTTAAGTCGGAGAAACTCGGTTCGATTCCGAGGACAGGCACCAACCGCACGAGGCGCAATCGGAAGCGCGTCGATCTTCTAAATCGGATGCTGTGGGTTCGAATCCCACCGTGCGGATCATTGGCGGCTCGTCTAGGTGCAAAGACAGCGGATTTTGGCTCCGCGAAGGGTGGTTGAAGTCCATCGCCGCCAGCCATTATTGCCAACGAAGCTCGAATGGCCGAGCGGCTGTTTCGTAATCAGCAGGTAGTCGGTTCGATCCCGACCGTCGGCCCCAATGCGCGCGAGCGCCAGGAGCAGCGTGCGCGCGCCGCGATATATCTCGATGCGACGCGCGCCCGTAGCCTAGCGGATCAGGCAACGGTCTTCGAAACCGTCTTACGCAAGTTCGACTCTTGCCGGGCGCGAACGCGCGCGGAAGGTACCCCCGGGCGGCCGGGAACTGGTCCTGAAAACCAGGGCGACGTGCAGAGCGTCGGTGGTTCGACTCCGCTGCCTTCCTCAGAGCATCGCTAGAGCATCGCTCCCGTGGTGTATCGGACACGCACGGCGGATTGTCTATCCGAAGGTACGAGTTCGATTCTCGTCGGGAGCGCCACATTCTCTGATCTGTTGCCGTAGCTCAGTCGGGAGAGCGCCGCGCCGATAACGCGGGGGTTGACGGTTCAAACCCATCCGGCAAACACCAACCGCGGGTCGCCAAGCGGTAAGGCGCACCACGTTCACGTCACACGCGCCGCGTCACGAGCAAGCCGGCGACGGCGAGATACCAAACCGCCTGAACGATGACGACGGCGCCGACGGTGTGAGGGTTCAGGTAGCGGACATACCCGACAATCGCGAGCGGCAGGAGCGCCGCCGCCAAGCCCAGGATACCGGTCGCGCGCAGCGTTCCTGACGAGTGAATCAAACTCGCGGACCACACGAAAATGCCGACCGACATCGCGACGAAGCCCAATTTCGTCAGGTTCTGAATCGCGATCGCACAGAAGAGTAAGAGCGGCACCGCCGCCTTGATGTCATCCGGCGAGACCCGCACATACCGCGCCGCGATATCGGGGATGACGAAGCCGTCGATCACCGCGGCGCCGATTACGGCTCCGACCCCGACGGCGTAGGCAATCAAGCCGCCGACGGTCGACTGCCGGCTGAGCCCGCGACGCAGCGCGAAGGTCGAGAAGCCGAACAACAGTGCGGCCATCACCGCGATCAGGATTCCGTGAACGATCCGGTCCATCGGACCGAGTCGAACCAGCTCCGGAATTGCTTGGGCCGGCGCATGCGTCGCGACCACCGGGTGCTGCGCTACGGCGAGTATCGCGACGATCGCGCACGCGGCGATGACGACGGCGGCGACCTTCCCATCCGGCCGATCGGCAAGGGAAGGCGACGGTTCTTGCGACACGCTAGATTACCTCACGACTTTATGCGACGCTACCATATCAGATGGCGCCGTAAAATCATCGGAACGTGCGGCTTGGATGTCCGATTCCGGACATCGGGGACGCTGTGTCCGAAAGGGAAGGTCCCGCTAATACCGCGCACGAGCAAACCAGATCGGCGAGTCGATCGCACGCGACAGTCGCTGCTCATCGCCTTTCGCGACCTCATCCTCGAACGCGGTTACGATCGCCTGACCGTTTGCGATGTCATCGAACACGCCAACGTCGGGCGGTCGACGTTCTACGAGCACTTCGAAAACATCGAAGACCTCTTTGAGCAAAGCATTACGCCGCTGCTCGCGATCCTGGCCGACGCGCTCGAGGCGAACCCCGATCGCAAACGACTTCAGATGGTCGTCGCGCACTTTTGGGCCAACCGAAAGGTAAGCCGAATCATCATGGCCGAGCCGACGCGCCCGCTCATGTCGCGGCTGCTCGCCAAATTGATCGAAGAACGTCTTACCAAACGAGCGCGTAATTCCCGAGGCAAGAAGCCGGCCATTCCGGTCGGCTTGATCGCTGCTCATCTGGCCGAGGCGCAGCTGGGCCTCGTGGCCGCCTGGCTCTCCGAAACAGCCGCTTGTGACGCGAGCGCGCTAGCCGACGCGCTTCATGCGAGCACCAATTCGGCGGCGTCGGCGCTTCTTTAACGAAGCGGTTCGATTCTCGGTGCCCGCACCAATTCTGTCGGTTTCTCCACAGCGCCCAAGCAGGCCAAAAAGCCGAGAGGGACGAGACTTGCCCACAGTTTATGCACGTTTGTGAGCAATTCTTTACCGCCGAACAAATCGGCCCCCGACATTCGCCGGGGGCCGATGCGTACCGAATGTTCGCGGCCCGTTTGACGGGCGCCGCGTTTACATCATGTCGTAGCCGCCGCCGCCCATTCCATCCATGCCACCGGGGCCGCCGGACTTCTTGGGTTCCGGCTTGTCGGCGATGAGCGTCTCGGTCGTCAGAATCAGCGAGCCAATCGAGGCCGCGTTTTGCAGCGCCGAGCGCGTGACTTTGAACGGCTCGACGATGCCGGCTTTGAACATATCGACCAAGTCGCCGGTCATCGCGTCAAAACCCATGCCGGGCTTGGAGGCTTTGACCTTTTGCACTTCGACCGAACCTTCGAAGCCCGCGTTCTCCGCGATCTGGCGGAGCGGCTCTTCGAGGGCGCGGCGGATGATGTCCCAACCGATCTTCTCGTCGTGCGCGCCGCTGTGACCGTTCGTGTGCTTGTGCGCTTCGAGCGCTTTCAGCGCGTGAACGAGCGAGCTGCCGCCGCCGGGGATCATGCCTTCTTGCACGGCCGCACGCGTCGCGGAGAGTGCGTCTTCGATGCGATGCTTCTTTTCTTTGAGTTCCGTCTCGGTCGCCGCGCCAACTTGAATGACGGCGACGCCGCCCGAGAGTTTCGCAAGCCGCTCTTGCAGCTTCTCGCGATCGAAGTCGCTGTCGGTCTCCTCGATCTGCCGCTTGATCATCTCGATGCGGCCTTTGATGGCGTCGGGCTTGCCCTTGCCATCGACGATGGTCGTCTCTTCTTTGGTGACCTTGACCGTCTTAGCCTGACCGAGCAACTCCGGGGTTACCTTGTCGAGCTTGAGGCCGAGCTCTTCGGAGACGACGGTCGCGCCGGTGAGGGTCGCGATGTCCTTGAGCATTTCCTTACGGCGATCGCCGAAGCCCGGCGCCTTCACCGCAACCGTCGTGAACGTGCCGCGCAGCTTGTTGACGACCAGCGTCGCGAGCGCTTCACCCTCGACGTCTTCGGCGACGATGAGCAGCGGCTTCTGGACCTGTACGATCTTCTCGAGCAGCGGCAGAATGTCGGCGATCGCCGAGATCTTGCGCTCCGTCACGAGGATGTACGGATCGGTCAGGGTCGCTTCCATGCGCTCGGAATCGGTCACCATGTACGGCGAGATGTAGCCCTTGTCGAACTGCATGCCGTCTTTGGTCTCGACGTCGGTCTTGGTGGTCTTCGACTCTTCGACCGTGATGACGCCGTCTTTGCCGACGGCCTTCATCGCCTCGGAGATCAGCTTGCCGATCTCTTCGTCGTTGGCCGAGATCGACGCGACTTGCGCGATCTTCTCCGGCGTGTCGACTTTCTGGACCAGCTTCTCCATCTCGGCGACGGTCATCTCGACCGCTTTGTCGATGCCCTTCTTAATGAGCAGCGGGTTCGAGCCGGCGGTAACGTTGCGCAGACCTTCGCGAATGATCGCTTGCGCGAGCACGGTCGCGGTCGTCGTGCCGTCGCCGGCGATATCGTTGGTCTTGGACGCGACTTCTTTCACGAGTTGTGCGCCCATGTTTTCGAAGGCGTTGGAGAGTTCGATCTCCTTAGCGATCGTGACGCCGTCGTTGGTGATCGTCGGCGAGCCGAACTTCTTGTCGAGGACGACGTTGCGGCCTTTGGGCCCAAGCGTCACCCGAACGGCGTCGGCGAGAATGTTTGCTCCGCGCTCGAGGGCGCGGCGAGCGGATTCGTCAAATACGAGTTCTTTTGCAGCCATTTTTTTTACTTAACTCCGGCTAGGACTTTGACATCGGTGAAGATGGCCAATACGTCCTTTTCCGAGATGATGAGGTATTCGGTTCCTTCGAGCTTGATTTCGGAGCCGGAATACTTCGAGTAGATAATGCGGTCGCCAACTTTGACGTCCATCGGAAGCTTGGTGCCGTTGTCAAGCGTACGGCCGGAACCGACCGCCAGCACTTTCCCTTCCTGGGGTTTTTCCTTGGCGGTGTCGGGCAGGAAGACGCCTCCGGCGCTCTTGTCAGCTTGCTCGACGTGCTCGACGACCAGACGATCGCCTAAGGGCCTGAGATTCACGAATAGACCTCCACGGATCTGCTTAGATTTGGGCTTAAATAGGGCGTTAGCACTCAGGGCAAGTAAGTGCCAGCAGAGGGAATGTTAGCAGACTGCCGGGGCGAGTGCAAGTCCGTTGGTCGGCTTTGTATCGCCGCCAAGTAGAGATGTCCCCATATCCGCCAAGTTAGAGATGTCCCCTGGGCTGGTCGCAAGAGGTCCTCCCATGGAGCTCTACGTGATGACCACTCGGGAACTGCGCAGGCTTGAGGTGCTACAACGCCTTCGAGCCGGCGAGATCACTCAGCGGCAGGCTGCCGTGCGGCTCGGCCTCTGCATTCGGCAGATCAAACGCTTGTGGCGGGCCTATCAGTAGTACGTCCCCGAAACCCAGGACTGCAACGCGGTCGGCGGGACGTATCTGTTGACCGTCGACTTCAACTCCCGAGAGTTCGACGGATCGAAGGAAGGCGTGTGCTCGGCGCGGACGGCGACCGCCGGGCCGCGCCTTCTCATCAAACCCCGAGTGCGAAGTGGCGCAACGGATCGACCAGGTGCGCAAACACCCACATCTCGGGGACGTCGGGATTGGCGAACCCGCCGATCTTGAACACCGAGTACACGGCGAGGCTCACGGCAAAGAGCACCGAGGCCGTACGGAGCGTTCCGTCGCCTTCGCTGCGCAGCGCGGGCAGCGCCATCGCTGCCGTCAGCAGGATCAAGATCAAGAAGCGCGCGGGCGCGCGCCAGGATTCGTCCCACAGTGGTCCGCTGGGAAGCGCGGCGAACCAGTGAACGCCGGCGTAGCCGACGATCGCGACTCCGTACGCGAACGCGATCATCGCGGCGTACCCTGCCAACCGCACGATCCAGCCCATATAAGAGAACTTCGCCCTTTTTAGGCCCTGGCCCACGCACCGAGGACAAACCGTCAGCGCTGTCACACGGGCGTTTAGTTGAGCTGCACGGGGATTCAAGCGGCCGAGGCCGCAGGCTGGTGCAGCGTCGAACGAGCCGCCATGACCGAAACCAGTTCACGCGTTCGATCGAGTATCGTGACCGGCGTCACAGCCGGCCTCGTCGGCGGCGTGCTGATCGAAGCCTACTCGTTCGCCGCGATCTGGGTCATGGCGGGCGGCGTCGACGTCGTGCGCGAGTTTCAGTACACCGCCGCCGGGTTGATCGGAGCGACGGCGCTCGGCGATCCGGTTTACGCCTGGCTCGGCGTCGCCGTACATTTTGCGATCAGCGCCGTTTGGGGGATCGGCTACGTGTACGTCGCCGCGCGAACGCCGCAACTCGACGGAGTTCCGCTCATCTCGGGCTTCATCTACGGCTTCGCCGTCTATCTGCTCATGCTCATCTTACAGTTCCCCTCCAGCGTCCAACACGCCCCGGAGTTCTCGACGCAGGGTAACGGCATGATCGCGTACACCTTTTTCTTCGGGATCCCGATCGCGCTGATCGCGCGCGCCAGGCGCGCCACGTGATCGCCGAAATTGACGTCGATCTCGGCGCGATTCGGACGAACGTCGAGCGCCTTCGCGCGCTCGTGCGGCCGGCGCGGTATGCCGCGGTCGTCAAATCGAACGCATACGGACACGGGCTCGCACCGGTGGCTCGCGCGCTCGAAGATCTGGCCGATGCGTTCTGCGTCTACGGCGCCGGCGAAGCGCTCGCGTTGCGCGATGCCGGCGTGCGAGCGCCGATTCTTATCATGGGACCGGTCGAACCGAGCGAACTCCCCGAAGTCCTCGCAGCCGGCGCGGCGCTCACGCTTTGGGACGCGGGATCGTTTCGGCGTGAGGTCGCGCAGGTTGCACACGCACGCAACACGCGGTTTCCCGTTCACGCGAAGATCGATACGGGCGTCACGCGTCTCGGCTTCGAACCGAACGCCGCCGGCGGCGCAATCGCCGCGCTGCTCGCCGACGACGGTCTCGACGTGCGCGGCGTCTACACGCACCTCGCAGCCGCCGAAGAGTTGGAGTCGTCATACACGCTCGGTCAACTCGAATCGTTCAAGAGCGCGCTCGCACCGGTCGAGGCGCTGCTGCGCGAACATTCCGTCATCCGTCACGCCGCCGCCTCGGCCGCGTCGATGCTCTTTCCGGCGCTGCGACTCGACCTGGTCCGTGCCGGGATCGCCACCTACGGAATCTGGCCCTCGCCGGAGACGCGCAACGCTACCGGCCACGCACTGCAACTCGAGCCGGCACTCACCTGGACGACGCAACTCGTCGTAATCCGCGACGTCGCCGAAGGACAATCGGTCGGCTACGGTTGCACCTACCGCACGACCCGGCCGTCGCGCATCGGCGTGATCCCGATCGGATACGCCGAAGGCGTTCCACGCGCGCTTTCAAACGTGGGCCAAGTCGCTGTGCATGGAAGCCGTGCGCCGATCGTCGGGCGCGTCTGCATGAACATGAGTTTTCTCGACGTCAGCGACGTCCCGGAAGCGCACGTCGGCAGCCGCGTTACGCTCGTCGGCCGTGACGGCGATGCGTGGATCGACGCGAACGAACTCGCGACGCTCGCCGGCACGATCGGATACGAACTCATCGCTCGACTCCCCGAGAGCGTCCCGCGCCGATACTCCGAGGCCGCGCCCGCTCAGACGAGTTCCGCGATCGCCTCTGCCAAATCGAGCGTTCCTTCATAAAGCGCGCGTCCCACGATCGCGCTGTCGACGTTCTCCGGCGTGCCCGCCGCGAGCGCGCGCAGGTCGTCGAGCGTGCGCGCTCCGCCGCTCGCCGTGACCTTGAAAGGAAACAAGCGCGCGACTTGTGAGAGCGTTTCGACGTCGTAACCGGTTCCCGCGCCGTCGCGCGCGATCTCGGTGAAGACGATCCGTTCGAAGCCGCGCGTCGCGACTTCGCGAATCAGATCGTCGCGCTCCCGCGGCGCCGTCTGCAGCCAGCCTCGGAACGCGATCTGGTGTCCGCGCGCATCGATCCCCGCGATGAGGCGGCCGTCGAACTGATCGAGCAACTCTTGGACCAACGCCGGATCCTCGATGAGCATCGTGCCGACGATGACGAAACGAGCGCCCGCCTCGAAGCGCGCCATCACGTCCTCGCGCGTTCGGATGCCGCCACCGGTTTGAATCGGAACCGGGACGGCGCCGCAGATCGCACGCAACGCGCCGATGTTCTCGCCGGTTCCAAACGCGCCGTCGAGATCGACCACGTGCAGTCGCGCCGCTCCGGCGGCGACGAAGGCGCGCGCTCGCTCGACCGGATCGCCCTCGTAGCGCGTCTCCCGATTCGGATCGCCGTGCAA
>PLCB01000038.1 GCA_003134695.1 Candidatus Zemynaea palustris | reverse complement strand
TCGCAGAAGAGGCGCCGGATGGAGTGGAATCCCGAACGTGCGCGGATTTTGGCCGAGGAGCGCCGCGTCGAGCCCTGGGCGCTGTGGGGACCGTACCTGAGCGATCGCCAGTGGGGGACGGTTCGCGAAGACTACAGCCGCGACGGAAACGCGTGGGATTACTTCCCGTTTGAGCAGGCGCGTTCGCGCGCGTATCGCTGGGGCGAAGACGGCATCCTCGGCATCAGCGACCGCCACCAGCGGCTCTGCTTCGCGCCCGCATTTTGGAACGGTGCCGACCCGATACTGAAGGAACGCTTCTTCGGTCTCGGCGGCCACCAAGGCAATCACGGCGAGGACGTCAAGGAGCAGTATTACCACCTCGACAACGTCCCGTCGCACGCCTACATGAAGGCGCTGTACAAATATCCGCAGCGCATCTTCCCCTACCGGCAACTGATCGACGTCAACGCGTCCCGAACGCGGCTCGATCCCGAGTACGAACTCCTCGACACGGGAATCTTCGAGGACGACGCCTATTTCGATGTCGTCGTCGAGTACGCGAAGCGTACGCCGACCGACATCCTCATCCGCATCACGGCGCTCAATCGTGGCCCGAACACGGCGCCGCTGCACCTCGTCCCCCAGCTCTGGTTTCGCAACGAATGGTCGTGGACGGCGGACGTTGAGCGCCCGTCGCTCGGCGCCGGACACGAGCCGAGCGCGATCCTCGCGCAGCATCTAGGGCTCGGCGCCTACCGCCTCTACTACGACGGTGCAGCCGAGCTATTGTTCACCGACAACGACACCAACGCCGAGGCTGTCTTCAATTCCTCGAACACGCAGCCGTATGTCAAAGACGGCATCGATCGAGCGATCGTTCGCGGCGAGCGCACCGCGGTCAATCCCGCGCTTCAGGGAACGAAGGCGGGAATCCACTACACGCTGAGCATTCCGCCCGGCAGCAGCCAAACCATCAAACTTCGATTGAGCGCCGAGCCGCTGTCGGCGCCGTTCGGTGAAACGTTCGAGGCGACGTTCGACGAGCGAATCGCCGAGGCCGATCATTTTTACGCCGCGCTTAACCCGTTCCCGACGAGCGATGAGGAGCGGGCGATTCAGCGCACGGCGTTCGCCGGGATGCTGTGGAGCAAACAGTTCTACTTCTACGTGGTGCGCGATTGGCTGCGTGGCGATCCACTGCAACCGCCGCCGCCCGTCGAGCGTTTGCACGGGCGCAACTCCGAATGGGTCCATCTCTACAACGACGACGTGCTCTCGATGCCCGACACTTGGGAGTATCCGTGGTACGCCGCGTGGGATCTTGCCTTTCACGCCGTCGTGTTCGCACTGATCGATCCGACGTTCGCGAAACGCCAACTGATCGCGCTGACGCGGGAATGGTACATGCATCCCAACGGGCAGTTGCCCGCTTATGAGTGGGCGTTCAGCGACGTCAACCCGCCCGTCCATGCCTGGGCCGCCTATCGCGTTTTCCAGATCGAGCACAAAATGTACGGCGTCGCCGACTACATCTTCCTCGAACGCGTATTCCAAAAGCTCTTGATGAATTTCACCTGGTGGGTCAACCGCGAGGACCCGGCGGGCAACAACGTCTTTCAAGGCGGTTTCCTTGGGCTCGACAACATCGGGCCGTTCGACCGGGGCGCGCAACTGCCGTTCGGCGCGCACCTCAACCAGTCGGACGCGACCAGTTGGATGGCGGTCTATTCGCTCGACATGATGGCGATCGCGCTCGAATTGGCTCAACACGACGTCGCATACGAAGACATCGCCAGCAAGTTCTTCGAGCACTTCCTTTATATCGCGCACGCGATGAACGAGATGACCGGCAGCGAGACCGGTCTCTGGGACGAACAGGACGGCTTCTTCTACGACCAGATCGTCCTCGAGGACGGGAGTGCTTTTCCGGTGCGTTTGCGGTCGATCGTCGGCTTGCTGCCGCTACTCGCGATCGAGACGATCCCGCCGCAACTCATCGAGCGGGTGCCCGACTTCAAGCGCCGCATGGAATGGTTCATCGCGAACCGGCCCGAGCTGCGGGAAAGCGTCGCCTGCATGGAAACCGAGCGCGTGGAAGGTCGCCGGCTGCTTGCGATCCTCGACGCGGAGAACCTGCGGCGTCTCTTGCGCGTCATGCTCGACGAGAACGAATTCCTGAGCCCGTACGGCATTCGCTCTCTCTCAAAATACTACGAGCAGCACCCCTACGTCGCCGAGATCGGTCAGTTCAGCCTGCGCGTCGACTACGACCCGGCCGAAAGCCGCATCGCACTCTTCGGCGGCAACTCGAATTGGCGAGGTCCGATCTGGTTTCCGATCAATTTCCTGATCATCGAAGCGTTGCAGAACTTCCACTTCTATCACGGCGACGATTTCCGAGTTGAATTCCCGACCGGCTCGGGACATATGGCGACGCTCTGGGAAGTTGCGAGCAATCTTTCGCAACGCTTGGTCAGCATCTTCACGCGCGGAGCGGACGGGCGGCGGCCCTTCAACGGTTCGGCGGCGAAGATTCAAACCGACGCTCGCTTCCGCGATCTGCTCCTCTTCTACGAATACTTCCACGGCGACAACGGCGCCGGGATCGGCGCCTCGCACCAAACCGGATGGACCGCTCTGGTCGCGAAGCTGATCCAACAACTGAGCGAATACGAAGGCGCCGGGAAATCGCCGCTCGACTGGACGTTCGAGGCGGCGCCGGTCGACGACGCGCTGTTCGTCCCGCATTGACGGAAGCCCAGCGAATCAAGGCGGGCCGGGGACGCCGCCGCCGCGAAGCAGCCCGTATGACAGTGCGCCTCGTTCGCATTTTCTGCTTCGGTCTGCTGTTCGCGTTCGCGTTCGTTGCGTCGGGTATCGGCGCTCAATCGCTTGCCCAAAAGTCGCCGGCGAGGATTCAGCTGGTGGCGCGCGACCAAGCCGTACGCGACGTCTTACTCCGCCTGGGCGACCAAGCGCATCTGCGGATCACGGTCGCGGACGACGTGCATGGTACGGTGAATCTCTCATTGCACGACGTCACGCCCGATGAGGCGCTGCGTGCCGTGTGCTCGCAGCTTCGATTGCGCTGCATAAGCCAGGGCCGCACCGTCATGGTCACCACGCAGAGTTCGGCCGTGGTGTCGATGACGATGGTTCCCGCAGCCCGCGCCGCCAAGGTCCTGCGGCAGCTTTTCCCGCGCCTCTCGGTCGGCGAAGGCGGCTCGAACAACACGCTCGTCCTCGTCGGCTCGGATTCCGACATTGCGGCCGCTCGCACGGTCGTGCAAGGCCTCGACGTACGCGACCCGACGAAGCCCGCCACGGAAGCGGTGATCCTGCGCACGCAGTCAGCGTCGGTCATCGCCGACCAGCTGAGAACGCTCTATCCGTCGGCAAAATTCACCGTCGTCAGCCGCTCCATCATGCTGGTCAGCGCCAGTGCCGCGGACCTCGCGCAAATCAAGACGGTGGTGAGCGGGATCGATGCGGGTGCGTCGCCGGCGCCGGTGGTTGCGGTCACGAACGATGCGGTGAAGATTCTACAACGGCGTCCCGAGGATATCGCTCGCGCGGTTGGTTCGCAGATTCCGCACTTGCGCGTGGCGGTCTCAGGTCCAACCGTCACGCTGCGCGGCGCGCCGGAAGATGTGGCGCGCGCCAAGACGCTGATCGCACTCCTGGACGTGCCGCCGTACGGATCGCGCTATACGCAAATCTATCGCCTGAAGAACGTCGACGCAGCGTCGGTCGGGGAACTGATCAAGCGCGCGTTCCCCAAGGCCGAAGTCTCCGTCGATGCGAGTCTGAACGCCATCTCGGTCACGGCCAACGCGGCCGAACAGCAGCGTATCGCCGACGGCGTCGCGCAGCTCGACGGGACGGCTACCTCGACGGCGGTGAACCGTGGCGAGGAGGGCAGCGGCACGGCGGTTGGGGGCGGCGTGCAGGGGACGTCTCAGATCATCCAGCTGCGTTCGATCGTTCCCGGAGGCTACCAGGGTGTGGGTACGACCGCACAAGATTTGGCAAGCGCAGTGTTATCCGCGCTTTCGACGGCGCATCCCGAGTTGCGGATCATCGCGCCTAACGGGATGCAGACGCTGATCGTAAACGGCAGCCCGCAAGCGGTGAAAGAAGCCAAGGAGCTTATCGCCGGACTCGACGTTATTCCGCAATCGGTCGCGCTCGACACCGAAATCTTGGAGTTGGACGAGAACAGCTTGAGCAACCTCGGGCTGCAACTGGGCACGACCACGATCGGGACGACCTTCAGCGAACTGCAGCCCGCCACTTCGCTGGATACCGGCCAGCCCGGCCGGCTCATCGGCTTGCAAGCGCTTACGCGCACGCCGATCAGCTTTCTGGCCCAGGTGAACCTGCTGGTCCAAAACGGGAAGGCGCGCGTCCTGGCAAATCCGAGAATCACGACGCTCTCCGGTAGGACGGCCACGATTCGTGCCGGCGATACGATCAGCATCCTAACGACGGTCGGCGGCGGTACCGGAACGGTTGCCACGACGCAGCTCGAGAGTTTCCAGACGGGTGTCACGCTCGACATCACTCCCATCATCACCAACGCTGGGGAACTGAGCGTCGCGCTGCACCCGATCGTGAACTCGTTGACAGGATTCATCAACGGCGTTCCGCAGATCTCGACTCGCGACACGCAAACCACCGTGCATCTACGCGACAACGAAACCCTCGTGATCGGCGGGCTGATCGAGGAGAACATTCAGCACACCGAGAGCAAGATTCCACTGCTTGGTGACCTTCCGCTCATCGGCCGAGTTTTTCGAAACGAAAACACAACCAGTACGCGCAACGAATTGATCATCGTCGTCACGCCGCACGTTATCAGCCTCGACTCGCCGACCACTTCAAACCCGGCGCGACCGCCGGGGATCGCGGTGCCGACGCCAGGCCCGCTTCCGACGCTTGCTCCGGACACGGCCTTCCCAGGCGCGCGGTCGACGCCTCGTCCGCGACCGCCGGCGACTCGGTCGCCCACGGCCGGCGCGACGAGCACACCGTCGCCGTCGTCGCTTGCGACTCCGAGTGCTTTCACGCAAACGAACACGTTCGTCTATGGTTCGCCGCCGCCCAGCACCTACGCCGCGCCCGGGAGCGCGCCGCAGATATTCTACGCCACGCTCACGCCGACGATATTCACGCCGAACGCCACGGTCCGCGTCAGCGCGATCACGACGACGAACGTGCAGCGGCTTTCCATCGGAACCGGCACGAGCACGATCAGCCTGTCGCAGACGGGGCTGGGAACCTGGCAGGGAGTGTTTTCGGCGAACGTTTTGGGACTGCCGCCGACGGCGACGTCACTTCGGTTAACGCTGACCGCGTTGCGGGGCGATGGTCAGAGCGCGAGCATCCCGATCACCGTGTCCATTCTTCATGGGTCGATGCTCGACAACAGCCCGCTGTAGCGCTCGTTTCATTGCGCCTCGACCGCCGGGATCGAGATGCGGCCGCCCGGCCCCAGGCCGGCGGCGCTCGCACTGCCCGCGCGCAGTTCGATCACATAGACGCCGATGCCGGCGCGCCGCGCGATAGCGGCGTCCGCCGTCCCGGGCTTCGTCGCCGGAACGCCGGCGGCAATTTTGGAGATCGTGCCGTCGGCGCGCACGAACACCATGTCGAGAGGCACGAGCGTGTCCTTCATCCAGAATTCGAGATGGCGGTCGGAGCTAAATGGGAACACGAACAGCATTCCTTCGTCCGGAGGGAGTGCCGAAAGGCCCATCAACCCGCGCTCGCGCCGTTGGTCCGTCTCTGCTACCGCCAATCGCAGCATCGCGCGCGGGGCTTCGATGACAAGCGCCCGGCAAAACGACTTTTCGACGGGCAAGGTGTGACACCAAGCGACTGGTGCCGCCTCCGCTGCCTCCGGACTTGCGATCGGTTGTGTGGTGGTACGGGTAGCGGACCGAGCGCAGCCGGAGGCAAGCATCGAAATAAGAAGACCTATCAGGAAGACCCGCTGCCGCATCGAGGGTCGAAGGACGACACGCCGACCGCCCGCTCCTCCTTTAGTGACGCTCAGCGACCGGCGCCAAGAAGAGTCTCTCAGGTTGTGGCCGAACGCCAGGGGCACAATCCAACGTACTAAAACACAAAAAAGTGAGGCCCCATGAAACGTTCATTATTGATGATCGGAATCGGTGTTGCGATTTCGTTCTGCGCCATGACCTCGGCCGCTCAAGCTCAGGCAACGCGAACCTGGGTTTCCGGAGTCGGTGACGACGCGAATCCCTGCAGCCGCACTGCGCCCTGCAAGACGTGGGCCGGCGCGATCTCCAAGACCGCGGAGTGTGGCGAGATCGACGCCTTGGATCCCGGCGGGTTCGGCGCAGTGACGATCACCAAGGGCATAACGCTCGACGGAGGCGGCGGCGAAGGCGGCCAGGTTGCATCCATTCTGGTGGCCGGTACGAACGGCGTAGTTGTCAGTATCTCGAGTGTGACCTGCCAAAAAGTCGTGCTCCGTAATATGGAAATCCAAGGGATCAATTCCGGATTGAACGGGGTCCAAATTAACGCCGCACAAGCCGTCAGCGTCGAGAACATGTCGATCTCAGGCTTTACCCAGTTCGGGATCAATTTGGCGCCATCGTCGGGTCACGCCAACCTCACGGTGCGCAACAGTATGATCGATAGCAACACGGGGGGCGGGATAAACAGCGTGGCGACGAGCAGCGTCAACCGCGTGGCGCTCATCAACACCACGATCCAACACTCGGGGGGACCCGGGCTAACCGCCGGAGCGGGCAGCGACGTCGACGTGCTGGACAGTAGTTTCGTACAGAATGTCGGGGGCGGCGTGCTCGCGAACAACGCGAGCGCAAAGGTGACCCTCGCGAGCTCGGTGATCTCGAATAATCAGGTCTTCGGCGTCGAATCGACGAGCGGCGCGATCGTGCAGATGACGAACTGCACCGTAGCGTACAACAACGGCACCGGTCTGTTAGCCAGCGGCGGACAGATCCTGACGTGGAACAACAACTACGTCGGCGGCAACGCCACGGACGGCGCTCGGACCGGAACCATCACACCGATGTAAGGCAAGAGCCTCTTCGGTTCGGAAGGCCCCGCAGCGGTTCCAGCCAAGGAGCCGCCGCGGGGCTTTCTGTTTTTCGTCCGCTTATGACGCACCGCTCGGAGAACGCTCGTTGTCGGATCACCGGTTCGTCGAGTCCAAACGCGAGGCGGCAC
>PLCB01000019.1 GCA_003134695.1 Candidatus Zemynaea palustris | reverse complement strand
TCGTGATCGTTCCGCCGGGCGCGCTCGCCGAAAGCGGAGCCGCCTTGATGACGCCGCCGGGCGTAGCCGTCGGGGTCGCAGTCGCGGCCGCACCGGCGGATCGTGTCGTGGTAAGCGTGCCAATCGCCCCTGCGAGCGATCCAATCAGAACCGCGAGGCCGAGCGCGCGGCTGAACGCCGGTTTCACGGGGGCCATCATATCACGTCGTCGTCGTTCCGGACACGTCCGGGCCGTCCAATTCGAACAGTTCGGCCGCTCACGGCCTAAGCCGGGACGTACGTACGCGGACCGCCGGCGGCGACGATCGCATCGGCGATCATCGCTTCCGCCGTCGCCGGATGCTGCCAGCGGGCTTGGGCTTCCGGCCCGAGCGTGTCGATCGGATCGAAGTAGACGAAGTGTTTGCCGGGCTTGACGCTCGGTGCCGAGTACACCGAGATGCCGTTTTCGCGATCGTAGTGATCGAACGAGTGGACGTCGCGCTTTCCGCCGCCGCCCGGTGCGTCGCAGACGAAGGTCGGCGTGTTGAAGCCGGCGGTCGAGCCGCGCACGAATTTTTCGACGTCGACGGCGGTCTGAATCGACGTGCGTAAATCCTCGACGCCCTTCACCAAGTCGTGCATGTAGACGTAATACGGATGGACGTGGAGATAGCCGAGCTGTTTCACCAGCAGTTGCATGACGTTCGGATCGTCGTTTACGCCGCGAATCAAGACGGTTTGATTGCGCACCGTTATCGCGCGCTCGAAAAGGAGCCGCATCGCCCGCTCGGTGATCCAGCTGATCTCGTTGGGGTTGTTGAAGTGCGTGTGGATCACGACTTCCTTCCCGAGCTTCCGGCCTTTCTCGACGATCGCGGTGACCGCGTCGACCCAGGCGTGATCGGTTAAAATCTTCATCGGCATCACGGCCGGGCCTTTGGTCGCGAAGCGCATCCGGCGCACGTGCGGAATCGCGAGCAGCGCTTCACCGATCGTCAGAATCGATTTGGCCGGAAGCTGGTAGACGTCGCCGCCGGAGATCACGATATCTTCGAGCTCGGGACGCGAGGCGATGTAGTCGAAAGCGTCTTGCCACTGTTTGGGCGTCCGCGCCAGCGGGACTTTGTCGACGACGTCCGTATCCGCGCCGATCGCGTACGAGCGCGTGCAGAAACGGCAGTACACCGGACATACGGTCAGCGGCAGAAAGAGCGCCTTGTCGACGTAGCGATGCGTCAGTCCGGGAACCGGTGAGTCTTCGAGTTCGTGCAACGAGTCGAGCGTTAGGCGTGGATGATCGGGCCGCAGCCGCGAGGCCAGCGGAATGAACTGCGTCCGGATCGGGTCGGTGTACGGTTTCGACCAGTCGATCGACGCGATCATGTAGGGCGAGACGCGCACGGCCATCGGCGCGCGGCGGAACCCTTCGCGCGCGTCCTCGATAAACGACGGGTCGACGAGATCCTCGACCGTAGCGAGCAATTCGTCCGGGGATTTTACCGAGTTCTGCCCCTGCCAGATATGATCGAGAAATGTCCTCTCGTCGACGTCGCGATACTTGGGGATGGCGCGCCAGAACTCGCCTTGACGTATTTTGGTATAAGCAAACGCTTCGGGCGGCGCCGGCGGCTTTATCATTCGTGGGCACCATACTTCTCGGTGAAGTAGCGCTGGATCGGCGGGTGATCGCGCAGCGTTTGCAGCGCAACGTCGGCGTGACCCTTCGCGTAGCCGTTGCCGACGATCATGGTCACGTCTTTCCCCATTCCTTCTGCGCTGAGCGCGGCCGCCGTAAACGACGTGCTCATCGAGAAGAAATAGACCATTCCCTCGTCTTTCGTGCAGAGAATCGAGGCCGATTCCGTGCCCGCGACGTTGACGCAATTGACCGTGAGATCGGCCAGTTCCGGGACGGCAGCCGAGACGGCGGCGACGAGGCCGAGTGGGTCGCGCGCGTCGGCGGCGACGAAGGCATCCACATATCCGTGCTCGACTAGTAGTCGTGCCCCGGAGGTTGCGGCGTCGGGCGCGACGCCGACGATTCGGCCGGTCGGCCCGGCACGCTCGCGCGCTTGCGCGACGGCGAGCATCCCGGATTTTCCGTCGGCGCCGAGGACGACGATGGTCTGCCCCGGTTTGGCGAGGCGGCGGACTTGCGCGGGCGCGCCCGCGACGTCGAGCACCGCGAGCGCCACGTCGTCCGGGATGTCGTCGGGCAACGTCGTGTAGAGACAACTCTCGAAGAGAATCGCGCTGCCGCGAATCCACAAGCGGCCGGTGGCCATGTCGACGCGCAGCACTTCGTCGATTGCGAGCGGCGTGATCGTCAGCGACACGAGTGAAGCGATGCGTGCGCCTTCCTTGATGTCCGGGCGAGACCGTAACGCTTCGCCGATCTCGCGCACGCGGCCGACGAACATCCCACCGCTACCGGTTGCGGCGTTGTGCTGCTTACCACGCTGCCCGACGAGCGCAACGACGTGCTCGGCGACGCGCTTCGCGTCACCACCGCAAACGTCGGCGATCTGGCGAAAAGAGACGGAGTCGATATTGAGCGCGTCGACGTCGCACAGGATCTCATTCGCGAAGGCGATCGGCCGCGCGTCGAGTTTCCAAGCGTTTTGCGGCAGTGCTCCGGCTGGTTCGAGGACGCGATGCGAACCGAGCCGGCAGAGCCCGCCCGACGGGAGGTCGAGTCTCATCGTCCGTTTCCCGACGGCGTCGCGCCGTTGCCGACGAGGCCCGCGAGCGCGAAGCCTTCGCGTTCGAACGGGGTGGAGAGTACGATCGTCGTCTTGGTGCGCGCGATGCCGGCGGTCGCCTTGAGACGCGAAAGAAAATCGTCGAGATGCGCGGTGGACCGTGTCAGGACTTTTAGAACGAAAGATTCCTCGCCGGCGACGCTGTGAATCTCCGCGATCTCCGGTAGGGCCGCGACGGCGCGCGTGAACGCTTCGTACTGAACGTCGGGCGTCGTATAGACGCTGACGAACGCGATGAGCGCGATACCGAGCCGGCGACCGTCGATGCGCGCCGCGTAACCTTTCACGTAGCCCCGCTGCTCGAGCCGCTTGACACGATCGTGTACGGCGGACGAGCCCAGGCCGACCGCACCCGCGAGTTCGGCGAAGGTCGAACGCGCGTTGCGCTGCAGGGCGTCGAGGAGACGAAGGTCGAGATCGTCGAGTTCAGGGTGGTCGAGCACGGTAGGGCTCCGCATGAATGAAGTTTGTGTGAGGCCGGACTAGTATAGTCTGTTTATCCGGTGGTTACAAGATATTAACGGATACTTTCCGGCAATTGTGCGATTTTCCAGATTGGCCGCAGCGAGCCCCGCCCTCGCCGCACGTGCCCTTGGGAGGCGCCTCCCCCCTCGCGGCGCAGTTTGCGCCGATGCGACCGCTGGTGGTGCTTCTTTTGTTGGCGCTTCTGGCTGCTTGTGGCCCGCCGGCCGATGCGCCGGGGGCGCGCCCGGTCTCCACGCTCCGCTTCGACGTCACGGCCGACCCGGCGACGCTCGACCCGCTGTTCGCACGCTCAGACGCCGCCAACGTCGATCAGCAACTCGCGCATCTCGCCTTCGAGCCGTTCTTCGATCTGGATGCGCGCGGCAACCCCGTCCCCGAACTGCTCTCGATCGTTCCGAGCGTTCGCAACGGCGGAGTCTCACCGGACGGCCGAACGATCGTCTACCACTTACGACGCGGCGTCCGTTGGAGCGACGGGGTCCCGGTCAGCTCGCGCGACGTCTTGTTCACGCTGCACGCGATCCTCGATCCGGCCAATCCCGTCCCGTCGCGCGAAGGGTACGAGTTGATCGATCGCGCCGAAGCGCTCGGCGCGTATGCCGTACGTTTCCATCTCAAACGCGCGTGGGCGCCGGCGGTCGCGACCTTCTTCACCTACGGCACCGCGCCGCAGTACGTGCTACCGGCGCACGTTCTCGAGCAACAAAAGCCGCTCGTTCGCGCGCAATTCTCGGCCGCACCGAACGTCGGCGACGGGCCGTATTTGTTCGAACGCTGGAATCGTGGCGATCGTCTCGTCTACCGTGCCAACCCGCGCTACTGGCGCGGCCGCCCGAAAATCGACGCGCTCGACATCGAAATCGTCCCCGATCCCAACTCGAACCTCACGCTCTTGCGCTCCGGGGCGATCGACTTCAACCTGGTCGCGCCGGTGCAGATCCCCGTCCTCAAAGACAACAAGAATATCGGGTTCGTTCACGTGCCGACGGCGATCGTCGCGGGGCTGGCCCTCAATACGAAACACCCGCCGCTCGACGACGTCCGCGTCCGGCGCGCCTTCGCGGCGGCCCTCGATCGCGGCGCAATCAGCCGGAAGATCACCTACGGAAATTATCCGGTCGCCGACTCCGACCGTCCGCGCTTTTCCTGGGCGTTCGATCCGAGGGTCAAAGAACCGGGCTACGATCCGGCGCTCGCCGACCGCCTGTTCGACGCGGCGGGTTGGCGCCGCGGGCCCGGCGGGCGGCGTCAGAAGAACGGGATGCCGCTCGAATTGAACTACGTGCAGTTCGTCGAGACGACGACCGGGCTGCGAGTCGCGGCCTTCGCGGAGCGTCAGCTTCACGAGCGCGGCGTGTCAACGCCCGTCAGGCAAATCACCCAAGCGCAATTCTTTCTTCCGAAAACGGGCGTGCTGGCGAGCGGAAACTTCGATCTCGCGTACGTCCCCTGGACGATGGGCGCCGACCCGGACGATTTCTTCTTACTGGGTTGCGAGGCGACGGCCAACTACATGCGCTATTGCAATCGTGACGTCGAGCGTCTCGAGCGCAAAGCCGTCGCCGAACCTCACGAATC
The DNA here is from genome assembly GCA_003134695.1 of Candidatus Zemynaea palustris. Lineage (GTDB taxonomy): Bacteria > Vulcanimicrobiota > Vulcanimicrobiia > Vulcanimicrobiales > Vulcanimicrobiaceae > Zemelea > Zemelea palustris. Next base: position 44,538 of record PLCB01000019.1, on the reverse strand, counting down.
CGAGCGCCGCGACGCCTACCTCGCGATCGACCGGATCGTCGCCCGCGACGTCCCGATTGTGTATTTGTTCAACGCAGGTTACGTCTACGCGTACAACACGCGTCTGCACGGTTTCGCTCCGAACTCTTTCTCGCCGACCTGGAACGCCTACAACTGGAGTCTTGAATGACGCCGAAGGGCGCTCGCCGTCAGTCTAAAGCGCTTTTACCGCCGAGACGAGTAGATCGACCGACGCTTTCGCGTCGCCGAAGAGCATCACCGTGTTCGGCAACTCGTAGAGCGGGTTGTCGATTCCGGCGAAGCCGGGCTTCATCGAACGCTTGAGGACGACGACGTTGTGAGCTTTGTCGACGTCGAGGATCGGCATCCCGTAGATCGGACTCGAGGCGACAGTGCGCGCGGCCGGATTGGTGACGTCGTTGGCGCCGATGACCAGTGCGACGTCGGTGCGTGGAAACTCCGGGTTGATGTCGTCCATGTCGTAGAGCGCGGTATATGGCACGTTGGCTTCGGCGAGCAAGACGTTCATGTGACCCGGCATGCGGCCGGCGACCGGATGGATCGCGTACTTGACCTCGACGCCGCGTTTTTCGAGTTGGGTCTCAAGTTCGCGCACGCTGTGCTGCGCTTGCGCGACCGCCATCCCGTAACCCGGGACGATGATGACCTGCTTGGCGTAGGCCAACATCGTCGCGACGTCGTCGACGGTCGCCTCGCGAATCGCCCCGGTCGCCCCCGGAACCGCACCGCCCGCGCCCGCGACCACCTTTCCGAACGCGCCGAAGAGCACGTTGGCGATCGAACGATTCATCGCTTTGCTCATCAGCATCGTCAGGAACGTCCCCGACGCACCGACCAGCGCACCGCTGATGATCAAGACGTTATTGCCCAGCACGAACCCGGTCATCGCCGCGGCGAGGCCGGTGAAGGAGTTGAGCAGCGAGATGATGACCGGCATGTCCGCGCCGCCGATGGGAAGGACGAAGAGGATGCCGAGCAGCGCCGCCGCACCGAGCGCGACGAAATAGGCCGGGACGGTGTCGACGTTGGCGATCGTCAGCGCCGCGCCGCCGACGACCGCGAGCGCGATCAGGCCGTTGACAAATTGCTGACCAGGATAGGTCAAGGGGCGGCCGGTTATCAGTTCTTGCAATTTCAAGAAGGCGATGATGCTGCCGGTGAAGCTGATCGCACCGATGACGCTCGAGAGGATGATCGGGAGCGATTGATCCCATGAAAGCGCGGAGCCGCCGGGATTGAGATGCAAAAATTCCGCGGCCGCGACCATCGCCGCCGCGCCGCCGCCCGCGCCGTTGAAGAGTGCGACCATCTGCGGCATCGCCGTCATCTTGACGGCGCGCGCCGAATAGATGCCGACCAGCGCGCCGCCGCCGCCGCCGATCGCGACGATCCACCACGCGGACGACCAGTCGAGCAAGAAACCCGTCGCGACCAGCGCGACCGCCATCCCGAGCATCGAGATACGATTGCCGTTGCGCGCGGTCTGCGGATGGCTCAGAAACTTCAGACCGAGGATGAAACAGATCCCGGTGACCAGATATGCGGCGTCGATCGCGATCTGGTTGGCGCTCACCGCCTCAGCCGGCATCAGCGTTTCGTTCCGTCGCGTGGTGTCGGCGTCTCGCGCGGCTTGAACATCGAGAGCATACGCTCGGTGACGACGTAGCCGCCGAAGACATTCAAGGACGCGAGGAATACGACCGCGACGGAAAGGACGGGGCCGAGTTTCGGTGAGGCGACGACTGCGACCAGCAGCGCGCCGACGAGCACGATGCCGTGAATCGCGTTGGTGGCGGACATCAGCGGCGTGTGTAAGGTCGTCGGTACCTTCGAGATCACCTCGAACCCGACGAAGACGGCGAGGATGAAGACGGTCAGCTCGGTGAGGAGATGTGCGCTCATGATTTGCTTCCGGCGAGTGCGGCGAGGGTCGGTTCGTGGAGGATCTCACCGTCCTTGGTCAGCGTCGTTCCTTTGACGATCTCGTCCCCCAGATCGAGGTTGAGCGCGCCGCCTTTGATCAGCAGCTGCAAGAGCGCGTAGACGTTGCGGGAGTAGAGTAGGCTCGCGTGGTAGGGCATCGTCGACGGTAGGTTCGTGGTTCCGACGATCGTCACGTCGTGCGCCACGCTCACCTCACCGGGTTTGGTAAGCGCGCAGTTGCCGCCGGTCTCGGCGGCGAGGTCGACGATCACCGAGCCCGGCCTCATCGCCACGACCGCCGCTTCGGTCAAGAGCAACGGCGCGCGACGGCCCGGTACGGCCGCGGTCGTGATCACGACGTCGATCGTCGCAACGTGCTGCGCCAACAATTCTTGCTGTCGCGTCTCCTGTTCGGGCGTCAACGCCTTCGCATATCCGCCGGCTCCGGCAGCGTCGACGCCGAGGTCGAGTTCGAGAAAGCTTGCGCCGAGGCTCTGCACCTGCTCTTTCACGACGGCGCGCGTGTCGTAACCCGAGACGACGGCGCCGAGACGGCGAGCCGTCGCGATCGCCTGCAAACCGGCGACGCCGGCGCCGAGAATCAGGACTTTTGCGGGCGCGACGGTTCCGGCCGCGGTCGTGAGCATCGGAAAGAAACGCGGCAGATGTTCGGCCGCGAGCAACGCCGCTTTATAGCCGCCGATGTTTGCTTGCGACGAGAGCGCGTCCATGCTTTGCGCACGCGTGATGCGCGGGATCGCGTCCATCGAAAGTGCGGTGATTTTTTGCTTCGCGTAGCGTTCGACTGAGGCCGGATCGCCGAGCGGCGAGAGGAAAGCGACGAGCGCCTGGCCGGCTCGCATCGACTTCAGCTCGGCGTCGTTTGGGCGCTGAACCTTGGCGATCAGATCCGCCTCGCCGAAGACACCGGCAGCGTCCGGCGCCAGCGTCGCACCGGCTGCTTCGTAGGCGGCGTCGACGAAGGCGGCAGCGTGACCGGCGCCGCGCTGGACGCGAACTGCGGTACCCGATTTCACGAGCCGCGCGACCGTCTCGGGGACAAGCGCGACGCGCCGTTCGCCCGGCTCGATCTCGGTCGGGACGCCGATGAGCATCCTAGCGCACTACCGCCGGAACCTTGAGCACGATGGTGTTGCGCAAGACACCGATTCCGCCGATGTCGACTTCCATCACGTCGCCGTCCTTGAGAAACTCGGGCGGCGTTCGCGCGAAGCCGACGCCGTCGGGCGTCCCCGTCGCGATCACGTCGCCGGGTTCGAGCGTGAGGCCGCGCGAGAGCGACGCGATGATCTTCGGAATGCTGAAGATCAACTGGCCCGTATCGGCGTGTTGTTTGATTGCGCCGTTGAGTCGCAGCGAGATGTCGAGTTTGCCGGGATCGGGAATCTCGTCGGCACCGACGATCCAGGGTCCGATCGGACACGTCTCGTCGAGGCTCTTTCCCTTGAACCATTGTTGGTGGTCGCGCTGCAGGTCGCGCGCGGTGACGTCGTTGAGGCACGTGTAGCCGAAGACGACCGATAGTGCGCGATCTTCCGGCACGTCGCGACAACGTTCCCCGATCACGACCGCGAGCTCCGCCTCGTAATCGTACTGCGACGAAATCTCCGGCGACAGATGGAGCGTCGCTTCGGGGTCGGAAATCGCGGTCGGCGCCTTGGTGAAGAAGGTCGGTACCGCCGGCAACTTGAGCTCGATCCCGCGCGCCCGCGCTACTTCCTCGGCGTGGCCCATGTAATTGCGCCCCACGGCGAAGACGTTCTTGAGCGGGCGGACGGGCGCGAGCAGCGTCGCAGCCCCAAGCGGGACCGAACCCTCGGTCCCGAGCGCAGCGCGTTCGCGCGCCGAAAGCGCGATGTAGTCGCGCAGTGTCCCGACGCTTACCGGAAGTGGGTGGATCTCGGCGCCGCGCAGCAGCCCCGGCCGCGGGCTTCCCTCGAGCAGAAACGTAAGGTAACGCATTTGTGGGCGTCCGTTCGATTCAACGAGAGGTCATCCCCTCGATGGTCGGCGCGTGAGGTGCCAGAGGTCGCAATAGCGACAGTGGTACGTGAAGAGCACGCCGCCCATCCCGTTCATCGCCGCGTGCGCGCGCGCTTCGTCTTCCGTCCGATAGCCGTCTTTGCGCGTGCAACTGCGTTCGAGGTCGCGATCGGTCGCATCGTCGATGCCTTCGCGACTCGCCAACCACCATTTGAGAGGATCGAACTCGGGTGCCGGCATGGTACCGCCTTGTCGGTTCAGTGCGACGGCGTCGCTCGCGGAGCCGCCGTCGCGTTCAGTTTCTTCAACTGGTCCTTCAACTGCTGCTGGAGGTTTCGCTGGTGCAGGTCGGCCTGATACTTTTGCGCGTTGCGCCTGTTGATGTCGGTGAAAACCTGGACCAAGCCCGGAGCCGCCGCGTCGACGCCGCCGGCGTGAACCAGCGCCACCGAACGATGCACGAATTGCGTCTTGGGGTCGTAATCGTACGAGACGCGATAGAGCCCGGAAATCGCGAGCCCGTCGCTCCGGCGAATGAAGGTCTGCACGACGTTGCCAAAGGTGACCTGGTCGAAGCGCGGATCGTGCGAGTGCGTCCCGGAACGAACCTTGCTGACCTGGCCTTTGCGATTGACCTCGACGACGTACTGCGTGTGCTGCGGTGTCTTCGGGAATTGCGAGCGGTATTTCGAGACATCGGACGGAGCCGACCCGATCGCGCCGGGGCTGGGAGTCGACTCGGCCAAACACGGGCGTCCCAGGATCGCCGTCGCTAACGCGGCGGCGAGTAAAAACGGGAGCGTGCGCATCATGCGACGCTTATACCCAGCCGGGCGGGGGTGCCCTCGAGGACCGCCGAATCCCGACGCCGTGAAACGTCTTCTCTATGTACTTGCGCTGGGCAGCCTCGCGCTGCTGTCGGCGTGCAAAGATCAACCTCAGGGGGCCAACGGCCCGAGCGCCCTCGTGCAGCCGGCGAGCGACATCGTCGTGAAATCGATGCGCATCCTCGCCGCCCCCGAAAACTCCGTGCAAGGTGACACACTCTACGTTGTCAACTTCACGTTCACCAACGACGTCGGCCGCGATCTTGTCCCGCAACTGAATCACTTCACGTTCGAGGATGCGAACAAAATCCGCCATACGGGCATCGATTCGGGGAGCACGGCGCTGGCCGGACTGTTCCACAACTCCGACGAGTTGCTGAAAAAGGGTGAGTCGCGCGATTACACGGCTGCGTTCCTCGTTTATCAGGGTGCGTACGGAACGCTCTACTACGCGCTGGATTTCTAGACAGACTCCTAGGAACCGGACAGGGCGCGCGATCGGCGCCGCGTTGCTGGCGATCGCGCTCGCCGCGTTGCCTGCAGAAGCCGCGCGTCCGCTACTCGACAAGGGTCAGTGGGACGCGTATTTCGCGCTGTTTGCGCGCGACGTCAGCGTGCCGTGGAAGCCGGCGACCTTGCGCCTCGACACCTACTCGGGCGCGCCGGTCGACTTTGCCGCGTACAATGTCGACCCGGCCGACGTCATCATCGCGGGTCAGAATCGTCAACCGCGGCCGCTCGACACGTCGCACCGCAACCCGATCGCGCGCTGGAAGTTCTCGCCGCCGCCGGGCTTCCGGTTCGAGTCGAGCGACGTAACCGTTCCGATCGGAAGCCAGGAGGGCTTCTACGTGATCGAGGCGAGGCGAGGCGAAGCGGTCCAGCAAGTCTGGATCAACCGGACGCACATCGGGCTCCTGACCAAAGAGAGTCCCGAAGGCTTGCTGCTGTGGGGAGTCGATCTGCGCAGCGGACGCCCGATTTCGAACATGCACGTTTCGTTCTTGGTCGGCTTGCGACTCCTTGAAAGAAAAACCGATCCGAACGGCTTCGTCAACTGGCGCGACCTACGCCAGCGACCGGCTTTCGCGCTCGCGGAAAACGGAGCGGGACGAGCCTTCATCTCGATTCTTCCGCAGGCGCCGATCCCGAGCGCAATCGTCGGCATGCGGCTCGAATCTGCGGTCGTGCGCGCGGGCTCGCAAGTGCACTTCGCCGGTTTCGTACGGCGGCGCGTCAACGGCAGCCTCAAACTCGCCGGCGGCGACGTTCGCATAACGCTCGCCGGCGCGGGGCGCACGCTCGCGGCCGCGACGGCGCGCTTGGATTCGGCCGGCGCCTTCAACGGCGCGATCGACGTGCCGGCGACCGTCGAGTCGGGCGATTACTCGATCCTCGCGAGCGCCGCCGGCGGCGTCGGCGGGACGAGCGTCCACGTCGACGCGGCGGTCGATTTCGTGCTCTCGCTTCAATCCAACTGTCCGTGCAATCCGCAGAAGCCCGTAACCATCGTGGTCGGCGCGACACGCGCCGGGGCGAACGTTCCCGGCGCGACGGTTAACGTGCGCGTCGTGCGAACGCCGCACATCGTTCCGCCCGATGCCTCCGACGAAGCGTCCCGCTGGGGGACGACGATCGTGTACAATTATGCGCTGCGCACCGACGCTAACGGCCGCGCGAGCATCTCGCTGCCGCCGCCGACCGACGGACTCGATTCGACGTACGGCATCGAAGCGACGGCGATCGGCGCGTCAGCGACGACGCGCGTCGCGGTGCCCAATGCGCGCGTCGCGTTGGCGGTCGATCCGGCGGCGACGACGGTCGACCCGGGACAACCCGTCGTCGTCGACGTGCGCGGCTTCGACGCTTCGACTGCTTCGCCCGCGAGCGGCTTGCCCGTTCACGTGCGACTGTCGCACGGCTCGACCGTTCAAGATCAGGACGTCACGCTCGACGCAAATGGACGCGCGCGCGCGGTTTTCCGCAACGTCAGTCTCGGTTCGCACTTGGTGCTCGCCGCCGCCGAGGTCGACGGTCGGCACGCGCTCGACGCTTCGACGGTGACGATCGAGCCGCGGGCGCTCGCCGGCTCGACGCCCTCCGATATCGGCTCGGTCGCGATCGTGCTCGACAAGGCGCGCTATCGCGTCGGCGACAAGATCACGGTTCGCGCGAACGCTCCCGGCGCGAGCGGCAGCGCCTTGATCACGCTCGACGGTGCGCGCACCTATGCGACGCGCCTGGGAATCGCCTCGGGCGGCGAAGCGACGGCGACGCTCGATCTCGGCGATCCGCAAGGCGACGTGCGCGTCTCCGCCGCCTTCGTACGCGACGGTGCGATCGCGCTCGGAGCCGCACGTCTCCAACTTGACGGACCCGGTCACGCGCGCACCACCGATCTCGGGCTCGATCGCGCTCGTTACGCGCCGGGCGACGTCGCGCACGTAGCGGTACGCGACGGCGCCGAAAAGAGCGGCGCGACCTACGCGATTCGCGTCGCCGACGGTCGTGAAAGCGGCTCGGCGCTGTTCGACGATGCGCCGGCGGTGCTCTCGAGCGGCGGGACGACGTCGCAGAATCCGGCCTCCGAAAACCCGAGATGGCACGCCTACGTCGCGCCGGCGAACTCGAAGGCGAGCGATATCTTCGCCGCCGAGGAGCCGCGCAAGGTTTCGACCGACGTGCCGTCGATCGCCGCGGCGGCGCCGCGTACCATGCTTTGGCGCGTCGAGCATCTTTCCGGCGAGAGCTTCGACATCGAAGTCCCGCGCGAGCATGGGCACTACATCTTATCGGTGCTGAAGATCGCCGAGAACGGCTGCGTCGGCGCTTCATCGATCGCGTTCGACGTCCAATGAGCGCGCCGCCGCCGCAAAGTGCGGTCGTCATGCTGCTCGACACCTACGGGCTCGTCTACCGCGCGTTTTTCGCGCTGCCGGTGTTAACGACGACGAAAGGCGTTCCGATCAACGCCGCTTACGGCTTTACGCAGATGCTGACCAAGATCGTCGGCGATGAGAAGCCGACGCACGTGATCGCCTGCTTCGACAAAGGGCTGCCGCAAGCGCGCGTCGCGATGTACAGCGAATACAAAGCGCAGCGTGAGGCGATGCCCGACGATCTCCGTTCGCAGTTTGCGCTGGTTCGCCGCATCCTCGAGGCGTACGACATCCCGGTGATCGAGTTGGAAGGTCAGGAAGCCGATGACGTGATCGCGACCCTGGCGCGTCAGGCGACTGAGGCCGGTCAGCGCGTCGACGTCGTGACGGGCGATCTCGACATGTTGCAGATCGTCGACGAGCGCACGACCGTCTTGGTAACGCGCCGCGGGATCACCGAACTCGGGCGCTACGATCCGGCCGCGGTGCGCGAACGCTTCGAATTGCAGCCCTCGCAATTGCCGGACTATCGTGGCCTCAAAGGCGATCCGTCGGACAACCTTCCGGGCATCCCGGGAATCGGCGAGAAAACCGCGATCAAATTGCTCAAAGCCGCCGGCTCGCTCGACGCCTTGCTGGAAAATCCGGCGCTCGCCGGCTCGCCGAAATTAGAAGGGCTGGTGCGCGAACACGGCGAGACCGCGCGCATCTGTCGCGACGTCTCGATCGTCGCGCGCGATCTGCCGGTTGAGATTCCGTGGGACGAAGCGCGTTACACGCCGCCGTCGCCCGAGACGCTCTACCCGCTCTATCGCGATCTTGAGTTCAAGACGCTCCTTTCGCGCTTGCCGGTTCCGAAGAACGACGCGACGCTGTTTCCGGTCGACGATGCCGAGCGCTTGGACGGAACCTATCGCTCGTTTGCCGCGGCGGTCGATCCGCCCGAGTTTGCTTTGCTGGCGAAATCGTTACGCGAGGCGGCCGCCGCCCCAGCCAGCGCGCTGGCGCTGCGCGGCGACATCGGCGTGAGCGCGAAGGAGGGAAGCGGTTTTTCATTTCCGCCCGCGGCGCTCGCTTATGGCGACGTTCGCGCGGCGTTCGTCGAGCTGTGGGCCGGTGCGCGCTCGCGACTCGGAGCGCACGATTGGAAGACCCTACAGTCGGCGCTGCGCACGCATGGCGTCGAACCGGGCGAGGGCGTCGCGCGTGACGACGTAATGATCGCGACGCATCTGTTGAACCCTTCGCGCTCGTACGCGAACCTCGACGACGCGGCGGGCGAATATCTTGGAAAGGGTTTGAGCGACGAAGCGGCGATGCACGCCGACGCCGTCTTCCGGTTGCGCCACGTCGTGCGCGAACGGCTTGGTTTGCGCCAGCAGCTTTCTTTGTATGATGATCTGGAACTGCCGCTGGTCGACATCTTGGCGCGCATGGAACGCGCCGGCTTCGCGGTCGATTCGACGGCGCTCGAAGAGTTGTCGCGCGAGGTCGACCGCGCGTCGGCGCGGTTGCAAGAGGAGATCTACGTAGCTGCCGGTGGGCCGTTCAACATCGGCTCGCCACAGCAACTCGGAACGGTGCTGTTCGAACGTCTCGGCCTGCCCGACGGCGGGCGCACCAAGACGGGCTGGGCGACGGGCATCGAGGTCTTGCAGCCGCTCGCGCGCGAGCACGAGATCGTCGCGAAAGTGCTCGAGTACCGCGAGGTCACGAAGTTGAAGAACACCTACATAGACGTGATTCCGAAGCTGCTCGGCTCCGATGGTCGCTTGCACACGAACTTCAATCAGACGGGGACCGCGACGGGACGGCTTTCGTCGAACAATCCGAATCTGCAGAACATCCCCGTACGCACCGAACTCGGGCGGCGCGTTCGCCGGGCGTTCGTCGCGCCGTCGGAGTCGCGGGTGCTGCTGGCTGCCGATTATAGCCAGATCGAGCTGCGCGTGATGGCGCATATCTCGGGCGACGAGGCGATGCGCGAAGCCTTCCGGCGAGGCGAGGACATTCACGACGTGACGGCGCGCGGGATCTTCGGCGTGCCGAAGGGCGACAAGGCGACGGCGAACCAGCGCCGGATCGCCAAAGCCGTCAACTTCGGATTACTGTACGGGATGTCCGACTTCGGCTTGGCGCAGCGGCTCGAGATCGAGCGGGCCGAAGCGCGCGCGATGACCGAAGCCTACTTCGCGCGCTTCCCGACCGTGAGGACGTGGATCGACCAAAACCTCGAGTTCGCGCGCGAGAACGGCTACGTGAAAACGATATTGGGTCGGCGCCGGTATTTTCCGGACTTGCGGGCCAAGAACTTCGCGCTGCGCTCGGCGGCTGAGCGCGAAGCGACCAACGCGCCGATGCAAGGCAGCGCCGCCGATTTGATGAAGCTCGCGATGGTTCGTATCGATCGTGCGTTATTGTCTGGGGGACTCGACGCGCTGATGTTGTTGCAGATTCACGACGAACTGATCTTCGAGGTCGCTCGCGACCAGATCGAGGCCGTCGCGGCGTTGGTCAAGCGCGAGATGGAGCACGCCTACGAACTGGCCGTCCCGCTCGAAGCGACGCTCAAGACCGGCCGCACGTGGTACGACGTCGAACCGCTCGACCTGGCGACGGCCGATGTTTAAACGAGTCGCTCTGGGACTTGCTGTTGCGTTCGCCTGCTTCGGCGCTACGCCCGCACCGCTCGCTTCGCCCGCTCTTGCTGCGCTGAGTTGCGCGAATCCGGCGTTGCCGCCGGAGATCCTCAACGGCCCGGCGGCACGAGCGGCGCAGGGGACGCTCAGCATGTTCGGCGTTCGAGCGCCGAAGGCGCAGCTTCGGCTCGCCGTCGCCGACGACTTCGCGACGCGTGAACTCGGACTGATGTGCGTCACGCGGTTGCGGCCGAACACCGGGATGATCTTCGTGTTCGAGACGGCGCAGACGTGGGCTTTCTGGATGAAGAATACCGTCACGCCGCTCGACATGATTTGGCTCGAGGCCGACGGGACCGTCACGAACGTGGCCGCGAACGTGCCGGCCTCGACGCTCACGACGCCCGACGATGCGGTGGCGCGGCGCACGGGTCACGGCCTGTACGTGATCGAGTTGCCGGCCGGCGAGGCGGTGCTCGACGGGATCGTCAAGGGCGCGAAATTAACGATTTGTGAACGAGGCGTCCTACGAGCGCATCAGAGCGGACTTCTCGACTGCTTCGAGCAAACCTAACGGCGCGCGAGAAGAGGTAACCGAAATGGTCCTAACCCTGGTCGTGGCGCTGTTGTTCGGAATCGTGGCGGGGATTCGCACCTTCATGGCGCCGGCGATCTACTTTCTCGTTCGGGGACCGCTTTGGGCGGGTATCGTCTTGGCGGTGCTCGCCGTTGCAGAACTGATCGGCGATAAACTTCCGTTTACGCCTGCGCGAACCGGCCCGTTGCCGCTCGCAGGCCGAGTGCTGAGCGGCGCACTTGTCGGCTGGTTTGTCGGGGCTCCCGTCGGACTGGCGGTGGCGTGCATTCTGCTGGGTATCGCTGGGGCGCTGATCGGGACGTACGGCGGATACGCCTTGAGAATGAAGGCGATCCCAAGCACGGGACGGATCCAGTCGGCGCTCGCGGAGGATGCGACCGCGATCATCTTGGGGATCGTCGCCGTCACGCGCTGATGCGCGCGTTCGCGGTCGTTCTCTGCGCCGCGCTCTTGCTTGGCGCCGAGCCCGAGCCGGCGCCGTCGCCGTCGCCGAGCGCAACACCGAAGCCGAATCCGTACGCGATCTTGGCGAAAGCGCGCGACGTGTTCCACGCGCACGTGCGACCGCCATACGTCGTCTACACTCTCGAGCGGCGCGAATGGATCGACGATTTTCCGGACGTGAATAACTCGTACACGTGGCGCATCTGGTGCCGCACGCGCGACGACGCCGCGATGTGGCGGATATTCTACCGGCGACGCGATCGTGCGTTGGCGGGGTTACACTTTATTCAGCCGGCCTTCAACGAAGCGGTCGATCCGGGACCGCCGACCGGAGACATTTTTCCGCTCGCTCCGCCCCCGACGCCGGCACCGCAACCGACCGGAACCGAACGCCTTCGGACGATCGCGGTCGTCGCCTCGAGCGCCGATCTCGACTATCGTGCTACCTTCGCCGGCATCGATCGGGGCGCGTACGATCTCAAACTCGAACCGCTGCGCGATCGGGACCGCAATCGTCTGCGCGAACTATGGGTCGACGCGGAGACGTTCGAGGTGCGTCGCACGATCGCCGTTGACCGGTTATTTCTTTCCAACGATCGCGTCTTCGTCCCCGATCGCCTGGACATCGAATTCGCAATGCACGATGCCGTCCCGGTCTTGCACAAAATCCGCGCGGTGAGCCAAATCCCGCCGAGCATTACACGGTTGGGGCAGCGCGAGGAGAGCCAGTATTTCTACGACGACGTCGTGTTTGCCACGAGCCTGCCGGACTGGTATTTCGATCCGAAGACCTATCGCCAACATTTCAACGAATCGGCCTTGCGTTGAGGGTCTGCAACTTTTCGGGCCCCTGGCGCGTTGTAAGGACTTGACGTGCCGGAGTTGCCCGAGGTTGAAACGATCGCCCGCGGGTTGCAGAACGCGATAGCGGGCAAGCGGATCGCCTCAGTGCGAGTCACCCTTCCCAAAGTCGTCTCGCCGAAGCCCAAACGCTTCGTCCGAGAGCTGACCGGGGAGGCGATCGACTCCGTCGGCCGGCGCGGCAAGTTCGTGGTCATCTCGCTCGGGTCCGGGCGATCGCTCGTCGTTCATCTCCGGATGACCGGGCGTCTCATCGTCCAGCCGGCGGGGGCCACGAATTCCCAAGCCTACACGAACGTTCTGCTGACGTTCGACGACGAAAGCGGACTCGCGTTCGCGGACGTCCGGCAGTTCGGCAGGATGCGCCTTGTCCGACCGGAAGAAACGTGGGCTGCCGAGGTCGGTTTGGAGCCCCTCTCGGACGATTTCACGTTCGAGCGGTTTTCCAGCCTGCTGGATGGGCGAACGACACCGATCAAGGTGTTCTTGCTCGACCAGCGTCGCGTTGCGGGGATCGGCAACATCTATGCCTGCGAAGCGCTCTGGGAGGCGCGGATTCACCCGGGTCGTCCGGCCGGGTCGCTCTCGCGGGAAAGACGGCGCCGTCTTCACGGTTCGATTCAGTCCGTGCTCCGGCGCGCGATCGAACAACGTGGGACCAGCGTCGACGATTACGTCGACGCCGAGGGGCTCAAGGGCGGATTTCAAAACCAACTCAGTGTCTACAGCCGAGACGGCAACAACTGTTTCCGATGTGGACGAACCGTCGTGCGAACGGTACTCGCACAACGCGGCACCTGGTGGTGTCGCGGTTGCCAACAACACTAAAACCAAAAAAGCCTCGCAAGAGGAACCGCGCATAGCGCGGCGGCGTGACCGGACGATTCGATCCGGCGTGCCGAGTAAAGGGGAACCGTATTACTAGCACCGATATCGCACCGCAACCGGCGGAAGAACTCGAAGACCAACTCGCGCTCGAGCAGCGCATGTATGAAGAGAGCCTCAAAGTGCTCGACGAGGGCCAGGTTCTCACCGGCGTCATCGTCGCGAAGTATCAAGACGAGTTACTCGTCGATATCGGGGGCAAGTCGGAAGGCATCTTGAGCTTCCGCGAGCTTTCACTCGCGATCGAGGCGAAAGAATTACGCGTCGGCGACAAGCTCGAGGTGATGATTCACCGCATCGACGACCAGGACGGAACGCTCTTTCTCTCCGAGCGGCGCGCTCGCGCGCTCAAGACGTGGGAGAAAGTGATCGAAGCCCACGAGAACGACGAAGTGATCGAAGCGACGGTCACGCAAGTCGTCAAGGGCGGCGTCTTGGTCGACCTAGGAATGCGCGGCTTCGTGCCGGCTTCGCAGATTCGTCGCCAACCGGTCGGCAATCTCGACGAACTCGTCGGGAAGCATCTGCGACTCAAGGTGATCGATCTCGATCACAAGCGTCATCGCGTGGTGCTCTCGCAGCGCCTCGTATTAGAGGAAGAACTCAACGCCAAGAAGACCGAGTTGCTCGGCACGCTGGCGGTCGGGCAGATCCGCGAAGGCGTGGTCGTTCGCCTAGCCGAGTTCGGGGCATTCGTCGACCTCGGCGGCATCGACGGGCTGATCCACAACAGCGAACTCTCGTACGCACGGATCAAGCATCCGAGCGAAGTCGTCAAAATCGGCGACATCGTGCAGGTCGAGGTGATGAAGTTCGACCCCGAGGCGAAGAAAGTCTCGCTTTCGCTCAAGCACGCGCTGCCGGATCCGTGGGTCGAACACGCCGACAAGCTCATCGAAGGTCAGCGCCTGATCGCGCAAGTGGTGAAGGTGACGCCGAACTATCTGCTCGTCGAGATCATCCCGGGCGTGCTCGCGATGGTGCCGAAGGGCGAGTTCGAGCCGTCGAAGCAGTACAGTCCCGGCGAAGAGGTCGAGGTCACGATTCTGACCGTCAACCATTCGACGCGGCGCATCACCGGTTCGATCCAGCACGTGATGGACGTGCCGCCCGAGGAGATCGCGGCGTTTACCGCCGACGGCGAAGTAGGCTCGGTCGCGGACGCACTGGAGAGCGTCACCGAGTAAGACCTCGCGTTAGTTCGGAATGAAGTCCGCTCGAAAGATGTACGTTCCGGACATGGCATGGCAGCGAAATATCGCGGCCTTATACTCGCTGCGCCGAGCCGATTTGAGTGCCTCGGCGTCCAACGCGGTATTGCCGCTCGAACGATAGATCCTCGCGTCGACGATCGAATCGTCTGTGTCCAACTGGATCCTGACCATCGTGGTGCCGCCGATGCGCTTCGCTCGGGCGGCCAACGGATACTCGGGCTGCAACACCTTCACAGTCGCAGGCGTTCGATAGCGAACCGGGCAGTTCGCGTCGGCGGCCGGCTTCGCCGGCACGTCGACGGCTCGTTCCGGCGCGACGCTGGCCATGAAGAGCCGCGTCAGCTCTTGCAGATCGGCCTTGGCCGCCTCCGTCGGTTGGTAATTCGGATCGTCGGCGCGGCGGTATGCGTCGGTATAACTGAGGCCCGCGAGGCAGCTATTTGCGGCCGGCGCCGTCGCCCCGCGCTGCTCTGCTACGAGGCCGAGCAAGATGTCGCTGCGCGGCAAGCTGACGAAGAACAGCGGCGCGATGAAACTCGCCACGAGAAGCGACGGCGTGGCATTTGACTCCGTTTGGATCGGTTCGAAGGAGACGTTCTTGAGGTCGAGGCCGTATTCGCTCTGATCGGAAAACAGACGGAGATAGAGGTCGCTCGTTTCTCGCACTCGCGAACGAAGCGCGACCGCATACGTCTTGCCGTCGGGCATCGAGTACGTATTCTGGACGAAGACGTCGCAGCTCGGCTTCAGCGCAGCTTCCAGCGGTTTCGGCGGCGCTCCGAACACGGACGCGGCGCTCAGTACGAGCCCCAGAGTACCTTGAACAAGCGGTCGCATCGATTGGCACGTCACGACGTTGGTCACATTCTCCGAACACCGGCAAAATCTGCTCGGAATAAATACGTGCCCGGGATGGGCTCGCAGCGATAGATCTCGGGGCTGTAGCTGCTGTCCTGCGCGGCGCGTCGCGCGGCAGCGTCGAGAGTGGCATTGCCGCTCGATTTATAGATGCCGGTCTCGACGACGTTGCCGGACGCGTCGAGTCGCACGAAAACTTGAACCGTTCCGGTAACGCCGGCGGCGCGTGCAACGGACGGGTAATCGGGCATGGCCGGTCTCATCGTTGTCGCCCGTGATGCTGCAATGGGGCAGTCCTTCTCGGTCATCGAGGTTCGCGCAATCGTTGCCAGCGCGGTGACGGTCGGCGCGCCGCGCACGTAGGCGTGGGCGAGTTCGACCTTTAGGGCCCTAGCTTCCGCGCTGCGTGCGAAGCTCGGATTCACGAGTTGCTGGTAGAAATCGGTGTACGCGTACGTCGCAAAGCACGCTTGGTCTCTTTGCAACGTGGCGTCACTGAGTTCTACGCGGGCGCCCGTAATGAGATCGGCCTTCGGCAGGACCACGAAGATCGGTGCCGATTCGAGAGTGGACTGCGGCGCGAAGGGCGACGAACCTGCGACCGACGCGTTCGGTTCGAAGCGCAAACTCGGAAGCGAGATCACATAGTCGTTGGCGTCCGAATAGAGCGTCACGTGAACGTCGTTCGCGCTCTCGTTCGAGCGCAGGATTACCGCATAGACTTTCTCGTCGACGGAAACCACGGTCTTGACGTGAAGCGCGCACGGCGCGGTCGCCGGCGCGCCGACCGCCGCCGGCGAAGAAAACATCACTCCGCACAAGAGTGGTCCAACGAGTGCACCCAGTCTTTTCAACGTAAGGCTCCGCTTCTTCAGTCGGCTTCGGGGGTGGCGCGTTCCAGTCCGGCCGTATTGAGCGAGGCCGGCCAGGCGCTCGAACCGAATCGCGCCTCGGACCATCTTTATGAAATTGCGAGCCGGGTTGACCGGCGGTATCGGGGCCGGCAAGAGCGAGGTCGCGCGGATCTTCGGCGAACTCGGCGCGTTCGTGATCGACGCCGACGAGATGGCGCGCCTCGCGGTCGCGCCGGGCAGCGAGGGGCTCGCGCAGATTCGCGAGCGTTGGCCTCACGTCGTCAGCGACGATGGCACGCTCGATCGCGCGGCGCTGGCTGCGCTCAGCTTCAACGACGAGGCGACGCGCGAAGCGTTGAACGCGATCGTCCACCCGATCGTCCGAAAGCTCGCGGCCGAACGCGAGGCCAAAGGGAAGCCGAATCAGATCGTCGTCCACGACGTCCCGCTGTTGTTCGAATCCGGTTTCTCGAAAGAGTGCGATGCGAACGTGGTGGTCGTCGCTCCGCTCGAGGTCCGCATCGAGCGTGTCCAGGCGCGCAGCAACCTGTCGCGCGACAAGATCGAGCGCCGGATTGCGGCGCAGATGGATCCGGCCGAGGCTCGCAAGCTCGCCGACTACGTCATCGAGAACGACGGCTCGCTCGAACAGCTGCGCGAGCGCACCAACGAGGTCTATCGCGCGTTGCTCAAACGTTCGAACCAAGCCCCGACGTAACCGTCCGGTCTTACTCCGCGGCGAACCTCACACGGCGAGCCGACGCGACGAAGAAGGGGATCGACGCGAGCTGCGCCACGACCGCAAATATCACCAGTGCCAAAAGCGAGCGGTCATACAAGAATCCCAAGAGCGCACTCCCCAAGAACCATGCGACTCCGAAAAAGGTATCGTACACGCCGAACGTCGTCGCCTTCTTCTCTTCGCGGGTGATGTTGGCGAGCGTCGCCAGGAAGAGCGATTCCTGCGTTCCCATCCCGACGCCCCACAAGATGACGCCGGCAATCGCAAGTCCGGGGCCGCCGAAAAAGACCAGCGGCGCGAACGCCGACGAGAGCATGACCGCGACCGCCAAGACGGCGACGCCGAAGCGGTCGAGTAGCAGGCCCGCAAAGGGAGAGAGCACCGCGCCGACGAGCATCGCAGGGACGTAGACGATCGGAATCAGCGCCGTCGCGATCACGTGCGTGTGTTGAAAGTGGTACGCGATCAGCGCCCAGTCGGCGAATCCCGCCGCCATCAGCGAACCGCCCGCGACGAACAGCCAATAGCGCCCTTCGCGCAGCGTACTTTTCTTGCCGGTCGTCGACGCTGCGAGATTTGCGCGCGTTCGGAATTGCGTCGCCGCGACGGCGAGCAACGCCAGCGTCAGGAGCGCCGGGATCAGCAACGCCGCGAACGCCCCGTGAAAATCGCCGCCCGTGCGCGCGAGGACGATCGCGACCAGGATCGGACCCAGCGTGGCGCCGGTCTGATCCAGCGCCTCGTTGATGCCGAAAACTTTGCCGCTGCCGAGTTCTTTCCCGGCGGATGCGAGCATCGCCGCCATCGGAGGCTTGCGAATGCCGCGTCCAAGCCGTTCGCCGATGATGAGTCCCGCCGCGAGCGGCCACGCACCGGCCAGCGCGAGCGCGGGAACGCAGAGCATGTTGATCGCGTAACCGACCGCGATCTCTATCCAGTAGCGCTGCGTTCGGTCGGCGATCACGCCGGAGAGCGAGCGCACCGCATAACCGATCGCCTCGCCCGCTCCGGCCGTGACTCCGACGATCGTCGCGCTTGCGCCGAGCACTCCCAGAAACGCGCCGGTGACACTGCGCGCGCCTTCGTAGGCAAAATCCGCAAAGAGGTTGACGACGCCGACCGCGAGGACGAACCGCAGCGCCGACGCCTTCGAAGTCCCCGTCATTTGCCGGACGTACGGTACCCGGAAGTCCTAAGCCCTGCAGCAGGCCTGAAACCGACGGCTCAAAACCGGATACGATATCCCAGGAGGCGCTCAATTGGACCCGCTGTTTTTCGCTACCGCTTACACCCTCAGCACGAGCATCGGCATTCGGCCGTTTCTCACCCTGGCGCTGGCGTCGTTTGCGATGCACCTCGGCTACCTCCATCCGGCGCACGAGTTCGCGTTTCTAGGCAGCGATGGAGCGACGGTTCTGCTCGCCTCGTTCGCGATGCTCGAGTTCGTCGCTGAAAAAGTCCCGGCCGTCGACCACCTGCTGCACGTCATCCACATCGCGGCGAAGCCGGCGGCCGCGGCGATTCTCGTGGGTAGCGTGGCTCCCGACGTGGTGCAAGGCGACGGCTCGGCCTACACCTATGCGCTCATGGGTGCGGCCGCGCTCAACGCGCTCGGCGTTCACGCCGGCGTCGCGACGCTCCGCGGCGCATCCACCGCCACGACCGCCGGTCTCGCCAATCCGTTCATCAGTCTGATCGAAGACGCTGCGACCGTCGTGACAACGGCGCTCGCGCTGCTCGCACCGCTGGCCGGAGCGGCGCTCGCGTTCGTCGTCACGCTGCTGCTGATCTTCGCCGCACGCGCAATCATCCGGCACGTCCGGCCGCGCGCGACGCCTGCGCGACTCGCCTAAGGCGTCGTCCCCGGAACGACTGCCGTTCCCGGCGGCATTCCCCCCCGCAATGCTTTCAGCTGCGCCTCGATCGGCCATTCGCCGAACGCGAAGATCAACAAGATAACGAAGTTTACGAGCGGGATCAGCATCAAGAGCGAAAGTGGGCCGCTAAAGCCGGCCTTCACGGCAATTCGCCAAGCCATGACGAGCTGGAGGATGAAAATCGCCAGGAAAACGACGACGAGAACGAGCCAAATCGAAGCCAACGCTGCGATGGCGGCGTTGTTGGCATCTGTATTCTGCACGGATCTACCTCTCTGAATTAGAAGAGCGACGATTATGGCGTCTTACAGACCTAGGGGTCATTTACCCGCGGCCGCCGCGCAAGACGCTGCCGGGCAGCGCGCCGGTCGGCCTCCCATCGCGCATCACCGCCTCGCCGTTGACCCAAACCGAGTGGATGCCGCGCGGATAGGCGTACGGCTTCTCGTACGTCGCCGTGTCGACGATCGTCTTGGGATCGAACAGCACCAAGTCCGCGAACGCACCCTGGACGATCCGTCCGCGGTCCCGCAAACCGAAGATGTCGGCCGGCAGCGACGTCATCCGGCGGATGGCTTCGCCGATCTCGAGCGTCTGACGTCCGCGCACGAAGCGCCCGAAGACGCGCGGGAAGCAGCCGAACGTCCGCGGATGCGGCACGCCGCGCGCGGTCGGCCCGCTCAGCGCGCGCGCCGAGGCGTCGCTGCCGATGCAGGTAAACGACGCCGATAGTACTGCGGCGACGTCGTCCTCGTTCATCGTGAAAAAAATCGCTTGGGTCTCGAGCCGCTCTTCGATCAACAGCCGAAGCGCGGCGAACGAGGGCTTGAGCCCCCAGCGTTGCGCGATCTCATCCAGCCGGAAGCCCGCGAGTTCTTCATTCTTCGCGGTCGCGACGCTGGTGATCAAGATGTCGTGCCAGAGACCGTCCCACTCGAGCTCGAGCTGCAAAGCAATCGAGGCTGCGGCGGCGGGGTCGAGCAGACGTTCCATTGTCGCATCTCGTCCGCCGTCGCGAACCGCGTCGGGAAGAATCGTGACCAGATCGGTCCAGCTCGCTGTGTACGGATAGACGTCGGCGTTCACCGCCAGCCCGGACCGGTCGCGTGCGCGATCGATCGCGGCGAGCGAGCGATGCACTTTCCCCCAATTCTTCTTTCCGGCCGCTTTGTGGTGTGAGAACTGCACCGCGACTTCGGCGCGCCGGCCGACGTCGAGGCCTTCGTCGACCGCTTCCAACAACGCGTCGCCTTCGCTGCGAATGTGCGAGACGTAGCGCGCCGCGCCGGCCGCGCCCGCTTCCGACGCGCACGCCGCCAACTCGTCGACGTCGGCGTAACGCGACGGCGTGTAGATGAGGCCGCTCGAAACGCCGAGCGCGCCTTGATCGATCGCCGTTCGCACGTGTGCGCGCTCTGCCAGCAACTCCTCGGGCTCCAAACGACCCTCGAGATCGCCACGAACGCAGCGGCGCGTCGTGCCGAGACCGACGAGCGTCGCAACGTTCAGGCCGACGCCGCCGCGCGCGACCAAGTCGAAGAATTGAGCCAGATCACGCCATTCGGCCTCGAGGCCGAAAGTCGCGAGGTCTTCACGGCGCCGCTCGTAGGCGAGCCCGTAGAGCGGCGCGACGGAACTGCCGCAGTTCCCCCCGATCTCGGTGGTCACGCCCTGCGCGATTTTCCCTTCGCAGCGCGGATCGACGAGCCAAAGCTCGTCGCTGTGGGAATGAACGTCGATGAAGCCTGGCGCTAGCGCCAGACCGCGGCCATCAACCCGCGTCACCGCCTCGCGCTCGCCGAGCGATCCGATCAGCACCACCCGGTCGCCCACCAGTCCCACGTCCATTTGGACGGGGACGCTCGAAATGCCGTCGTACAGGGCAGCCCCCTCGATGAGAGTGCTTATCATGCAAGTTTAGGCACGGCCGCTTTGGGTACGACCAAGGCGTATCTCATGTTCCGGAGGGTCTCCGTATGACGGACGAGTCGGTAAAACAAGAGCAGAACGGTAAGCCTGGCGGCGAGATGTCGGTCCGCGAAGCCGGGAAGAAGGGCGGCGATACCGTTCGCGAGCGGTACGGCTCTGGCTTCTACGAGCAGATCGGGCGGAAGGGCGGTCAGGCGACGCGCGAGCGTCACGGCGCGCAGTTCTACGAGCAGATCGGACAAAAAGGCGGCCGCGTGGTCAAGGACAAGTACGGCAGCGATTTCTACGAGGAGATCGGCCACAAAGGCGGCCAGAAGGTCAAGCGTCTGATCGCGGAAGCGAAGAAGATTTTAGAGTAGGTGCAGAAGACTGCAGAGTAGTCTCGGAGCACGGGACTTCAGGGGGCCGCTCGGATCAGGATGATCTGAGCGGCTCTTTTTTAGCAGGCTACTTGATCCGCACCGCTCCCGCGACGTTGTTCATCTGAACCTCGCCGCTTTTCACGTCGAGCGTCAGGTTGCCCACCGTCAACGGCAGTTCGGCCCCTGACTCGATAGTGCTCTTGTGCGGAAGCACGAGCCGTTGCGTCGCATCGCTCCAGGTCGCTGCGTCGGTTTCGAAGGTGCGGTGGATGGCGTTCGGGTCGGCAGTCTCGATGTCGATCTTCCCGGACGCCGCGAAGTCGTGCGTCAGCGCGTTCACGACCATGTGTTTCGCGCGCACCTTCAAATATGGTTTCTTGTTCTTGAAGATGATCCCGTCGGTCACGTCGTCGAGATCGAGCACGGTCTGGTTGGCGCTGGTCACGATGCTCCCGTAACATGCCGTCCAGGAGCGGCCTGTGATACGTTCTCCGCGCGCGCAGCCTTGGTGGAAGATGACGGCCCCATTGTTCGGGGGTGGGCCGGTTTGGTCGAGCCCCGCGACGTAGATCCCAGCCGCGACGTATCCGAGTAGGAGCGCGCCGCCGGCCAGCGCGAGAAGTTTTAGCGGCGAACGCGACGTCGCGCCGGCCATGCGAAGATACCTCCATAGATCGCCAAGCAGCCCAGAGCAACCGGAATGGGCCCGATCGCATCGTACGCCGTCGCGACCGGCGTCCCGATCGCACCGATGACGACGGTCGTGACTTCGAGATCGCTATGCTGCGTATACCTGCCGTTCGGCGCGATGATTCCGCTGATGCCGGTGGAGGCGGCGCGAACGATCCAGCGGCCCGTTTCGATCGCGCGCATCTGCGCGATCTGCGCGTGCATGTACGGGCCCGCGGTCGTTCCGAACCACGCGTCGTCGGTCGAAATCGCGAAAGCCTGCGCTCCGTGCTGGACGTCGTCGACGTTCAGCCCACTGAACGCCGACTCCCAGCAGATGATCGGACCGATGCGCATGCCGTTGGCCTCGACGATACCCGGCGTGTCGCCGGTTCCGATGTTGTTCACCTCTCTGGTCCACGGAATCCAGGTAAGATACGGCCGCAACGGGAGATGCTCGGCGAACGGAACGAGTTGGCGTTTTTGGTAAACCGAGTCGAGCCCGCCGTCGGGCCGGAAGAAAAAGAGCGTGTTGTATTCCTGGGTTTGGTTGAGGACCTCGAAGGTTCCAACCACGAGTTCGGCACCGATCGCCTTGGCGATCGCGCCGAAGCGAGCTTGGAGCGGACCGTCGAGGTTGAGCGCGCGAACGATCACCGTCTCCGGCCAGACGACCAGCTTGACGTGCGCGTCACGCAGCCCGAGGGTCAGCGAAGTGTAGCGCGCCAGAGCCTTCTGGTAAGCGGCGCCGGTGAACTTGAGTGACTGCGGAATGTTGCCTTGGACGGCGGCGACTTTGAAATCCGGCGGCGCCAGCGCCTTCGCGGGCCATGCGAACCAGGCGAACGCGACGGCGGCGACGACGGCGCCGTAGGCGATTCCGGCCTGACGCAGGGGGACCAGAGCAAGCGGTGGGCGCAACACGTAGGCCGCGTACGCGCCGAGGAGCGCGATCGCGAACGTGATTCCGTACGTTCCCACGTACGCCCCCAGCGGAGCGAACGGCGAGTCGACCTGCGAGTAACCGAGGCTGCCGAACGGGACGCCGAGGACGCCGAGGCCCTCGCACCGGAACCATTCGGCGAACGCGAAGATGGCCGCCGCGCCGAGCGGAACGAGCGGCGCGGGCGCCCTCCGCTGCAGATGCGCGGCGGCGAACGCCGGGAGCGCGAAGCCGACGAGCGCGTCGCCGATGCCGGGACCGAGCGTTAAGAATTCGCCGAACGGCGCGATCAGCGCGCCGGCCGTCTCGCCGAACCACGCATAGTTGATCGCGAAGAAGACGCTGCCGGCTGCCCAGCCGACCAAGAAGGCGCGCTTCGGCGAGAGCCCAAACCAGGCCCAATACAGAGCCACCGCCCCCAGCGGCGCCAATACCGTCGCATTCGTTTTCGGAAACGCGAGCGCCATCAGGACCGCGCCGCCCAGCGCGACCGGCAGCGCCGCCCACGAGGAAAGCATGTTCGTTCGCCGCGTCTTCTCCGCCGTCTTCATCCTCGCGCTAGCGTTCCTCGATCTCTCAGCCTGCGGCCGTCAGGTGACGCCGGAACGCCTGAATTCGATCCTGGCGGGCGACATGGTGATACGTTTCCGCACCAAGAACCCGATGGACTTCAATCACGTCGCGTATGCCATTATCTTCAACACGTGTACGCCGGGGAGCGAACCATACCCCAACGCGTACGCCACCGGCTATACGAATTACTCGTACGCGTTCGTCGTGGGCGGAACTGGCGCGACCGCGCTGCCGACGCTCTACCAATACATCCTCACGTCCGGGTCGATCGTCCCGGTCTCGGTCCAGATCCAGCCCTCAACCACCCAACTCACTCTCAACGACAACGGTTTGAACACTGAATTCAGCCTGACGTTTCCAAGGACGCAGATTCAGAACCCGCTCGCGCAACCGAACAACGGTTGCGTCAGCGGGACGATCCAAACGACCACATGGTTCATCAACTTCTTCACGATCGATACCACGAGCCATGTCTTGGACTCACTCGGTTTGGGCGGCTCAAACGACACTTCGTACTCGGCCGCCTACGATACGACGACCGTTTTTCAGACGTCGGTCAATCGTGCGCCGGGGTCCGTCCTCCCGTCGACGCCCGCCGCGCAAATCGACGGCGGCGAAATCGATAATTATCTCTAGTAATTCAGACCGCCCGGAATAATGGCCGTCGGATTGAACGTGCCGATCTGACCGCCGATGGCTTGATTCGGGAAGGCCAGGATCGCGATCGCGAAATTCCACGCCTTGAGATCCTGGTTGTACGAGAGATCGGTGCGGTAGCAGTTGCCGATGATTTTGCTCAAGTACATCGTCTTGTTCTCGAGCCGGGCCCGGTTCTTCCAGTCGACGTTGGTCGAAAACTGCAGCGTCGTGTCGCGCCCGAGGCCGGTGATCGCCTGTACGTTCGTCGCGAAGAAACCGTTGCCGGGACCGGGGACGTACGAGCCGCCGAGCAACAGATACGAGCGCATCGAGGGCCGCATCGTGAGCTGATAGGTGAGCGCCTGCGCCTGGCGGTCGAAGTTCGTGGCGGCTCCGATCTGTAAGAGATACACGTCGCCGTTGAAGATACGCAGCGTCTCTTGGGCGGTGTGCAAACCACCCGATAGACGGTCCAGCGTTTGGAAAGGAACGTCGGCCGGCCCGATGGGATGGCTCTCGCTGTACGTAATCGCGTTGACGATGTGGTTGCCGAGCGGCGTCGTCAATTGCATGTTCTGCATCTCGGTCGCCTTCGCGTCGCCCGTACCGTAGTAGTCCTGCCGGATGTCTTCGGTCGCGTTGAAGTCGCTCACGCCGAGTTTGAGCGTGACCGGTTGGGTGAAGTGTAGCTCGGCGCGCTGCGTCGCGAAGCCGTTCTTCGGCTCGGCGTACTCTCCCATCGTGAGCGAGGCCTGGAACGGAAAGCGGTAGTTGTGAAAGTTGATGTGCGGCAGCACTTGCAGTTCGGGAAGTCTGTCGAGTCCGAGCCCGAGCGAGCTGTTGTCGGTCTTGTCGTAGTTGATGTCGTAATCGGCCGCCTTGGTCGTCCAGTGCACTTGGTCTTGCAGGTGCAGGGTATCCGTCGATACGCCGGGCGTCGCGAACTTCCCATACGTCACGTTGACCCGCTCCGAGAGAGATGGACTGAGCGTGATCGAATCGACGAAGCCGATGTTGTAGCTGTCCGATAGCGCACCTTGCGTTTGGCGCGAGAACGTCAAGGTTTCGGTGCTCGCGCGGCCCGTTCGTGCCAGGACCGCGTTGATGTTCCACTGCGCCGGCAGCGAAATGCCGGGGCCGTAGTCGCCCGTATATTGCGCCGAAATTGTCCCTTTGAGCCGGTTCGAAAAATATTCGGTCTCGGTCAGCGTCGCGTTGGTCTCCCGGGCGCCGGCTAGACGGTCGTCGATCGTGTAGCCGTCGAACGTGGCGAAGCGGCGCTGGCTCTTGGTTCCGAAGAAAGCCGAGTAACCGAGACCGAGTCCGCGCTTGGACATGTAATCGAACCGGTAATAGCCGTAGTAGGTATCGGACGGGTTGAACCCGAGCTTCATCTTGACGTAGTAGCCTTCCAACTGCGAGTAGCCGAGCAATGGCAAAAAACTCGTCGGGCGCCTCGGATCTTGGAGCTGGCGTAGGGGAATGACCAGAAACGGCAGGTAGAGGATCGCGAGCGGTCCGAGAAAGACGACCGCTTTTCGCGCGATCAATTTGTTGTTGGGGTAAACGTCGAGCTGGCGCGATTCGATGTGGTAACCGCCGTGCGGGTTCTCGCAAGTCGTGAACGAGGCGCGCTCGCCGTGGGTAACGCCGCTGTCGTCAGTGTTCAATGACTGTGCGCTGTAATGGATTTTACCGCGCTGCACGGCTTCGGTCGATTCGCCTCGACCGTTGATCAAGGTCGCACGGCGCGTCCGCGTGTCGAACGTGATCAGGTCGGCATACAGGATCGAGTCCTGATTCCTGTTGATCAGATACGTGTGGCCGCTGATCGTGATCGTGTGGTCGCCGTCGAAGTGGGCGCGGTCGCCGATCAGTTGGCCTTCGGAATAAAAGATGTGGACGTTGCCGATCGCGTCGCCGGGTTGGTGCTGGCCATTATTCCAGCCGTGGATCTGGTCGGCGGCGATCGCCATCTGGAACGGTCCGAGCGTCGGCACGGGTGTCGGACCCGTTTGGGGCGGGGCGGTCGGCCGCGGCCTCGGCGTCGCCGAGCCACCGGCTACCGGAATCGCGGGCGGCGTTCCGCTCGGGGCGACGAGATAGACGGGACCGGTTGCGGCGGCGCCCGGCGGCGTCGGCGAGGGCGGCGGCGGAGGGGTCGGAAAGAACGTCCCCTGAGGCGCCGGCGGCACGAGTTCGACGGGGCCGGGTGGCGCTTTGGGCAGCGGACTGGCGGTCGGGGTCGGGGCGGCGGTCGGGGGTGCCCCGCTCGGCGCGGGTGACGCGCTCGCCGAAGGGGCCGGCGTCGGGGTCGACTCAGCTTGCGCCAGCAACAGGAGCATCGCGGGCACGTGCTGTGCGCCCGACGGCGCCGGCGTCGGCTTGACCACGACGTGCTCGTCGCCGCAGGCCGTCTTGATTAGTTTGACGATGCGCGGATCGACCTGCACCGTCGGCGGCGGCGCCGCCTCGACCGGTGCGAGCGTGCGCAAAAGGAGCGCACACAGAGCGGACGTCGCGAGAGCGGCGCGCGCTAGCATCGCCGCGGTCCTAGTGCTCGACTCGGTAGAACAAGTAGCCGCCGGTCGTCAGCATCACGAGGTTGGGCAGCCAGGCGGCGAGGTACGGGTTAAGTGCTGCGTTCTTTCCAAGCGCGGAGAATGCCGACATCATCAGATAGTAGACGAAGAGCAACAGAATTGAAAGCGCGATTCCGATCGTGCGACCCTTCTTCCCCAATCGCGCCGCGAGCGGCAACGCGATCAGGACCGCGACGAACGACGCGAACGGGAAGGCCAGCTTCTGCGCGAGCGTGATCTTGAGGACGTCGAGAGCCGTCCCGCCCTGGCCGGTCGCTTGCATGGACTGGATCTGAGCCGAAAGCTGCTTCGAGTTCGTCGTGTACGGATCGCTCGAGTTGGCATTGAGGAATTGCTCGGGCGTTTCGCCGAGCGGCAGGCCGACGTCGATGTCGGTCTTCTGGACGGATCCCGCGTCGTACTCACCGGTCGCCTTGAAGCGCGTCACTCGCGCGTGAATGAGGTGCAGATAGGCGCCTTGGATGATCGCCGTATCGGCATTGGTCACCTGGCGGTACTGCGAGTTGATCGCCGGTTCGAAGATCATCACGTTCTTCATCGTGCGGTGGTCCGGCATCACGTCTCCGACGTAGAAGACGCGGCCGGTCGACTCGTCGGCGCGGAAGAAGCGTGGGACGATCGGAAGCTCGGCCGTATGCATCACGATCTGATAGAACGTGCGGGTCGACATTTCGACGCTCTTCGGCGCCACGGTCTCGTTGACGTAGTACGAAAAAGCGAACATCGCCACTCCCAGCACGAGCGGCGTTCTCGAGATGCGCAGGAACGAGACGCCCGACGTCCGCAACGCCGAAATCTCGTTGTCCGCCGCCAGTCGTCCAACCGCGAGGAGGGTCGCCATGAGGCACGAGAATGGGAACGCGTACGGTGTCGCCTGGGGAATTCTGAACAATAGGAAGCGCAGGAGCAAGAAGGGCGACGCGTGCGCGTTAATGATATAGTCGGCCGCCAAGAAAAAGATGTTGATGAACCAGAACATCAAGAACGCGCCGAACGCGAACAAGAACGGCGCGGCCAGTTCGCGCACGATGTAGGCGTCCAAGATCGGCGGACGCCAACCCAGATGTATCGGCGCGGGTGCGGCGCGTACTCCGGGAATCGTCGCCATCTGAATTAGAAGGTAGAGTTCCGCAACATGGCGTTGACGCGTGCGACGTACGCGCGCGTCTCCGGGAAGGACGGTACGCGGTGGTGCGCGTCGACGGCGCCGGGGCCGGCGTTGTACGCGGCCAGCGCCAACGAAAGATTGTTGTGGTAGCGCGCCAGCAAGTCGTGGAGATAGCGGCAGCCGGCCGCGACGTTCCCTTCCGGGTCGAAACGATTGCTGACGCCGTAGTTGAGCGCGGTGTCCGGCATCAGCTGCATCAAGCCCGCCGCGCCGGTGGCGCTGATTGCGCTCGGATCGCCGCGGGATTCGACGTCGATCACCGCACTGACCAATCTCGGCGACAGGCCGTTCTGTGCGGCCTCGAGGCGCACCAGGCGCGCCAGCGCTTGCGGATTCATCGCGTGCGGTCCGTTCGGGAGCCAGCCCCCGCCGCTACAGCCATACAGGCCGCCCAGGAGCAGCAGGCCCACCAACAGTCTCATCACGCCGCCACCAAGGTTCGTCCGCCCCGGGAATGCCGCCTGTGGCAAGCGCTCGGCCTGG
The DNA here is from genome assembly GCA_003134695.1 of Candidatus Zemynaea palustris. GTDB lineage: Bacteria > Vulcanimicrobiota > Vulcanimicrobiia > Vulcanimicrobiales > Vulcanimicrobiaceae > Zemelea > Zemelea palustris. The sequence continues at coordinate 16,543 of PLCB01000019.1, read as the reverse complement.
CGCTTCGATGGCGCGACCTTGCCCCGTTCGGTACGACGGATTCCCCTCGCTCGGGAGAGTGTGACGGGTCTCACAAGAGCTTTATCGATAGTGCCCCTCGGCTTCGTAGATAGCAATCCCCCCAGTAGCGGGCTTGTCAGGGGTGACCGTGACTAGTATAGTGGGTGCGAGTGGTTCCTAGTGGTATCCGGTGGAGGGTTCATTCCTGGCTCGCGATATTCCGCGTTTCACAGGGCAGGCCGAGCACGCTCTTGATGACAAGGGCCGGCTCGTCGTGCCGGCGCGGTTCCGCGAACGCCTGGGCCCCGGCTTCATCGTAACGATCGCCCAGCCGGACCCGTGCCTGGCCCTTTACCCACTCTCTATATGGGAATCGGTCTGCGAGCGGCTCGAAAACGCCCCTCGCAAGGACGAACGCTATCGGCGCTTCGTCCGTCACTTCTTCGCTCATTCGGAGGAGGGCCAGTGTGACGCCCAAGGGCGGCTGGTCATCCCCCCCAACCTGCGGGCCTACGCGGGCATGGTGCGAGACGTCGTCATGATCGGGACCCTGACTCGGATCGAGGTCTGGGCGAAGGAGCGGCTCGGCGAGATCGCCCCGTCCCAGGACGAGGCCTCGGCGTTTGCCGAGGAGCTGGGGCTCTACTGATGTGGATCATCTACCCGTCCTGCTTGGGGAAGCGGTCGAGGCGCTCGCGGTGTCCCCATCTGGGACGTACGTTGACGCCACTTACGGGGCGGGCGGCCACGCCCGTGCCGTCGTCGAGCGGGGCGGACGGGTCATCGCGTTCGAGGCCGACCCCGGCGTCGAGCTCGCGAACGATCTGGCCGAGCGGGTTGCGCTGGTGCGCGGCAATTTCGGCGATCTGGAGGATGGCCTCACTGCGCTCGGCGTCACCCTGGTGGACGGCGCGCTCTTCGATCTGGGAATCTCATCGCTTCAACTCGCCGCCGCCGAACGCGGCTTTTCCTTACAGCGGGACGGACCGCTCGACATGCGTCTGAATCCGCAGGCCGGCCGAAGCGCCTACGAATTGCTTGCGACGCTCGACGAGCGCGCGCTGGCCGATCTCATCTACGAGTACGGCGAAGAACGCGCGTCGCGTAGGATCGCGCGTGCGGTGATTGCGGCCCGCGCGGCCGGCACGCTGCCCACTCGCACGCTCGGCTTCGCCGACTTGGTGGCGCGCGCCGTGCGCGCTCGCGGTTGGCAACGCATCCATCCCGCGACGCGCACCTTTCAGGCGTTGCGGATCGCCGTCAACGACGAACTCGGCGCACTTCGACGCGGGCTCGACGCGGCCGCAAACCGGACGCGTCCGGGCGGGCGCATCGCGGTCATCAGTTTCCATTCTTTGGAGGATCGCATTGTGAAACAGACCTTTCGGGACGACGCGCGGCTGCGCGCCTTGACGAAGAAGCCGATCCTCCCGAGTCGGGACGAAGTCGTCGGCAACCCACGCGCCCGCAGCGCAAAGCTTCGCGTCGCGGAGCGCGTCGCATGACCGCCTCGGCGCTGAACGATCGCACGCAACCAGCTCACCGCCCGCGTAGCACGGCGCGCGTCGCTCGTGCCGCCGCGCAGACGCGTCGCAAGCGCACGGTTTCTCTACGNNCTGATGGCCAACGTCACGCGGATGAACTACGACTACGCGAAGGCGACCCGCGAGCGGACGCAGGTGCTCGAAAAAACCTCGCGGCTCGAAGATCAGATCGCCCATCTGGAATCGCGCGAGCGCCTCGCCATCATCGCCGCCAAACTGGGGATGACCGAACCTGCGCGCTTTACCGTAGTGACCCTCACGCCGCTTCCGCTGCGAGGCGCGGCGCAGCCGGAGCAGCCCACCCGCGGAGTCGCATTGTTGCCGGCGATCACCGATTGGCTGAGGTAACCGTTGGCTCGGCCATGGGAACTCCCCGCGCGCGGCGCCCGGGGGCCGAGCAAAGGTAGGATTCCGAAGCGGAAGCCGAGCCGCGAAGATCTCTCGCGTTCCTTCGCGCGCGTCGGCCACATGCGGGCAAAAATGCTCTTCTATGTGTTCGCGGCGCTGGCGATCTTCTTGCTCGTCCATCTCTACCGCATTCAGATCGTGCAAGGGCCGGCGCTCGCCGCGCTGGCGCGCGATCAGCGCCTCGAAACGATCGACCTCGTCGCGCGGCGGGGAACGATCTTCGACCGTGAAGGCAATACCCTGGTGCGATCGCTGCCTTCGCAGAGCATCTACGTTACGCCACGCGAAGTACAGGACAAGCCGGCGACCGCGCAAGCCCTGGCGAGCGCGCTCGATGTTCCGTCCCAACGGATCCTCGAACGTTTGCAGTCCGCGACGCCCTACGTCCTGATCGATCGGAAAATCGAACGCGACGCCGCCGATCGCATCTTGAAACTCAAACTTGCCGGCGTCAGCGTCATCGCCGAAGAGACCGGCGTGCGTTTCGTTCCGGCGGGACACCTCGCGTCGACCGTCCTCGGCTTTACGGGGATCGACGAGAACGGACTGGACGGCGTCGAATACTCCTTCGATCGCGTCTTGCGTGGCCGTCCCGGCAGGATGTCGCTCGAAGCCGATCAGTGGGGTCGCGCGATTCCGTTCGCCGCTCCGCACGTTATCGAGGCGGTGAAGACCGGCGACAGCCTGGCGCTGACCCTCGATTCGTACGTGCAGTACAACGTCGAGCGCACGCTGCGCGAGACCGTCAAGAAGTGGCACGCGCGCAGCGGCAGCGCGATCGTGATGGACCCGTGGACGGGCGAGATCATCGCGTTGGCCAACGTTCCAGACTACGACGTGACCACGTACGACAAGTTTCCGGCCGACGCGCGCCGCGACCGCGCCGTCACCGACGCGTACGAACCCGGTTCGACCTTTAAACTGATCACCGCCGCCGCGGCGCTCGAGAGCAAGAAGGTCACGACCTACGATCGCTTCCCGACTCGCGACAAACTCGAAGTCGGTGGCCACGTCATCCACAACGCCGAAGACGGATTTTTGGCGGGAAACGGCGGCAGCGAGACGCTGGAAGACATCGTCGCCTACTCGCACAACGTCGGCGCCGCCGAAGTCGGTCTCGCGCTCGGCCAACAGACGATGTACGACATGGTGCGACGCTTCGGCTTCGGCGACGAGACGGGCGTTGGTTTGGCGGGCGAGAGCAGCGGCATCTTGGCGCCGCTTGCGTCGTGGAGCGGGACGACGCTCCCCACCATCGCCTTCGGGCACAGCATCGCCGTCACTCCGCTGGCGCTGGCTCGCGCGTACTGCGCGATCGCCAACGGCGGGCTGTTGATCCGCCCGCGCATCGTCGGCGAGATCCTCTCTCCCGATGGCGGCGTGGTTCACCGCTACGCGGCGGAAGTCGAACGCCGCGTAATCTCGCAGCATACGGCCGCCATCTTGCGCCGCTACCTTCGCGCCGTCGTGATACGCGGGACGGGCAACCCGACGGCGCAGGTCGCCGGCTATACGACGGCCGGAAAGACCGGGACGGCACAGATCGCCGAGAACGGGCGTTACGTCTCCGGAGAATATGTCGCGTCGTTCGTCGGCTACATCCCCGCCGAGCATCCGCGCTACGTCATCCTGGTCAAAGTCGAACGTCCGCGCGGTGCCATCTATGGGAGCGAAGTCGCAGCGCCCGCCTTTGCCAAGATCGCCCAGATGGCGATGATGCACGCCGGCGTGCTCCCGGCCACGCCTCGGTCGGTCAAGCGCAAGGCGGCGTCGAAGCAGCACGTATGATTGGAACGCCACCGCGCGCGATCGGGCTCGCGGCGCTGACGGCGACGTTGGACGGCGCGCTCGTGCAAGGTGATATCGCGCGCACGGTCGCGGGCCTGGCGCACGACTCGCGTGCCGTGCTGCCCGGCTTTGCGTTCGTGGCGTTGCGCGGCGAACGTCACGACGGTCACGATTTCGTTCCCAAGGCGATCGCCGGCGGCGCGGTTGCGGTCGTCGTCGAGTTAGAGCGTGCGGCGTCGCTGGAGATTCCAAGCGACGTAACGCTCGTCGCGGTCCACGACACGCGCCGCGCGCTCGCGCGTATGGCGGCGACCTTCTACGAGCGTCCGTCGAGCGCGCTGGCCGTCGTCGGCGTCACCGGGACGAACGGGAAGACGACCACGACGTTTCTGATCGAAGCGATCTTGGAGGCCGCCGGCGTGCCGTGTGGCCGCATCGGAACGCTCGGCGCGGAATTTCGCGGCGAGGGATGGCCGCTCGGGAATACGACGCCGCTCGCGCTCGAGTTGCAGGCGACGCTCGCGAGCTTACGCGAGCGCGGTGCGCGCGCGGTCGCGATGGAGGTGAGTTCGCATGCGCTGGCGCTCGAGCGCGTCGCCGACGTCGCCTTCGCACTCGCCGTCCTGACAAACGTCTCGCGCGATCACCTCGATTTTCACGAGACGTTCGAAGCGTACGTCGCCGAGAAGCGCAAACTATTCGGATTTGCGGCCGACGTCATCTTCAACGTAGACGATCCGTTTGGTCGGAAGTGGGCAAACGAGTTTCCGGCGTCAGCATGGCGGACGTACGGCGTCGCCCCCGACGCGGTCGTCCAGGCTCGCGACGTCGCGCTCGGCCCCAACGGCTCGACGTTCGCCGTCGACGCAACACGATTTTCGCTGCGCTTGTCCGGAGCGTTCAACGTGTCGAACGCGCTCGCTGCGCTCGCGGTCGCGCGCTCGCTGCGGATCGACGACGTCGTCTCGGCGCGAGCGCTGGCTAGTGTCGAGAGCGTCCCCGGCAGGATGGAGCATTTCGCAGGCTCGGGCGTCGATGCGATCGTCGATTATGCGCACACGCCCGGTGCGCTCGAAAATGTCTTACGCGCGGCGCGCGAAAGTGCGCGCGGCCGCGTCGTCGCGGTCTTCGGCTGCGGCGGCGATCGCGATCGCGGCAAACGCCCGCAGATGGGGCGAATCGCGAGCGAACTCGCCGATTTGGTCGTCGTGACCAGCGACAACCCGCGCAGCGAGGAACCGCAAGCGATCGTTGACGAGATCGTCGCCGGCATCGCCGATCGTTCGAAGCTCTTGATTGAGGTCGATCGCGCGCGCGCGATTCGTGGGGCGGTGTTGTCGGCCGAAACCGGCGACACGATCGTCATCGCCGGCAAAGGACACGAAACGTATCAAGTCGTCGGAACCCAGACACAGCATTTCGACGACCGCGAAGAAGTGCGCGCCGCCCTGGTCGCGCGGTCGGAGCGGATGCGATGAAGTTACTCCTCGCGACGCTCATCGAGACTTCGGCTGCCATCGTTCTCAATCGCGAACGCTTGCCGGAGGCGGCGTCGATCTCGACCGATACGCGGGTGCTCGAACCCGGTGAACTCTACGTCGCCTTGCGCGGCGAACATTTCGACGGCCACGCCTTTGTCGGCGCCGCGCTCGAGCGCGGCGCGTGCGGTGTCGTCGTCAGCGACCCGGCCGTCGTCCCCGCAGGTGCGCCGGCACTCGTCGTCGCCGAGACGCTCGCCGCGTATCACGCATTCGCGGCGTGCGCGCGCGCTCGTCTCTCGGCGCGCGTCGTCGCCGTCACCGGGAGCGCGGGGAAAACCACGACCAAGGAATTCATCGGGCAATTGCTCGAGGCGGCGGGGTTCGCGCCCGTCGCGACGACGCCGGCGAACGAAAACAACGAATTCGGCGTCCCTAAACTGTTTCTCGGACTCGAACCGAACGTGCGCGCGGTCGTCGTTGAATTCGGCGCGCGTCATCCGGGTGACATCCTGCCCTTGACACAGATCGCGCGTCCCGACGTCGCGGTCGTGACCAACATCGGCGAGGCACACCTCGAGATCATGGGTTCTCGGGAAAAACTCGCCGCGACGAAATTCGAGATCTTGACGACGGGTGCACAGCCGGTGCTCAACGCCGACGACGACGAATCGAGCGCGCGCGGCGCGGTGTCGACGCGCGAGCCGATCTGGTTCGCCGTGCGCGAGCGGGCCCCGAGCTCCCTGCCGAAGGGGCGCGTCGTCGCGTTGCTGGGCCGCGAGACGCTCGTCGTGCGCGAACCCGGCGAGACGCGCCACTATGCGATCGATTGCTCCGTGCCCGGCGAACACAACCTGCCGAACGTCGCAGCGGCGATCGCCGCGGCGCTCGCGGCGGGTGCGCCGGCGCAGGCCGTGATCGAGGCGATTCCCTCCCTCGCGCTGCCGCACGGGCGCTACGAGCGCGTCCGCGTCGGCGAGCTCGATGTGATCTACGACGCGTACAACGCCTCGATGAGCGGGACGCTTGCGACGCTCGGCTCGTTCGCGCGTGAGGCCGCACCGCGCAAGATCGCCGTGCTCGGAAGCATGGCGGAGTTGGGTTCCGAGGCGCCGGCGATGCACGAGCGCGTCGGCGCGGCGGCCGCGGCGAGCGGGCTTGCCGCGATGTTGGTCGGCGGCGAATTCGCCGGCGATCTCGCGCGTGGAGCGTGCGGCGCTGGTTTCTCCGACGAATGCATCGTCGTGTTCGGCGACGGCGCGCAAGCGGTCGCATGGCTGCGCGCCAACGCGCGCGCCGGCGACGTCGTGCTGCTCAAAGCCTCGCGCCGCTATCATTTAGAAGACGTGCTCGAAGGGCTGCGGGCGACGCATGTCTAGGAGTCAGACTCCCCTCGTGCGAGTGATCGGGCGGGCGTCGCGCGAACGGCGCGCGCCGTTCGCAGGCGAGATCGTTGCGATTCCGGTCCGGACGCCGCTCATCCGGCGCGGTGAGGATCTGGGCGCGCTGGTCGCAGCGGCGGTTTCGGGGATCGCGCGCCCCGGCGACGTCATCTGCGTCTCGGAGACGGCGGTCGCGATCGCGCAAGGCCGGACGATCTCCGCCGAAACGATCCGGCCGAGCCGCCTCGCGTACGTTCTGTCGCGATACGCCGGTGCGCTCGCGACCATGAATCAGCCGGAGTCGTTGCAACTCGTGATCGATCAAGTGGGCGCCTGGAAAGTCGTATACGCGGCCGCGGCGCAAGTCGCCGGCCGGCTGATCGGGCGGCGCGGCGTCTTCTACGAGATCTTGGGCGAAGCGATCTCGACGATCGACGGGTATACCGGGACGCTGCCGCCGTTCGAGCGCACGATCGTGCTCGGCCCCGAGAACCCCGACGGCGTCGCGCGCGGCATCGCGGCCGCGACCGGCGCGCGCGTCGCCATCGTCGACGTCAACGATCTCGGCATCGCGAAGGTGCTCGGCGCGTCGAGCGGCGTCGCTCGCGCCCGCGTCGAGGAAGCGCTGCTCGAGAATCCGCACGGCAACGCCGACGAGCAAACGCCGATCGTCGTGCTGAAGTTCCGCGCCTCGGGCGCGAACCCGTTCGTGGAGACCGCAGCGTGACGCTCTCCACCGGCTGGCAGGAGCTACTGCTCTTTGCGTTCGTGCTCGTCTTGACGATCTCGGCCGGCGCGCGGCTTATCCCGCTCTTGAAGCGCTGGTCCTTCGGTCAACATGCGTACGAGGATGCGCCAAAGACGCATGCCCTCAAGACTGGGACCCCGACGATGGGCGGGCTGTTGTTTCTCTTGGCGCTCGTAGCCACGGCGGTCGTCGCGCATCTCTATCCAAACTTTCGATCGTTCGACCCGACCATTGACAGGCTCGTCATCCTCGGGATCGGTTGCGGTTTCGTGGGATTTATCGACGACTATCTGTCGATTCGTCGTGACCGAAATCGCGGTTTGCGCGCGCGCACTAAGCTGCTCTTGACGGCCTGCGTCGGCGCGATCTTTCTATGGCTTGCGTTTCCGCTCGACGCACTGGCCGTTGCCAAGGGCATCGCGTTTTCCGTCCCGCACTGGGTGTGGTTTGTCATCGGATTGATCACGATCTTGGCGACGACGCAAGCCGTGAACCTGACCGATGGTTTGGATGGGCTCGCTGCTGGGGCGATTCTGCCGCCGCTTGCGGTGTTGATCTGGATCGGGCTTCACGCGGGCAACTATGGACCGTACCTTCTCTATGGTCCGGCCGCCGTCGTCATCGTCGACGTCGCGGTCGCCGGGGCGGTGATCGGCTTCCTTTATTACAATCGCCATCCCGCGCGGCTGATTATGGGCGATACGGGCTCACTCGCATTGGGCGGAATCCTAGCGGGGAGCGCGATTCTCTTGAACGTGCAGTTGTTGCTGATCGTGATCGGCGGCGTGTTCGTCGTCGAGACGCTCTCCGTGATTCTGCAAGTCGCTTCGTTCAAGTTGACCGGCAAACGCATCTTCCGTATGAGCCCGCTGCACCATCACTTCGAACTCGGTGGTTGGCCGGAGACGAAAGTGACGCACCGCTTCTGGGCCGCGTCGGCGCTCTGTTCGTTGGCTGGCTTGGCGCTGTTCGAAATTGGGGTCGCCCGATGAGCGCGAGCGATTTCGGCGCGAACGAGCGGGTGCTCGTCATCGGTCTGGGTCGCAGCGGCCTGGCAAGTTGCGAGGTCTTGCGCGCGCGCGGCGCGACCGTTTTCGCGACCGACGAAAAGGATCCGGCGGCGCTTGGCGAGGCGCTCGCCGAGGTCGCGCGTAGCGGCGCGACGTTCGTTCCGCCGGCGGGGATCGACGACGTCGCCGGCGAGTTGACGTCGGCGGTGCTTTCGCCCGGCGTTCCGTTGACGAACACCCTCGTGCGGCGCGTCCAAGCGGCGCGCGTCCCCGTGTACAGCGAGATCGAAGTTGCCTACCGCATCTGCGCGGCGCCGATCGTCGCCGTGAGCGGAACCAAAGGGAAGACGACGACGACCGCACTGATCGGCGAACTCTTTCGCCTCGCCGGACGGAAGACGCGGGTCGGCGGCAACATCGGCAACGCGCTAATCTCCGAAACCGCCGTCGCATCCGCCGGCGATTGGGTGATCGCCGAAGTCTCGTCGTTTCAACTCGAAGCGATTCGCGCGTTCAAGCCGCGCATCGCCGTCCTTCTCAACATCATGCCCGATCATCTCGACCGGTATCATTCGATGGAAGAGTACGCCGAAGCGAAGCTGCGGATATTCACCAACCAGGGACCGGGCGACGCATTCATCGGTAACCTCGACGACCCGCTGATCGGCGCGCTGGCCGAAGGCGAAGGCGCGTCGCGCATTCCGTCACGCGCCTATTGGTACGGCTTGTCGCCGCGCCGGATGACGGCACTCTACGTTCGTGGCGGGCGCATCACGTACGCGCCACCGAGCGGCGACCCACGTCCGATCGAAATCATGCCGGTCTCGGAGATCCCGCTCGTCGGCGAGCACAACGTCGCCAACGTCCTGGCCGCGATTCTCGTCGGTTTGACCGCCGGGATCGAACCGGAGACGCTGCGTTCTGGCGTGCGCGGATTCAGCACGCTGCCGCATCGTCTGCAAACCGTCGCCGAACAGAATGGCGTGCTGTTCGTCGACGACTCGAAATCGACCACTCCCGGTTCGGTGATCGCGGGACTCGAGTCGTTCGAGCGGCCGATCGTGCTGATCGCCGGCGGAAAGTCGAAGCGCACCGATTTCCGCGAGATGGGCGAAGCGATCGACCGTAAAGCGAAGGCGGTCGTCCTGATCGGCGAAGCCGCCGACGAAATCGCCACCTCGATCATGGCTGCGCAAATCGTGCGTGCCAAATCGATGGACGAAGCCGTCGCGACGGCGCGTTTGCTGGCTCGTGAGGGTGACGTCGTGCTCCTCTCACCGGGCTGCGCCTCGTTCGACATGTTCGCGTCGGCGGAGGCGCGCGGCGAGGCGTTCGCGCGCGCCGTTGCGGGCGAGGCGGTCGTCCGTGGCTGAACGTAGCGCGCGGCTGGGATCGGCCGGCGCCCCGCCCGATGCGTGGCTCGTCGGCAGCGTCGCGGGGCTGATCGCGATCGGTCTGATCATGATCTTCAGCTCGTCGAGCGCCTACGCCGTCGCGTTGCATCACGACGCCACGTACTTTCTGAAGCGACAGATCGTCTGGCTCATCGTCGGTGGCATCGCCGGCGTCGTCGCCTATCGAGTCGAGTATCAACGCCTGCGCCAATTCGCGCCGCTGGTGCTGATCGTCACGGTCGTCGCACTCGGGCTCGTCCTGGTTCCGCACCTCGGCATCGCCTCGGGAGGCGCGCGCCGCTGGCTCGGATACCATTCGTTCTCGTTCGAGCCGTCTGAGTTCGCGAAACTGGCGCTCGTGCTCTATCTAGCGGCCGCGCTCGCGGGAAAAGGCGAACGGATTCGCTCGCTCACGACGGGTGTCGTGCCGCTCGCGATCGTGACCGCGATTTTGGCGGTGCTCGTCGTCAAGGAGCCCGACATGGGGACGGCGAGTCTCATCGCCTTCACCGCCGGCGCGATGCTCTTCGCCGCCGGGGCGCGCCTCATGCATCTCTTGATGATCGTCGCGATCACCGCCCCCGGCATCGTCTTTCTGATCGCGCACGACGCCTACAAGCGCGCGCGCATCCTCGCCTTCCTCGATCCTTGGAAGGATCCGCAAGACAAAGGCTTCCACATCGTTCAGTCGTTGCTCGCGCTCGGGAGCGGCGGGCCGTTCGGCGTCGGGCTCGGCTTTTCGCGCCAAAAGTTCTTCTGGTTGCCCGAAGCGCACACCGACTTCATCGGTTCGATCATCGGCGAGGAATTGGGCTTCATCGGGATGGTCGTGATCGTCGCGCTGTTCGTGATCTTCGCCTATCGGGCGGCGCGCATCGCGCTCTCGGCGACCGACCGCTTCGGCTTCTTCCTCGCCCTCGGCTGCATGGCGATGATCGTCATCCAAGCCTTCGTCAACATCGGCGTGGTGACGTCGGCCTGGCCCGTGACCGGCGTTCCGCTTCCGTTCATCTCGTTCGGCGGCTCGTCGCTGGTCGTGTCGCTCGTCGCCGTCGCGCTCGTCATCAACGTAGGCCGTTCTAGACGAAGAGCTCTGTGATTGTGCGCCAGGCGGTGCGCAACGTGCGCCGCCACTTAGAATGAAAGTGCTGTTGACCGGTGGAGGGACCGGGGGGCATGTGTATCCGGCGATCGCGATCGCCGAAGCGCTCGCGGAGGAGGCGGCGCTTGCGCCGCTCGAGGTTCTGTTCGTCGGAATGCGCGATGGGCTCGAGAGGCAGATGGTTGCGAAGGCGGGGTTGCGCGCGCGCTTTGTGAGCGCGGCGCCGCTGGCGCGAAAATTCTCGCCCGCGATCTTCACGCTCTTGGCCAACGTCGTCGGTTTCTTTCAAGCGCATGCGGTCTTGCTCGGCTTCCGTCCCGACGTCGCGATTGCGACCGGCGGTTACGTCACGTTTCCGGTGATCGTGGCGCTGTGGACCGCGAAGGTGCTGCGACTCTCGCGCGCCCGCATCGCGCTCTTGGAGCCGAACGCGCGCGCGGGGCTCACAAACCGTCTTTTGCGGCCGCTGGTCGACGAGATTTGGTTTGGCGTCGCGGAGCCCGGGCGCGCGCTCGCGAGCAACGAGCACCTCACCGGCACGCCGGTGCGCGCCGAATTCTTGCGGCCGCTTTCAGCCCCGGACGCTCGCCTCGCGCTCGGGCTCGAACCCGGCGCGACGACGATCGTCGTCTTCGGCGGCAGCCAGGGAGCGCGCAGTTTGAACGAGGCGGTGACCAGGCTCGCGAGCCAAGGCCTGCCGCCCGGGTGGCAAGTCCTCTTGGTGAGCGGCGAGCGCGACTTCGACGGCGTGGAGCGGCGCATCGCGGCGGCGGGCTCGGCGCGCGTTCGCGTCGTTCGCTACCTCGATGACCCGCGCCCGGCGTTCGCGGCGGCCGACCTCGTCGTCGCGCGCGCCGGCGCTTCGACGCTCGCCGAACTGGCGGCGACCGGCACCCCGGCGTTGCTCGTCCCCTATCCGTACGCGACCGACGACCATCAGACCGAAAACGCAGCCGTCGTGGAGCGCGCCGGTGCGGCACGCGTCATCGCCGACCGAGACCTCAGCGAGCTCCGGTTGCGCACCGAGCTGGAAGCGGCGCTGTCGCCGCAGACCCTGGCGGCATTGCGCGATGCGGCGCACGCTCGAGCGGCAAGTGACCCGCGGCGCGCGATCGTAGCGCGGGTGAAAAGTTGGATGTCACAGAAGGCGGGCCAACCGTGAGGCTCTCCTCCACGGTGCATTTCATCGGCATCAGCGGCATCGGTATGTCCGCGCTGGCACGCATTCTCTTGCAGCGTGGGTATCGCGTTACGGGCTCGTCGGATCGCGCGACGCCACTCACTGCGCAACTTTCAAAGGAAGGCGCGACGATCGCGATCGGGCACCAGGCGAAAAACGTTGGCGCGGCGCGTACGGTCATCGTGAGTTCGGCGATCGGTGCCGAGAATCCGGAACTGCTCGCGGCTCGCGAGCGCGATCTCGAGATCGTACATCGCGGTGCGCTGCTCGCGCATTTGATGGAAGACCGGCGCGGGATCGCGGTCGCGGGGACGCACGGCAAGACGACGACGACGGCGATGGTAGCGAGCGTTCTGGAAGCCGGCGGAATCGATCCGGCGGTCGTCGTCGGTGGCGAACGCGCCGATACGAACAGCAACGCGCGCGACGGAAAAGGTGCCTGGTTCGTCGCCGAAAGCGACGAGTCCGACGGTTCGTTCCTCGACTTGCGGCCTGAAATCGCGGTCGTCACCAACGTCGAGAACGACCACGTGACCTGCGACGAGGAGTTCGGAGAATTGATCGCCTCGTTCGAACGTTTCTTGAGCTGCGTCGCGCCGCATGGCCTGGCGCTGGTCGGCGTCGACGAAGCGCGCGGTGCCGCGCTTGCAGGGAAAGCGCGCGAGGCGCGGACTCGCACGTTCGGATTCTCCGCGAACGCAGATCTGCGCGTTCTCGACATCACCTACGTCGATTTCGGTTCGCGCGCCACGCTGGCACGCGGCGAAAAAACGTTGGGAGTGCTCGAACTCGCGGTCCCCGGTGCGATTAACGTCCGCAACGCGCTGGCAGCGGTTGCGATCGGGCTCGAACTCGGGCTTTCGTTCGAAGTAATCGCCGCTGCGCTCGCCGGTTTTCGAGGAGTGCACCGCCGCTTCGAATTGCTGGCGCAAACGCCACGCATGTCGATCGTCGACGACTACGCGCATCATCCGACCGCGGTCGGCGCGACGCTCGCGGCGGCCCGCGCCGGGTTCGGGGGTCCGATCGTGGCGGTCTTTCAACCGCACCGCTATTCGCGCACGGCCTATCTGGCCGGCGACTTCGCGCGCGCGCTGCGCGGCGCCGACCGCGTCGTTCTGACCGACGTTTACGCCGCCTCCGAACTACCGATCGAGGGTGCGACGGCGGCCGCGATCGGCGAGCCGTTGCGCGCGCTCGGCACCGAGGTAGCCTACGTTGGCGACGTCGTCGCGCTGCCCGCGTACCTGCTTGCGAACGCTCCCGAGGGCGCGCTCGTTCTCTTTCTCGGCGCGGGATCGATTACGTCGGCCGCTGCGGAACTGGCTCGCGAGCTGCGTGCGGCGGTGCTTTCGTGAGCGGCTTGGTGGAACGCGAACTGACGCGTTCGCTGCTGAACGATGCCGACCGCGCGACGCTCACCGAGATCTTCGACTCGCGCGTTCGATTCGACGCACCACTCGCGCCCTACACCTCATGGAAGATCGGCGGCCCCGCCGACGGGCTGATCGACGTCGAGAGCAGCGACGAACTCGCGCAGGTGTTGCGTTTCGTCTTCAAGCGGCAGCTGCCGTGGCTGCCGCTCGGCAGCGGCTCCAATCTGCTGGTCGGCGACGGTGGCGTTCGCGGACTCGTCCTTCGCTTGGGCGGTGAGTTCACGTCGATCGAGTTTCTCGACGACACGACGCACGTGGTCGTTCGCGCCGGTGCCTCGTCGTCACTTTCGCTGTTGACGGCGCAAGCCGCTTCGCGCGGGGCCGTCGGCATCGGCTCGCTCGCCGGAATTCCCGGCAGCGTCGGCGGCGCGCTGCGTATGAACGCCGGCACCGACAAAGAGATCGGCGATTTCGTTCGCGACGTTTCGGTGCAGACGCCGACCAAGCCGGATCCTCATCCGGTGACGCCGCAGTACTATTACCGCCGCACGACCCTCGAGAGCGACGCGATCGTCGCGCACGTCACGCTCGCCTTCGAGCGCGGCGATCCCGCGGAAGTGCGAGACGAGATGCAACGGCGGCTCGTGCGGCGCAAGAAAACCCAGCCGCTTCAATTTCCGAATGCCGGTTCGTGCTTTCGCAATCCGTCCGACGACAAGGCGGGCCGCTTGATCGAGGCGGCCGGTGCGAAGGGCTGGCGCGAAGGTGGCGCCGAGGTTTCGGAGCTGCACGCAAATTTCATCGTCAACCGCGACAATGCGACCGCCGCCGACGTCGCGACGCTCTTGGCGCGGGTCCGGCGAGCGGTACTCGAACAATTTGGCGTCGAACTCGAGTTGGAAGTGCACTTCGTGGGAGTTTTCTCGTGAGGGAAAAGATCGTGGTCGTGATGGGCGGCCCCAGCTCCGAGCGCGAGGTTTCGATCGCGACCGGTAACGGGGTGATGCGCGCGCTCGAGCGCCTCGGGTACGATGCGCGTTCGATCGACTTCGACGAACGCTTCGTCGACTCGCTGCGCGAATTGCAACCGGACGTCGTGTTCAACGCGCTGCACGGCCCGGGCGGCGAAGACGGCACGATTCAAGGCATCTTGGAGTGGTTGCGGCTGCCCTACACGGGCAGCGACGTCCGTGCCTGCGCGCTTTCGATGGACAAGCATCTCACCAAGAAACTTTTGTCGGCGGAAGGCCTGCCGACGCCGTCGTGGGACACGTTCGATTTCGAAGGCGGAACGCTGCCGCTCTTGCCGGGTTCGCTGAACGTGCCTTTGGTCGTCAAGCCGCGCAACGAAGGCTCGAGCGCCGGGGTGCGGATCGTGCGCACGCACGAAGAGTGGTCGCAGGCGATGATCGAGTTGTCGGAACGCCGCACGGGCGTGATCGCCGAAGAGTTCATCGAGGGACGCGAATTCTCGTGCGGCGTCTTGTTCGAACAGGCACTGCCGGTCGTCGAAATTTTGCCGCAAGGTCATCAGTTCTACACCTTCGAGGCGAAATACGCAGCGGGCGGCAGCCGTCACGAAGTGCCGGCGCACATCGACGAAGATCTCGCGCACCGTTTGCAGATGCTCGCGCTCTCGACGCACCGCTTGATCGGCTTGCGCGACTACTCGCGCACCGACATCATCGTGACGCGCGAAGGCCGTCCGTACATCCTGGAAACCAACGCGCTGCCGGGCTTGACGCCGACCAGTCTGCTGCCCGAGGAGTGCGCGGCAACGGGCGTGCCGTACGACACGCTGATCGAGCGGCTCGTTCGCGCGGCGCTCGACCGCGGGCGCACGCTGGTCGAAACGTAGCTCAAAAATATCAAATCTGTCGTCACCGCGCAGGACGTCCAACCCAGCACCAAAAGGGAGCAGGACGCTAGGAGGTTTTGGATCGATGCGTGATCGTCTTTTCGGTCCCGCCCTCGCGCTCGTGTTCGGTTTCGTGAGACCTATGGGATCGGCGACGAGCTCACGGTTCCAGCCGGCGCGTCGATCGCCGCCGCCAACCCCAACTCGTTTCTAGCGACGGCGGTCGTCTCGCAACTCG
The DNA here is from genome assembly GCA_003134695.1 of Candidatus Zemynaea palustris. Lineage (GTDB taxonomy): Bacteria > Vulcanimicrobiota > Vulcanimicrobiia > Vulcanimicrobiales > Vulcanimicrobiaceae > Zemelea > Zemelea palustris. Next base: position 1,037 of record PLCB01000019.1, on the reverse strand, counting down.
GCCGCTAGCCGGCGGGGCGGCGGGCTGAACGGGACGCGTCCGCGAACGACCCTCCCAACGGAGGGATAGACTCATCGAGACCGCGGCACGGCGCGCGACGTTCCAGCGCGCCACCAAAGAGACCAAGATCGAATTGGCGCTGGACTTGGAAGGCGGTCCGATTTCGGTCGCGACCGACATCAAGTTTCTCGATCACATGCTTGACGCGTTCGCGAAACATTGCGGTGTCGGACTTTCGGTGCGCGCGAGCGGGGACGGGCTCGACGGACATCACCTCGTCGAAGACGTCGGGATCGCGCTCGGTTCGGCGATCTATGAAGCGCTGGGCGAAAAGCGCGGTATCGCACGCTTCGGTTCGATGGCGGTCCCGCTCGACGATGCGCTCGTCCTCGGCAGCGTCGATCTCTCGGGCCGCGCGTACACGAACTACCAAGTAAAATTCGGCGTGGAGAATCTCGGCGACTTAAAGACCGAACTGATCGGTCACTTCTTCCACAGCGTCGCCGAGCACGGCCGCTTCAACCTTCATCTCATTGCGCTCGCCGGAACCAACTCGCACCACCTGTGCGAAGCGTCGTTCAAGGCGTTCGCGAAATCGTTCGCGCAGGCGAAAACGCGGACGGGTGGGTCGGACGTGCCCTCGACGAAGGGAATGTTGGCGTAGCGTCGCTTCCGATGATCGCGGTCGTCGACTTCGGCGGTGGAAACTTGGGTTCGCTGCGTTCGGCGCTCGAACGGCGCGGTGCGCGCTTCTGCGTTACCAGCGAGCCGGCGGTGGTGGCTGCCGCGGAGGCGGCGATTCTACCCGGCGACGGCGCGTTCGGAACGACGATGGACGCGCTCGCGGAGCGCGGTCTCGACGGCGCGATTCGCACGATCTTGGACGCCGGCCGGCCATTCTTGGGAATCTGCGTCGGGATGCAATTGCTCTACGAACGCAGCGTCGAGCACGGCGAACATCGTGGCTTCGGTGTGTTGCCCGGCGTGGTGGCGCGCTTCGAGCGCGCACCGCGCGTCCCGCACATGGGTTGGAACCA
>PLCB01000030.1 GCA_003134695.1 Candidatus Zemynaea palustris | reverse complement strand
GTCGGGCGGCGCCGTTTTCGCGTCGAGCGGATCATCGGGCGCGAGCCGTATCTGTTGGCCGAAGTCGAATACCTCGCGGACGAAGCGCCGCTCGACACGGCCGCCGTCGAGTCGTCGCTCGCGCAAATCAGCGAGGTGTTCGGGGAGTATCTGCGGCTCTTGGTCGAGTTTTCCGGGACCCTGATGGACACGACGCTTCCCGAGGATCCGGAGAAGGCGTCGTATTTGATCGGCGATGCGCTGCAGGTCGCCGACGCGATGAAACAGCGGCTGCTAGAAGTCGCGAGCACCCAAGAGCGGCTCAACGTCGAATTGGGATTCTTGCGCCGCTTGCTGCCGCAGCTTCGCGCACTGCTCGAACGCAAGCGCGACGTGCCGCAAGCCGAGCGCGGGCACGCTCCGGGCGGCACGTTCCGCGCCGACCAAGAGAGATATTTTGGCAAGCACTTCTCGCTGAATTAAATCGCCCACTCGATGGGTTGCGCTTCGGCGGCGATGAGGACGTTGCGCATCAACGCCACGTTCGTGACCGGNNTCGACGACCGTCGTGCCCACGTCGATCACGGTCGCGCCGGGACGAATCCAATCGCCGTCGACGAGTTGCGGAGTTCCCGCACACGCGATGAGAATCTCGGCGCGGCGCGTGTGCTCGCGAACGGCGTTCGTCCCGCGATGCACCACCGTGACCGTCGCGCTTTGCGCGATCAGGAGCAGGCTCACGGGCAGACCGATGACGTTGGAACGCCCGATCACCGTCACCTCGCGGCCGGGCAGCGGCGTCTTGTCGCTTTTTCCGAGCAGCAACATGACGGCGGCGGGCGTCGCCGGGACGAAGCGCGTCGCGTCGGCGAAGGCGAGCAAACCAAGGTTGCGCGGATTCGCACCATCGACGTCCTTGTCGAGCGGGATCGCGTCGGCGATCTTGCGGATCGAAAGATGCGCCGGTAGCGGCTGTTGGAGGATCACGCCGTGGATGGCGTCGTCGCGGCCGTAGCGTTCGAGGGCTTTGCGAACCCCGGCGTCGTCGATCGATTCGGGGATGATCTCGACGGCGACGTTGACGCCGATCTGCGCCCCCAGTTTTTCGATGCCGCGAATGTAGGCGCGGCTCGACGGATTCTCGCCGACGGTTGCGACCATCAGACGCGGGGCGACGCCGCGCGCCGCGAGCGCAGCTGAGCGCGCGGCGAGTTCTTCGCGCAACTCGGCGGCGAGCGCGCGACCGTCGAGGATCTTAGCCGGCATCGCCCGCGGGGTTATCGGTTGCGTTACCGGGTCCCTCGGCCGCGGCGACGAACGCGATGCGGCATGCGAGGAGCGCTCAACGTCGTCGTCGCCACCATCGCCATCATCGTCGCGGTCGCGGTGGTCTGGACGTACTTCGGTTCGAGCTCCGGCGGACGAGTCGGAAGCGGTCCCGCGATGCTCGCCGGCGCGCCGGCGGTCAGTTATCCCGCGCAGCGTCTGGACGGCACGGCGGACGCCCTCGATCGTTACCGCGGAAAGGTCGTCTTGGTGAACCTGTGGGCGACGTGGTGCGGTCCGTGCCGCAGCGAGACGCCCGCGCTCGAACGGTTATATGAAGAAGAGAAGTCGCGCGGACTCATCGTGCTCGGGATCGATCAGGGTGAATCGGCCGCGGCCGCGAGCGCCTTCGCGCGCGAGATGCATCTCACGTATCCTATTCTGCTCGACGAGCACCAACGCTACGGTGCGGCCTATTCGGCGATCGGCTTGCCGACGACGGTGGTCGTCGATCGCAAGGGACGGATCGTCGTCGGCCACGATGGCGAGTGGGCGCTCGCCGATTTCCGCAAAGCCGTCGAGCCGGCGCTGCGCCCGCAATGAATTCACGCGCCCTCGTGCTCACCGCGGCCGTCGCCGGCATCGGGTTCGTGCTCGTGCAAGATCTCGTTCCGGACTGGATCGGCTTTCACACCTGGCAATACGCCACGGCCCTGGTTATCGCCGCCGGCGTTCTCTTGTGGGACGTCGTGACCGCACGCAAGCGGCGCGCAGCCGAAGGCGAGAGCCGGCTGTTGCTCGCGATCTTCGGCGCGCTGATCGTAATGTTCGCCGGTCTTGCGTCGGGTTTGCTCGGCCCCGACACCCAGACGTTCGCGCGCGCGCCCGGGACCGTGCTGCCGCTCCCGGACGCCGGAACGGCGGCCTTCTATCCCAACGCCGACGCGGCGGCGATCGCGCGCGGCGACACGCACCTCACGCTTCGCCGCCGGAACGGCGCGTCGCTCGACATCGCGCCGGGCGAGCGGCGCTTCATCGGGACGACCGCGATCGAAGTGGTTCGGCATCCCGCGGCCTTCATCGACGTGCGCGACCTGCGCGGCAACCATCTCACGCTGACCCAGCCGACCAATCCGGCGTTCCTCTCGCCGGTTCTGCTGTTTCCGCAGGCCGTCAAAGCGGAGACGCTGCGGTTGAAGGGTGCCGACTATGCGGCCGACGCGTTCGCGGTGCCCGCGCTTCGTCGTGCGCTCAAAGTGATCTACTTTTCAAAGGAAGCGACGAGTCAGGTGGAGTCTCCGGGCGTCGCCGGCGGCGAGGCGCTCTTGCTCGCCGTCGACGACGAAAACGGCCGGCTCATCCCGCACGGCATTACCTTCGCTCCCGACGGGCGCGAGGTTCGGATCGGCGGGATGCGGCTGACGGCGACGCTCGGGACATATCCGGCGCTGGTGGTCTCGGCCGCGCCGTCGATCCCGGCGCTCTGGATCGGCGGTGCGCTCTTCGTCGTCGGGTTGCTCTACGCGTTCGTTCCGTTCGGGCGGCGTCCGGTTCTGGCGCCGGCGGCGTTGCTGCTCGTCGCGTTGGCGCTGAGCTCGTGCACGCGCATCGGCGGCGGCGGAACGACCGGAGCGGGGCTGCATCCGTGGACGATCCCCGACACGGTGCGCATCGGCTTGTATGAAGAACCTGATTCGCTCAACCCGGTGATCTCATCGATGGCGTTTGCGAGCGACGTCTTTCAACTGGAGTTCGACGGGTTGATCCGGTACGACGACAAGGGCCATCCGATCCCCGATCTCGCGCGCGAGGTCCCGAGCGTGGCGAACGGCGGAATCTCGAAAGACGGGCTGACGTTCACCTACCATCTGATGCCGAACGCGCAGTGGCACGACGGCGTCCCGCTGACCGCCGAGGACGTGATCTTCACGTACCGTCAGATCATGAATCCGGCGAATCTCACGCCGACGCGCAACGGCTACGACCGGATCACGAAGATCGAAGCGCCCGATCCGCACACGGTGGTCCTGCATTTCAAGTCGCCGTATCCGCCGGCGCTCTACCTGTTTCGGGCGCTGAACCAGGGCGCGATCATCCCGAAGCATCTGCTCGAAGGGCATCCCGACATCAACCGGCTGCCGTTCAACTCGCATCCGGTCGGCTCGGGGCCGTACATCTTCAGAGGCTGGCAGCACGGCAGCGAGATGTGGTTCGACGCGAACCCGAAGTATTTTCGCGGGAAGCCGAAGATCGCGCACGCGGTGCTGAAATTCATCCACGATCAGAATACGCTCTTGGCGCAGGTGCAGTCGCACGAGGTCGACCTCTACTACGGGGTCTCGGCGCAGCAGTACGATCAGGTACGCGAGATCAAGGGCATCAAGCTGACGCAGACGTCGACGGTGCACTGGGAGCATCTGAATTTCAACACGAAGCGACCGCCGCTCGACGACGTTCGCGTACGCCTCGCACTATGCTACGCGACCGACGAAGAGACGCTCTACCGCAAAATCTATCACGGGCTTGGGACGAAGGGGCCGGTGCATTTCAACCCCGCCTTCGAGTGGGGCGACAAGAGCATCACGTATTACCCGTTCGATCTCAAGGCGGC
>PLCB01000059.1:452-3087 GCA_003134695.1 Candidatus Zemynaea palustris | reverse complement strand
TCGATTACATCAAACGCGAGGTCATGCAAAACAGGTGACGGCGACTTCGAATCGGGGCCTCGACGCGCTGGAGGCTGAGTCGGTCTACATCCTGCGAGAGGCCAACAAATGCGTCCAGCCGCTGTGCGCGCTGTGGTCGATGGGAAAGGACAGCACGGCGCTCCTGTGGCTGGCTCGGAAAGCATTTTTCGGACGCGTCCCGTTTCCGGTCGCGCTGCTGGACACAGAGATGGAGCTTCCCGAGGTCTACGAGTTTCGCGATCGGATTGCGCATGAGTGGAATCTCGATCTTCGCGTCGAGTTGTGCCCGCCCGAATCGAGCATCGAAGGCGGCCTTCCGCCGGCGGCCCGGTCGGCCGCGCGCAAGACCTACGGCTTACGCCGGATGCTCGAGCGCGAAAAATACCGCGGCGTCTTGGTCGGCATCCGTCGCGACGAGCAGGCCACGCGTGCCAAAGAGCGCATCTTCAGCCCGCGCTCGCCCGAAGGCGATTGGGACGTGCGCCATCAGCCTTCTGAGTTCTGGGGCCACTACGCGACCGATGTTCCGGAGGGAGCTCACGTCCGGATTCATCCGTTGCTGCATTGGACCGAAGTCGACGTCTGGCGCTACACCCAGCGGGAGAACATTCCGTTCGTTTCTCTTTACCTGGCTCGAGGTGGGAAGCGGTACCGGTCGCTTGGAGAAAAAAACATTACGGTGCCGATCGAAAGCACCGCCGGTACCATCGAAGAGATCATCGCCGAGCTCGAGATGACGCGCGCGCCCGAGCGTGCCGGCCGGCTTATGGATCACGAGCGGGAAGATGCGTTCGAGCGCTTGCGTGCGACCGGATACATGTAAGGCCGTGAAACCGGACCTCAAGATCGTGTTCGCCGGCCACGTCGATCACGGCAAGTCGACGCTGGTCGGACGTTTGCTGCACGAAACCGGGAACATCTCTCCCGCAAAGGTGGAGGAACTCGCCGGAGCCGCGCGGCGGCGGGGCGTGCCGTTCGAGTGGTCCTTCGTGGTGGATGCACTTCAGGCCGAACGCGATCAGGCGGTCACGATCGATGCGACGCGCGCCTGGTTTTCGTGGGCCGGTCGCCGCTACGTGATCATCGACGCGCCGGGCCATCGCGAATTCCTGCGAAACATGGTCAGCGGTGCCGCCGAAGCCGACGCGGCCATCCTTGTCGTCGACGCCGTTGAGGGTGTCGGTGAGCAGACGCGCCGGCACGCGCGCGTCCTCTCATTGCTGGGAATCCGTGAGACGATCGTCGCCGTCAACAAGATGGACGCGGTCGGTTGGGAGGCTTCGCGCTTCGAGCAACTACGCGAAGAGTGCAGGACGCTGCTGGGCGCGTGTCAATTGCGCGCGCGCGGCTTCGTTCCAATTTCGGCACGCGAGGCGGACAATCTCATCGCGGCCTCGGACCGCATGCCGTGGTACCGCGGCGCCCCTCTGGTGGAGCTCTTGGCCGATTTGGAGCCCGCGGCGGCGCCGGCCGACGCACCGGCGCGAATGCGCGTCCAAGACGTCTATCGCGAGGGGGAGACGCGGATCGCCGTGGGGCGGCTGGACGGCGGGACGATCGCGGCCGGCGACACGATCGTCGTCCTTCCAAGCGGGTCGCGCGCAACCGTTCGAAGCATCGAACGCTGGAATTCCCCCGAGCGGAAGATCGCAATCGCGGGCGAGTCGATCGGTCTTACGTTCCGCGAGCCGGTTTACATCGCACGAGGCGACGTCATCAGCCGCGAAGCCCAACCGCCCGCTCTCGGCTACGGCTTTCGCACGGTGTGCTTCTGGCTGGCCGAGACGCCGCCCGTCATCGGAGAGCACCTTACGCTGCAAATGGGGCCGACGAGCGTGCGCGTGGCGCCGGAAGGGTTCGAAGCCGTCCTGGACTCGGGCTCGCTCGAAATCTGCTCGACCGAAGAGATACCGCGCTATGCCGTGATCGAGCTGCGGCTGCGCGCCGGCGCGCTCCTGGCGGCAGACGAGTACGCGACCCTCCCCGGCGCGGCGAGGTTCGTCCTGTTGCGCGGACACGACATCGCAGCGGGCGGCTTCATTACCGAAGTCCTCGGTTCTCGAGAAGCGCACGTGCAACCCGAGGCTCATCTCGTCGCGCCTGAAGAGCGAAGTCGGCGCAACGGCCACCGCGGCGCCGTCATTTGGCTCACCGGACTCTCCGCTTCGGGGAAATCGACGCTGGCGACGGCATTGGAGAGGCGTTTGTTCAGTGCGGGAGCGGCAGTCTACACGCTCGACGGAGACAACCTACGAGTCGGACTGAACAACGATCTCGGTTTTTCGGGGGCGGACCGAGCGGAAAACATTCGCCGAGTCGGCGAGGTGGCGGCACTGTTCGCCGACGCCGGGATGATCGTGATTACCGCATTCATCTCACCGATGGCTCGGGATCGTGCGCTCGCGAGGCGCGCCGCGGGAGACCATTTCCACGAGGTCTACGTCCGAGCCGACCTCGCAACGTGCGAGCGGCGCGATCCAAAAGGGTTATACAAGAAGGCTCGCGCCGGAGAAATCGCCGAATTCACCGGAATCTCGGCACCCTACGAACCTCCGATCGAAGCGGAGTTCATCATCGATACGCAAGAGTTCGCTTTGGATCGTTGCGTCCAAGA
>PLCB01000059.1:0-425 GCA_003134695.1 Candidatus Zemynaea palustris | reverse complement strand
GCCGTTCTCGTCTTCGTCGATCCCTTCGCTTGGTATCACGACATCTCGCGCACGACGGTAACGCTACCAAAGGTGGTCTTGGCGGGGCTCATCCTCGGACTGATCGTTCGCCGGACACCGCTTTGGCCGCTGTGGGGACCGCGTAGCCGGGCACTTTCCGTTGCGGCGCTCGCGCTCATCGCCGCTAACGCATTATCGATCGTTCCCGCGCTTTACGTCGACGTCGTCGCTCGCGAAACGTTCAAGGCCGTCGAATATGCGCTCGCGTTCGCAGCCTGCGTCGTCGCCATCGCCGACGATCCCGACCCGCGCCCGTTCCGGGTCGCGCTCCTCGGAGTCGTCACGCTCGTTGCTCTCCTCGCACTCGTTCAAGAATTCTTCGGTGCACCGTCGTCGGCCGTGATCGCGGGTCGCGTCGTGCCCCG
>PLCB01000004.1 GCA_003134695.1 Candidatus Zemynaea palustris | reverse complement strand
TCGAGTCCCCCCATCTCCACAAAGTCGAAAAGCCCCGCCGCGTAAGGGTTTTTCCCCGATTCGGGGGCACTGACCGACAGAGCTGCAATTCGGTTTTGTAGCCATTCCGTAGCCATTCGCCCCCGGAGACCTTCCAGGAGTCACGCCAGAACGGTGTTTAGCGCCTCGGCGGCGGCGTGCTGCATTCCCAGGGTCACGTGGGAATAGGTTTCCGAGCGTCAGAGGTGATGCGGGCGTGCCCGAGCATCTCCTGGACGATTTTAGGGTTGGTACCTTGAGCCGGAAGCAGGGTAGCCGCCGTGTGCCGCAGGTCGTGAAATCGAACGTAGCAGATCCGCCGACGCTGAACGCCGGAGGCTTCGTCGGGCCAAGAATCCGTTTTCCCGTTGTCGCCGTTCATCTGGGTTCAGGCCTGAAGTCCGAGAACGTTGTTGTTTCCAGAGAGCAAATAGCGGGTAAAAAAGGCGTCGTAGGAGGATTTCATGAGCTTGAAGGAAGGCCTGGAGAAAACCGGACGCGACGTCAAAGATTCGGCGAAAGAAGTGAAGCACCGACTTATCGCCGAGGGCGAGCGAACCAAACGCGATGTGCTCGGCGACGACATGCCGTTAGGCGAGAAAGCGAAATCGGCTGTCAACGAGCTGAAGAATCGCGGCGCCGCCGAGATCGATAAGTCGAAACGCGAACTGCGCGACAAGGCCGAGCGCTAGCGTCTGATGTAGTCTTGAGTCTCGACGTCGGAACGGCGCTTCAAGCGAGTGCCGTTCTGTTTTGCTTGCTTAGATGGCGGCTACGCTCTTCCGGTAACCTTCAAGGCGCGTAGCCGAACCTGTAAGCCAGTGCCGTCAACGCGCACACCCAGCCTACGCCGAACAGCAAACCACCGAAGACGTCGCTGAGGTAGTGAGCCCCGAGTGCAAGGCGCGACCACGGCAAGCCAAAGACGCAAATGCAAAGCGCGACGACTCCTACGAGGACGATCGGACGCTGCGTCGTGTGAACGCGCGCCAAGAGCAGCGCTAGCGCCAAGTAGAAAACGACCGCCGTGACCGAGTGGCCGCTCGGAAACGACGTGTCCGGCTCTTGAAAGATAAACCAATGATCGGGACGCACGCGATGAAACACGTGTTTGAGCCCGCTTACGACGCCTTGCGAGACCAGTTGCGACGCTGCGACGGCAGCCACGAGCCGTACGTCGGCGCGCGCCGCAAACGCAAACGCGAACGCAGCCAAACTGATTAATGCGACGGCATACCAGCGTCCGAGCAGCGTGAAGAACGCGGCTAAGAACACGCCTTTTCCTTGGAGCGCGAGCGCCGCGATGTCAAATCGCCCCGGCGGCCGTGAAGCGATGTAGATACCGACCATGGCAAACGCGACAAAGAAAAGGCCCGCAGCGATCCACCAACGCAGCTCCACAGACCTACTTGCCTTCATCAACGAAGTCGACCGGGACGAAAACGCGCAGAGCCCGGCGTGCAATGCGGAAGCGCGCCGGCGTCGTTCCCAAGGGATCGCCGTCGATGTTCAGCAGCTGCTTGGGCTTGGCCCGAACCGCGATCGATTCTGCGGAGAAGGCGTGCGCGTCACCAAGCTTCGTCTGCCTCCCGAGGCCGAACGCGACGAAGGTTCGGACGAGATCGAGATGCGAGACGCCGCTGGTCGTAAAGAAAGCGAGCCGTCCGCTGGTGATGCTCGCGCTAGGAAGCAACGGTTGTTTTCCGAAAAAACGCCCCGACGCGATGACGATCTGCTGCGTTTGCAACGTCAAACGGCCGCTGCGATCCCACCGCACCTTCGCGCGGAATGGCTTGTGCGTTAGCATCGGGCGGATGCCCGCGAAGACATAGGCGAGCGGCCCCAAGAAGCGCTTGAGGCGGCTTGGCGACTCTTTGGCGATTTCTGCAGGCAATCCGATTGTAGCGAAGTTTGCGAAGTAGCGTCCGTTCACCATGCCTAAATCGACCGAAGCGACTCGTCCGTTAGCGATGACCTCGATCGCCGACTCGAGTTGACCGTCGAGCCCAATCGTCGCGGCGAAGCTGTTGCCCGTTCCAAGCGGCAACGCGCCGAGCACCGTATCGCTGTAGGCCAGCGCGTTTGCGGCCTGGGCCATCGAGCCGTCGCCGCCGCCAACGATCAGCGTCTTGGTCTTACGCTTGACGGCTTGCTCGAAATGGCGTCGCATCGAAGCGGGATCATGGCTCGAATGGAATTCGAGCACGCGAATGCCGCGTGCCTCGAGCATTCCGGGAATCGCCTCAACCCGGCTGGACGACTGACTTGACGCCAAATTGATGACGACCGTCGCTTCCACTGTGGCATTCTACCCCGAACCGTCCCGAAGACATCATGCGCGGCACGAGGATTGCGCCAGCGCTCGCGAATAAGATTCGTCGTTGGATCAGCCAAGCCCTCGACGACGCAACGATGATTCACAATGACGGTACGCGTAAGTTCTTGCAAAGTTCCGACGTGGCAAATCCAATTGTCGAGGAGGCACCTCGACACGTTCTCGGGACTGCGTCTTCGCGACAGCTATAGACGCTCCGTTATTATTTTTCGACGGCGATCGCCGAAGGCGGCAAAACCGGTTCAAGCGCGAGCGCGATATAGTCGCGATCGCCCAACCCCCTCGCGGCGGCACCCTGAATTGCCGGCAGGACGCAGTCCAAAATCGGCATGGAGACGTGCACTGATTCCGCCGCTTCTCGGGAGAGTAGAAGGTCCTTGAGCAACGCGTTCAACGAGAAGCGCGGCTCGGAGTCGCGATCCAGCAGTTGCTGCGTCTTCGAACTCGCAATTCGTCCGAACGCGCCGCTGATCGATTCCACAGCGAAACCGCGATTGACTCCGGCGCGATCGCACAATGCGAGCAACTCAGTTAGCGTCTCCGCGACAACGCCCATAACCGTGTTGTTTGCCAGCTTCACATAGGCGCTTGCGCCGACGGAGCCGGTGTACGTCACCGTCGTTCCTAGCGAAAGCAGCAGCGGCCGTGCGCGTTCGAACGTCACCTGACGACCGCCGGCCAGAATCGTAAGTGAACCTGCTTGCGCCAAGTTGACGCTGCCGAGCACCGGCGCGGCGAGGAACTCTACACCCTGCCGGCTCGCCGCATTCTCGAGCGTTTCATACATTGCCGGCGAAAGTGTCGACATTTCGATGACCAGCTGCGGTGCACGCGCCGCCGGAATAACTTGCCCCAAGCTCACTTCGCGCGCCGCCTCGTCGCCCCACAGCATGACGATGACAGTGTCGACTGACTCGACCAGCGCCTTGACCGAAACCTGCGGCACCGCACCGCGACCGACAAGCACTTCGACGGGCTCCGGTTCTCGGTTCCAAACAGAGACCTGATAGCCGCGCGCGAGCAAGTTGCCCGCTATCGCGCTGCCCATCTTTCCAAGACCAACCACACCGACGTGCATCATCTCGCCGCTACCTCCTGCGCAGGCGCCATGAACTCGGGACCGATCGGATCTTTGACTTCCTCCCGGATGATCCGATCGATCTCGGATTTCGTCTGCGCGTCAAGTGAAAAGTCGAGCGCTCCAGGCAATGCGACCACCTGGTCTGGACGTCGCGCACCCCACAGGGCTACACCTACG
>PLCB01000037.1 GCA_003134695.1 Candidatus Zemynaea palustris | reverse complement strand
GGCGGCGGAACAGTTACGAATTCGAGCGCGACGGCCTCAACCTTGACCGCGGGTGGCGACAATACGTCGACGACCTTCTCGGGGGTGATCCAAAATGGCAGTGGGACGGTCGCGATTACGAAATCCGGCACAGGAACGATGACGTTGTCGGGTACGAACACCTACAGCGGCGTGACGACGATCAACGCCGGCACGCTGCAGATCGCTAACGGCGGCAATCTCGGCGCGGTGCCGGGCAGCCCCACCCCGGGACTGTTGACCTTCGGCGGCGGCACCTTGGCGACGACGACGAGCTTTGCCCTGAGTTCCAATCGCGGCATCGCCTTTAATTCGACCGGCACGATCGACGTCGCCCCGGGGACGACCGTGAGCTACGGCGGCATCGCCACCGGTGCGGGGGGTCTGACCAAGACGAATACGGGGACGCTATCGCTGTCGGGCACGAGCACCTACACCGGCGCGACGACCATCAACGCCGGCACGCTGCAGATCGTCGACGGCGGCAATCTCGGTGCGGTGCCGGGCAGCCCCACCCCGGGACAGTTGACCTTCGGCGGCGGCACCTTGGCGACGACAACGAGCTTTGCCCTGAGTTCCAATCGCGGCATCGCCTTTAATTCGACCGGCACGATCGACGTCGCCTCGGGGACGACCGTGAGCTACGGCGGCATCGCCGCCGGTGCGGGGGGTCTGACCAAGACCAGCGCCGGTACGCTGACCTTGAGCGGCACCAACACCTACAGCGGTACTACGACCGTCAGCGCGGGAACGTTGCTGGTGAACGGCTCGCAAGGCTCGAGCGCCATAAGTTTGAACGGCGGCACACTGGGCGGAAGCGGCACGGTCGGGGCGATCACGTCCACCGCGTCGGGCGGGACGATCGATCCCGGAACCACGACCGGTATTCTCAGCAGTGGAAACGTCAATTGGAGCACGGGCAGCCCCACGTTCTTGGTCCAGCTCAACGGCACGACCGCGGGTACCGGTTACGACCAACTCAGCACGAGCGGCACCATCAATTTGACCGGCGCCACGCTGTCCGGTGCAGTGGGCTTCACACCGACCAACGGTTCGAACTTCACCATCATCAATAACACCGGCGGCAGCGCGATCACCGGAACGTTCTCCGGATTGGCCGAGGGAGCGACGGTCTCGTTGAGCGGTTGGAGCTTCAAGATCAGCTATCTCGGCGGCTCGGGTCACAGCGTGGTTCTGACCGCGGGGACTCCGGTGTTGGCGCTAGTAGGCAGCGTCTCGCCGCCGGCGATGCTGCAGTCCCCCGGAACCGATCTCGCCTACACCATCACGTTCACGAACAGCGGCGGCATCACGGGTTCCAACATCGTCATTTCGGATCCCATTCCCAATAACACCGACTTCAAAGTCGGCTCGGCAACGAGCAATCTCGGCACGACGGGACTCACGCTGAGCGTCGCATATTCAAACAACGGCGGAGCGACATACGCTTACGCGCCCGTCAGCGCCGGGGGCGGAGCTCCCGTGGGCTACGATCGAAACGTGACCAACGTCCGCTGGACTTTTACCGGAACCTTGAGCCAAACGTCGCCGAACAACACGGGCAGCGTCGGCTACACCGCGCGGATCCAATAAGGAAGGCGCCTCTATAACATCGCGCGGCGCATGTCGGCGAGGACGTTCGCCAGCAACGCGTTGAAGCGCGCGGCTTGCGCGCCGTCGATGACGCGGTGATCGTAAGAAAGTGACAGCGGGAGGATCAGGCGCGGGACGAATTTCTTGCCGTCCCAGAACGGCCGCATCGACGAACGGCTCACGCCGAGGATCGCGACTTCGGGCGCGTTGATGATCGGCGTGAAGCCGGTGCCGCCGATTCCCCCGAGGCTCGAGATCGTGAAACTCGCGCCTTGCATCTCGGCGAGCCCGAGTTTTCCGTCGCGTGCTTTCGCCGCAAGCTCGCGTGTCTCGGCGGCGATCGCCAAGAGACCCTTCTTGTCGGCGTCCTTGACGACCGGAACTAGTAATCCGTTCGGCGTGTCGGCGGCGAAACCGATGTGATAGTACTTCTTGAGAATGAGGTTCTCGCCGTCGAGCGAGGCGTTCACGTCGGGATAATGCTGCAGCGCCGGAATCACCGCTTTGATCAGAAACGCGAGCATCGTAATTTTTAGCGTCGGGCTCTCGGCGTTCAATTCTTGACGGAACTTCTCGAGGTCGGTGATATCCGCGTCTTCCTGGTTAGTGACATGCGGGATCATGATCCAATTGCGCGCCAGAACCGGCCCGGATATTTTCTTGATGCGCGAGAGCGGCTGGCGTTCGATTGCGCCGTATTGCGCGAAATCGATCTTCGGCCACGGCGGCAGGCCGAACGGCAGCGCACCGGCCGCTGAGCGCGGTTCGGAGAGTGCGCGCTTGACGAACGACTGCACGTCGTCGCGGGTCACGCGGCCGTTCGGCCCACGCCCCGTGACGGTCGCGAGATCGACGCCCAACTCGCGCGCAAACCTTCTGATCGAGGGGCTGGCGTGCACGGCGCCGCTCGGTGCGACCGGCGGCGCAGCGGCTTGCGCGGCGGCCGGCGCCTGCGGTGCGGCAGGCGGAGTTGCGCTCGGCGTTGCAGCAGCGGCGCTGGGTGCCGCTTGTGCGACCGCGAGCGTCGCCGTCGTGAGCGTTAGGATCTTGGCGCCCTTCGAAACCTTGTCGCCGACCTTCACGTCGACCGACTTGACGACGCCCGCCTCGGGTGACGGCACCTCCATCGACGCCTTCTCCGACTCGAGCGTGACGAGCGGCGATTCTTTCTGCACCGTATCGCCCGGCTTCACCAAGACTTCGATGACCGGAACGTCCGTAAAATCTCCAATGTCGGGGACGGTCACGTCGACGGTCTGTGACGCCGCGGGTTGCTGCGCTTGCGGCGCGGATGGCGGAGCTTGCGGCGCCGATGGGGCCGCCGCTTTCGCTTGTCCGTTCGGCGCGGGCGCCGCTTGCGTCGGTGCGACGCCGTCGCCGGAGAGCGTCAAGATCGGCGAACCTTCGGAGACCTTGTCACCGACTTTGACCGCGAGGTCTTTGACGACGCCGGCGCTCGGCGAGGGAACTTCGATCGAAGCCTTCTCCGACTCGAGCGTGATCAGCGGAGCTTCTTTTTCCACCTTGTCGCCGGGTTTGACCAACACTTCGATTACCGGGACGTCCTTGAAGTCGCCGATGTTGGGGACCCGTACTTCTACCGCATCAGCCACGATGCACGAACCTAGACCGTTACCGGGTTGGGCTTATAGGGGTCGATCCCGTATTGTTTGAGCGCCTTTACGACCGTCGCGGGTTCGATCGTTCCCTCATCGGCAAGCGCCTTGAGCGCGGCGACGGCGACGTAGTGCCGATCGACTTCGAAGAACGCGCGCAACTTGCGACGGTAATCGCTGCGACCGTAGCCGTCGGTGCCGAGGGCGACGTAGCGCCGATCGAGGAATGGTCGAATTCCGTCAGCGAAGGTCTTGATGTAGTCGGTCGCCGCGACGATCGGACCACGGCGATCGGCGAGACATTCCTCGACGTATGCGCGCCGCGCCTTTTCTTCGGGATGGAGCATATTCCAACGCTGCGCGTCGAGCCCGTCGCGCCGCAGTTGATTGAAACTCGTCACGCTCCACACGTCGGAGGAGACGCCGAAATCCTTCGCGAGCAACTCCGCGCCGGCGATCACCTCACGCAGAATCGTTCCGGAGCCGAGCAACTGCACGTGCGCCGTCTCCTTCCCTTCCGCCGCGACCTCACGCAAACGATACATCCCCTTGAGGATTCCGGGCTCCGAGCCGACCGGCATGTCGGGATGGACGTAGTTCTCGTTCATCACGGTGATGTAATAGTAGACGTCCTCTTGCTCCGCGTACATCCGGCGCAACCCGTCCTGCATGATGACCGCGAGCTCGTAGCTGTAGGTCGGATCGTAGGAAACGCAGTTGGGTATGAACGAGGCGAAAACTTGGCTGTGGCCGTCCTCGTGTTGCAAACCTTCGCCGTTGAGCGTGGTACGGCCGGACGTACCACCCATCAAGAAGCCGCGGCTCCGCATGTCGCCCGCGGCCCACGCCAAATCCCCGACCCGCTGGAAGCCGAACATCGAGTAAAAGATGAACACCGGGATCATCTGCTCGTTGCTCACCGAGTACGACGTCGCCGCGGCGATCCAGGAACAGAGCCCGCCGGCCTCACTGATCCCTTCTTGAAGGATCTGGCCCGCCTTGTCTTCGCGATAGAACATCAACTGCGCCGCGTCTTGCGGTTTGTAGAGTTGACCGATCGGCGAATAGATGCCCATCTGCCGGAACATCCCCTCCATCCCGAACGTTCGCGACTCATCGGCGACGATGGGGACGACGCGGTGGCCGACGTTCTTGTCGCGCGTCAGCGCGTTGAGGATGCGGACGAATGCCATCGTGGTCGAGATCTCGCGCTCGCCGCTGCCCTTGAGCACCGAGTCGAACACCGCAAGATCCGGAACCGTCAGCGCCGCCGCTTTGCGCCGCCGGTTCGGTAAGCTTCCGAGCGCCTTCATCCGTTCGCGCAGATACTGCATCTCGGGGCCGTCGTCGGGCGGCCGATAGAACGGCACCTTCGGAATGTCGGCGTCAGAGATCGGCAGCGCGAAGCGATCGCGAAACTGGCGCATCGCTTTCAAGTCGATATGCTTCTGCTGGTGGGCGATGTTCTGCGCCTCGCCCGACGAGCCCATCCCGTAGCCTTTGATCGTCTTGGCGAGAATCACCGTCGGCTGGTCGCGGTGTTTCACCGCGGCCTGGTAGGCCGCGTAGACCTTGGTCGGATCGTGGCCGCCGCGCTGGAGCGCCCAGATCTGCGCGTCGGTCCAATCCTTGACCAGCGCCGCAGTCTCGGGGTAGCGGCCGAAGAAATGCTCGCGCACGTACGCGCCGTCGTTGGCCTTGAACGCTTGATAGTCGCCGTCGACGCACTCGTTCATCAATTGCACGAGCCGGCCGCTACGATCTGCCGCCAAGAGCGGATCCCAGTTTCTACCCCAGATGACCTTGAAGACGTTCCAACCGGCGCCGCGAAATTCGCGCTCCAACTCTTGGATGATCTTTCCGTTCCCGCGCACCGGACCATCGAGCCGCTGGAGATTGCAGTTGACGACGAAGATGAGGTTGTCGAGCTTTTCGCGCGCGGCGACGGAGATCGCGCCGAGCGACTCGGGTTCGTCGGTCTCACCGTCACCGACGAAGCACCAGACTTTGCGGTCGGTCGTGTCGGCGATCCCGCGATTGTGCAAGTACTTCAAGAAGCGCGCCTGATAGATCGCTTGGATCGGCCCAAGTCCCATCGAGACCGTCGCGAATTGCCAGAAGTCCGGCATCAGCCACGAGTGCGGATATGACGACAAGCCCTTGCCGTCGACTTCCTGGCGGAAGTTGCCGAGCTGTTCCTCGCTGATGCGTCCTTCGAGGTACGCGCGCGAGTAGACGCCGGGCGACGAGTGGCCTTGGAAGAATACGAGGTCGCCGCCGAATTTCTCCGATGGCGCACGCCAAAAATGATTGAAGCCAACGTCGTAGAGCGTCGCCGACGAGGCGAAGCTCGCGACGTGGCCGCCGAGTTCCGACGAGGCCTCGTTCGCCCGAACGACCATCGCCATCGCGTTCCAGCGGAGGTAGTGCCGCAGGCGCATCTCGATGTCGAAGTCGCCCGGCATGCGGAGCTGCTCGCCCAGCGGAATCGTATTGATGTAGGGCGTCTGCATGCCGAGCGAAATCGGGACGCCGCTCGTCTGCGCACGCTCGGCGATGCGCTCGACGAGTTGCTTCGCGCGAACGGGACCTTCGCGCGCCAGGACGCCCTCGAGCGCGTCGAGCCATTCTTGCGTCTCTTGCGGATCGGGATCGACCGCCGCCGCGCCGTTGGGCGAGGTCGCTTTGCCGCGGGCGGCGTCGTCGACTGCTGGGGTGGTCATGATCCGCCCGTTCCTGCGCCCGCCCGCCAATTCCCGGAAGCGGACTGCTTGAAGCAACCTATTGGAGGGCTAATTGGACGCGACGGGCGTGGCCGAGTCGCACGACGACTTCGTGCGGGGTGAGGCGAACAGCCGCCGCAAGCCCATCCAGGTCCGTCGCGGACGTGACGAGCTCGATCGAAGTCCCAGCGGGCGGCGCAGTGGACGCGACGACCGCGTATTGCATTCCGACGCCGAGCATCGAACCGAACGGCTCGACGATTCGCGGGAAACCGTTGCCGTAGCCGCAGCGCACGACCATAACGGCGCTTGCCAAGACTTCCTACCGAACCGATCGAATTGTCGAGATGATGGCGCCCCGCTTCTCTTTCATCATCGGCCTCGCATTCGTCGCGACCGCGACGCTCGCCCCGACGGTGCCCGCGCGTGCCGATCACTGCAGTGGCGCATTCTTCGACACCGTCGCGTCGCGCCTGCGTGCGATCGAAACCGAGCAGCCGGCGGCGACCGCCGACTACGTGCGCCGTTCGAGAGAACTCGCGAGCCTGCTGGCTGAGCCGAACTCGACGCTTTGGCGAGGAATCGCCGATGCGTGTCCGGGTGACAATCGTCAGGCGGAATTGCAGATCGTCGCGCGTGAGCGTGTATTCGTCCTGTGGGGGAAGATGATCGCGCTCGGCGCGGTCGACGGGCCGATCTTTCCTTCGCCGTATCGACGCGAGTGTAGCCGTTTCGACGGCTCGAACCTCCAACTCGACTTCATCCGCGCCTGGGTAGAGCGACTCAATGACGGCGGAGCCGGCTTCCCCCGAGCCGAGATGTGGCGCGCACTCGGCGACGAGCCCCTGTTCGCTCACGTGGAGCAACTCGCGCGCGACCGAGCGAAGCGCTTAAAAATCACGGACCTGCCCTCACTCAACTCCGACGACGACGCATGGCTGGAGGCAAACGAGGCCGCGCGCACGCGCTTCGCCGCCGCCCTCCCGCGCGGAACCCGATGCGGAATTCTCGACGGCCTTTGGGGGCTCTAACCCTCGCCCGGCGACGGTCTCACAGGACCGCCTAAGCCGGTTCGGATAGGATGCGAGCATGAATCGATTACTCGCCGCGATCTCGGTCGCCGTCCTTATGGCACCGGGACTCGCATTCGCCCAGTCGGCGTCGCCGGCGCCCTCGCCGATGCAGCGGCCGCAACGAATGTCACGTCCAGCACCCGATCAAGGCCGAACGATGATACAGCGGATGCAGATGATGCAGCTGCATCTGCAAATGGCGCAACTCCATCGGCAGGCGCGCACTCAAACGCTGGCAGCGTTATCGTCAGGGCACCGTACGATGCTCGAGACCGTGATCGGCCAGCTCGCGCTCTCCGATCACCCGGACCGCAAAGCCGCCGCAGCGAAACTCGACGCCGCGCTGTCGGCGAGCGAAAAGGCCGCGATCCTCAGGATTCACTCCGACACGATGGCCAGGGCACGGGCGCTAGAAGACAACGCTCACAAGCAAATGTTGAGCAGCATGCCGGCCGACGTGCGCGCGCAAGCCGAGCAGCTCCACGCGACGATGCGCCAAGAAATGGCGAACCGCCCGAAACGCACGCCGGATGCCGGACGTCTGCTCCTCGGAATGACGCACCAAGGTCGCGGCATGATGCCCGGGATGATGCGGATGCGTCACGGGATGACGAGTGAAGGAATGGGCCCCGGGATGGAAGGCATGATGGGCCACGGGATGATGGGCCCCGGAGGCCCCGGAATGGCGCCACCGGACGGCGCGATGCGCCGGCGTCCAATGGCGCCGGGACCGGCTCCAACTTCCAGCCCCTCGTAACAGTTTTTCAGCTCCTCGGGCAAGCGCGCGATGCGCAGGTCGTTCGGATGGTATAGACTCGAAGCCATGAAGCTTCAACGGAAACCACTCGGTGCGACCTGCGCCCTCGCGTTTCTCCTGGCGGCCGTGTTGCCGATCCGCGCCGCCGAAGCGCCGGCGGAGATATCGGTGCCGTCCGGCTTCTCGATCGAAATCATCGCACACGTCGACGGTGCGCGCGAACTCGCCGCCGCGCCCAACGGCGATCTCTTTGTGGGGACGCTTGGTTCGTCGGTCGATATCATCCCCGATGCCGAGGGGAACCCGGGGACGCCGCGCAGCTTCGCGCGCCTCGGCGAAGCACCGGACGCGGGCGTCGCGCTCGGCGATCGCGCGCTCTACGTCGGAACCAACGGCGGCGTTTGGAAGATCCCGTACGCGAAAGGCTCGCTCGAGCCCGCCGGCCAGCCAGCGAAGATCGCGAGCGTGCGCACGGGTGGCGGCGCCGGCCACGCGACGACCAGCGTGGCGCTGGCAAACGGCCGGCTCTACGCAAGCGTCGGCTCCTCGTGTAACGCCTGCGATGAAAGCGATCCGACGCGCGCGTCGATTCAAGAGATGGATCTCGACGGGCACGGGATGCATCCGAAAGCGGTCCACATTCGCAACGCGATCGCGCTCGCCGTCAATCCGGCGACCAATGCGGTCTGGGCCGGCGTCGCCGGACAAGACGAACTCGAACACGGGCATCCCTACGAGATCTTCGATCCCTTCACGCTCCATTCGGGGACGATCGATTACGGCTGGCCGTACTGCTACGACAACCGCAAGGCGACGGACAACTCGCACAGTTGCACCGACGTCCAGGTGCCGCGCGTCGTCTTTCCGGCGTACGACACGCCGATCGGCGCGGCGATCTATCCGGCACACGCAACCGGTCGGTATGCGTTTCCCGCGCAGTATGCCGGCGGTGCGTTCGTCGGCTTGCACGGCTCCTGGCATCGGCCGCTCGTCCCGCCCCGCGTCGCCTTCGTTCCGCTACGGAACGACGAGCCGTCAAAGCCGGTCGATTGGACCGACGCGAGCGCGCAGTGGCACGAGTTCGTGCGTGGATTCCAGCGGCCCGACGAGTTACGTGTCGGCCGCCCGACCGGCATCGCGGTCGGTCCGCTAGGAAGCCTCTTTGTCGCCGACGACCAGGCAGGCGTCGTGTACCGCATTCGGCCAAAGCGATAGGGATGGCCGCGCTCACCTATGGCTCGTACCTGAAGATCGACGAACTTCTCTCATTGCAGAGGCCGCGGAGCGATCCACCCGAGCATGATGAGTTGCTCTTCATTATCGTGCACCAAGTCTATGAGTTGTGGTTCAAGCAGATGCTGCACGAGATCGAGGCGGCGATTCGCCATCTCGGAAAAGACGATCTGCTCAAGGTGCAAAAGAACTTTCGCCGGATTCATGCGATTCAGCACCTCCTCGAAACGCAGATCGAGGTCCTCGAAACGATGACGCCGCAAGAATTCAACGCGTTCCGCTACCGGCTCAACCCCGCCAGCGGATTTCAGTCGGTGCAATTTCGCGAGATCGAGTTTCTCGCCGGAGAGCCGCGCTCGGAGTACTTCCGGTACCTCGAGCCGACCGAGGCAGAGTGCGAACGGCTCGAGCGTAGGCTCGCCGACCCGACGTTGTACGACGCGCTCAAGGGCGTCTTGTCGCGGCGAGGTTACGCCGTCGAGCCGCACGCTGCGATGATCGCCAGCCTTAAGGAAATCTACGAAAACTCGGAGCGGAAGTACGACCTGTACCTCCTGCTCGAAGACTTTATCGAATTCGATGAGCGCTTCTTATTGTGGCGCGGACGCCACGTTCGAATGGTCGAGCGGATGATCGGGATGAAGCCCGGGACCGGAGGGTCGATGGGCGTCGCGTATCTCGAAAAGACGCTTTCCAAGAAGTTTTTCCCTGAATTATGGGAAGTGCGCACCGAACTCGGTGTGCTCGCACCGTCGCCGTAGAAAGGTTTTCAAGAATGTTCAAGAGATTATTGTGGTCGCTCGTCGCATGCGTCGCCGTCGCTCTGCCGGCGTTCGCTGCGGGACCGACCTACCAACTTGCGCAGAAGTACGTGCTCGGCGGCGAGGGCGGCTGGGATTACTTGACGTTCGACGGTAGTTCGCGCCGGCTGTTCATCTCGCGCGGGACGCACGTCATGGTGGTCGACCCCCTGAAGGGGACCGTCGTCGGCGACGTCCCGGGAACCGGCGGCGTTCACGGAATCGCCGTCGCGCCCGATTTGAACAAGGGCTTTACCAGCGACGGCCGCGACAATACTTCGACCGTTTTCGACTTGACCACGCTTAAAACAATTGCGAAGGTGAAGCTTCCGGGAAAAAATGCCGACGCGATCATCTACGATCCCGCCTCGCAGCGGGTCTTCACGTTCGTGGCCGGTCCACAGAGCATCGTCGCCATCGACGCGCAGAATAACACGATGCTCGGGACGATGCCGATCGGCGGGAGACCGGAGTTCGCCGCCGTCGACGGCCGCGGGTCGCTCTACCTGAACCTCGAGGATACGAGCCAGATCGTTGCGGTGGACACGCTGCAAGCGCAGTTCAAGGCGACCTGGTCGGTCAAGCCGTGCGAAGAACCGAGCGGGATGGCGATCGACGTGCGCTCGCACCGGCTCTTCATCGGCTGCAGCAACAAACTCATGGCCGTGATCAACGCCGACACCGGCAAGGTCGTCACGACGCTCCCGATCGGGCAAGGCAGCGACGCGATCGGTTTCGACCCCGGCACGAATTTGGCGTTCAGTTCGAACGGTGAAGGGACGCTGACGGTCGTGCACGAGGATTCGCCCGACACGTACACCGTCGTCGACAACGCCTCGACGCAAGCCGGCGCGCGGACCTTGGTCGTCGATTCGGGGACGCACAACGTCTATCTGGTAACGGCCGCGTTCAACATCACGCCGACGCCGGTGCCGAGCGGTCAGCCGCGCCGCACGATGATACCCGGATCGTTCACGCTTCTGGTGATGAGCCCCAAGTAAGATCCTAGGGCGGGCAACCGGCCTCCACCCAGCGAGAAAACACATCCAGTTGCTGCTCGTCCCAAAACGGGCCGCCGGGCGGCATTCGGGGCTGCTTTGCCCCCGCCACGTAATCGTAGACGTTCTGGGCGTTCGACGGATCGGACATGTACTCGTAGTCGTCGAGCTTGACGCCGATCCGGTCCATGTGATCGAGATCGACCTGCCGGAACAGCGGTCGGATGTCGCGGGCGAATGAAACCGTGTCGTCTGCAGTTGCCATTGCGAATGTCCCTCCGAGCCCTGTCATTCCCACCGAACACCGATCCGACACCGACTCGGCCCGAAAACCCGCTGGCCGGCAACCTCTTGGAAATCGTGCGGTCACATGGGGCCGATATGCTCGCATGAATGCCCGGCAATCACGAATCGGCGGCGGCTCTTCTTCCGCCACGCGTCTCCACGCGAGCCGCCCGCACGATATCGGCAACCCTCGCGCGCTTCGGTGAGCCCGCCTTGCGGTATGCGGCCACGAAGGGCATCCGAATCGTCCCGCTGACTTCGCGCCGGCGCTATTGCGAGGCGTCGACGGCGCTGCGCCGGCTCGGCGTCGACGTCGACGCCTGGCCCGTCCCGCCGGCCGGTTTATTCGTGGTCGAGGAGAGGACGGTGTACTTGCGGTCGGCGAGTCCGATGACCGTCGCACACGAATTCGGCCATGCAATCGACTGCGCGCTCGGCGGCGGAATTTACCGCTCCGGCTACGACCCCGAGATACGCGCGGCGTTCGGCGCGGCCCGATCGTTCGTAACGCCGTACGCGGCGACGGGACTCGACGAATATTTTGCGGAGTCCCTGCGCGCGTATGTCGGAGTGAACGATGCGCACTCGCCCTGGCCGAAAGCCACCCGCAAGCGCTTGCGGCAACTCGATCCCGCAATGTTCGATTACGTTGCGACTCTGTTCGCGACCGAACTTGCCGTCCCGGCGCGCTAGCTGACGGAGGCGCGGCGATTCTTGATAGAGGAATCCGGCCACCACATCGCGTTCTTCCCGCAGAATGGCCGACGCGTCGTTTGCGCACCGCCTCCCGAAGGCGGAACTTCATCTTCATATCGAGGGAACGTTTGAGCCGGAGCTGATCTTCGAGATCGCGGAACGGAACAAGGTGACCGTGCCGTATCCGTCGGTCGACGCGTTGCGGCGAGCGTACGAGTTCAGCGACCTGCAATCGTTTCTCAACCTCTATTACGATGCGATGGCGGTCCTTCGGACGGAGCAAGACTTCGCCGATCTTGCGCACGCGTATCTCGCCCGCGCCAAAGGGCAGGGCGTCGTCCACGCGGAGATTTTTTTCGATCCGCAGGCCCACACGGCGCGCGGAATCCCCTATGAGGTCGTGAGCGACGGTCTATGGTCGGCGCTGCGTGAGAGCGAGAGGCGCTACGGGATCAGCAGCAAGTTAATCCTATGTTTCCTCCGCGACCTGACCGCCGAGTCCGCGATGCAGACGCTGGAAACGGCACTGCGCCACCACGGCGACCGGATCGTCGCGGTCGGCCTCGACTCGGCCGAGGTCGGTCATCCGCCGACGAAATTCCGCCACGTCTTCGAGCGCGCACGCGCCGAGGGATTGCTCACCGTCGCGCACGCGGGCGAGGAAGGGCCGCCCGAATATGTGTGGGAGGCGCTCGACGTGCTCAAGGTTTCGCGGGTCGACCACGGCGTTCGAAGCCTCGAAGACCCCAAACTCGTCGCTCGCTTGCGCGACGAGAAGATCCCGCTCACGGTCTGTCCGTTTTCGAACGTGAAATTGCGGGTCGTCGACACGTTGCGCGACCATCCCCTCGCGCGGATGCTCGAATTGGGCCTTCACGCGACCGTCAACTCCGACGATCCGGCCTATTTCGGCGGTTACGTCGGCGACAATCTAGCCGGCGTCGCCGACGCGCTCGCCCTCGACGATGGCACGCTCGCTACGCTCGCGCGAAACAGTTTCACGGCCTCGTTCATCGATGCCCCGACGCGCGATCGATACCTGAGCCGCGTCGCCGAAGCCTAGGACCTCGAGCGGGCGGGACGTTCGGAGCCGATGGCCCAGAGGAGCGCGATCAAGAGGAAGTTTGCGACCAGCGAACTTCCGCCGTACGAGACGAACGGCAACGTTACGCCCGTTAGCGGAAAGAGCCCGACGACGCCGCCGACGATGATGAAGACCTGGAAACCGAGCGTCGCGGCGAGGCCCGTTGCGAGCAGTTTCGCATAGATGTCCGGTTGCGCTTGCGCCGCCACGAGCGCGCGCCAGACGATGATGCCGAACGCGGCGATCAAGATGACGCCGCCGAGCGCGCCGAATTCCTCGGCCCAGGCCGCGTAAATATAGTCGGTCTCGGCGGCGGGGATCAGGGCGGGGTGACCGAGATTGTAGCCGGTCCCGAACAATCCGCCGGCTGCGAGCGAAAACAGGCCTTGCAACGCCTGATATCCGCGGCCCAGCGGATCGGCGAACGGATTGTGCCATGCAGCAACGCGCGCCGCGACGTAGGCGTAATGTCCGATCGCCCACCAGATTCCAAGCGCGAAGACGGCCGCAGCGCCGGCGATCAGGTCGAGCCGGCGCGTCGCGACGTAGAGCATCGCGACGAAGATCGCGAGCAGCAGCACCGCCATCCCAATGTCGCGCTCGAAAACCAGGATCGCCATCGAGGCCCCCCAGCCGACCAAGAGCGGCCCCAGGTACTTCGCGTTGGCGCGCAGCGAGAACGGCTTCGCCGAAGCGATGACGTCGGCCGTCTCCGCCAGGTACGCCGCCATGAAGAACACGATGAACAACTTGATGATTTCGATCGGCTCGTACTGAACCGGTCCGACCCGAATCCACAATTTCGCGCCGTTGACTTCTTGTCCGAACACGGCGACGAGCGCGAAGAGCACGATCGAGCCGAGCACCCAAACGTACTTGTACGCCGAGAGCCGCCGGAAGCGATCGAACGCCGGCCCGAGGAGGATCGCGATGATGAGCGAGATCGCGAGCCAGACCTCTTGTTTGCGCGCGAGATCGCCGGAGAGTCGGGCGATCACCGTCAAGCCGAACGCCGAAAGCATCACGGCGAGCGCCGGTAGCATCGCGTCGCGCTTTGCGTCACGCGGCGCGCGCGCCGCCCACAAGAGCGCCAGAGCCGCGAGCCCGAGCAACCCCAGCGGATTTCCGAGCGAATCGCGCGGCGTAAGCGAAAGCGCGAAGCCACCGACCGCGAGCGCCCCGGCCATCGGCAGCACCCGCCGAAAAAAAATCAATGCGGCACGAGGCCGAATCGGTATACGTAGACCGCGAACGAGATGGCGAAGATCGCGAGGATCACCAACGCGACCGTTCCGCGCAGGCGGTCAAAAACGTTGGCGTGTGTCGCGACCGCCGTCGCCGCGAGCAATTCACGCCCGACGACGAGCGTTCCGTTGTCGGTGCTGCCTCGTCCCTTCGCGAGCGCCAGCATCCGCGCCACCGCTTCGGTCGCCGTCTGCGAGCGTTCGAGAATCTCGCCGATTTCGTCGGATTCGACGCGGCGATGGACACCATCGGTGCAGAGCACGAGTTCATCGCCCGAGAGCAACTCCACGTTCGCGATGCTGACCTCCAACTTGTGCTGCGTTCCGAGGCTGCGCCAGAGGAGTCCGCGGGTGAGCGGTTTGGCCGGAACGGAGGTCTTCGCGCCACGGGGGGGATCGTCGGTAAACATCGCGTCGTCGGCGGTGAGCGGCTCGACGTGTCCCAAACGCAGCAGATACGCGCGCGCGTCGCCGACGTGTGCGACAAAGGCTTGATAGCCCACGACGAGCACCGCGGTGACCGACGTCCCGCTGCCGACGAAATCCTCACCGCTGCCGCTCAAGCCAAACAGCCGCGCGTTGGCGTGATCGAACGCCGCGAGCAGCAGCGCGCGCAGATGGCTCGGCGTCGCTTGACGAGGGCCGAACGCGCCGTGACGCTGCCGGCGGCGCAGGTAGTCGCGAATCGTCGTCAGAGCGAGCGTCGCGGTCGGGACACCTTTCCCGAGTACGCCGAAACCGTCGGCGACGGCGAGAAAGGTCACGTTGGGCGCAAACGCTTCGGCGACGTGCGCGTCGCTCTGCTGGCGCTGCCAGATGCCGAAGTCGGAACCGACCGCTACTTCCACGGCCCGACTCCGCAGAAAACAATCCGCGTCATCCCGATGTCGATCTCGTCACCGTCCCGCAATTCGACGGGCGCGTCGATTGGACGCGCATTGACGAGCGTTCCGTTGCGACTGTCGAGGTCGCGGACGGCCAGCGTTCCGTCGATGAGATCGATCCGTGCGTGCAATCTACTTACCTGCGCGTCCGGGATGACGAGCGTTGCGGACGGCGCCCGGCCGATCGTGATCGGGACCGGCGCCCGCACCGTGCGCGTCCGCGAATCTTCTTCTACCCGTAGGATGACCGCCTGCAAAGCCGCCAGGGCGTCGTCGCGCATGCGCCGCCCTTGGCTGCGCGGGAGCGCGAACATGAGGAAGAGCGCGGCGCACAGGACCAGGGCCAGGCTCTCGACCCGCGGAGTCATTCGGCAGCCTCGACGACCAGCTCACTATCACCGAGCCGGAGGATGTCGCCGCAATCCAAGCGACCCTCCTTTCGCTCTTCGCGGTTCAGCACGATGCCGTTGGCCGAATCGAGATCGCGGAACGTGATGGCGTCGACCGTCGCCTCGATGGCGAGGTGGCGGCGCGAGACGCGCGGATCGGTGAGGACGAGGTCGCACCCCGGATCGCGGCCAACAAGCAGCGACCCGCGCAAGGGAAGGCGCGCGCCGAGTGGCAGCCCGCGGCGGACGCGGAGCGCGAGATCGAGCGGCGCCGCCAACGGCTCGACGGCGATCGCAACGGTACCGGCGGCTAGATCGGAACGGCTCGCCAGCTCGACTTCCGGTGGGCGTTGGGGCAGCCGCGAGCGCTCGGCCAAGCGGGTGAGCATCGCGCCCCACTGACGTTCGAGATAGCCGCGATCGGATTCGAGTCTCCCGAAGTCCGCGGGGCTTACGTTGACGATGAAACGCCGGCCGCCACGTCCCGCCGATGTACCGCTCTCAAATGACGCGACGAGTTTTCGCGCGACCTGGACGGGTTCGAGCGCGCTTGGGAAAGCAAGCGCGAAGGCACGCTCGACGGCGCCGGAACACAGCGCTTCGAGTTGCTCGAAGGGGTTCACGCGCGGACCAAGTTCGCGACGAAGAAACCGTCGCGCCCCTCGATTCCGGGCGGAATGAGCAGATCGCCACCGCTTGCGACGCCGGCGTAGCGTTCCGAAAACAACCCGTGCCGAAACTGAGCGTTTCGGGTGAGGAGCGCGTCGACCACCTCGACGCCTTCGCGCGGGTCGGTCGTGCAAACGCTGTAGACCAGACGGCCGCCGGATTTCACGCGAGCCGCCGCGGCATCGAGCAACTCGGCCTGAAGCGAGGCGAGACGGCTACCGTCGTCGGGCGACTTGCGCCAGCGCGCCTCCGGATGCCGGCCGAGGATGCCGAGTCCGGAACAAGGTGCGTCGAGCAAGATTGCATCGCTTTCGGGAAGGTCGACGCGACGAGCGTCGCCTTCAACGATGGTCGCACAGGTGACGCCGGCTCGCGCGAGGCTCTCGCGCAGAATTTTCACCTTGCGCGGTTCGATCTCGACGCACAGGAGTTCGCCACGATCTCCCATCCGCGCCGCCGCTTGGACGCTCTTGTTCCCGCGGCCGGAGCAGAGATCGAGGACGCGCTCGCCCTGCTGTGGCGCGAGGACGTCGACCGGCGTAGCGGCCGTCTCGCTTTGAATCGCCCAGCGGCCGCCCGGATCATCGTTCGCCTGACCGTTCACCACGACGAGCGACTCTTCGACGAGTGCCGAGCGTCGGACATTCGTGCCGTCCGCCTGCAGCGCCACGATCGCGTCGTCGACGGTCGTGCGGAGACCGTTCACGCGGACCGCGTGCTGAGGGGCGGCGTTCAGTCCGGCCAAGATCGATTCGCGCCGCTCGCCGAAGACGCGGCCGAAGTGCGCGGCGATCCAGGTCGGAACCGAATAGGCCGTCCCGAGATAGTCGTCGAGGCTTTCGAAATCCGACGGATGCGGCGGCGGCGGATCGTCGGCGATGAAACGCCGCAGCACCGCGTTGACGAGACCGGCGGTGCCGCGATGGCCGTGACGCAGCGCGAGGTTCACGGTCTCATAGACGCCGGCGTGGACGTCGACACCGGACATCATGCGCAATTGGTAGATGCCGAGCCTGAGGATCTCGTGGATCGTCGGTGGCAGCGGCTTGTGGCGACCGGCGAGATAGGGTCCGAGGTACCAATCGATCAGCCGTCGCTGTTTGGTCGCGCCATAGGCCAACTCGGCGGCGAAAGCCCGATCGCGCGGGTCGAGCGTCGACTTTCGCGCGCGTGCGTCGAACGCCGCGTGGGCGCCGCGCTCGTCGGGTCCGAAGATGTCGCGGACGACAGCCAACGCGAGTTCGCGCGCGGTTTCGCGGCGCGCCGTCGTCGCGGTCAAGATAGCCGCGGCATGGCGAAGGTTTTTCCGTCTACCGAAGCACGGCTCGGCGGGACGAGGCGTTCGATCAGGACGGCGCCGTCGCCGCAAGCGACAACCGCCGCATCACCTTCGACCCCCAACAATTTTCCGAACGCGGTACCCGTCGGCCGCGGCCTCGTTTCGCCGAGTGCGTCAGTCTTCGCGCGCAAAATTTTCACGTGTACGCCGTCGATGTCCGCGCGAGCGCCTGGTGCCGGTGAAAGCGATCGGGTGACGTTGACGATCCGCCTTGCGGGCCAGTGCCAGTCGAGTTCGAAATCTGCCTTGGTGAGCGGCCGGGTCGCGGTCGCCGTAATCGCTTGGGGATCGGCCAAACCGGCTTGCGGCGTTCGTCGCAGCGTTCCGTTCGCCGCTTGCGCGCACGCTTCCGTCAGCATCTCGGCGCCGAGCGCAGCGAAACGGTCGTGCAATTCGCCGTAGGTTTCGTCGGGACCAATCGTGCGCTTTTCTTGCAGCACGATGTCGCCGGTGTCCATCCCGGCGTCCATCAGAATGATCGTCACGCCGCCGGTCGTGACGCCGTCGCGCAACTGCGCTTGCAGCGGCGTCGCGCCGCGATAGAGCGGCAGCAAGCTCGGGTGCACGTTGAGCGCGCCGAGGCGTGGCAAATCGAGGATGGATTGCGGGACGATCTTCCCGTACGACACGACCGCAAACAGGTCGGCGTCTGCGTCGCGCAACCCGTCGATCGCGTCACGCAAGCTCTCGGGTACGATGACTTCCAGGCCGAGTTCTCGCGCGGCCACCTTGACCGGCGTGGGCTGCAGTTGGTGACCGCGACCGCTGGGGCGATCCGGCTGCGTAACGACGAGTCTGCAGTCGAGCGCTTTCGCAAACGCGTGCATCGACGGCACCGCGAACGCGCTCGTCCCGAAAAAGACCCCGGTCATGCGGGCGTCTTCGCCGTTACGCCGAAAGGGCCGCCTCGTCGCCGTCGCCCGAGCTCGTGCTCTCGCCTTCGGTCGACGCCGTCTCTTCTTCTTCTGCGGTGACCGCCGCGCGGATGTTCTGGGCCTTGTCGATGTAGAGCGTGCCGTCGAGGTGATCCATCTCGTGTTGGAGACACCGCCCGAACAACCCCTTGCCTTCGACTTCGAAGCGTTTGCCGTTTCGATCGAGCGCGACGCAGACGACTCGCTCGTAGCGCTTGAGATCGCCGACCTTTCCCGGCACGGAGAGGCAGCCTTCGTTGGATTCGACCTCGCCTTCGCGAACGGTAAAGCGCGGGTTGACGAAGACGAGCGGTCCGAGTCTATATTCTTCACGTTCTTCGGTCAGGTCGACGACGAACAGCCGCTTCGAGACGTTGATCTGCGGGGCGGCGAGGCCGATGCCCGGCGCCGCGTACATCGTGACGAACATGTCGTCGATCATCTGTTGGACGAGTGCGTCGAGGAGCTCTTCCGGCCGCATCTTCTTGGCGGCCTTGTGCAGGGTGGGGTGCGGTTCGTTGATGATCGCTCGAAAGTAGGGCACGGGGTCCATTATATCGGGCTTGCCAAGCCCCCTCAATCAGTCCGCCCCTCTGCTCGTCACGATCCCAGCAAGGACGTGCAGGCGCGCGCGGCGGAGAGTCTAGTGCGGAGGTGCACCATGGCTGACGACGTTCGACGGGTCGAACACTACACGATCGACATCAAGGATGAGGTGGGAGCAGGCGCGCGCGCGCTGGCCGCCTTGCGCGGCGTCAATCTCATTGCGGCCTGGGGCTATCCGGCCGGCCCCGGCAAAGCCAAATTGGAACTCGTGCCCAAAGACGGAGCCGGCTTCGCAGCCGCCGCCAAAGCAGCCGGCCTCGAGATCGGGGCGCCGACGCCGGCGTTCTACGTCTCCGGCGGCGATCGTCCCGGAGCGATCGCAGAGAAGTTCGAAGCGCTGGCGCAAGCAAAGGTCAATGTCAGCGCCGCGCAGGCTGTTTCGGACGATCGCGGTCACTTCGGCGCGATCATCTTCGTCGCACCGGCCGATCTTCAGAAGGCGGCTACTGCTTTGAATTCGCGCTGAGCGCGCGCGGGCGAACTGCAATCAGTCCGCTTCTCGTCCCTGCGACCAAAGAATTTGACATAACCCCGGAACCGTGACATACTGTGCCGTCACTCGCGCGCGGATCTTTCGAATGAGCGACCGACTCGCGCATTCTTGAAAGAAACCCCCACATAATGACATTCGACGACCTCAAGCTGAGTTCGGCGTCGCTACGCGCCGTCCGTGAGCTCGGTCATACCAAACCAACCCCCGTGCAGGCCGCCGCGATTCCACCGGCACTCGCAGGACGCGACATACTCGCTAGTGCGGCAACCGGAAGCGGGAAAACCGCCGCCTTCATCCTGCCCTTGCTCGAAGCGCTCGCCGCCGGAAAGTCCGGCTCGGCGCGCGCTTTGATCGTTGCGCCGACGCGGGAGCTCGCGGCGCAGATCGCCGCCCACGGAACCGCGCTTGGCAAATATTCCAACATCCGGATTACCGCGATCTTCGGCGGCGTCGGTTTCGGTCCGCAAGCGTCCGCCTTAAAACGTGGGACGGATGTGATCGTGGCGACGCCGGGCCGCCTGCTCGATCATCTTACGCAAGGAACGCTCGATTTGAGCGGCATCGAACATCTCGTGCTTGACGAAGCGGACCGCATGCTCGACATGGGCTTCTTGCCCGACGTGCGGCGGATTCTGAAACGTCTTCCGCGAGCGCGCCGGACGATGCTGTTTTCGGCGACGATGCCGCCTCCGATCGTCGTCTTGGCAAAGGAACTGCTCAAAGATCCCGTGCGCATCGATCTCACGGTGCATGGACAACCGGCGGCCGGTGTCACGCAAACGGTCTACACGATCGACCAGAACCGTAAAGGCGATCTGCTGCTCGAGTTGCTGAAGGGCAACGAGATTTTCAGTGCCTTGGCCTTTACGCGCACGAAGGCCCGCGCCAACCGGCTCGCCACGCTGCTCGCTCGCCACGATATCCCGGTGGAACGAATCCACGGCAATCGTTCGCAAGCTCAGCGGACGCACGCACTAGCCCAGTTCAAGCGAGGCAAATGCCGAGTGCTGGTTGCCACCGACATCGCCGCGCGCGGCATCGACATTCTGCAGCTTGGGCACGTCGTGAACTTCGACGTCCCGCTCGTCCCGGAAGACTACATCCACCGTGTCGGCCGCACGGCCCGCGCCCAGGCGGTCGGCGACGCCATCACGTTCGTCTCCAAGGACGAGGAAAGCTCATTCGCTCAGATCGAGCACAAACTCGGAAGACGTATCGCTCGCGCAAAGACCCCCGAGCTCCCGCCCGCGGCGCCGACACCGCCGGTGAGGACGCGCGCCGCGCGCGGCTGGCGATAACGTGACCTGCGACACTCGGTCGAATCGGAATATCCGCGCGTCCGCACTCGACGTTCTACCGATAGAGTAGTATCGATTAGAGTAGATCGAGCGGGGCGACGTTCGACGCTCGGTAGGAGACGGATACCATCGTCACGCGCATGCGCCGCATCGATCTTCTGACGACTGCGGCGACCTTGAGCCTATCCGCCGCGCTGGTCCTTTCGACCGTCTTTGCGTTCTATGCCGCAGGCGCGACGCAGCGGGCCGCAGACGTTGCCCACGAGGCACAGGCGCTCAGCGATTCCTATCAGAGGGCGCAAAACGTCATCGGCCTCGAAGAGTCGCTGCGGCGTAAGTACCGGCTGGAACCGGGACCACTTGTCGCGCACAGTTACACTCAGGCCGCGGCGCTATTCGTGACCGATCTCGAATCCGTTGCAGCCCTTTCCTCGCCGGCGAGAGCGGCTGAGGTCAAACGGCTGCTCGAGGAACACGGGGCGTATCTCGCAGCGACGCGCAGAATGTTTGCAGCGGTCGACGCGCACGACGCGGCGCGCGCCATCGTGCTCGATCATGCGGTCGTCGATCCCGCGTTCTCGCATATTGCGGACGTGGTCTCGGCGCACGCGGCCGAGCAACACACGGCCGCCGTACGCGCCCTCGACGATCTCAATCGAACGCAGCGCGACGTCGTGCGTGACGCGATTGATCTTAGCCTGCTCGGGCTTCTCTGCCTCGGTGCCTTCCTGTTTGCTCTTTCGGCGTACCGTCGGCGAATCTCCGAGACGCATCGTGCAGAGATTCGCGCACTGGAAGAGGCCGTGTCGATCGACGCGCTCACGAAAATTGGAAACCATCGTTCGTTCAAAGATGATATCAAACGTGAGGTCGCGTTGGCCGTTCGTCATGGCGGGTCGCTGACGCTCGCCATGCTTGACGTTGACGAATTCAAGTTGATTAACGATGAGAGCGGCCACGAGCGGGGCGACGCCGCCCTCGTCGCGCTCGCAACCCTTCTGCGAAGCGGACGGGCCGGCGATCGCCCTTATCGCATCGGCGGCGACGAATTCGCTCTCATTTTGCCGCAAACGTCGGGGGCGGAGGCCCATCACCTGCTCGAACGCCTGCGCATTGCCTCGTCGCGCGCCCTCGAGGGCGGTACGATTAGCATCGGCCACGCTTCGCTCGGATGGCCCGACAGGAACGCGGAAACGTTGCAGAATCAGGCTGACGCGGCGCTGTACATTTCCAAGCGCGGTGGCCGCAACGGCGTTTCTGAGTACGATTCGTCGTTCGAAGGCACGTGGCTATTGTCAACCGCCCGCGTCCAGAACATGCGTGCGCTGCTCTCCGCTGGGATAATGAATACCGCCTTTCAGCCGATCTGGGACCTCGAAAGCAGACGTATCATCGGGTACGAAGCGTTGGCGCGTCCACCCGCCAATTTTGGTTTTGCCGGACCGCAGGACGCATTCGACCTCGCCGAGCGCATCGGCCGTGGTTACGAACTGGGCAAGCTCTGCCACGCTGCCGCGCTGTCGCAGGCCGCCGATCTCCCGAGCGATGCGTTACTGTTCCTGAACGTCTCGCCCCAAACGCTCGATCGGAATTTGGATGTCGCTTCGCTGCGAACCGCCGCGACCGCCGCCGGCCTGCGACCAGAGCGCATTGTGATTGAAATGACCGAACGTTCGGTCGCACATATCGACGCGGTGATCGAGAGCGCTATCGCATTGCAGCGCGCTGGATTTCGCTTGGCGCTCGACGATACGGGCGCCAGGCACGCGGGGCTCGAAATCTTGAGTCGCGTACGCTTCGACTTCGTGAAGATCGATCGCGAGATTATCCTCAAGGGAATGTCGGATCGCAACGCACGCGGTGTCGTGGCGGCGATCGTGTCCTTCGCGCGCGTGACCGGGGCCTACGTTATCGCCGAAGGCATCGAAGACACGACGATGCTCGATTTTGTCGATGGCGCGGGGCGCGCGAGCGAGCGAGCGGGACGCGGCATCTGCGGCGCGCAAGGGTACTTGCTTCTTCGTCCGAGCGAAACGTTTCCGAGAGCAAGCGAGGTGCGGGACGTTCAAGCGCTTCTTAGCGAGCATATTGCCCAAGAGCCCGCGCACGAAATTGCGGTCGCGGATGCGCGCCCAGTACCGTCGCCCCGCATAGGGGCGTAGGGGTTACAGAATGTACGTACTCAGGTTGGCGTTGCGGACGATATCGGCTAATTTCGTCTTGACGTATTGGGCGTCGATGACGACCGAGTCATGTTCCTCGGGCGCGGCGTAGGAGACGTCTTCGAGCAGGCGTTCGAGAACCGTGTGCAAGCGGCGCGCGCCGATGTTTTCCGTCTGGTCGTTGACCTGCATCGCGAAGAGCGCGATCTGTTCGATCCCGTCGGGTGTGAATTCAAGTTTGACATCCTCCACGCCGAGCAACTGCCGATATTGCTCGGTCAGCGCGTTCTTCGGTTGGGTCAGGATCCTCTTGAAATCCTCGGCCGTGAGAGTATCCAGCTCGACGCGGATCGGAAAGCGGCCTTGCAACTCCGGGATCAAGTCCGACGGCTTGCTCATGTGAAACGCGCCGGCCGCGATGAACAGCACGTGATCGGTCTTGACCTGGCCGTACTTCGTGTTGACCGTGCTGCCTTCGACGATCGGAAGAATATCGCGCTGCACGCCCTCGCGTGAGACATCCGGGCCGCGCCCGCCCTCGCGCCCGCCGGCGACCTTGTCGATCTCGTCGATAAAGATGATGCCGTTTTCGCCGGCGCGGCGCAGCGCCTCGCGTTTGACCGCGTCCATGTCGATCAGCTTGTTGGCTTCTTCTTGCGCGAAGATGCGTCGCGCCTCGGCGACCGTGACGCGTTTCTGCACCCTCTTCTTCGGTAAGAGACCGCCGAGCATCTCGCCCATGTCGCCGCCGCCGCCCTGATCGAAACCCTGTCCGATCACGCCGATCGGCAAGCTCTGCGCCTCTTCGACCTCGATGTCGACCAGCCGCACGTCGTAGAAGCCGCGCAGCACGTCCTCACGGGCTTGTTCGCGCGTCTGCTTCGCATCGGCCGGCACCGAGGCGGTTGCGGCCTGCTGCTGCGGCGTCATCTGCTGCTGAAATCCCTGACCGAAGATCGAACCGAGCGCTTGCGCCATCGGATTGACCGGCTGCGCGGGCTGCGGCGCGCGCGTCTCCGGGAACAACAGATCGATCACGCGCTCGACCGCGGCGGCTTCGGCCGACTCGGCGACATCGGCGCGGCGTTCGTCCTGCACCATGCGCACCGCCGCCTCGACGAGGTCGCGGACCATCGAATCGACGTCGCGCCCAACGTAGCCGACCTCCGTGTACTTCGTCGCCTCGACCTTCACGAACGGAGCGCCGGCGAGCGCCGCGAGGCGGCGCGCGATCTCGGTCTTGCCGACGCCGGTCGGGCCGATCATCAGGATATTCTTGGGGATGATCTCGCGCTTCATCTCGCCGCCGAGCCGCTCGCGCCGATAGCGGTTGCGCATCGCGATCGCGACTGCGCGCTTCGCCTTCGCCTGACCGACGATGTAGCGATCCAATTCAGCGACGATCTGACGGGGCGTGAGTGCCTGAGGGTTCTCGATCACAGCTTGATTCCGCGATCTTTCAGTCGTCGAGCCGGAGATCGGACAGCGGACCGCGCCAGTTCTGCGCGATCTCGAGCGAGAGCGCTCGCGCCTCGTCGACTCGGCCCTGCCGCGAGAGTGTTTGCATCAGGCCGAAAAGTGCCCGCGCGTTGTGCGGCGTGCGCTTGAGGTCGGCGCGGAAGGCCCCTTCGGCGCCGGCGAGGTCGCCGTCGCGCAGCAGGATCCCGCCGAGCCACTCGCCGGTCGGGAAGTACCAGGGCGCGAACACCTCGGGCGGCAGGGGTGCGACGACCTCAACCACCTCGCGCAGCCGGGCCGTCGCGGTCGCATCGTCGCCGTCGAGATGCGCGACGCGCGCGGCCAGCAGTTTGTCGAGCGTCTCGGCGAGTTTCTGCACAAAACCGGTCGCGTCGGCGAGCGTTGCATCGAGGATCGCCAATTCTGCGTGCGCACCACGAGCGTCATGGCTTCCGACGAACGCGACGCCGCGGGCGTAATGCCCCAGCAGACCATCGAACGAGTTCGCCTTTTCAGGAACCGGCAACGCCAAGACGTCGTCCCAACGACGTTCGCGGGCGTAGGCCAGCGCGATCCCACCGCCTTTGGTCGCGGACGCGATCGCGATCGCTCGATCCGTCTCTACGCGATCGTCGAGCATGAGCGTCCCGCCCAGATAGAAGGCGAGGTTGTGAAAGAAGTAGTCGAGTTGCGCCGGAGTCTTGCCGATACTCGCCGCATAGCGGCGGTCATCGTCGACGGCGATCTTGTTGTCGCGTTCGAGCGGCCCGAAGAGTCCGTTGTCGAGATAATTGTGACCCGACATGTGGACGAGATGAGAGGCGGCCGGCTCGGCGGGCAGCGCGCTCAACCTCATCGCGCTCGGCAGCGCGCGCTCGGCGACGCCCGGAAAATCCATCACGTGAACATAGTAATGGTTGGCGCCGACGTGGTCAGGATTGCGCTTGAGGACCGATTCGAGCAACGGCGCAACGCTCGCCGCCGACCCAGTGGGCTGACCGTCGCGCCAACCCCAGTCCTCGACGTCCAAGATGCTCTCGGCGTACAGCGTCGCCGCGTCGAGGTCGTCGGGATAATCGGCGTGCAGCCTCGCCATCGCGTCGCGGTACGCGAGGTAGCCGCCGCGCGCCGCCGCCGACCCGGCGAACGTCGCCGGATAGCGCACGGCGAGCGCCTCGATGAAGCGCCGCTCTTCCGGGGAAGCTCCGGTCGCGAGCGTCTTCGCTTTCGCGAGCGCGTCGTTCGCTGCGGTAACTCGCGCGGCCGTCATCCCGAAATTGAGGTTCGGTCCGTTGGCGAGCGCTACGCCCCACCACGCCATCGCCAACTTCGGATCGAGTTCCGCCGCCTTCGTGAAGCGTTTCGCGGCCTCGTCGCGATTGAAGGCATAGATGAGCGTCAAGCCTTCGTCGAATTTCTGCTGCGCGTCGGGAATCTGCGTGCTGACGGGATGATGGACGAGCGCCGGCTGCGGTGTGACCGTCTGCGGGATCAGCTCCTGGGAAGACGCCGGTGACCAAGCGAGCGATGCGAACACCAAAGCGAGCACGGCCCCGAGGCGGCGCGTCAAATGACCTCCACGATGACGTCGGAGTTGGTGTAGATGTCAATCGTTCCGGCGACGCGGAGCGCTTCGCGCGCGATCGCCTCAGCGTCGAGCGTCGTGTGGCGCAACAGCGCCGTTGCGGCGGCTTGCGCGTACGGACCGCCGCTGCCGATCGCCGCGACGCCCTCGTCGGGTTCGATTACTTCGCCGGTACCGCTGAGAATGAAGAGATGTTCGCCGTTGCCGACGATCATCAAGGCCTCGAGCCGGCGCAGGACGCGGTCCTGACGCCAGTCCTTCGCCAGCTCGACGGCGGCGCGGACGATGTCCTTGTACTCGTTGAACTTCGCCTCGAATTTTTCGAGCAACGTCATCCCGTCGGCTGCCGAGCCGGCAAATCCGGCGAGGACTTTTCCGTCGGCGATGCGCCGCACTTTGCGCGCGCCGTGCTTGACAATGGTCTTGTCGAGCGTCACCTGACCGTCGCCCGCGATCGCCAACTTCCCGTCGCGACGCACGGCGAGGATCGTGGTCGAGCGAAATCGCCACTTCACGCCGGCACCGGGAGCGCCGCATCCTGGCGATCGAGGGAAGCCTGCCATTCGCCGAGCAGCGCGAGCGCGCGTTCGGCCAGCAAGCGGCGGCGTTCGCGTTTGTCGCGCGGCGCGTTCGGCAGGGTCGAGAAATAGGCCCAACTCACGTTCGAAGGTTGAAAATCCGGTGATTGGGTGTTTTGCAGGTGAGCGACGACCGCACCGAGCGCCGTATCGGCGGGCGCGATCGGTGGTGGGAGGCCGCGCAAGACGTGCGCCGCGGAGATCGCGGCGAGCGCGCCGCACGCCGCCGCTTCGACGTACCCCTCGGCGCCGGTGATCTGCCCGGCGAACCAGACGCGCTCGAAACCACGCAAACGCAGATCCGGCAGCAGATAACGCGGTGCGTCGATGAACGAGTTGCGGTGCATGACGCCCAGCCTCAGCCATTCGGCGTTCGCAAAACCTGGGAATTTCCCGAACGCCTCTTTCTGCGCCGGCCACGTCAGGCGCGTTTGGAAGCCGACGAGATTGTAGGCGGTTCCGGCGGCGTTCTCTTTACGCAGTTGGACGACCGCGTACGGCGACTTTTCGGTGCGCGGGTCGCGCAGCCCCACGGGCTTGAGCGGGCCGAAGCGCATCGCGTCTTCGCCGCGCAGCGCCATCTCTTCGACCGGCAGGCAGCCTTCGAAGTACTGAATCCGCCCAGCGTCCGCATCGAGTTCGAAGTCCTTGGGCTGGTGTTTCGGGAGTTCGCGCAGATCGCGGACGAGCGTCTGGTACTGCTCGCGGGAGAGCGGGACGTTGAGGTAATCGTCGCCGTCGCCTTTGTCGTAGCGCGACTTTCGATACATCGGCGCGAGGTCGAGCGAATCGGTTGCGACGATCGGCGAGGCGGCGTCATAATAGTGCAGCCGCGAAGGCGTGACGCCAACCGCAGCGGGCGCGCATGCCAGGAGCGCGTCGATCGCCTTCGAGAGCGGCTCGGATGGAAGGGGGCCGCAAGCGACGATCGTCGGTATCTCAGGATCGATCGATGCTACCTCATCACGGATGATGCGAACGAGCGATTCGGCGGCGAGCCGCGATTCGACCAGGGTCGCGAATTGCTCGCGGTCGACCGCGAGCGCTCCGCCCGCCGGCACGGCCGCGAGACGCGCGCTGCCGACGATCAGCGAGCCGAGTCGCACCAACTCTTCCTTCAATAACCCGACCGCGTTCTCGAGCGAGGCGCCGCGCAGCGAGTTGCTGCACACCAGCTCCGCGAGCGAATCGGTCACGTGGGCGGGGCCGCGTTTGTGCGGCCGCATCTCGTATAATTCGACCGCGACTCCGCGGCGCGCCAGCTGCCAGGCCGCTTCGCAGCCGGCGAGTCCGCCGCCGATCACGCGAACCGCCGTCACGTGCCGGCCGTCTCCGCTTCGCGCTCTGCGACGGCGCCGATCGCACTCGTGTCGTGCGTCTTGTCAGCGCTGCATTCAAAGGTCACCGCGCCGCGGCGCGACTTTGCCGTCACGTACGCACCGCAGATCGGACAAGGCTCGGGGACGACGCGGTCCCACGAGACAAAGTCGCACGCCGGATAGTTCGCGCAGCCGTAGAACGTGCGGCCGCGCCGCGAGCGGCGCTCGACGATCTTCCCCCCGTCTTTGGGACAAATTGCGCCGGTGTCTTTGAGGATCGGTTTGGTGGTCTTGCACTCGGGATAGCCGGTGCACGAAATGAAGCGCCCGAAGCGGCCGGTCTTGATGACCATCGGACGTCCGCACTTCTCGCAGATTTCGTCGGTCGGCTCGTCCCTGATCTCCAACTTGGGAAGCTTCTTCTCCGCCTCTTCGAGGTCGCGTTTGAACGGAGTGTAGAAGCGCTCCAGTACCTGGACCCAATCGGCTTGATGCTCCTCGACCTGGTCGAGCTCGGCCTCCATCTTCGCCGTGTACTGCAGGTTCATGATCTCCTTGAAATGCTCGGCCAGCAGATCGTTCACGGCGATCCCGATGTCGGTCGGGTAGAAGCGGCGCTCGCTTTGGGTGACGTACTGCCGCGCCTGAATCGTCTCGACGATCGACGAGTAGGTCGACGGCCGGCCGATGCCGTTTTCCTCGAGCGCTTTGACGAGCGTCGCCTCGGTGTAGCGCGGCGGCGGCTCGGTGAAGTGCTGCTTCGCCTCGAGCGACTGCTTGTCGAGAGCGTCGCCCTCGGCCAGCGCCGGCAAGAGCTGGCGCGCGGGACGTCCGTTCTTCCCCGTCTTATCGGCGTCGTCGTCGCGGCCTTCCTCGTAGACGGCGGTGTAGCCGGCAAACTTCATGACGCTGCCCGTGGTACGAAGCATGTAGCGCGTCTCGCCGCGCGCCGGCGTCGCCTCGATGTCGACCGTCGTCTGGTCGTACAACGCCGGGGCCATCTGCGAAGCGACGAAGCGCTCCCAGATCAGCTGATACACGCGTAGCTCGTCGCGCTTGAGGAAGCCGGACAGCGAAGCCGGGGTGCGGTCGACCGACGTCGGGCGGATCGCTTCGTGCGCGTCCTGCGCACCCTCGCGCATTTTGTGGGCGCGCCCTCCGCCGTAGAACTCGGGCCCAAACGCGGTCTCGACGTACGCCTTCGCGGCGTCGCGAGCGGAGTCGGCGATGCGCGTCGAGTCCGTGCGCATGTAGGTGATCAGACCCTGGGTTCCCTCGGCGCCAAGGTCGACGCCTTCGTAGAGAGCCTGCGCCAGTTGCATGGTCCGGCGCACTCGCAGACGCAGCTTACGCGACGCCTCCTGTTGCAAGGTTGACGTCGTGAACGGCGCCGCCGGATTGCGGCGCGTCTCGCGCTGCTTGACCGAAGCGACTCGAAAGCGCGCAGCCTGAAGGTCGGCGACGACCTGGTCGGCGCGTCCGCCGTTGTCGATCTCGGCTTTCTCGCCGTCGATCTCACTCAGTTCGGCTGGGAAGAGTGGCGCCGCTTCGCCGCTTTGCGTGAATTGGGCGACGATCGTCCAATACTCGCGCGCGACGAACGCGTCGATCTCACGTTCGCGGTCGACGATCAACTTGACCGCGACCGACTGAACCCGGCCGGCCGAAAGACCACCGCGAACCTTGGCCCACAGGAGCGGCGAGATCTTGTAACCGACCAGCCGGTCGAGAATGCGGCGCGCCTGCTGCGCGTTGACGCGATCCATGTCGATCTCGTGCGGATGGGCGATCGCGTTCAGCGCCGCCGCCTTGGTGATCTCGTGCAGTTCGATGCGCTTGGGCTGCTCGAGCTTCAAGAGCTCGGCAAGGTGCCAGGCGATCGCCTCGCCCTCGCGATCGGGGTCGGTCGCGAGATAGACGTCGGTAGCAGCCTTCACCGCGGCCTTGAGCTCCTTGATGACGTCGCCCTTCCCTTTAATAGTGAGATAACGCGGGGTGAAACCGTGCTCGACGTCGACCCCAAGCGTGCTCTTCGGCAGATCGCGCACGTGCCCGACGGAGGCCTTGACGGCGAACCGAGGAGGCAAGAACTTCTTGATCGTGCGCGCCTTCGTCGGCGATTCGACGATGATCAGCGGCTTCTTCAAGTGCTTCCCGTCTCGGGATTTTGTGGCTTTCGGCGCCGGGGAGACCCCGGCCAGTGGGTCGGTCAAAACGCCCTAAGTATAATCCCGCCGTCAAGTCCAGGGCAAAAAAGGTCCCGAGTCTCGCTCGGCTGGGGGCCCCGGCAACGAGCGTGAGGCGCTCGACATTGCCTCCGCCGGGGCAGACGCTCGGCGGTCCGACATCCTCCTCGCGACCTTATCGCGTTTTTGAAAGGACCGGAAGACGACATTGCGCCGAGGGGTGTCGCAAGTCGCCGTCGCGGCCCGGAGGGCATGCGCGACGGGCGATCTGCCGAGTAGCATTTTCGCACGGATGCGAAAATGCGAACGTACCCGAGGCGCTGTGTCGCTTCCGGTCCTGAAGCGCGCGCGTGTTTAGCGAATGTCAAACTTGCATAATTCGAGTCGTCGGTATAACATGCAACCAAACGCCGTTGTTACAACAACAGGAGGAAATTTGAACAACGATATCATGGGCGGAATGCTCGAGATGGCTCCCGCCCCCAAGAAAGCTCGCAAGAAGCGCCGCAAGAAGGCCGCTACGAAAAAGGGCGGCGCGAAGAAGGCCGCTGCGAAGAAGGGCCGGCGCAAGAAGGCCGGTCGCAAGAAGGGCGGAGCCAAGAAGGGCGGAGCCAAGAAGGGCGGACGTCGCAAGAAGGCCGGTCGCAAGAAGGGCGGAGCCAAGAAGGGCGGACGTCGCAAGAAGGCTGGGCGCAGAAAGAAGTAGCGCTCGCCGCTACGCCGATGATTGAACGAGCGGCTGCACGTTGTGCAGCCGCTCGTGTTTAGGCCTTGAGGACCGGACCGGCCGTAAGATCCGGAGCTTTGCCGTCGTGCTCGTCGACCCAGTGGCACGCCGCTTCGTGGTTCGGGCCATATGGCTTGAGCTGCGGAACTTCGATCTTGCAACGCTCGAACGCGACCGGACAACGCGTATGGAAGCGGCAGCCCGAGGGCGGGTTCA
Organism: Candidatus Zemynaea palustris; assembly: GCA_003134695.1. Taxonomy (GTDB): domain Bacteria; phylum Vulcanimicrobiota; class Vulcanimicrobiia; order Vulcanimicrobiales; family Vulcanimicrobiaceae; genus Zemelea; species Zemelea palustris. Next base: position 90,395 of record PLCB01000037.1, on the reverse strand, counting down.
CCGGCGACGGGATGTCGCCGCTCAAGATGATCCGCTTACGGCGCTGCTCGACCGTCGGGTCGGGGATCGGAATCGCCGAGAGCAGCGCGATCGTGTACGGATGGAGCGGACGGTTATAGAGTTCGTCGCGGTCGGCGATCTCCATGATCTTCCCGACGTACATGACGGCGACGCGGTTGGAGATGTGCCGCACGACCGCGAGGTCGTGGGCGATCAGCAAAAAGGTCAGCCCGAATTGCGCCTGGAGGTCCTGCAGCAGGTTGACGACCTGAGCCTGAATCGAGACGTCGAGCGCCGAGACCGGCTCGTCGGCGACGATGAACTTCGGCGAGACCGCCAGCGCCCGCGCGATGCCGATGCGCTGTCGCTGACCGCCCGAGAACTCGTGCGGATACCGATTCGCGTGATACGGCTGCAGCCCGACGAGTCGCAGCAATTCCTGGACCCGCGCCTCGGCCTCGCGCCCCTTTGCGATCTTGTGGATCGTAAGGGGCTCGCCGATGATGTCGCCGACGGTCATCCGCGGATTGAGCGACGCGTACGGGTCTTGGAAGATGATCTGCATCTCCTTACGCAGCTTGCGAACCTCTTCGCGGCTGAGCTCGTGGACGTTGCGTCCGTCGAAGATGACCTCGCCCTTGGTCGCCGGCAAGAGGCGCAGCACGACGCGGCCGGCCGTCGTCTTCCCCGACCCGGACTCGCCGACGAGCCCCAGCGTTTCGCCGCGCCGGATCGTGAAGTCGACGCCGTCGACAGCTTTCACGTCGCCGACGTGACGCGACAGAATCCCGGCGTTGATCGGAAAATACTTGTAGAGATCGCGAACGACGAGCAGGTCGCCCGACGATTGGTTCGCGACGGCGGTGCTCACCTGGCCACCGCTTGGGCCGGCGGCGCCGGCGCCGAGTTCGGAACTTGCGGCACCGACTCGACTTTGAGGGCCCGTTCGCCTTCGGTGCGCTCGTCGTAGAGGAAACAGCGCGCCACGTGCCCCTCGCCGAAATCGTAGAGCGGCGTCGGCGTGTCGCAAATCGGCATGCGGTACTTACAGCGCGGCGCGAACGAGCAGCCGCGCGGAAGGCGCAGCATGTTGGGTGGCTGGCCTTCGATCGGAACCAGCCGGCTCTGGCCCTTCGCGTCGAGACGCGGCAGCGACGAGAGCAATCCCATCGTGTACGGGTGGCGCGGCTGGCCGAAGATCTGTTCCGCGGTGCCGTATTCGACCTGGTTGCCGGCGTACATGACCAGGACGTTGCGGCACGTCTCGGCGACGACGCCGAGGTCGTGCGTGATCAAGATGATCGCCGAACCGAGGCGCTGCTGCATCTCGTTCATCAAATCGAGGATCTGGGCCTGAATCGTAACGTCGAGCGCGGTCGTCGGCTCGTCGGCGATGAGGACGTCGGGGTCGCACGAGATCGCCATCGCGATCATCACGCGCTGCCGCATCCCACCCGAGAGCTGGTGGGGGTACTCGTTGACGCGTTTCTCCGGCAGCGGCATGCGCACGACGCGCAGCATGTCGACCGTCTTCGCGAGCGCATCCTTCTTGCCGAGCTTGAGGTGCAGGCGAATCGCTTCGGAGATCTGGTCGCCGACGGTGAGCACCGGGTTGAGCGAGGTCATCGGGTCTTGGAAGATCATCGCGATGTCCTTGCCGCGGATCCGGCGCATCTCGGCTTCGCTCTTCTGCAAGAGGTTTTGGCCGCGCAAACTGATCGTCCCGGCCTCGATGCGGCCGGGCGGAATCGGGATGAGGCGCATGATCGTCAGCGCGTTGACCGATTTGCCGGAGCCTGATTCGCCGACGATGCCGAGCGTCGAGCCACTGTCGACCGAATACGACAGTCCGTTGACCGCGTTGACGTAGCCGTCGTCGGTCTTGAAGCCGACGCGGAGATCCCGAACCTCGAGAAGGGGCACTAGGCGCTATATCCCGGCGAGGCTGACGAGCGTCGCGAAGACGACGAAGCAGATCGCGATAAAGCCCGTGATGCGCGCGAGTTGCTGGTCGAAGCCGAGGCGCGGACGGTAGGCCGACTCGACTCGGCCGCCGATCGTGCCGCTCAGGCCCTCTTGCTTCGTCGTTTGGACGGCGAGCAAAATGACCAGCGCGGCGGCCGAGGTGATGAAGATGCCGGCCATCGAGTGCGTGAGCCAACTGGCGTGCGACGAGAGCCACGATTGGTGATAGGGGTGCAAGAGTTGCTGCAGCACCTCGGGCGAGAGCGTCATCTTCACCGTCGGCACTGCCGCAGCGGACTTGGTGGCGGCGTTCGACGCGGCCGGAGCCGCCGTCGCCACCGCGAGGTAGAAACCGAAGAAATTCACGGCCCCGCCCATTCGACGGCTATGGGACCGATGCCGCTTCGCCGACGCGGACCCGCGCGGCGACGTTTTCACTCGAAAGCCCGAACGTGGCGCGCTGGACGGGCTGTTTGTCGTGCTGGATCAAGACGTTCGGGACGCCGATCCGCTCGATCGAAACGTGCAGGCCGCGGTCTGAGTAGAACTCGCACACCGCCGAACCAAATCCGGCCATCAGCGAGTGTTCTTCAAGGGTGATGAAGCGCTGGTGCGTCTGCGCAAGTTCGAGCAAGAGCGCCTCGTCGAGCGGCCGCACGAAGCGCATGTTCACGACGGTCGGCCGAGACGATTCCGGCCCTATGAGATCGTACGCGTCGAGCGCGACGTCGCAGGTGTTGCCGAGCGCGAGGATAGCGACGCGTTCGCCGCGGCGCAGCACCTCCGCGCGGCCGTGGACGATCGGCGCCGGTGGCTCGAGGTGGTTGCCCTGCGAGTTGCCGCGCGGGTAGCGGATCGCCACCGGCGCGTTCAACGTCAGCGCGTGCTCGAGCATCGGCAGCAGTTCGTCTTCGGTACGCGGCGCCATGATCGTCATGAACGGCAGCGTTCGCATGTAGGCGATGTCATAGAGCCCCATGTGCGTCGGCCCGTCGTCGCCGGCGACGCCGGCGCGGTCCATGCAGAAGACGACCGGCAGACTCTGGATCACGACGTCGTGGACGATCTGATCGTAGGCGCGCTGCAAGAAGGTCGAGTAGATGGCGACGACCGGCTTGAGTCCCGCCGTCGCGGCGCCGGCCGCGAAGCAGACGGCGTGCGCCTCTGCGATCCCGACGTCGAAGTAGCGCTCGGGGTGCTTCTTCGCGAACTTCGAGAGTTTCGTGCCGTCGGGCATCGCGCCCGTGATCGCGATGATGCGCTTGTCGCGTTCGCCCAGCATTGTCAGCGCCTCGCCGAACGCTTCGGAGAACGTCGGACGACCGCTGGATTTGAATTCGATCTTCCCGTTCTCGAGCTCGAACGGCCCGACGCCGTGCCAGGTGCGCTTGTCGTGCTCGGCCGGCTCGAAGCCCTTGCCCTTGGTCGTCTTCACGTGGAGGAGCACCGGGCTGTGGATCTGGCGCAGGTTCGAAATGAGATCGACGAGCTCGTCGTAGTCGTGGCCGTCGACGGGGCCGATGTAGCGGAAGCCGAGTTCTTCGAAGATCACGGCCGCCTTCGGCTCGCTCGACGCGAAGCGCAGGGCCGCTTCTTCCCAGGTCGACAGCGCCTTGCGCGCAGCGTCGCCGAACGGAATGTGGCCGAGGATGTCCTTCGCCTTGTCGCGCGCCGCGTTGAAGAGCGGCTGCGCGCGCAGATGCCCGAGGTACCGGTCGATGGCGCCGACGTTGGGCGCGATCGACATCTCGTTGTCGTTGAGGATGACGATGAAGTTACATTTCAATTGCCCGGCGTTGTTGAGCGCCTCGTAGGCGAGGCCGCCCGTCAGCGCGCCGTCGCCGATCACCGCCACGATCGTTTCGTCGGTTCCGGCCAATTCGCGCGCCTGAACCATGCCGAGCGCCGCCGAGATCGACGTCGAGGCGTGACCCGCGCCGAAGCAGTCGTATTCCGACTCGCTGCGCATCGCAAAACCTGAAAGCCCGCCGCCCTTGCGGATCGTGTGGATGCGGTCGCGGCGCCCGGTCAGCAGCTTCTGGACGTAAACCTGGTGGCTGACGTCCCAAACGATCTTGTCCTTCGGCGCGTCGAGGACGCGATGCAGCGCCAGCGTCAGTTCGACGACGCCCAAATTGGGGCCGAGGTGACCGCCGTTCTTAGCGCACGCGTCGATGAGGACGGCGCGAATCTCGCGGGACAGAATGTCGATCTCCGGCCGCGAGAGAGCCTTCAGATCACGGGGCGAGTCGATGCGCTCAAGAACCATGAGAGGCGCTCTTAGACAGTCACCCGGTTGCAGGCCTTTTTAGTGGTCCCCCACGCCGGGTCCCCAACCCATCTCCGGCGCAATAACCTAGCAGTGCTACCCAGCCAAACCCCTCGCGCAAGATCCCATGCTGCAATGCAGCATGGGAGCCCCAGAGTTTGAAAAGCGCCCCGCCGCTTCGCGGCTCTGCGACCCCAGACACAAAGCGCCTGGGGACCCTTCCGTTGAGCCGGCGGCGCCGGGTTTTGACCGACCTGGCCCGCATCTTCTCGACGATCTGCAACCCATTTCTTACGGCTCTGGCGCTGTTCGTGATTTTGGCGCACGCGGTAGCCAAAGACACGCCGACCTTCTGGGCCTACCTCTTCGCGAGCACGTTTTTCACCTCGATCGGCCCGATGCTGTACGTCCTCTGGCTCTACGCGACCGACCGCATCACCGACCTCGACATGTCGGTGCGCAGCGAGCGCGAGGCGGTGTTCAGTGCCTTCGTCGTCTTCTTCTGCCTCGGTACCGCGACGCTCTGGCTCATCCATGCGCCCCGGCTCTTGATCGCGACGATGGGCGGGTATGCGGTTTCATCGCTCGTCGTGGGATACATCACACGTTATTGGAAGATCTCGACGCACGCGCTCGGGATCTCGGCGTCGATGTCGGCGCTGACGTATCTCTACCATCAGCAACCGCTACCGTTCTTGGTCCTGATCCCGATCGTCGGCTGGTCGCGCGTTTATCTGAAAGCGCATACCGTCGCGCAGGTACTCGCCGGCATCGTTTTGGGAGCGACCTCGGTGATCTTGGTCTATCACGTGTTCAAGTTATTGTAAGCGCGACGCTTTCGATCAAATCGTACGGACCCAGAGGACCGCACGTCGAGGCGACGGCTTTCTTGAACGGTTCCAACTCGCCGCTCGTGACGTAGAGCGTTCGGCCGGTCCCGAGCTCGCCGCCGCGCTGCGCTACGAATGCCGCGGCGTATTCGGCTTGCGCGTGCGCGGGGTCGATGCGCCGTACGTTTTCGCCGCAGACAGCCGCGAAGTGCGCGTCGAGCAACGGATAATGCGTGCAGGCGAGGACGAGCGCGTCGAGCGGCAGTTCGAAATTCGCACAGGCCGCTGCGACGGCGGCGCGCGCGATCGGCCCTTCAACGGTCCCAGCCTCGACGAGCGGGACCAGCACCGGCGCTGCGACTTCTTGGACCTCGACCGCCGGGACGCGGCTGCGAATCGCCGCGCCGTAAGCACCGGTCGTTGTGGTGGCGGTCGTCGCGATGACGCCGACCCGCCGAGCGTTCGACGCGACGACCGCTTCGGCGGCCGCGTCGATGAGGTCGAAGATACGCATCCGAGTGGCCGGCCAGCCGTAGCGCGCCGCGATCGCGCACGAGGTATTGCAACCCATCACGACCGCGTCGGCGCCGCGCGACTCGAGAAACGCGAGGTTGCCGGCGAGGAACGTGCGCAATTCGCCGTGCGTTCGGTCCCCGTAAGGCACGTGCGCCTGGTCGGCGAGGTAGACGATGTCCTCACGCGGCAAGCGTGCGCGCACCTCGCGCAAGACAGTGAGTCCGCCGACTCCCGAGTCGAAGATTCCGAGAATGAGTTTCCGTCCGTTGAGATTGTGTCGGACGGATTTTGCGCGCGCCGGCGCCGTTAGCCTCCCGAGTTGACTACGACCCGTCGCTGGTTGAAGTCGCGTTGACCGGATTCCTCGAGGCGTAGTCGCCGAGGCCGTCGGCGATCGCGACGGCGACGCGCTGCAGGAACGCCGGCAACTTCAGGAGGCTCGCGTCGCTCGCGTTGGAGAGAAACGCGGTCTCGATCAAGGTCGCGGGCATCGTCGTGTGGTGGATGACGTAGAACTCTTCCTTGCGCACGCCCTTGTCGGCCGTGCCGACCGAGGCCAAGCGGCGATGGACCGCGTCGGCGAGCGCGCGGTCGGAATCCTTGTAGAAATACGTCGTCGTCCCGTTGAGCGCGGCATCGGTGTAGCTGTTGATGTGAACGCTGACGAACATGCGCGCACCGGCGTTGTTGGCGATGTCGCAGCGTGCCTGGAGTTCGTCGTGCGCCGAGCCGTTGGCGGCGAAAACGTCCGTATCGGTGTAGCGCGTCATCTCCACTTGCCAGCCGCGCGCGACCAGAATCGCGCGAAGCCGCTTGGAGATGTCGAGATTGAGCGCCTTCTCGGTCAAACCGTTGTGAGCGGCACCGGCGTCGCTGCCGCCGTGTCCGGGATCGATGACGATCAACTTCGGATTGGTCGGAACGATCGGGTGCAGCATCGCTGCCGGCGTCGACCAGAGGTCGCCCGGATTCGCCAGCGGCGCCGACGCGATCAACATTCCTCCGGCGACGCGGCCGGTTCCGACGCGCTGCGGTTCGAGGTCGTCGAGACCACCGATCGCAATCGTGAAACCGTTGTCGCTCGCAACGACATTGACTTGGCGCGGCGAAACGAGCGTAAACGCAATACGCACGGTCGGATTTTGGTCGCCGGCGAGTTGTCGGACGCGGAGTCCGGTCGCCGCCGAGCCCGGCGGCTGTTCGTCGCGCGCGGGAATCCCGAGCATCGCGTTCTTGAGATCGACGTACCAGCGATTGTCGGTGAGGCGATGCCACTCGTACCGCACCGGGCCGCTGACGCCGACGCGCACGTTCAAAGCTGCGTCGGCTGGAAGCAGATCGAGCGAGGTGACGACGACCGGGGACCCGAGCGGCGGCGGCGGAATCGCGGCTTCGGCCGGGACTTCGCTGCCGACGGGCGCGTATTCGTCGCTGGGACCTGCGCTTGATTCCGTAGACGGCGCGCTCGAACTGGGACGCGGGGCGGCCGCGATGACAGATGCCGCATCGCCGGCATCGGGAATCGGCACGCCGCTCAGCCCGACGCCGGATTTGGCGAACGCGACGGCGATGACATTGGGGGTGTCGCTGTTTGCTAGGACATGCATCGTCTGCGGCGTCGCGTCGAACGTCATCGTAGTCGTCGGATTGCGAGCCGTTCCGCCGCTTTGAATCGAGACTCCGCGCAACTCCGCGCTACCCCCGATGCTTCGCTTCGTCTCGAGCGTCGAAGCGACGCCGGAAAACACCAGCGTGAGACGCTCGCTTCCGCCGGGGGACGTGCGCTTGAACCGAATCGGCACCGCGCTCGAAAGCGTGACGGTCGTCACGCGGTCGCGCGTTCGCACGTCGAGGCCGCCGATCTGCGGCTGCAAGACCGTCGTCGCACCGTCCTTGACGGGGACAACGTAGAGCGCCTTTGCCAGGGTCACGAACGGAATATACGCCGTCGCGCCGACTGCGTACGGCGCAAACGGGGCGCGTTCGAGCAGCGGGCCATTCTCGAAGCGGGTGTCACCCAGCGTGAAGGTGACGACTCGGCGGTCGCCGCTCGTCACGATGACGAGCCGGCTTCCGGGGTCGTAGGCGACCGTCGCATTCAATTTGATGAGGAAACGCGCGAGGCTGGGGTCGTCGAGGGCGACCGCGAGCTCGCCCCCGTGGGTCTGGGCCTTCGTGAAGATCAGATTCGTGCCGGCGAACCAGTACGCGGGCGCCGGTGCTGCAACGGAGCGGATTGGGAGGAGTAAGGCCAGCGACGCGGCGCAGAGCGCCGGAAAGTGCCTAGAAGCTCGAACGTGCCAGGGGTTGTTCGAGCTCAAGATGTCCTCCGGGAAGCGTCGCGACCTTGGCGCCGTCGACTTTGATCTGTACGGCGGTGATCCCAGGCAATGCCGTCAGGGTCCAAATGAGGCCCCGGAACTCGCCGCTCTCCGCAAAGCTCCCACCGGCCGAGCGCGAGATGGTCCCGCCCAAGTCGACCGTCGCGGTCGACCCGGACAAATCCACGTGCTTGACGATGGTCCCCGCCGGGAAGCGAATCGCCTCGACCGACACGGGCGGCCCAGCTAAGGCTTGGGCCGTGGCATAAAATGCGACCTTGTTGGGATCCATCCGTGGATCTCGCGAGACCTTCCATGCTACGAGCGTGACTCCGTCGGTCTTACAATAGTAGACGGTGATAGTATCGGCAGACCGCCCGGGCGGCTGCACCAGGTAGCGGTAAGCGAGGTAAGCGGCGACCACGAGCACCGCCAGGACCACGACGGCGCGCAGCACCTTCATTACCGGGTTGAGTTCGGCGACGCGCGGACGCGCTACTGCAGCATCTTCACCGCTGAAGATTGCTAGGCACTGCGGATTTGGCTCGTCGTCGTGACGGTTTGTGCCGTGCCGGCGCCGGGCGCCGCGAAGCCGCGTTCGACGATCGCGACGAGTTGATTGAAGGCGGCCCAGGCAAACGGCAGTTGCGCCTGCAAACCGTAGCCGAACGGCGTGAACGTGTCGACGTGCGTCCCGCCGCTCACCAGATATTGCCAATACTTTCCGCCGTTGCCGGCGGCTCTCACCGCCGCGAGGTACGGCGCCGCGTTGTTCGCGTTGGTGATGAACATATCGGAGGTGCCGGCGATAGAAACCAGCGGCTTTCCGATACGGCCCGTATGCGCGAACGTGGCGATCGTCGACGCAGCAGCCCCAGACGGCGCGTACGCCGCGCGTGCGGCGGGTTGCGCGAGGCCGGTCGCCGTCGCCGACGTCCCGGGCAGATGGACCGGATCGCCGCCGTTGGGCGTAAAGGCGCCGGCTAAGGACGCAGCATTCGAGTCGAGGAAGAGCGCGTACGAGAACAGCGTTAGGTCCGAATAGAACGAGGCCTGGTTGCTGTAGTACTCTTCCCACAGCGAGGGATGCGCCGCGTTGGCCGCCTGCACGATGTCGGCCGGATAGCCGGCGGCTTGTATCGCCGCAGCCGCAGTCGCACTCGTGTAGCCGCTGGCGATGTAAGCGGGCATGTTGGCCAAGAACGCCGGCAAATAGTTGAGGATACTCAGACTCGTCGACCAATAGACGCCCGACCAGTCGACGCCGCCGTCAATGAGGCTTGGATAATTCTCGAGGAGCGAGCGCACTTGCGCGCCGCCGTTCGAAAGACCGACGGCGTAGGTCTTCGTCGGGAAGCGCCCAAAGGATTGCGCCAAGAAGTTTTGGGCCGAGAGCGTTAGGATCGCGAAGTCAGTGTTCCAATTGGCTATCGTTCCCGATTGATTGAGGACACCGAAACGGAACGAGAATCCTAAGGCTTCCAAACCCGCGAGGTTGAACGGAATCGGAAAGTTGTGCGCGGGCGAGGGGCTCGCAGCCAGCGTCTCGACGATCGCGTTATAGAGAACGCCCTTATTGCTGCTCGCAAACGCGTAACCGTTGGCCAGCGCGAAGTCGCCCCAAATGAAATCGTTGGCAAACTCGGAGCGGAATGACGGCGTCCCCGCGACGATGAGCTTCCCGTTCCACGCCGTCGGGACTTTGATGACGTAGCGCTCGTTGGTGGCGTACGAGCCGGTTGCGAGCGTCCCGGGTACGGGTGAAGTCGCAGGTGAGGGCGTTCCGCCCGAGGCCGCCGGAACGAACAGCGCGTTCGCATCGCCGAGCGGCGCGTAGCCGGCGAACAATGGAGGCGTCGTCGTCGGAATGGTGTTCGGATAGCGCAGATCGCTGACGGTGCTCCCGCCGGGCAGCGGCACCCACGGCACCACCGGCGCCGTCGGCAACGGAACCGTTCCGGTAGAATTCGTCGTGCAGGCGGCGAGCGCCGGAACCGACGCAGCCAGCGCGAGAAAACCACGCCGGTCGAGGAGCCGGCGACTATCCATCGGACGCATGGGTCAGCCTTTCCGAAGAGCCAGAAACAGGAGGGTTTCCTCGTACCTGGCGGTACGATTATTTCCCTTCAGGCGTTCGGTTAGGAAAGTAAACGAAGGTTGCGGGCGAACACGGGTAACCTGACGATTCGCCCGACGGAGGAAAAGTTGAAACGTATCAAGATCGGCGCCTTGGCGGCGGCTCTGGCCTTCTGGTTGCTGAGCGGGCACGCGCACGCTGGTATCGTCGCGCAACTCGGCACCGCGCCGCCCCCGGATTTCGGCACGCCGCCCTCTGGTGAGGTGCCGATCCTCTTCAACGACGTTCACGTGTACGCGAAGCCCGATCGAATCAAGCAAAACCGGGCGCTCGCGGCACTCGTCCGCGGGAACACGATTCTCGTTCCACTGCGCTCGATGTTCGAACAGATGGGCGCGACGGTGAGCTATGACGCCGCGAGCCGAACGGTCGACGTCAGCAAAGCGGGCGCCGACATCAGGGTGACGGTCGGCAAGCCCGAGGTCGTGATCAACGGCGAAAGTCGACCGCTCGACGTGCCACCGGAGATCTATCATGGCGTTTTGGTCGTCCCGGTCCGGGTGATCTCCGAGGGGATGGGCGCATACGTCCAATGGGTGCCGGAGAAGCGCGTCGTCGTCGTTCGGTACATCCCGGCGCCGGCTGCGACACCGCCTCCTCCGACGCCGCCGCCCCCGCCGCCACCACCGCCTCCACCACCGCCGCCACCACCACCACCGCCGCCGCCACCACCGACTCCGGTGCCGACGCCGAAACCGGTCGTCTACGAGAAGTTCGTCGCCGGCGATTACCTGATATTACCGGTCGTCTACAACGAATTGAGTGCGGGAAACAAGGGATCGAATTCTTGGGCGGCACGCGCCGGCGCCGAGTTTCCGCTGCTCGGGCTCCCGCTCATGATCGAGGGCGACTGGCGTAGTTACAAGTATGCGCACTCGTCGCTCTCGGCGACGACGCTCGGCTGTCCGCAGCCGAACGATCCGGGTTGCGTCACGATCGTCGGGCAAAGCACTCAGGTCTACGTCGTGCCGTTCACCGCAAACGATCAAGACGTCGACGGCCGGCTCGGGGTCAAGATCATCGATCCGCGGATCTACGTCGGCGTGAGCTATCTGTTCCGTAACACCAACTACGAAGGCCAAGGCAGCCCGCGACAGCAGCACGGATACGGATTCGGCGTAGAAAAGCTGCCCGATCTCGACCACCTCATCTCGCTGTACGGCGGCATCTATTACTATCCGCAGCTCATGACTGCCCAGCAATTCGTCCCCGGGGTCGGACAGGCTTCGGTCCAATACCGATTGATCAAATACGACGCCGGCCTAACGATCGGTCTCGGGAAGACGCCCTTCTTCATCGACGGCGGATTCTTGGGCGACCAAGGGACGAACAAACAGTTCGCGCCGGGAAACTTTACCCACAGCGGCGCGTACGTCGGACTCGGACTTCACATGTAACCTATGCGTTGGTCGCCATCACGATAAATGCGAGAGGGGCGCCGTTGGTGGGAACGGCGCCCCTTCGTTCGCGACGGTCAGTCGAGGAGGATGTCCGTCTCTTGGGCTGACCATCGTGCTCGCGGCCTGGACGTTGAGGCTGCCTCACCTTAGAGGATGTGCTCGCGTTGGAGTTGCTGCTTCATCTGATCGAGGTTATGCCGAAGCAGGCCGCGGTCGTACCGAAAGATCGTCATGTGATCGTAGCCCGGTGCAAAAACGATCTCGGCGTCGCTGCCCAGGCCGTCGAGGACCGCTTTGAAGAGCTTGAGCGAGCCTTCGAGATGATACGTGTCCTCGGTGCCCACGACGACGTGCACTCTGCCTTGCAACTTGGGCCCCAATTCCTTCCAGCGCCCGGCGATGAGGCGGGCGAGATCGTAATGCTCTTCCCAATACCCGGCGACGACTCCGTCGATGACACCCGAGCGCCGGTCGAAGAGTCGAGCGGGACGACCGTCTTCGCCACGCGGGCTGAAGACCGCGTCGAACGAATCGAACTGGGCCCGGCCAAGATCGCCTTGCGCGAATTCGCGCAACGTCGTGACGTCGACGCCGCGCCGTCGAACGAAACCGTACGGGTTTCCCCGTGGATCGCGATAGAAATTTTGCGGCGGAGCGCGCGTGAGGTCCGGCCCCGTGAAATCGTGGAAGTCGACTGGATCGGGGGCGATCGACCACGCGCCGCCGAATTCGTCGGGATAGTTCACCTGCAGCCAGAGTGCCGACCATCCGCCCGAGGAATGACCCGTGACGAAGCGCGCGTCGCGCGTCGCATTTATCCGAAATTGTTTTTCGAGTTCCGGGATGAGTTCGCGGGTCAGCGCCGCGCCCCACGGACCGTTGTTCGCGGAGTCCGCGAATTCGTGGTGGCCGTTTGCGAGGCTCGCATCGAGCGCGACGACGATCATCTCGAGGTCCGCATGGCGCAACGCGTCTTGCCAACTCGCCAATTTTTCCGGTGAGAAACGGTAATCTTCCTCAAGCGAGTGAATCACGTAGAGCGCCGGATAGCGCTTGGTGGGCGCCACGTCATACGATTCGGGCAAGAGGATCTGCGCGTGCAGAAACGTTTGGGCGTGACGAAAGCCGTCGAGCAGCGGGCTTTGCATTTGCACCATCACGAGCCTCGGGCCCGACGCTTCGGCCTGCGCGAGCCCGAGACAGAAAACGAACGCGACGGCGAGTCCGAGCGGTCGCAGGGTCCGGGTCATCGGCGGCGCGAGGCCATCTCGGTTAACGAAGTTCGCGGAGCTCGACACCACGGAGCGAGTCGATCTTCGGGCGCACCATCGCCTCCACCATACGCTCGAGTTGCTCGGTTGGGAGGATGCACGAGCCGTCGTCGCAGGTCACGTTGCCGACGTGCAGCGTCCCGCTGAGCACGCCGTCGCGAAAGCCCTCGAGCGCAAGCTCGGCGCCGTCGGCTCGAAGACTCGCCGCGAGCCCGGCGATCGCCACGCGCGCCGCTTCGAGCGGATCGCCGTTGCTTGCGGTCTTCCGCTCAATCTTCGATGGAGCGGCGCGGCCCATGAGTTTTCCGCGGATCTCGTCGATGCGTTCGTCGATGAGCCGTTCGAGTTGATCTTTGGTCTTGTTCGACGTCGGGTGCGGCAGCCACACGATGTTCTTGCTCGCGTAGTCTTGCGGCAGCGCGAGCAGCGCCGCGGTCGCGTCGGCGATCGGCACGAAGACTTCGTTGACGAGGATGACGGTCGGAATGCCTCGCGCTTCCAAGGTGACGGCGTCCCGCATACAGCAGGACACGCAACTCCCTCAACCGCCGAGGCCCGTGATCACGATGTCGCACATCGCGAGTTGCTCGATCACTTCGGGCGGCGCGACGCGCGAGAACGACGGCTTCTGGGCGAACGTGGACTTCGCGCCGTCTTGTGCGAGCAAGCACGCGGCGCGTCCCAAAAGGATGTTGGCTTGCTCTTTGGTGTTGTCGAGGACGCCGAGTTTCAAACCGGCGAGCGCCTTCGGTCGCGCGGCGAGCGATGGTGCGGTGGCGATGCGGCCGCCGCGGGGGTCGTGAACGACGAAACTCAAGCCGGTACCTCCTCGCGCTGCGCGCGCGGTCGACTGTAAGAACCATCGCGGTCGATGAAACGATGCACGGCGACGCTCGCGGGCCAAGCTGGGACGACCGTTGAGAAGCCGCCGCTGTCGCCGCCGGTGACGACGAGAATGAGGCGCTCGGGGGAGGCGAAGACCGGGACGCGCGTGTCGGGATCTTCCGGATCACCGAACTCCGCCGCGACGGCCGGTGTTTTCGCCGGGTCGTACTCGCCGGCGTCTCGCAGGCGCCAGAGCGGATTGCGCGCGTGTTCGAAAAGAAACTGCTGGACGTCGGCCGCGTGCCAGCCTGCATTGGCGGCGACGCGCGCGTGCTGCGGCGCGAGCAAGAGCGCCATCTGCGTTGGGCGCGTGGCGCTCATCGTGCCGAGATGACGCATCGCGTCGGCGACGTTGCGCAAGAGGCGCTGCGGCGTCGCGGAGCGGTGGTCGGCGACGTGGATCGGCGCGTCGGCGCCCATGACGGTGACGCTGGTTTCGGCGGGTGTGCCGCCTTGCCGTACGACCAGCGGCGCCCACACGCCGGTGTCGACCCGCTCGGCGACGCAAAACGAAATCTTCGCCGGCGTCCCTTGCACCGACATGTCGGTCTTGCCGGGGACGCCGCCGCCGACGTTGGTCATCACCAAGCGAATCGCTCGCCCGACGGAGAGGTTCCCGCGCTGTCCGTTGCCGAGCACGTTGTTGCCGGCGGAGAGTCCGGCTTCAAAGGCGAGCGGCCCGCTGAAGATCACGAGCGGCGTTCCGCAATGCGTCGTCGACTGTAAGCCGTTGAGGTTGAAGCGTTCGTCGAGCAGCGCTTCGAGCGCGGCCGTGATGAGGGGAAGTTGACGCGGCTCGGCGCCGGCCATGACCGCGTTGATCGCGACGTCGCGAATGGTGAGCGCACTGCCGGCGGGCATGACGTGGCCGAGGACGTCGTCGAGATCTTCGCGGGTGCCGGCGAGCATGCGCGCGACGCGTTCGGGCGTCGGCAGCACGATGGGCAATCCGTCGGAGTAGCGCTCGACGAACTCGTCGTAGGCGCGCTCTTCGCTCGGAAACTCGAGCATCTGGTTCATCGGACCCGACTTCTGGATGCTCGGTCGGGTCTACTCCGACGGCCAGCCAGTCCGACTCCGCGCTCGGTCCGTAATTCTACGGACGCGCGGGCCGCGGCGGCCGCCTACCATGGAAGGATGGAAGCCGCCCATGCCGTCCGCCTGGCTCAGCCTCGCCGCCCGATCGCGCTGCGCGAGCATCCGCTGATCACCTTCGCGGCCGACCTGCTCATCTTGTGGGACGCCGCGCCGAACGCGATCTCGCTGGCGAGCGTCGGCTGCTCGGTCCTCACGGCCGTCGCGATCCTGGCCACGCCGGCCGTTCCGGTTGCCTGGGCCGCCGCACTTCTCGTGATTGCGGCTCTCGGGATCGCGCTGCGCGGACTGTGTAACGTCCTCGATGGACTCGTCGCGATCGAAGGCGGACGCGGCACGCGCACCGGCCCGCTCTTCAACGAAATCCCGGATCGGATCTCGGACTCGTTGCTCCTCGTCGCGCTTGGCGCTGCGAGTGGGAGTGCTTTGCTGGGCGCCATTGCCGCGCTATTCGCCGTCGCGACGGCGTACGTCCGGCTGCTCGGCGGAGCGCTGCTCGGGACGCAATCCTTCGCCGGTCCGATGGCCAAGCAGCAGCGTATGACCGTCGCCGCGGCGGCCTGCCTGGCCGGCGCGGCGCTCGCGCCGTTCGGCCTCACGCCACAGGTCATGTTGGCTGCGACGGTGCTGGTCATCATCGGTTCGGCCTATACGCTCGTGCGGCGCACGCGCGCGATCGCCGCCCAACTGCCATGATGCTCGCGCAACTCCAAGATCCCGCGATCGTCCGTGTCAGCGCGGGAACGATCGCGCTCTTGACCTCGGCGACCGCGCTCGGAGAAATCGGAAAGCGGACGGCCCGCTCCGAGCGGGCGCGCGAAATCTTCGCCAACGTCGCAACTCGCACGTACGCGTGGTGGCTGATGGTCGCGGCGCTCTTGGCCGCGATCTTGGCCGGCCCCGCCGTCGCGCTGGCACTCTACGCCATCATCTCGTTTCTCGCGCTACGCGAATTCGCGCGACTCGGAATCGACGCGAAGCGCGATCGCCTTGCGCTCGGCGCCGCGCTCGTTCTCGCGATTCCGTTGCAGTACGCGCTCGTGTGGTTTCACCTGTACGGAATTTTCGCGGTCGCGCTACCGGTCTATGCGTTCGCCGCGATCTCGATCGCGGTCGCACTCTCCGGAGAGACACGGAACTTTCTCGTGCGCGCGACGAGTTTGCAGTGGGGCCTCCTCGCCTGCGTCTACGGTCTCAGCCACGTTCCGGCTTTGCTGGCCGCCAACTCCGTGGCGCATCCGAGCGCGGGCACCAAACTCCTCATCTTCCTCATCGTCGTGGTGCAGATGAGCGACGTCCTGCAGTACGTCTTCGGCAAGGTTTTCGGAAAGCACCCGATCGCGCCGGCGCTGAGCCCGAACAAGACCGTGGAGGGCTTCGCCGGCGGCGTCGCGACCGCGACGGCGCTCGGCGCCGCGCTGTGGTGGTTGACGCCATACACGCCGCTCGAAGCGGCGGCGATGTCGCTCTTGCTGTGTCTGCTCGGGTTTTGTGGCGGGCTCGTGATGTCGGCGTTCAAGCGCGACCGCGGCCTCAAGGACTTCGGAACGCTCCTACCGGGACACGGCGGCATGCTCGACCGCGTCGACTCGCTCGTCTTCGCGGCGCCGGTGTTCTTCCACCTAACGCGCTTTTTCTTCGGCTTCCCGGGATTTTGAGCGTCTTCGTGCTAGACTCTCCCCGACGGACAACCGTCGGGAGGTCTCATGAGCGGTGCACGTCCCCATCAGACGCTGAGTGTTTTGCTCTTCGCGCTCAGCGCGGTCTTCGCGATAGGTACGATCCTGCTGTTCGCCGCCTCGGACTCGCTGCTCGCGGCGCTACCGGGAAGCACGCCGCCTCCCAGCAACCCGCTGGAGTTCTTTGTCATCAAAGCGATGGGCATTTTCTTGCTCCCTTTCGCATACTTGCTGTACACAGCGGCCCGCAATCCGGTCCGTTACGCCGCGGTCGTGTATGCGATGATCTTGATCTTGCTCTTGGCCGCAGCCCTCAACGTCTATGGAATCATCACCGGGCTCGGCGCGTATTATCCCACCGGATACCTCGTGACGCGCACGATCGTGCAGCTCATCCTCGCGGCCGTCATCTTCGCGCTCCGCCCGAAGGCAGGCGGCCCGTTGCCGGCGCCTTAACGCGCCGCTATTTCCGCTTTATAGAAACAGCCGCCGCACATCTGGACGTAGCGAACGTCGCCTTCGATCGCGATCTGCTCGCCTTCGATGACGCGCCGGCCGTGCTCGTCGACGCGCACGTTCATCGTCGCTTTGCGGCCGCAGCTGCAGATTGTCTTGAGTTCTTCGAGGCTGTCGGCGAGCGTCAAGAGATGCGCGGCGCCCGGAAACGGGTCGCCCAAGAAATCGCTGCGGATTCCATAGCAAATGACCGGCACGTTGAGCACGTGCGCGGCGCGATGCAACTGGCGCACCTGGTCGACGCTCAGGAACTGCGCCTCGTCGACCAAGACGCACGAGACGTCCTTCTCATTTGAGATCGCTTCGAAGAAGTCGAGATCGCGATCGTAGCTTGCCGCGTGGCGTTTGGGACCGAGTCGTGACGTCACGTTGCCGACGCCGTAGCGGTGGTCGAGCGCCGACGTGTAGATGAGAACGGAGCGCCCATTCTCTTCGTAGTTGTGGGCGACTTGGAGCAGCGCGGTCGATTTCCCGGCGTTCATCGCCGAGTAGCGGAAGTACAACTTGGCCATGCGAGCTTACGCGACCGTGACGCTCTTGGTGATCATGTAGCCGTCGAGGCCCTCAACCCCGCCTTCCGAGCCGTAGCCCGAATCTTTGATGCCGCCGAACGGCAACTCCGCGAAAGCGATGCCGAACTGATTGATGCCGATCATCCCGGCTTCGATCTCGTTGCCGAGGCGAATCGACTCGCTCACGTCTTGCGTGAACGCATAGGCAGCAAGCGCGTAGGGCAACGCGTTGGCCTGCGCGATCGCTTCGTCGAGTTCGGTGAACCGCGTGATGACCGCAACGGGCCCGAACGGCTCTTCCGAGAGGACGCGCGCCGCCGGCGGAACGTCTGTGATCACCGTCGGCGCGTAGAAGAATCCGTTCGACTCGAGCCGCTCTCCGCCGGTGCGAATCGTTCCGCCACGTTGCTTCGCGTCGTCGACGAGCGCGGCGATCCCCTCGCGACGCCGTTCGTTGGCAAGCGACGACATCTGTGTCGTTTCGTCGAGGCCGTGCCCGATGCGCAGCGACGACGCTTTCTTGGTGAACGCCTCGACGAAGTCGGCGAAGATGCCGTCTTGTACGAAGAAGCGGCTCGGCGAAACGCAGACTTGGCCGGCGTTGCGATACTTCGATGAGGCCGACATCGCGACGGCTTTGCCCAGATCGGCCTTCGCCGAGACGATCACGGGCGCGTGACCGCCGAGCTCGAGCGTCGCACGCTTGAGGCCTTTGGCGGCGAGGCCGGCGAGGTGCTTGCCGACCGCGATCGAGCCGGTGAACGAAATCTTCCGAATCACGGGCGAGGCCAGCAACGTCTCGCTGATATGGGGCGGGTCGCCGAACACGACGTTGACGACATCTTCCGGTAGACCCGCGTCGCGCAGCGCGTCGACGAGCGCGAGCGCGGTCGCCGGCGTCTCTTCCGACGGCTTGATGACGATCGAGCAGCCGGCTCCGAGTGCGCCGGCAAGTTTCCGGGCCGGCGTGACCGCCGGGAAATTCCAAGGCGTGAACGCGGCGACCGGTCCGACCGGTTCGCGCAGGACCGTCTGCCGCACGGCGGTGCTGCGAGCGGGGACGACGCGGCCGTAGGCTCGGCGGCCTTCTTCTCCGCACCACTCGATGATGTCGGCCGCGGCTTGAACTTCGAGGCGCGACTCGACGATCGGTTTGCCTTCTTCGAGCGTCAGAATGCGCGCGATCGCTTCGAGGCGTTCGCGGATCAGTCGCGCCGCGCCGCGCAGAACGTTCGCGCGGTCGTAGGCCGAGGTTGCGCGCCAGCGCGCGAACCCGCGCGCCGCCGATTCGAGCGCACGCTGCAAGTCGTCGTCGGTCGCAATCGGCAGGCGGCCGATCTCCTCGCGCGTCGACGGATCTTCCACCGGCAGCGACTGCCGCGCCGATGCCAAGATCGCTTCGCCGCCGATCAGGAGGCGGAGATCGTAGTAGGTCGTGCTCGTGGTCATGCTCACGGGTTCAGCACGGAAAGTCGAATCACCGTCCTCCCGCCGGCGACGGCGATCTCAATTCTTTTCCGCATCTAGTCGCCGCCGTTACGGTGGTCCAGCACCTTGGCGATCATCTCGGCCCGGTTTCGCGATCCCGTCTTCTCTAGCATGTGCTTGATGTGATCTTGGACGGTCGAAGACGTGATGTGCATGGCCTCGGCGATCTCCGGCAGCGTCGCCCCCGGGATGAGAAAAGCTAACGTCTGCAGCTCTCGCGGAGAAAGCGCGAACTTGCGCGCTGCTCGCGAAAATATGCGGCCTCCTGGGGGCCGTTCGAGCAGAACGCCGACGAACAAGCCCGCCGACCCCGCCATCGGCTGGGTGCGTACCGTCAAGAACGGCACCGGATGAGCAACGCCGAGCGTCTGCGTTGCCGGGTCGGCGGTCCAATTCGCAATCAGGTCGCGCACCGCGTCTTCGATGACGGGGGGCAAGCGTTCGGCGAGACGTACTTGGAGGGCGGTAACCGCGGCCGTCCGCCCTTGCTGCGAGCCATCCCAAGTAAGAACGACATTGAGATCGCGATCCAAAACGTGCATCATCGGCGCCCCGGGCACGCTCGTCGACGCAGCGACTTCCGGCTCGGCCAGAGCCAGCCCCGCAAGCCGGTCCGACGCCGCATCGAGCGCCAGCGTCAGCGCATGGATTTCCACCGATGTGAAAGGCCCCAGTTCTTCGTTGCGTAGGAGGCTCAAGATGCCAAATTGACGTCGCACATCCGCAAAGATGAGCGTGATGCCGCTTACGTACGGTTCCTCGAACGCCCGCAGCGATGCAGCGATTCGCGGGCCGGCCTTGGCGCGTTCGCGCTGCAAGGCGAACTCTTGTTGGAGTTGGGCGAACTCCTGCGCGTCGCCGGCGCTTTCGCCGGACCGAAACAGTTGATCGGAGGTACCTCGACCTTTGAACCGAGCAAAACTCCAGTGCGAGACCGGGATCAAGCGCAGAATCTGGCCGATCAGTTCCCGCGCCGGGTCGTCGCCGGGAAGGCTTTCGATCGCCCGTCGATCCTCGGGCAACAAATCGTGATCCGGCTTACTCACCCGATGCGCTCCTGCATGGCAGCGACAACGGCCAGGTCTCTCTTTATCACGATAGCGGAAGCGGGCTAAGGGTGCGACAATGAGGTTGACCGCCGTCGCAGGGTCGTTGAGATTTTCCCAGGATTCAATTTCTTCCCTGCCGGGTTACGGTTAAGGCAATGCATGGCGTCCCTAGGAAATTCGGCTTCCCTGACTTCCGACCTCAGCACGAAACGCCTCTTCAAAGAAATCCTCACTCGTGGCGGCTTCGACGGCCCACAGAACTTCGAGCGCCTGGCGGTCGAGAAGATAGCGCGACACACGCCCCGCGCCATGATGGTCGATCTCGACCACCTCCAGACCGATCGTCTGGAATGCGTGCGGCAGTTGCGTTTCGTATTGCCGGACTGCATCATCGCCGTCGTCTCGTCGGAATTGCAAGAGAATTGGGCGACTCAATGTCACCTAGCCGGCGCGAGCGGAGTACTCTCGCGCGGTGCGGTGCCCCGAATGGTCGCCGCGCTTCGTCGGGCGGTGCGAAGTGGGTGCTATACCGACCCGTCCTTTATCTTGCCGGCACCCGACGGATAATGCAGCGGTGATCGACATGGAATGGACGCTGCGTGCCTTGCAAGCTAGCCCCGAGCGGGCCGCGCGGATCATGGCGGACGACGTCTACGCCTATGAGTTTCCGCCGGTCCCCGGTGTGGAGATCGGCACCGCGTATCGGCCCGCCGCGGATCGCTCCAAGGTTGGCGGCGACCTCATCGACGTCTATCAGTTCAACAACGGGTCGATCGCCATTTCGATCGCCGACATATCCGGTAAGGGAGTTCACGCGGCCACACGGGCCGCATTGGTGAAATACGCGCTACGCGCTTACGTATCTGCAGGGTTGACGCCGGCGCAAGTGATGCGCAATCTGAACGTCCTGTACATGGAGACGTCCAAATTCGATCATCGGGACCCGGATTCGTTCGTTACCGTATTCTTGGGAATAGCAGATCCGGAGCATCGCGTCTTGACGTACGCCTCGGCCGGTCACGAGCCCGTCATCCTGATCCAGAGCAATGCCGCTCCCCTCGTGCTGCCACCCACCGGACCGCTCGTCGGCGTCTTTGAAGACTCACACAGCCGTTTTCACCAACGGCTCGTCAGCATGAATGCGCACGACTCAACGCTGATTGTAACAACCGACGGCATCACCGAGGCTCGTTCGTCGGATGGCGCCTTCTTCTACGAGCATCCGATGCTGGACGTGATCGAAGAAAACCGCTCGTGCAGCGCGCACGACCAGGCGCACAACCTGATGCAGACAGCTCTCGCCTTCTGCAATATGCGCCCTCACGACGATATCGCGATCGTCGCCGCGCGCTTCGCGTAGCAGCTATATCCGCTGGACTTCCTTATGAAGTGCGGCGGGGCAGCGCGATCGTGACCTTCGCTCCGACGAAACGTTCGCTTTCCAGGGAAATGGATCCACCCGCGCGCTCGACGGCACGCTTCGCGATCGCTAGGCCCAGTCCTGAACCAACGATCTGCCGGTGCCCGTGCTCAATGGGCACGTGCCGGCGGCGCCGAATCGCGTACCGGCGCCCGTCTAAAAAATGGTGGAGCTGTCGGGGAACCGCCCCCCGAGTCCGAAACGCCGGACCAACGCTTTCTCCAGGCTCAGCTTCGATTTTGTCTTAGTCCGGCGGGCTTCTCGAAACCGGAATCACGTCGGACGCAGCCCCTTTGATCTCGGACGAATCTCGGAGCGGATTCCTCGTCCCAGCCGAACTTGTTGACGGTCAACGAGGCGGCATCGGCGACCCCTCGAGGACCGTGGCTAACCTAAGTTAGGCAGCCAGTGCGTAGTTTTGGTTCGCGTGTATAACGCTTGCGATCGTTTTAGGAGGGCTCGCAACTCCGCCTGCTTACATTGACCACGGGCCGTCTCGTCGAAACTGCTCAGCCCCGCGGGCCGAACGAGCCGGCCTGGGCCGGCAACGTTCTTCCTAGTATAACCCATCGGCTGGCCGCTGAGTTCCACCCAGGCATTCCCCTAAAGCGAGACCCGAAGGGTGAGCGCCAGGCCCCCCGGGTTGAGGCCGTTGACGATGGGGATTTGGCGATAGGTCAACTGCGCGGCGAAAGCGGCGCCGCCCGGCACGTCGAGGATCTTCTCGCCGACGAAGATGTTCGAGCCGAAGCCGGTCGCCGTGTGCGTCCCGACCACCGGGCCTTGATTCGCGTTCACACTATACAGGAACGCGCCGGCACCGATGTAGACCGGCGTGTTGAGTCGCGTTCCAAAGCCGAGGCCGTAGTCGTTGAGCGAGCCGCCGTTGGCCGAACCGCCGGCGTAGTCGAACATGAGCGAGTTTCGCAGCGGAAAATGTTTCGAACCGCCCAGGTCGAGCGTAGCGTTGATGTTGAGTTGATCGGTTCCGCCGACTTGCCGCGCCGCGCTTTGAAACATGATCGAGGGACCGACGCCGAGGCCAAGTTGTGCGTCGGCGCACACCGGCACGGTTGTGCTCGCGCCGAGCGCGAGCGTCGCAATGAATATGATGGCGGTGGATTTCTGCATATCTTCCGCGCTTCTACCCGGCGCCTACGATGCCTGCGATGCGAACGCGCCGCCGGCGCAGCCACGCGATGCCGGCCAGGCTGAGCCACGTTCCCAGAATCAGAATCGTCGTCGCGGCGAGCGCGTCCTCGGCGTTGCTGAAATGAAACCGGTTCTCGTCGATCAACTCGAGCGGAACGAGGAGCGCCGAGCCGCAGAACGTCAACGTGTACAGCGCGAGCCAAAAGCGCGCGGGGCCCGGCCGCAGCGAGAGCGCCGCGCCGCTCAGCACGCCGAAGCTTCCGACGATGACGGCGGCGTAGAGCGGCGCGTTCGACGGTTCTCCGAGCCAGGCGAGAAACGCGAACCCGTTCAGGGCGACGCAGCAGCCGGCGACGACGGCGTAGCGACGTTGATCGGCGGTGACGCTCATTTTTCCGAAACGGCGCCGCAGCATCGCGACGGTCGCAACGGCGTCGATCAATAGCGCCGCGATCGCAGCGTACGACAGCAGGACGAGCGCGTAGAAGGCCGCGTGCAGCACGTGGATGCCGCTGCCGAAGAGCGCGACGATCGCGGGGACGAGCGCGGCGCCGACGACGAAAGGAGCGTACGTCCGCACCATACGGTAAAGCGGATTTGCGGCCTTGAGCGCCTCGACCAAACCACGCCGCGCGTCGATCAGATACGGATTGAGGCGCATCGCTTCGCGAAACGCGACGAGTGCCTCGTCGAAGTGTCGTTCGTCGAACAGTATCCAGCCGTGGATGGCGTGCGCGTCGGCATATTCGGGCGAGAGCCTGAGCGCGGCCTCGATCGCGATGCGCGCCTCCTCGAAGCGATTGATGCGCCGCAGGACGCTCGCGTAGGAGACGAGGGCGCTGCGTTTTTCGGGGTCGATATTGAGTGCGCTGCGCAACGCGGCGATGGCCTCGTCCCATCGGTTCTGCTCGGCATACGCCCAGGCCAAGACCTCGAAGGCGTAGGTGTAGCTCTGATCGAGCCGGATCGCTTCCCGCGCCGCCGCGATACATTTGAAATACTCGCGGCGCGCCAGCGCGACCGAGGCGCGAACGTAGTGGGCGTAACCCAAGTTGGGGTCGTCCGCCAGCGCCTGCTTCAGTTCGCGCTCCGCGTCGCCGTAGTGCCCCCAGACCTTGTAACACATGGCGAGGAAGGCGCGCGCCGTCGCGTCGGTGGGATCGGCGGCGAGCGCCTCGCGCAGGACGACGATCGTCTCGCGGATGCGTCCGGCCCCGTAGAGCAATCTGGCGCGTTCGATCACGGCGCTCGCGTTTCGGCACGCGGTCGCTGCATCCCAGCGTGATGGCGCCGGTTCATGGAGAACGCGCAGATGAACGAATCCTGGCTGCTTTTTGCCCTCCTGACGGCGATCGTCGCGATTGCTGCGGTTGCGAAACGCTTCGAATTACCTTATCCGATCGCATTCGTGATCGGCGGTTCCGCGCTCGCGTTCTTTCCGAATCTGCCGCGCCTCCAGCTCAACCCGAATTGGGTGTTCTTGCTCATCCTGCCGCCGCTGCTCTATGCCGGCGGTTGGAACACCGATTGGGTCATGTTTCGCCGTTATCTTCGGAGCATCTCGCTCCTCGCGATCGGACTCGTGGTCGTCACGACGGTCGCGGTCGCGCTCGTCGCGCACGACCTCGTCCCGACTCTCGGCTGGGCGGCGGCCTTCGCGCTCGGCGCCATCGTCTCGCCGCCCGACGCCGTTGCCGCAGGCGCCGTCTTCGAACGCTTCTCGGTCCCGAGGCGCATCGTCGCGATCCTCAACGGCGAAGGCTTGGTCAACGACGCGACGGCGCTCGTACTGTACCGTTTCGCGATCGTCGCGGCGTTGAGTGGCACGTTTTCGCTGGCAAAGGCCGGCGTCGCGTTCTTCGCCGTCACCATCAGCGGCGTCGCGCTCGGGCTCGCGTTCGCCGTCGGGTCGGTCGCGCTCATGAAACTGATGCGCCGGCTGCGCCTCAACGACTACTTGCTCGACAGCGTCATCACGCTGATCGCGCCGTACGCCGTCTACCTCTTCACCGACGCGATACAGTTCGGCGGTATCGGGCCCTCGCCGGTGCTGGCGACGGTCACGGCCGGCATCGTCGTCAGCCGCCAGTCGTCCAAGATCTTCGATCCCGACTCCCGGCTGGTTGCCAACGCGGTTTGGGAACTCCTGATCTTCCTGCTCAACGGGCTGGTCTTCATCACGATCGGGCTGCAGCTGCGCGCGATCATTGCGGACCCGAACTTCGCCTCGCGCGATCTCTGGATCGGGATCGCGATCAGCCTCCTGGTCATCGTGGTGCGCATCGCGTGGGTTTATCCCGCGACGTACCTCCCGCGATGGCTCTCGCCGAAGATTCGCGGGCGCGAGGCGATGCCAGGCCCGAACTACGTCTTCATCGTCGCCTGGTCCGGGATGCGTGGAATCGTCTCGCTGGCCGCAGCACTTGCGTTGCCCTTCGATTTTCCGGGCCGCAATACGATCGTCTTCATCACGTTCTGCGTGATCTTCGCGACGCTCGTGTTCCAGGGGCTCTCGCTGATGCCGATTCTAAAGTGGCTGCGCATCCGCTCCGACGAAAACCTGGCCGCTCGCGAAATCGAGGTCCGCGTGGACGCGTTGCGCGCCGGCATCCAGCGCTTGCGCGAACTCGAGCCGACCTTCGACTCGACCGACCATTGGGAAGTCGAGGGACGCATCCTGGGCGAGTACGAGTACCGTATCGTGCACCTGCAGAGCCATCTCGGCGGCGCACGCGACGGCGTGGAGGTCGACGCGGTGGAGATCGCGATCGATCACAAGCTGGAGCAAGAAGCGCTGGCGGCCGAGCGGCGGGAGATCTTGCGCTTGCGCTCCGCCGGCGAGATCCCCGACGAGATCTATCGCAAGATCGAGTACGACCTCGACCTGGCCAACGCGCGAATGACATAGCGCGGGTTCAGGAATCGCTCCATTCGACAAAGCGAAGATTCAGAACGTCCTCACCGGGATGGTTCTGAGCTTTAAGTTCCTGAGCTAACCCGCGCGTGACTGACGTGAGGCGCGCAACCGCTCGGCCAGCGCGGCGTGATCGGTCCGGTCGACCGAGATCGGCGTGATGCTGACGTAGTCGTCGCGCACCGCGGCCAGATCGGTTCCTTCCGTAATCTGCGACGGATCGAACGAACCCCAGACCCAGTAATACGTCCCGCCCCGCGGATCGCTGCGCCGGTCGAGGCGGTCGCGATAAGGTTTGCGGCCTTGAACGGTCCAGCGCGTCCCGCGCAAACGCTCGTGCGGGACGTTCGGGACGTTGACGTTCAAGAGCACGAGCGGCGGCAGGCCGTTGTTCAGCACGTCGCGCGCCACGTCGGCGGCGACGGCTGCGGCAGTTTGCCAGTGATGATCTTTGGCGAGTTCGGGCCAACTCGCCGCGAGCGAAACGGCCATCGAGGGGATTCCGATGATGATCCCCTCGATGGCCGCGGCGACGGTCCCTGAGTAGTTGACGTCGTCGCCGAGATTGCTGCCCCGATTGATCCCGCTCACGACCAGCGACGGCATCCCACCGCACAGGTCGTAGGCACCGATGACGACGCAGTCGGCCGGCGTCCCCGAACAGCGAAACGTGGGGACGCTGCGCTCGCGAACCGCCGCGACGCGCACCGGCGATTTGATCGAGATCGAATGTCCGACGCCGCTCATGTCTTGCTCCGGAGAGACGACCGTCACGTCGCCGATCGCTTGCAGAGCGTCGGCGACGGCCGTAATCCCGAAACTGTTGTAACCGTCGTCGTTGGTGACCAGGATCTTGGGGCGGTCGGTCACGGGGTGGTCTGCCGCCCTTTGTCGACCTCTTTGACAATGTGCGAGAGGATGAACGAGACGATCGCCAGGATGAGCGCGGACCAGAAAATCCAGCCGAACCCATCGGCCGTCAGCCCGATCGGGCGGATCAGCGTCACGACCCAGAACGTGATCGCATTGATCACCAGCGTGAAGAGTCCGAGCGTCAGTATCTCGACGGGCAACGTCAAGATGATGAGGATCGGCCGTAAGATCGCGTTGATGATCCCGAGCACGATCGCCGCGATGATCGGCGTCCAGACGGGATCGTGTACGTGCACGTGCGCGGGACCCGGGAACACGAGAACGACGAAGAACATCGCCGCAATATTGACGACGAGCCGTATCAGAAAGTGAATGGCTGGCCTCCTTTTTCAGACGTGGCGCGATCTAGGGAGCCTCTGAAGAAGCCGCGCTGCCGAGAACTCCCGTGACCGGCCCCAGGAAGTCAGTTACCTACGCCTCCAGGGCAACCTTCAGCGCCGCGGCGAGCGCAGCCGTCATCCCCTTCACCGCGGCGATCTCGTCGACGCCGGCGCGCTTGATCGCGGCCAGCGAACCGAACGCGTTCAGCAAGCGCTTGCGCCGCACCGGACCGACGCCCGAAAGCGCGTCGAGCGCCGAGCGCGTCATCGCTTTTCCGCGCCGCTTGCGATGAAATTCGACGGCGAAGCGGTGCGCTTCGTCGCGCACGCGCATGACGAGGTGCAATCCCGGCGAGCCTGGCGGCAGGACGATCGGCTCGGACTGACCTGGAACGTACAGCCACTCGTGTTCCTTGGCAAGCCCGGCGACGGGGATGCCCCACAGCTCGAGTTCTTCGAGCACCTCGACGACCGCGTTGAGCTGGCCTTTGCCGCCGTCGATGAGTAAGAGATCGGGACGATGGTGAAACTTCTCCTTCCGCCGCAGTTGCGCTTCCAGCGTTTCTTCCTCGCGAATGCTCGCCGGATCTTCTTCGCCCGGCGCGTTGGTGTCGGCGCGCAAGTAACGCAAGCGCCGGCGCAGCGTCTCCTGCATCATCGCGAAGTCGTTGGCGCCCTGGTCGTATCGAATCTTGAAGCGCCGGTAGTCGCTCTTCTTTGCGCGGCCCTCCACGAAGACGACCATCGACGCGACGGGGTTGGTGCCTTGGATGTTGGAGATGTCGTAGCACTCGATGCGATGCGGCGGCTCGGGAAGGTCGAGCGCCGCCGCGAGCTCGGTCAGCGAGCGCGCCGAAATCGTCTCCTGCAGCTCTTGGTGCGCGAGGAACGCCTTGAGGTTCTGCTCGGCGTTTTCTCGTACGAGCCGCATGTACTCGGCGCGCGGCCCGCGTTGCGCGAGCAGGACGCGGACGCGCTGGTCCTTGAGTTCGCCGAGCCACGCCTCGATCACACCGAGTTCCGCCGGCAACGTCTCCACCAAGATTTCCTTGGGGATCGTCGCGGCCGACACCGGCTTGCGCGCGCGTGCCTTGAGCGCGATCGGCACCTCGTTATCGCGCGCCTCGCGCAGCGCCAGCGGCGAAAAACCGTCGGTCACGCCGATGTTGGTTTGCGCGGCGCGCGCCGTGTAGAACTGCTTGAAGAACTCGCCGAAGAGGACGTCATCTGGTTGATCGGCGACACCGTCGAGCATGAAATGCTCCTGACCGATCAACTTCCCGCCGCGTACCATGAAGACTTGCATGCAGGCTTGACCTTGCGTTTTCGCCGCGGCGATCAAATCCATGTCGATGCGCGAACGCCAGACGACCTTCTGGCCTTCGGTGACGCGGCGCACCGCCACGATGCGATCGCGCAAATGCGCGGCGGCCTCGTAGTTCAAGCGACGGGCCGCGTCCGTCATCTCCGCATTGAGCCGCTCGAGCAGCCGGTCTTGCCGGCCTTCGAGAAACAGCACGACCTCGTCGACGAGTTCGTCGTATTCCGGTTCGCTCTGATAGCCGACGCACGGCGCGAGGCAGCGTTTGATGTGATACTGCAGGCACGGCCGCTTCCGTTTTCCGTCGATCGGTTCGCGACAGGTGCGCAGCGGAAAGACGACTCGCACGAGGTTGATCAGTTCGCGCAAGCCGTGAGCATTGGTGTACGGGCCGAAGTAACGGGCGCCGTCGTCGCGCACGACCCGCGTGAACATCACGCGCGGAAACGGCTCGTTCGATACCTTGAGGTACGGATAGCGCTTGTCGTCGCGCAGGCGGACGTTGAACGGCGGCTGGTGCCGTTTGATCAAGTTCGCCTCGAGGATGAGCGACTCGATCTCGTTGTTCACGACGATCCAGCGCACGTCGACGACGCGTTCGACCATCTTCTCCGTACGCGGCGCGAGGAACGCTGAGTCTTGAAAGTACGAACGGACCCGATTGCGCAGCGAGATCGCTTTTCCGATGTACAGAATTCGCTCGTTCTCGCCCAGCATCAGATAGACGCCGGGGGCGTCCGGCACTTGGCCGAGCGTCTGTTCCAGGTTGCGGCGCGTGCGCTCGGGCGCGCCCGTCGGCGGCATCCTCAGTGCTGGCGCGAGTTTTTCGCTGCCGCCACTGCCGACGCGTAGGCGGCGTCTGCTTCGGACTTCGCGCCGGCGACGTCGCCGGCGAAGTAGCGATCGAGCGCGGCACGATAGCGCGCCGTCGCGGCGCTGAGGGGATCGCCGGTCAATTGCTGCACGCGTTCGATTTCATTGCGAGCGCGCAAGACTTCCGTCGGAAGGACGGCCGGCAACGGAATGGTTTTCGCCTGGAGGAGAAAGTCCGGCGGCGGCGCCGCACCGATCGGCGCGATGTAGGTGCGTCCGAGCACGGCGTTCGCCATCCCAGCTGCGAGCGCGGCATCGTAGGTTGCGCTCGTGCGATCGCCGGCGCGATAGCGCGCCAGCGCCTCGGCATACAAGAAGTTCGCTTGCAAAGACTTCGAGCGCACGACCGCGGTGTAAGCGTCGTGGAGCGCCTGCGCCGTCACATTGACCGGCGGCGGCGGAGGCAACGGGGGCGGCAGGGGCAGCGACGGCGGCAGGGTCACCTGCGCGGCCGCCTGAGCCCCCAGACCAAGCACCAAAACAAGCAGCACGGCGAGCGACTTCATGGCATCTATTGTAACCCATTTTCGGCTCACGCGGCTTCGCCGCGCGGCCGCCTGAGAAGCCGGTATGCGACAAAGACGCAGATCGCCGCGCCCGATACGATCAGGAAGGCGGTCGAGTAGCGGTGGATCTGCGGCGTGATCTCGTCGATATGGCGGGCGAAGGCGTTGCCGAGCCAGGCGAGTCCGAAGCAGAACGCCGCCGAGCCAAGCGCCGTGTAGAGCAAGAAGAATCGCTTCGGCATGCGCGAGACGCCGGCCGGCAGCGCCGAGACGCCGCGGACGAACGGAACGAAACGGCAGATCAGGACGACGACGTTTCCGTACCGCTCGTAAAATTCGTGGAACCGATCGAGCTTGTGCTCGTCGAGTTTGAGATACTTCCCCCAACGCGCGACGAACGGCCGCCCGCCGTAGTAGCCGATCGTGTACAGGATCATGCCGCCGACGAGTTCGCCTACCGTCGCAATCGTCGCCGCTAGCCACCAACTCGAGAGATGCCCGGTCGCGGCCAGCGCGCCGGCGGCCGGGACGACGATCTCGGTGCCGACCGGGAAACCGAGATTCCCGAGCACCATCACGACAAAAAGCCCGGGGTAGCCGAATCTGTCGACCAGGTTGAGGAAGAACTGCGCCAGATGCTCCAGGAAAGGTCCTCCGCTAGCCGGGGGTGCTACCCGGCCCGGCGGACGTTCCCTTCGGATTGCGCCAGAATCTCGGCGGCCGTGCTCAGACGCTCGGCGACGATCGCCCGCAAGAGGTCGACCGGCTCGACTGCATTCCCGGCTCCGGCGGCGTTTTCGGCGCGCTCGACGATCGCCCGGACCCGCGGCGTGACCAAGATCCCATCCCACATCCGGTCCTCGCCCGTCCCGAGCGAACGCCGCAGCGCCGCGCGCAGCCGGTCTTTGTTCAGGCTATGCTCGGCCAGGTACGCCGCCGTCGCCTGGTCCGGCTCGTCGCACAGCGCCAGGAGCAAATGCTCGGCGCCGACATAGTAGTGGTTGAGGTTCCGGCACTCTTGTTCGGCGAGCCGAAGAATGCGATTGGCTGCCGGGCTGAAACGGGTAAACACGTCTGCCCTGCGACATTTCCGCAGGACTCGCGAGAGTCTTTTATTTACACTAGTGCCTGTAACGGAGGCTGACAGTGCCGCGGCGCCGCGTTTGGAACGGGTGCAAGGAGCGAAAAAATAAGTGACGATCGATCACGACGTGCTCGTCCTGGGAGCGGGTCTGGCCGGAATGCGCGCCGCCCTCGAAGCGGCGCGTGAGGGTGCCGACGTCGCCATCGTCACGAAAGTCCATCCCATTCGCAGCCATTCGAGCGCCGCGCAGGGCGGCATCAACGCCGCACTCGGCGAGGGCGACTCGTGGGAGTCGCACGCGTTCGACACGATCAAAGGCAGCGACTATCTTGCGGATCAGGACGCGGTTGAAGTCATGTGCCGCGAAGCCCCAGCCGATATCGTCGAGTTCGAGCACATGGGCGTCATCTTCTACCGCAACGAGGACGGCAAACTCGGAACGCGCGCCTTCGGGGGCGCTTCGCAAGCGCGAACGTATTTCGTCGGCGACATTACCGGGCAGGCGCTGCTGGTCACGCTGTACGACCAAATTCTCAAAGCCGGCGTCAAAGTGTACGAAGAGTGGTTCGCGACGACGCTCTACGTCGAGAACGGCGCGTGCCGCGGACTCGTCGCGCTCGAGATGATCACGGGCGAATTGCATCTCGTGCGCGCGAAAGCGGTGATCGATGCGGCGGGCGGACTGGGCCGCGTCTTCGAGCCCAGCACCAACGCGCTCATATGCACCGGCGACGGCTACGCGCTGGCCTATCGCGCCGGCGCGCCGCTGATGGACATGGAGATGGTGCAGTACCATCCGACGACGCTCGCCGGCAGCGGGTTCTTGATGTCGGAGGCGGCGCGCGGTGAAGGCGCGTACCTCCTCAATTCCGAGGGCGAGCGCTTCATGAAGCGCTACGCGCCCAACAAGATGGAGCTCGCCGCGCGCGACGTCTGCTCGCGCTCCGAAGTGACCGAGATCGCCGAGGGCCGAGGGATCGACGGGAACGTGCTGCTCGACTGTCGCCACCTCGGCGCGGATGTGATCCTGAAGAAATTGCCGCAGATTCACGAGATGGCGCTCGACTATGTCGGCCTCGACATGATCAAGGATCCCATTCCGGTGCGTCCCGGGATGCACTATCAGATGGGCGGGGTAAAGACCGACGCGACCGGCGCCACACGCCTTCAGGGCCTCTACGCCGCCGGCGAGGTAGCTTGCGTCAGCGTCCACGGCGGAAACCGGCTCGGCGCAAACTCCTTGCTCGACACGATCGTCTTCGGCCGCCGCTCGGGGAAGGCTTCAGCGGCCTACGTCAAGGGCGTCGCGGGGTCGCGCGGCGGCGAGAACGTCTTGCACGCCGAACAAGCGCGCATGCAAGAGTTGCTGGCGCGGCCGTACACCGGCGAGACACACGCGCGCTTACGCCTCGAACTCGCGACGATGATGGACAAGCACTGCGGCGTCTATCGCAACGAAGCCGGTTTGACGGAAGCACTGAAGCGACTCTCCGGGCTGAAGGCGCGCTACGAAAAGATCGCGGTGGGCGACAAGAGCCGCATCTTCAATCAGGCGCTCACCTTCGCGCTCGAGGTCGGTTTCATGCTCGACTGCGCCGATGCGATCGTGCGCAGCGCGCTCGAACGAAAGGAAAGCCGCGGCGCTCAATCGCGCACGGACTATCCGGAGCGCAACGACGCGGAGTGGCTCAAACACATCTTGATTACCTATCGAACCGGCAAGGAACCCGAACTCTCGTACGCTCCGGTAACGATCACGCAGTGGAAGCCGGAGGCACGCAGCTACTGATGGGAACGCTACGCTAGAATGCAGTTTACGATCGAAGTCGGACGCTACAATCCCGAAGGCAACTACGACGAGCGCGCCGTCGCCGGCAAGCCGTATCCTCCGCCGTGGGATAAGGCGTCGCCGCGCCGCTACCAGACGTACACGGTCGATCTGCCGGCGCACGCCGTCGTCCTCGACGCGTTGATCGCGATCCGCGAGTACCA
Organism: Candidatus Zemynaea palustris; assembly: GCA_003134695.1. Taxonomy (GTDB): domain Bacteria; phylum Vulcanimicrobiota; class Vulcanimicrobiia; order Vulcanimicrobiales; family Vulcanimicrobiaceae; genus Zemelea; species Zemelea palustris. Next base: position 57,947 of record PLCB01000037.1, on the reverse strand, counting down.
AGACGAGTCGCTCGCGGTTCGCTGCGCATGTCGCAGCGCGATTTGCGGCTCGTGCGCGATGTGGGTCAACGGTCACGCGCACCTGGCCTGCAAAAGTAAACTCACGACGTTCACCAAAGACGGCAAGACACGGGTCGAGGCGCCGCCGTCGATGCCGGTGATCCGCGATCTGGTCGCCGACATGACGCCGTTTTGGGAGAAGCACCACGCGGTCAAGCCTTGGCTCGAAGCGAAGCAGCCCGAGCCGCCGCCGATGGAAGAGTATCGTGTCCCTAACGCGGCGATGGAAGAGTTGATCCAAGAAGTCTCGTGCATCAGCTGCGGCGCATGCTTGATGGATTGCGAATCCTTCGCCGTCAACCCGGACTTTCTGGGACCGCAGGCGCTGGCCCAAGCCTATCGCTACGCCGGCGATCCGCGCGACGCGGAGACGAAGGAACGGCTTGGGGCCTACAGCGGCCCGGGCGGCATCTGGGACTGCACGCACTGTTACGAGTGCGTGACGCAGTGCCCCAAGGGCGTCGCTCCGCTTGAGCAGATCCTCAAACTGCGCAGACTGGCCGTGGACGCAGGATTCACCAATAACGCGGGGACGCGCCACGCCGACGCGTTCGCCGATTCGGTCAAGCACAGCGGCCGGCTTAACGAGCTGACCTTGCTCCCCAGATCGGTCGGCTTCTTCAACATCTTGGACCAATTGAAAACCCTGCCGAGCGCATTCAATATGATTCGGGCCGGGAAATTACCGCCGCTGATCCATAAGTCGATTCCGGGGGTGCAGCGGATCAAGAACATCTTTGCGCGCGTTGGAGGGAGATTCAAATAGTGAGAGTCGCGTTTTATCCCGGCTGCGTCTCGAAAGGCGCCTGTCCCGAGCTCTACGTCGCGGTGAACGCGATCGCGGAGCCGCTTGGCCTCCAATTGGAGGAACTGACCGAAGCGCCGTGCACCGGTGCCGGCGTCATCTCCGAACAGAATCCGGAGCTGGCCGATGCACTCAACGGCTTGACGCTCGCGATGGCCGAGAGCAAGGGCGCCCACTTGATGACGATCTGCAGCACCTGTCAAGGCGTGCTCTCAAACCACAATCACCACCTCAAACGCGACAGCGCCCGGCTCGACAAGGTCAACGCTACGATCGGCGATCAGGGTTTCCGGTACGGCGGGACGACCGAGGTCAAGCACCTGCTCTGGATGCTCTTCGAAGACATCGGAATCGACCGGATCAAGGCCGCGATCAAGCGCAAGCTCACCGGCTTGAAGATCGCGCCGTTCTACGGCTGCTACATCTTGCGCCCGGCCGAATATCTCGGTCTCGTCGAACGCCCCGAACGCAAGACGTACTTGGAGCAACTGATCGGATTGCTGGGCGCGGAGGCGGTCGAATATTCGGGCGCGACCAAGTGCTGCGGCTTCCCGATGCTCACCTTCAATCGCGACAAGTCGCTCGCCATGGCCGGCAACCACATCATGGAGGCGAAGGACAAAGGCGCCGACCTCTTGGTCACACCGTGCCCGCTCTGCCATCTCAACCTCGACGGCCAGCAACCCGATGCGGCGCGCGTCCTTAAGAAGCCGATCGACGTCCCGATCTTCCACCTCCCGCAGCTCTTGGGGCTCGCGTTCGGCCTATCGCCTGAGGAGCTGCGCCTTGACCATCACGTCGTTCCGACCAAAGGCGCGCTCGAAAAAGTTGAACTAAAAGTCTAGACCTGGTCGGGGCGACAGGATTTGAACCTGCGGACCTCTCGGTCCCGAACCGAGCGCTCTACCAAGCTGAGCTACGCCCCGAAACTGCTGCTGAGACCTCGCCGGTTCTGTAGGGTGGGACGGAACCCTCTCCCGCTCGAAGCATCCCCATCGCCCTTATGAAATACGTTATCGTCGGCTGCGGACGCGTCGGATCGCAACTTGCAAAACTTCTGGCCGCGGAAGGCCACGACGTCGTCGTCATCGACGAAAACCCCGCCGCCTTCAAGCGTTTAGGCGTACGCTTTCCCGGACGGGTCGAGGTCGGCACCGGCATCGACTACGACGTCCTCAAACGTGCCGGCGCAGCCGATGCCGACGGCTTCGTCGCCGTCACCGACGGCGACAACCGGAACGTGATGGCCGCGCTCATCGCGCAGCGCATGTTCGGCATCAAGAAAATCGTCGCGCGCATCTACGATCCACCGCGCGGGCAGCTGTACCGCGAGCTCGGCATCGAAACGGTCTGTCCGACCACGATGGGCGCGAAAGTTATCCGCGACAGACTGCTGAACATGCCGTTTGAATCGACGCCGTCTTTTGACTATGGCGGTATTTCGGCCCTATCGATCATCGTCCCGAAAGACGTTGCGGGGACGCGCGTCGCCGAACTCGAGCAGGATGCTCGCGTCAAGATAGCGGCTCTGCGCCGTGGCGGCCGCGTGGTGATCCCCGGAAACGACGTCGTCCTCCAGGAGGGCGACGAAATCAGGGCGATCGTCGCTCCGGAGGCGCTCGAACAATTTTCCAAACGATTCGCGACCTCGGCGAAAGCGCCGGTAGAAATCATCTCGTAACGTGTTCATTCTGATCGTTGGCGGCGGGAAGGTCGGGACGTATCTCGCGCGCGCTCTGCTCGCCCAGAAACAAGAAGTCATCGTCGTCGAGAAGGTGGCGCGCAAGGCGCAGGTGCTCGCAACGATGGTGGAAAGCGACGTCGCCGTCGTCGGTGACGGTTGCGACCCGGTGGTCCTCGACGCTGCGGGCCTGAGCCGAGCCGATGTCGTTGTCGCCGATACCGGCGACGATGAAGACAACCTGGTCGTTTGCCTGATCGCCAAACGCCAGTCGAAGGCACGCTGCATCGCGCGTGTCAACAACCCGAAGAATCGTCTCATCTTCGAGTCGATCGACCCGGAGCACCCGATCGAGACGATCTCGTCGACCGAGATCCTCCTCGATGCGATCAACGAGCACGTCCAGACGCGCGACTACTCGGTCCTAACGAAGATGCGCGACGGCGCGCTCGAGCTGGTGAAGCTTTCGATCGGGCCGGGCGCGCCCTCCGATGGCAAACGCATCGTCGACATCGGGCTGCCGCGTTCGAGCGTCGTCGTCGCCGTCGATCGCAAGGGTGACGAACTCGTGATCCCTAGCGGGGACACGCAGGTCAAGGCCGGCGACCAGATCATCGTGATGGTGCACAAAGATTCGCGCGACGAAGTTCGTCGTGCTCTGGTTGGATCGAAGTAATCGAGATTCGCTCGGCGGCTGCCGAGGACGTTCCTCGGATACGCGCCATCTTCGAACTCGCAGTTGCCGGCGGCGACACGTTGACGCCGGCACCGGGCGCCGGCGACGACGAATTTCGCGCGTATTGGTTTCCGCCGAGATCGCACGTTTTCGTGGCGGTCGTCGAGGGGCAGATCGCCGGAACGTACATGCTCCACCCGAACCAAATGGGTCTCGGCGATCATGTCGGCAACGCCGGCTACCTCGTCGATCCCGCCTTTCGCGGCCGCGGCATCGCCGGAGCGATGTGCGAGCATTCGCTCGTCGCGGCGCGTGCGGCGGGTTTTCGTGCGATGCAATTCAATTTCGTCGTCGGCACGAACGAAGCGGCCGTACGCCTCTGGCAACGCCATGGCTTCGAGACCGTCGGCCGCCTACCAAAGGCGTTTCGCCATGCGACACTCGGCGAGGTCGACGCCCTCGTGATGCACCGCTTCCTCTAGATCAAACCTCGCCTGAGCGCGACGACTGCTGCTTGCGTTCGGTCGACGGCGGCCAGTTTCTCGAGGATGTCGCGAATGTGCCCCTTCACCGTACCGAGTCCGAGATAGAGCGTCTTAGCGATTTCGGTGTTGCCGTGGCCCTCGGCGATCATGCGCAAGATCTCCGTCTCGCGCGGCGTCAACGGTGACGAAGAGGCCGGCGCGTTCGGCGCGCCAAGATTGCGCATGACGACGCGCGCGATCCCGGGATCGAAATACGCCCCGCCGTCGGCCGCGGTCATCACCGCCGCGACGATTCGCTCCGGCGGCGAAGTCTTCAAACAATAGGCGTCGGCGCCGGCGGAAAGTGCCGCCAGCACTTCGGTCTCGAGATCGTGGACCGTCAGGATCACGACGCGGGTCCCGGGCGCCACGAGGCGTGCGCGCCGCGTCACCTCGATGCCGTCGATCCCCGGCAAGCCGATGTCGACGACGGCGACGTCGGGCTTTCGAGCGACGATGGCGTCCAGACCGCTCGGTCCGTCTTCGGCCTCCGCCACGATGCGCAGTTCACCACTCGCCTCGAGCGCGGTCCGCAGGCCGGCCCGCGTCAGGCTATGATCTTCGATTAGGACGACGGTTCGTGGCTCGCTCATCTCGACGCGGGGACTTCGGCTACGAGCGGGAGTTCCATGGCGAAGGCGCTGCCGCCGCCCGGTCGTGGCGCGTAGGCTACACGGCCGCCGTGACCTTCGGCGATCCGCCGTACCAGGTAAAGGCCCAGCCCCGAACTCGAGCCGACCCGCGGATCGCCGTGACTTCGTTGGAAGAGCGTCGCGCGCTCGGCCTCGCCGACACCGTAACCGCTATCTTCGACGACGATGGAGGCGCGCTCGTTCGCGGCGACTCGAACGCCGATCGTGCCGCCGGCCGGCGTGAACTTCACCGCGTTGGCGACCAGGTTGACGAGTGCGCGTCGCAGTTCGGACTCGTCGCCTGCGACGTCGACCGCCTCCACCGTTTCGACGCGTACGGCCAGCCGCTTCTCCTGCCAAAGCGGCGCGAGTTCGTCGACGACCGATCGCGCCAGCGCCGTTACGTCGACGACGTCGCGGCGCGGCGAGGGGTCGCCGGATTCGTACCGCGAGACGAGCAAGAGCGTCTCGGCAAGCCGTTGCAGCTCGTCGTTCGAGCGAATCGTCCGTTCGAGAATCTCGCGATACGCCTGCGGCAGCGCGCCGTAGGCGCCCTCGAGAGCCTGACGGAGCGTAAGGCTCGTGGCTGCGAGCGGCGTTCGCAGATCATGTGAAAGCGCGTAGACGAGGTCACGGATGACGTCGCTTTGCTCGCGTAGCGCGGCATTTGCCAAGGCCAGCGCCTCGTTGCGATCGGCCAGCTGCCCGAACAGTGAAGCCTGAGCCATAGCGATGCCCGTTTGGTCGGCGTAATATTGTAGGCCCTCTTCAAAATTTTCCTCAAACGGCGCGTCTCTCCGTAACAGAATGAGAACGCCGAAGAGCTGGTCGTGCTCGGCCAGGGCGACGCCGATCGCGTGCGGCGTCCCCAGCGCATCCAGCGCGAACCGAGCAACGGTGTCCGCCGCGCTGAGGCGAACGAGGGTACGGCTCTCCGCGATGCGTTCGAGAAGCGAAAGGACCGGCGAGGGAGGTCGGGCCGGCGTGACGCGCAGATCGTCGCCGGCGGCGTCGTAGGTAGTGAAGACCTCGCGGCTTTCGTCGAAGACATAGATGAGCGCTCGATCGGCGTGCAGCGCGTCGAGTGCTCCACGTGCCGCCGCTCGCGCGATCAACTCGGAGTTGATCGACGCGCGAATGGCCTCGACGGCGCGCCGCAGGTCGCGCTCGCGCGACACGCGCGCTTCCCTCGCCGCCGACTCACCGGCGCGCCGAGCCGCTTGCTGCGCGGTGATGCTGAGACTCCCAACCAAGAATAACGAAAGCGCGACCAACGCCCGATTCCAGAGCGCGATCGTGTCCCAATGGTGCTCGGCCAAACCGTTGATGTAGCCGCCGCTGGCGTCGGCCGCCACCGCGAGCACGACCAAAATGCGGGTGAAACGCGAGTCGCTCGCGAGACTGCTCAGCGCAATCGGGCCGTTCAGCAAGATTGCGACGATCAGGAGCTGCGGCGTAATCACGTCCAGGACCCATGCCGCAACCAGCAGCACGATGCAAGCCGGACGGATCCAACGCGGGGACACGCCTAGGACTTCGGTGTTACGAAAAGGGGGACCCGCGCCCTTAAAAGGCCGGCGCGGGGCAACGTCCCGCGCCCTAGAATGAACGCGCCGGTGAACGAACGTTTTGGAGAGAGCTCCGCCGAAGCACTGCTCAAGGATCTCGGCCTCGCGCCGCGCTTGACGGTCTATCTCGCCGTCGCGCCGGGCGCGGGCAAGACGCGGCGGCTTCTCGAGGATGCGCTCGCCCTGCAGCGCGAGGGGACGCGCGTCGTCCTCGGCTGGATCGAGACGAAGGGAAGACCCGACCTCGATCGTCTGGCCGCTCAACTGCCTCGCGTCCCCCCACGAAGAGTCAAAATCGAAAGTTCGGTCTTCGAAGAATTTGATTACGACGCGACGCTGACGATGCGGCCGCAATTCGTCGTCCTCGACGAGCTCGCACACACGAATCTTCCGGGCAGCAAACACGCCAAGCGTTGGGAGGATGCACTCGCCTTACGTGACGCCGGTATCGGCGTCGCCGGCGCCCTCAACATCCAGCACGTCGAGGCCGTGGCGGCGGCGGCGGAACGCTTGATCGGCCACCGGATCCGCGAAATCGTCCCAATGTCGTTCCTGCGCGTCGCCGATCAGGTCGTGGCGATTGATCTCGCGCCCGAACAATTCGAATCCCGCCTCACCGCCGGAGCGATCGTCGCACCGGCCGACGTGGCTGCGGCACGCGGCGGCGTCTTCCGCCCGCAAACCTTGCGCTTCTTGCGCGAGATGATGCTGCGAACGATCGACGATCTCACCGAGCCGGCGGTCGTGGCGCGCAAAGCTTCGACGCTGATCGCTCTCGCGACCGGAAACGGCGACCTCGGCACGTTCTTGCGCAAATCGGCTTCGTTCGCCGAAGCGCTCGATCTCGCGCTCGACGTCGCGCTGGTCGGCGAACGGGACCTCGATGCGCTCGCGACCTTGGCGCGCGACGTCGACGCGCACGTCGTTCCGATCGCGACCTTCGATGCCAATCGACCGCGTTTCGGCGAATTGCGCGCAAGCCTCGTCTCGATCCCGCTCGGGCCGCTCGCGCAACGCGTCGCGACCTCACCGGCCGAGCGCGACGTCTTCATCGTCGATCCCACGGCCCTTGTCGACGCACCGGACCGTTCGATGAGTTTCTCGCGCTACGCGCAGACGTCCGCCGATCGAATGCGCATCGGCTACGGCAAGTTGACGATCTACTTGGGCGCGGCCGCGGGAAGCGGAAAGACCTACGCGATGCTCGAGCGCGCGCATCAACTTCGCGAGGAAGGCGTCGATGTCGTCGGCGCCCTGATCGAGACCCACGGCCGGGCGGATACTGAAGCGAAGATCGGCGAGCTCGAGGTCTTGCCGCGCCGCATCATCGGATCGGAGGGCGTGCAGGCCAGCGAACTCGATCTTGACGCGCTGTTAAAACGGCATCCGAAGGTGGCCTTGATCGACGAACTGGCGCACACCAATGCCCTCGGTGACGAGCACGCCAAGCGCTTCGACGACGTCTTACAGGTGCTGCGCGCGGGGATTTCGGTGATGACCACGCTCAACGTCCAACACCTCGAAGGTCTCGGCGACGCGGTCTACCGTCTGACGGGCCAGCGTGTCCGCGAAACGATCCCCGACGACATCCTCGAAATCGCCGACGAGGTCATCTTGATCGATACGACGCCCGAGACGCTGCGCGAGCGCCTGCGCGCCGGCAAGATCTACCGGCAAGAAAAGATCGACGCCGCCCTCGCCAACTTCTTCAAGACCGAGAATCTCTCGGCGCTGCGGGAACTGGCGCTGCGCGAGGTCGTGCACGCTCGCGGCGAGCGCGGGCCGTCGCCGTTTGCGCGCCTCGCGCTCGGCGTCAAAGCACGCGAACGCGAGATCGATCTCATCGAACGCTGTGCTCGTTTGACGCAGCGACTCGGGATCGACTTCACGGTCGTTCACGCCGGGGGCGGCGGCACTTCGCCTTCGCGCGTCACGACGGCGCTCGAGGACGCGACCCGCCGCGTCCGTGGCCGGTGGCGCGTCGTCAGCGGAAAAGATCCCGCCGTCGCCCTCGTCGCGGCCGCGAAGGAAGAGGGGGCGACGACGATCGCGGTCGAGGGCGCGCGGCACAAGCCGCTGTGGCCGCGCGGCGTACCTTTCGGCCGGCGCCTTCTCGACGCCGGCGCGAAGCAGCTGCTGATCCTGGCCGCGACGGATCAGTGACGTGCGTTTATCGCTTGCTCGACGATCGGGCCGAGTAAATCGGCGGGGAGGAACGTCAGCGCGCCGACGATGACGACGACGCCGAGCAGCAAGGCGCCGAACATGACCGTGTCGGTCCGGAAGGTGCCCCGCGACAGACGCACGCTCTTTGATTGCGCGGCGAGGGAACCGGCGAGCGCCATCGTCGCGATCGCGACGGCGAACCGCCCGACGAACATCGCTCCGGCGGTCATGAGATTGTAGAAGAGGTTCGAGCCGAGCCCGGCCATCGCGCTTCCGTTGTTCGCCGCCGTCGAGGTGAAAGCGTAGACGATCTCGCTGAACCCATGAGGTCCGCCGTTACCGAGGACGGCCCGGCCATCGCGCGAGACCGATGCGATCGCCGCCGGGACGAGAACCGCAAGCGCGAACGCCAAGACCGCGAGCATCGCAAACTGCACCTCGCGGCGCGCGATCTTCTTCCCGAGATACTCGGGCGTTCGGCCCACCATCAGTCCGGCGATGAAGACGGTCAGGATCGCGTAGATCAGCATACCGTACAATCCGCTCCCGACGCCGCCGAAGATGACTTCCGAGGTTTGCATGTTGGCGAGCGCGACCAAGTCCGCAAGCGGCATGAGCGAATCATACGTTGCGTTCGCGGCGCCGTTTCCCGTGGCGGTCGCGACCGCAACCGAGAGTCCGGCAGAGTCAGGGCCGAACCGGGCCTCCTTCCCCTCCCAATTGGGGCCGTGCACGCCGAGCGCGGCGATCGCGGGGTTTCCGTGCGATTCGGCGATCTGTCCGACGACTGCGCCGCCGACGAGCAGCACCGCCATCGCCGCGAACAGGAGCCAGCCTTGGCGCACGTCCTTGACCATCCGGCCGAACGTGTTGGTCAAAGCGGCCGGAATCAGCAACATCGTCAGGAGCTCGAGGAAGTTGCAGAGCGCGGTCGGATTCTCGTTGGGCGACGCCGCATTAGCGCCGACGAAGCCGCCGCCGTTGCCGCCGAGCAATTCGATGATCGTCTCCGAGGCCATCGGACCGCCCGTTATGGCCTGCTTGAACCCCTCCGCATTGAGCACGTCGGCGTAGGCGTGAAAGTTTTGCGGAACGCCTTGGGAGGCGTAGAGCAGCGTGCCGATGACGGAGAGCGGCAGCATCAGGTAGAGCATGCCGCGGATGAGATCGACCCAGAAGTTTCCGAGGGTTCCTGATTCGCTGCGAGCCAGCGCTCGGATGAAGGCGATCCCTAGAGCCAAGCCGACGGCGCTCGCCACAAACATCTGCGGCACGATCCCGGCCATCTGGGAGAGATAACTCAGGGCGTTTTCGCCGCTATAAACCTGCCAATTCGTCGTCGTCGCAAAGCTGATGGCGGTATTGAATGCGACGTCCGGCGCCAAATTCGTGAAATGCTGTGGGTTGAGCGGAAGCCACTGCTGGACCCGCAAAATGACGTAGAGCGCGCTCACCGACGCCGCACCGACAGCAAGGGCCCCGAGCGCGTAGCCGCTCCACGACATCTCGGCCGACGACACGCGGCACAAGCGGTAGACGACGCGCTCGACGGGTTCGAGCAGCGGCGACAACAATGTTCGCTGCCCGCCGAAGACGCGCTCGATGTATCCGCCGAGCGGTTTGGTCAGGAGCAACAGGACGCCGAGGACGGCGAGAAGATTGATCCAACTCAGCGCCGGCATCGCCGCCTAGCCAGTTCCCAGCTTCTCTAACTTCGGGCGGCGTCGAGGCTCAGGTTGAGTTCCAAGACGTTGACGCGGGGTTCGCCCAGAAACCCGAGGGTGCGCCCCTGCACGTGATGGTCGACGAGGGTATAGACCGCCGCCGATGAGAGGCCGCGCGCCTTGGCGATGCGTGGAACTTGATAATACGCAGCCTCGACGCTGATGTCGGGATCGATGCCGCTCGCGCTCGAGGTGACGAGATCCATCGGAACCGGTCCCCTCGCATCGGGGTTTTCCTTCTTCAGCGCGACGACCGCCGCTTTGGTCGCGTCGATCAGTTTCTTCGAGGTCGGCGCCAGATTCGTGCCGCCGGTCGAGGTCGGATCGTAACCTTTTCCCGCAGCCGACAAGCGCCCGTGGAAGTACTGCGGTTTGGTCCACTGTTGGCCGATAATCCGCGAACCGACGACCTTGCCGTTGGCCGTGACCAGCGAGCCGTTGGCCTGCGCGGGGAAGACGAGCATCGAGATCCCGGTCATCACCAGCGGGTACACGATCCCGAGTGCGATGACCGAGAAAACGGTAAAGAGCGCGGCCGTAACGAGATGTTTCTTCATGTCAGGTGGAAGGCCGCAAGCAACATATCGATCATTTTGATTCCGATGAACGGAAGGATGATTCCGCCGACGCCGTAGACCAGCACGTTGTCGCGCAAGACGGCGTCGGCACCGCGCGGCCGGTAGGCGACGCCCTTGAGAGCGAGCGGGATCAGGGCGACGATGATGAGCGCGTTGAAGATCACGGCCGAGAGGATCGCGCTGTGCGGGTTGAGCCGCATGACGTTGAGGACGTCCATCGCCGGATAGGCGATCACGAACATCGCCGGCAGGATTGCGAAATACTTCGCGACGTCGTTGGCGATCGAAAACGTCGTGAGCGCTCCGCGAGTCATCAAGAGCTGCTTGCCGATCTCGACGATCTCGATCAATTTAGTCGGATCGGAGTCGAGATCGATCATGTTGGCGGCCTCTTTGGCCGCCTGCGTCCCGGAGTTCATCGCAACGCCGACGTCGGCTTGGGCCAAGGCGGGCGCGTCGTTGGTGCCGTCGCCGGTCATCGCGACAAGACGTCCCGAGACTTGCTCGCGCTTGATGAGCGCCATCTTCGTCTCCGGCGTCGCCTCGGCGAGAAAGTCGTCGACCCCCGCTTCACGCGCGATCGCGTTGGCCGTGAGCGGGTTGTCGCCGGTGATCATCACCGTCCGAATCCCCATCGCGCGCAGCCTGTCGAACCGCTCCTTGGTGTTGGGCTTGAGGATGTCTTTGAGATGGATCGCGGCGAGCACCCGGCCGTCGCGCGCCAGCAAGAGCGGCGTTCCGCCGGAACGCGCGATACGTTCCACGTCCTTCGAGAGCTCGCCTGAGTCCTCGCCCCCACGCTCGCGCACCCAGGCGCGCACCGCATCCGGCGCGCCTTTCCGAATCGCACCGCCGCCGGCGAGATCGAGTCCGCTCATCCGCGTGTATGCGCTGAACGGTACGAACGTCGAACCGGCTGGAATCGCGACCTCGCCGGAAATCGAGGTCTGCGCCAGAGTGACGATCGACTGGCCCTCCGGCGTCTCGTCGGGCAACGACGAGAGGTAGGCCGCCAGCGATAACTCTTCGACGGTGACGCCCGGCGCCGCGACGAACTCGCTGGCCTGCCGGTTCCCGAGGGTAATCGTCCCGGTCTTGTCGAGCAAAAGCGTGTCGACGTCGCCGGCGGCTTCGACCGCGCGACCGCTCGCGGCGAGGACGTTGCGTTGCATGACGCGGTCCATCCCGGCGATCCCGATCGCCGAGAGCAAACCGCCGATCGTGGTTGGAATCAGGCAGACCAAGAGCGCGATCAGCACCGTCACGCTCTGATGAGCGCCGGCGTAAATCGAAAACGGTGCGAGCGTCGCGACCGCGATGACGAAGATGATGGTCAAGCCTGCCAGCAGGATCGCGAGCGCGATCTCGTTCGGCGTCTTTTGCCGTTGCGCACCTTCGACGAGCGCGATCATCCGGTCGAGGAACGTCTCGCCGGGATTCGAGGTGATGCGAATCAAGATGCTATCCGAAAGCACACGGGTTCCACCGGTGACGGCGCTGCGATCGCCGCCCGCCGCGCGGATGACCGGGGCGGACTCCCCCGTAATCGCCGATTCGTCGACGCTTGCGGCACCTTCGATCACGTCACCGTCGCCCGGAACCAGCTCGCCGGCGTTGACGCGCACGACGTCGCCGCGGCGCAGCGCGGCGGCGCTGACGACCTCCTCTTTCCCGTCGACGACGCGGCGCGCGGTCGTCTCCGTCTTCGTGCGCCGCATGAACTCCGCTTGCGCTTTTCCGCGGCCTTCCGCCATCGCTTCGGCGAAGTTCGCGAATACGACGGTAAACCACAACCACGCCGCGATCGCGAAGTCGAAACCGGCACTGCCGTGGCCCGGCGTGAAGATGTCACGGAAGAAAAAGCCGGTGACTGCCGCGGCGCCGACTTCGACGACGAACATGACGGGATTGCGCATCTGGACGCGCGGGTCGAGCTTCACGAACGAGTCAAGCGTCGCGCGCCACAGAATCGCGGTGTCGAGGAGTGAGCGCGACTGCGGACGGCGCTCGATACGGCGCTGCGAAATCATCAGAACACCTTGCCCTGTTGGAGTTGGAGTTGCTCGACGATCGGGCCCAGCGCGTCGGCGGGGACGAACGTCAAGAGTCCGACGATCACGATCACGCCGAGCAAGAGGAACACGAAGATCGGCGAGTGCGTCTTGAAGGTTCCGAGCGTCTCCGGGACGCTCTTCTTCCCGGCGAGCGAGCCGGCGAGCGCCATGATCGGGATGAGGAAGCCGTAGCGACCGAGGAGCATCACGGCGCCGGTGACCAGGTTCAAGTAGAGGTTACCGCCGATGCCCGCGAACGCACTCCCGTTGTTCTCGGTCGTCGAGGCAAACATGTAGAGGATCTCCGAGAACCCGTGCGCGCCGTTGTTGCCGAGCGTCGCCGTGCCGGCTTTCAACAGCACCGAAACCGCAGACGGGATCAGCGCGAGCACCGGAAGCACGAGCGCCGCCAGAATCGCGAGCTGCATCTCGCGCCGCTCGATCTTCTTCCCGAGATACTCGGGGGTGCGCCCGACCATCAGGCCCGCGATGAAGACCGTCAGCACGACGAAGACGATCATCCCGTAGAGGCCCGTTCCGACGCCGCCGAAGACGATCTCGCCGAGTTGCATGTTCGCCAGCGGGACGAGTCCGCCGAGCGGCATGAACGAGTCGTGCATCGCGTTCACGGCTCCGCACGACGTGTCGGTCGTGACCGTCGCGAACAGCGCCGATGCCGCGACGCCGAAGCGCTGCTCCTTCCCCTCGAGGTTGCCGCCCGCGACGGCGAGTTGGTGGACGAGCGGATTCCCGGCGGCTTCGGCGGCGTACGACGCGGCGAATCCCCCGACGAAGAGGACGCTCATCGCCGCGAACAGCGCCCAGCCTTGACGCTGGTCGCGCACCATCCGCCCGTACGTGTACGTCAAGCCCGCGCCGATGAGAAAGATCGCGAGCATTTCGATGAGATTACTCAGCGGCGTCGGGTTCTCGTTGGGCGAGGCCGAGTTGGCGTTGACGAAACCGCCGCCGTTCGTTCCGAGCTCCTTGATGATCTCTTGCGAGGCCATCGGTCCGCCCGTGATCGACTGTTTGAAGCCTTCAAGCGACGCAACGTCGTGGTAGGCGTGGAAGTTCTGCGGAACGCCCTGCCAGACCAGAACTAGCGCGCCGACGAGGCTGATCGGCACGAGAACATAGAGTGTCGCACGCGTGAGATCGACCCAGAAGTTACCGAGCGTTTTCTTGTCGGTGCGCGCGATGCCGCGAACGACCGCGATCGCGACGGCGATCCCGGTTGCAGCCGAAACGAAGTTATGCCACGCGAGCCCCGCCATCTGCGTGAAATAGCTCATCGTGCTCTCGCCCGAGTAGAACTGCCAGTTCGTGTTGGTCAAGAAGCTGACGGAGGCGTTCCAGGCGTTGTCGGCGCTCAGGTTCGGGAAATGCTGCGGATTGAACGGCAACCACGCCTGAGTGCGCAAGAGCACGTAGAGATAGATCAAGCCGACCACGCCGAAGGCGAGGACCGCCATGACGTACTCGACCCAGCTCATCTCGACGTCGGGATCGATCCGGCAGAGGCGATAGAAGCCGCGCTCGATCGGCCCGAAAACCGGCGCAAGGAAGGTCCGCTCGCCTTGGAAGACCCCAGACATGTACAAGCCGACCGGCTTCGCCAGCAGAGCGACGAGCCCGAAGAAGACTGCGGCCTGAACCCAACCGTACGTATTCAACGTCTAAAACTTCTCCGGGCGCAACATCGCGTAGACAAGGTAGATCATGCCGAGCACGGTCAGGACGATGCCGAGGATGTCGTCGGCCATACTACAACCGTTCCAAAGCGCGCGTGTAGGCGTCGAGCAGCCAGAAGCCCCCAACGCCCATCAAAACGACGCCGATCTCAAGCCAAAGCATCGTCGGCAGCATACCAGAGGAGCGGAGTCGGTGGGAGCGTCCGAACGGATGGACTTTGGTCGCCAGGCGCTAGCGGTTAGAGGATGTTCACGGCGCGCGAAGCGACGATCGCGATCGCGACCAGCGAAACCACGGCCTGAACCGTGAAGAGCGTTTTGGCCCAGGGCGTCAGCGGAAACGTATCCGTCGGGCTGAACGCGGTCGAGTTGGTGAACGCGACGTAGAGGTAGTCAAGAAAGCCAGGCGTCCAGTCGGGGTGGCTGCAATCGGGCGTGATCATCTGCGGAAAGAGCAAATCCGGCGCGGCGTGCGACTCGCGCATCCGATCGTCGGGCCCCCCGCGGTCCAACTCCCAATACCACAGCGCGAAGACGATGACGTTCGTTACCCAGATCGCGAGCGCGGAGACGAGCAAGTGCGAACCGGTGACGTTTTTCGAGTCGGTGACCAGTTCGCGGATCAAGAGGATGAGCGAAGCCACGTTGAAGACGTTGACGATCGCGATCGGCACGACCGCGAGGAGCTGCTGCCAACGCCCTTCTTCCGGAACCCGGCGGGGCGCGGCGACCATGAGCGGGATGAGGATCACCACCACCAGCACCCCTTCCAGCCAGCTCGGTCCCATCGAATATCGTGCCGGAAGGGCAAAGTTGAGCGCCGCGGCGATCAATACTGCAAGCGACGCCGGCCAGCGGGGCTCGCTTTTCGAGGCAACGCCCCAGGCTTTGGACGACTTGTGTGCGGCCATGCCGCCGCTATTGCGCGAGGTTCAGCGCAGGCCTGCGTTGACGGCCGATATCAACGCGTAGAGTCCGACGAGCGCCACGAAAACGCCGCTGAGCACCTCCCCGTAACGCTCCACCGGGCCGAACGAGATCCGCTGCAATCCAAGGGTCGCGATGGTCGTAACGACGACGTACGTGGCGATCGTCGCAAGCGCAAAGACGAGAGCCATCACCGCGATGAGCGCCGGACCGGCGGTCGAAGCCGCAAAAAACAACGGGAGCCCCTCGATCATCGGCGACGAACCGAGAATCAGCATGAGCGCGGTCCGGCCGCTCGCCGAGTGCGAGTGCTCGTGAAACACCGCAACGCCGCCTCCGCCGTGCCAGTCCTCAGGGTGATGTTCGTGCCAGTGCGCGTGCTGCAACCTGCCCGTATGGCGATGCAGGTGTGCGTGCCCGAAATGATCGCGCCCGTGCGCGCCGTGGCCGTGAACTTCGCGCCAGCCCGAGACGGCGAACCATAATCCGAATCCGATCAACGCCAGCGCGGAAGAGACGTCGACGAGATGGGCGAAGCGCGCCGCAGCGATGACGCCGATCGCCCATACGGCGACCCCCAAGAGCAACGTCGAACTCACGTGGCCGAGTCCGGCCCCCGCCGCGGCGAGCGCGGTGCGCATCGGCGACCAGCCGTGACGTCGCGCGAGCGCCGCGAGCGGAGCCCAGTGATCGGGGACGAGCGTGTGCAGCACGCCGACGGCCAGAACGGCCGAGATCAGCAGCGTCGCACTGTCATGCATGGGTTCGCCCTACCACAGGTGGCTCAAGCCGCATTTTTCAGCCTCACTCGCGAGCGATGACCGCGTCGACGTCGCCCGGCTCGACGTCGACGCTCCCTGTCCCGAGCGCGCGGGCGATTTGCCAGCCCCAACTCGGATGTTTCGAGGGATACGTGACGCTATTCGCTCCGGTGGGTCCGCCGGCGCGGCGGACCAATCGAAATCCCAGGTGCTGCAAGTGGAGCACCATGTGCGTGCTCCCGTACAACTTCACCGGGATGGTCGCCGGCGACGACGCCTCCAGGCCGGTGCTGGACGAGTGCGAACCGAACTTCGCCAGGCGCGCTTGAATCTTGTCCGGGTCCAACACGTCGTAGGTGGCGCCGTAAATTCTTCCATCGGCGTTCACCCCGGGGATCTTCGCCGAACTCAGCGACATCGCGTCGGCGATCGTTCCCAGCGGAACTTGGTAGACCGGCGCGCCGCTCGACGCGATGCCGAGACGACGAGTTGGTCTTGAGAGAAGTTCGTCGCGATGTCGCCCTTCAGACTCGAAACGAAATGCGGCATGAGCGTCGCGGCGTTCTTCGGATCGAGCACGCGATCGCGCAATAACCCAAGAACCTGCACTTCGGCCTGCATCCGCTGAAAGTCGTCGATGCGATAGTCGTTTCCGGCGTGATTCTGACGAACTCGGACGAAGGCCAGGACCTGCGCGCCGTTCATCTGCTGGACGCCTGGCTTGAAGTCCGCGTGGGCATCGTGCGGATCGTAGATCCGCTTCCTCACGTCGATCGTCAACCCGCCGACCAGATCGACGGCAGCTTTGAACGACGCGAAATTTGCCACGACGTACCCGTCGACGGGCAGGCCGGTGAGGTCTGCCACGGCCTTCGACAAGAGCTGCGGGCCCCGCGGCGGCTTCTCCTGATCGCCCATGAAGAACAGCGTCTTGATTTTCGGAATGGGGTTGTGCCATCCGGGTTGGGCAACCAACGTGTCGCGGGGGATCGTGATCGCATAGATCGCGTGCTCCCCGGGATCGAAGTGCACCAGGACGATCGCGTCGGCCTGACCGGCGGCCGAACCCAGACCCAAAGGATCGTTCGCTTTGACGCCGCGCGCGTTGTTGGCGATGAAGAGGACGTTGATCGGCCGATCGCCGAGCGCGACGCGCGTCGCGACCGCCCCGATGAATTGCCGCCCGGCGGGCACGAAGGCGATCCACGCGAGAGCCCCGATGAGGGCAGCCGCGATAAAAGCGCTGGAGAGAACGACGATCCGTCTGCGGCGCGACCTTGCGCGCCGCAGACGAAAGCTTCGAGACATGCGAGAGATTCCGTTCGTGGAAGAGAGTGAACTCTACGTAATTGCGAACGGAGGCGCTCGTTCACCGATAAGGCACACGAGCGGAGCAAAGTCGAATGGCGCGGGGGAGTAGCGGAGCCGACGAAGCACAAGGCCGCTCTCGCGCGGCCCACGCGCGGCGAGCACGGCGACGACCTGCGCGATCCGTAGCGCCGTCTTCGCGAACGCCCGCACAACGCGTGAGATGGCGAACATCGAAATGGCGCAGAAAGCGGCGTGGATCGTCAGGCTGACGAGAATCGGCGCGCCGAGCCAAACCGTCCCACCGACGCCGTGACCGAGAACGACGAGTTGTTCGGATGTCTCCATCAAGTACAGAGCGCCGATTTGTACTGCAAAGACGCCCGGCAAGAGTCGCGTCAGCGTCCTTGCGTCGAGCGCGCGGGCCCACGCTCCCAGCCAAGCTTGCGGACGGCCTTGATGATGCCGGCTGATGTGCCGGGCTCGCATGACGACGTGTAGTGCGAAAAACGCGAACCCGACAAAGAGGGCTGGGAAAACGTCTGCGTTGCTGTGATCGCTGAAATTGCCCGCCCCGAAGAGACCTGCGTTCGAGGCCCACTCGGTCAGCGGGTCCGCGAGCGCCAGGGCGACGAACGCGACCGCGACACCGAACCAGAGACGTATGACAAGGCTTGACATCTTCTTAAGGGAACCGTAGTACATTCACACGCCTCGAGACCGCTCCTGCGGACTCGCAAGGCGCGACCTATCGCTCGAGACCGAAACCGAATCCAAAGTAGTGATAACGAGGCGCGCCGGCATTGTTGAGCGTCTGTCCCAATTCGACGTCCACCTCGACGCCCCGACCCAGCAACTTTTGCACGCCGCCGTTCAGAATCGTGCGCGATCCGGCGCCGGGCGCGACGTGGCTGGTGTGCGCCACCTCAGTGTAGAGCTGCACCGCACCGGGAAATTGCGCCGTCACCACGGCCGACGGCAGGAACGTAAAGTACCGGGCGTTCGATCCACTCGGGAGCGACCCAGCCGTCGAAGAAAACCCGGCAGTCGTTGCAAAGCCGAATACGGGACTCAGCGAATACGCTGCGTCGAGGTTGACGGTCAGGGCGGCGGCGCCATTCGAAAACCCACCGCTCCCGCTCGGAAACGTGAGCAACGTGTCGATCGCGAAGATGCTTCGCGCTGACGGCGGCATCTCGAACTTCGCTCCGATGCCGCTGTCGCTGAAACCGACGGTGCGCGGCATGCCGCTCGGATGGGTCAGGTTGTAGTTCGGCGGGATCAGGTCCAGTTCGATGCGATCGCCGGCACCGAAACGGATGAATGGTTGCGCGTACTGCGTCGCCACCGTCGGAAGCGGACCGCCTTGCAGCTGATTCTGGTATCCGACCTCCGCCAATACCCGACCACGCGGTTCAGCACACGCGCTGAAGCCGATCGTCGGACGATTGAGAACTGCGAGCAGGTGCGTGTCGCCCGAGCACGGATCGGTCGGAGCCGCCGACGCCGAAGGAGCCGGTGTCGGAATGCTCGCCTGCGCGCCGGCCGCGAGCGGACACGCAACCGCGGCGCACGCCGAAACGATCGTCAATCGAAGTAACGCGACGGCCGCTGCGGATATCACAAAGCGTCCTTTCATGTGCTAGTGCGTGTGCGTGAAGTTGCCGAGGGCGGTCCCGCAAGCGCGGATGCGTTCGAGTGCCACGCGCATTCCGAGCGGCTCGACCGGCCGCCCGACGGCGGCGAAATAGCGCGCGGGGTCGATGTTGAGCGTCCGCGTCTGCACCATGTCGACGCGCACGTCGCGCAGGAACGATTCGGCGGCTTCGATTTCGACGCGCTCGTCGGTCACCCCCGGATGGGTGAGCAGATTCAGCGAGACGCGCAGCCCCGCGTCCCTCGCGAGCCGAACGCTCTCCAAGACGTCCTCGAGCCTATATCCCGCCGGACGGTAGTACTTGGCGTACACCTCCGGGCGAAACGAGTTCAAGCTGACGCGCACCGCGTCGAGTCCGGCGTCGATGAGCCGCCGCAGCGAGCGCGGCAAACTGCCGTTGGTGTTGAGGTTGATCGTTCCGTCGGTCGTCGCCGCGCGGATCTGCGCGATCGCCGACGCGAGCGCCGGCGTGCGAAGTAGTGGCTCGCCCTCGCAACCCTGACCGAACGAGACGATCCCGCCCGGCGCACCGGCGAGGTGCTCGCAGGCGATGCGCGCGAGTTCGGCGGCGGTCGTTTCGAAATCGATGCGGGTTTGCGGGGCCGGGATCCCCGCATCGGCGTCGAGTTCCGAGATGCAACCGAGACAGCGTGCGTTGCACTTGGGCGATACCGGCAGCGCGGCCTCGCCCCGCTCGCGGAAGACGTTTTGCGCGGTGAAGCATCCGTAGTCGAGCGCGCAGACGCGCAATTGGGCGAGCACGCGATTGTCGGGGTCGCGCCGGCAGCGTTCGTCGACCAGTCGTTCGAGTTCGCCGGCGCCGAAATAGCGCGGGGACCAGTCTTCGCCTTCATCGGTCTTTATGGCGGCGACGTGCAACGTGTCCTCGATCGAGCAGGCAAACGTATAACCGAACAGCGGCAGGGTCGGCGCGCCGTCGCGTTCGCGATAGGCCGGCACGAGCAAGCGCGTGTAGCCGGCCGGCAACAGCGCAGCGAGCGCGGTGCGGCGCTCGGCCTTGCCTTCGGCCGTCTCGACGAGCGGCATGCGTCCGGGAAGCATCGTCGGTACCGTCCCGGGCGGCGCGGGAATCAGTTCGTCGCCGCGCGGTGGACGAACGGCGCCGCCGTCGGCGAGCGGCGCACTCGATTCGTCAAAGTAGATCCGGCCGCCGGCGTCGCTGTACGCCAAGCCGGCGCGCACCGCGATCATGCCTCGACCGTGCGCTCGAAAACCTTTTCGACCGGTCCGGTCAAGGTCGCCGGCGCGCCAAGGCGCCACTCGACGACGAGCATTCCACCGGGGACTTCCACCGTCACCGGCGACTCGGCACTGCCGGCGACGATTGCCGCGGCCGCCGCGGCGACCGAGCCGGTACCGCACGATTGTGTGACGCCGACGCCGCGCTCGTAGTGACGCACCCGAACGCGGTGCGGATCAAGTATCTGGACGAAATGAACGTTCGTTCCATGCGGAAAATCGCGATGCGTCGCGAGCGCGGCTCCGACGCGTTCGACGTCGACCGCTGCGACGTCGTCGACAAAGATCGCGACGTGCGGGTTGCCGAGCGAGACCGCGCGATATTTCCAGATGACGCCGGCGGATTCCAGCGTGCGCTCGGCTCCGCCGATTTCGACGTCCGGCGTCCCGACCTCAACGCGCACCCGATACTCCGGCGCGCGCGACAGGACCTCGACTCCGATCGGGCCGGCGAGGGTCGCAACCGTGAACGCGCTCGGCGCACCGCGCTCGACCAGATAGCGCGCGACGCAGCGCATCCCGTTGCCGCACATCTCGGCTTCGCTGCCGTCCGCATTGAAGATGCGCATCGTCGCGGACGCATCAATTCCCGCCGGCGGCCGGCCGACGACGAGCAACCCGTCCGCGCCGAGGCTCTTCTCGCGATCGCACAGACGTTGCGCCAAGTCGGCGTAGGACAGGCCTCGCGACGCGTCTTCGTCGACGACGACGAAATCGTTGTGCGTCCCGTGCATCTTGCTGACGGGGAGCTCGCGGACTGTCGCGCTCATCTCAGGGTCGGGCGGGTTCGGCTTCGGAGTCGAGGCCGAGCGAGGAGTTGAGCGGAGCTTGCGGCGAGATCGTCGACACGGCGTGCTTATAAATCAGATGCAATCGGTGTTCGTATTCGAGGACGATGGTGAACGCGTCGTACCCCTTGACCGTTCCCCGCAGTTGAAATCCGTTGACGAGATAGATGGTCACGGGCACGGCTTGGCGTCGTACCTCCGCGAGGTACGCATCCTGTAACGTCGTCGCACGACTCGATGGATGCACGTTCTCTCGCAGCGACATGTCAAGCGGCTTCACGCCGTCCCCCAGAGTTCCCTGGCCTTGCGCACGACGCCGTCGCGCGAAGCGAACTGCATCCCGGGTTCACCGCGAAACCACGTACGCTGCCGCTTCGCGTAACGGCGCGTCGCGCGTACCAAGAGCAAGCGCAACTCCTTGGCCGTCAGGTGCCCGGCCAGGTATGCGAGCACTTGCGGATAGCCGACCGCGTCGGCTGCGACGGCGAACGCACCGACGCCTTGCGCCTCCTCGACCAAGCCGGCGGCGAGCATCGCGTCGACGCGCGCCGCGATGCGCGCGTCGAGCACTGCGTCGTCGACGTCGAGCGCCAGTTTCACGAACGGAATGCCGAGAGAGCGCAGCGACGGGCGCGCGCACTCGGCACTCGACGTCGCGAGTTCTCCAGAGAGCGCGATTTCGAGCGCCCGCAAGACGCGATACGGGTCCGACGGGGCGACCGCTCGAGCCCGAACCGGATCGCGGACCGCCAGCCACGTGTGCAAAACCTCGCTCGGATGGAGCCGCGCCTCGTGCGCGAGCCGCGCGCGAAGGTCGGGATCGTACGCGGGCGATAGCGCGACGTCGCCGCAGACCGCGCGGATGTAGAATCCGCTCCCGCCGACGACGATCGTGCGTCGGCCGCGAGCGTGGATCTGGGCGATCGCGCGCAAGGCGTCGCCGGTGAATCGCGCGGCGCTGTACCGTTCGTGCGGGTCGAGGAATTCGACCAGATGATGCGGGACGCGCGCGCGCTGCTCCGCCGACGGCGCCGCGGTGCCGATCGGCATTCCGCGATAGATCTGGCGCGAATCTGCGCTGACGATCTCGGCACCGTATCGCTCGGCCAACTCGAGTGCGAGTTCCGTCTTCCCGCTCGCGGTCGGGCCGGCGAGGACGAG
Organism: Candidatus Zemynaea palustris; assembly: GCA_003134695.1. GTDB lineage: Bacteria > Vulcanimicrobiota > Vulcanimicrobiia > Vulcanimicrobiales > Vulcanimicrobiaceae > Zemelea > Zemelea palustris. The sequence goes on along the minus strand of PLCB01000037.1, from coordinate 35,923 downwards.
GAGCACTATACTAGGTCCGTTTGAACATGCGCGCGACGTCGGCGGCCCCGATCCGCACGACCGTCGGCCGCCCGTGCGGACAATGCATCGGGTTCGCGCAATGCTCGAGGCGCGCGATCAGCGCCGACATCTCGGCGAGCTCGAGCCGGTCACCCGCGCGCACGACGGAGTGACACGCGAGGGTCGCCCAGATTCGTTCGTGCGGCGAGAGCCCGGGGATTTCGTCGCCGACGTCGGCCAGAAATGGGCGCAGATCGAAGCGCCGCGCACCGTAACCGGCCGGCGTCGCGACGACGCGATACGCGTTGTCACCGAACGGTTCGGCGACGAAGCCGGCCTCGGCCATCGCCTCGCGAATGGCTTCGAAGCGCGGAACCTGCGCCGCATCCAGTTCGACCAGATACGGCACCAAGAGCGGTTCGCTCGGCGCACGCTCGCGGGCGCGCTGCACGATCGCCTCGTACGCGATACGCTCGTGCGCCGCATGCTGATCGACCAGCACCAGCGCGTCGCGATCGAGCGCCAAAATGTACGTGTCGTCCAGCTGCGCAACGACTCGCGTGCCGCTCGCGCCGAGCGGCGGTTCGCCGGCGAATTCAAAACTCGCGGCGCCTGCGGCATCGGCCGCGCCGCCGGATCCGGGAGCCGCGCCGGCCATGCGCAACGGAGCATCGGGTGCGAACGAGACGGCCGAACGCAGACGTTCGTTCGCGTCGCGCGCCAACGTCTCGGCGATCGCGCGCCTGACGGCCTCGGTCACGCGCTCGGGGAAGCGCAAGCGCACGTCGCTCTTGGTCGGATGAACGTTCGCGTCGACCTGATCGGGCGGGATGTCGAGAAACAAGACGCCGTACGGCTGACGGCCGACGAGCGCGTACGTCGAATAGCCCGCGCTCCACGCCCCCGCCAGCAACGTCGTGCGCAAGAGCCGGCCGTTGACGAAGAGGTGTTGCATGCGGCGATCGGGCCGGTCTTGGCCAGGGCGGCTCACGAAGCCACGCACGAACAGTGGCGAGTTGGCGTCGCCGGCCCCTTCGAGCGGGATGAGCGCGCGCGCGGGCACCAGCCCGAAAACCTGCGCCAGCCGTTGCTCGAGCGAGTCTGCGCGCGGAAATATCCAGGTGGTTCGTCCATCGTGGGCCAGCGAGAACGCGACCTGCGGATATCCGAGCGTCAGCGTCGCGAGAAAGATCGAGACACGCGCGAACTCCGCCGCAGGCGAGCGCAAATACTCGCGCCGCACCGGCACGTTCGCGAAAAGATCCGTAACGGCGACGCGCGTCCCGGGTGGGGTCGCCACCGGTTCGGGCGGCGACACCGTGCCGTCGAACGCGTCGACGGTGAAACCGACGTCGTCGGCGGCGACCCGCGAAGCGAGCCGCACGCGCGCGACCGCAGCGATGCTCGCCAAACCTTCGCCGCGGAATCCAAGTGTCGTGATACGCCCGAGATCGGAGGCACCGTTGAGTTTGCTGGTTGCATGGCGCGCGAACGCGAGAGCGAGCTCACCACTTGGGATGCCCGCGCCGTCGTCGAGGACTTCGATCGCGTCGAGGCCGCCGCGCGCCAGAGCGACCGCGATACGCGAGGCGCCTGAGTCCAGTGCGTTCTCGACCAATTCCTTGACGACCGAGAGCGGGCGATCGACGACTTCGCCCGCCGCGATCTGCCCGACGGTCGTTTCGTCCAAGAGCCGGATCATTGGCGTGGCGCTTCGGCGAGGCGGCGCGACGTTCCGCGCCGAGACACCCCGCGCCGGATCGCTCAGACGGCGATTTGCGTCTCGTCCGCCGCGCTGGTGAGCGGGAGGCGGATGGTGAAGCGCGCGCCGTGGCCGGGTTGGCTATCGACGCTGACCTCGCCGCCGGCGCGCTCGACCGCGCGCTTGACGATCGCGAGCCCTAGGCCCGAGCCTTCCGCGTCGCCGCGGTTTTCGCCGCGATAGAAGCGATCGAAGACGCGAGCCCGCTCCTCGTCGCTGAGGCCCGGCCCGCGGTCGGCGACGTCGACCACCGCGCGCCCGCTCTCGGTGCGCACGCGCACTTCGACCGGTGAGAGCGGCGCGTACTTCAACGCGTTGTCGATGAGGTTCGAGATCGCTTCGTGCAGTTCGTGCTCGTCGGTGTTCACGATGACGCCGTGCTCGGCCGCGATTTCGATGCGCGGCTTGCTTTGCAGCGCTTGCAGCGCGGCGACCACTTGTTCCGCGACGTCGCCGACGTCGACCAGCGAAACCTCCGGCCGCAACGGATTCTCGAGTCGCGCGAGCGAGATCAACTTGTCGATCAGCGCGCGCATGCGGCGGCTCTCGGTGAGCATCATTTCGAAGATGCGCGTCGTCGTACCAGGATCGGCACTCGAACGCCGCCGCAAGACGTCGATGAAGCCTATGACGACGGTCAACGGCGTCCGCAACTCATGGCCGGCGTCGGCGACGAACTGCCGCATCTCGCGTTCGACCGCCCGCCGCTCTTCGAACGCGGAGGCAACCTGCGCGGCCGCGCCGTTGTACGCGGTGACCAACTCGCCGATCTCGCTGCGATCGGTCGTAATGATTTCACGCGGCGTAAAGTCACCGGCCGCAAAGCGATTCAACGAGGCCGTCGTCTCGACCAACGGGCGCAGCGCCTGATTGGTGATGAAACGGCCGGCGAGCCAGGCCGCGATGACCACGACCAAGCCGATTGGAAGCATCGCGATCAAGAACGAGCGGATGAACCGATCCAGTTGCCCCGGCAACGGGTAGACGCTGACGAAGCCGCCGTCGATCTGAACGAGCTGAGGCGCGAGATGAAGAAACCCGCTCATGCCCAGCGGAAATGCCGGCGCCCTCGGCATATCAGGCGGGCGGACCGGTGCGCTGCCGGGACGCGGCACTCGGCGGTCGACGCGAAAGACCGCCGTACGTCCGCCGGCCTGCGGCAAGCCCTGTGCCGTAACGATCTCGGGACGGCCTTCCGAAGTGTCGGCTTCGGCTCGCGCCAGCAAGCGCCGCACGCCGTCCTTGCCGACCGCGACGACCGCGACGTGTAAGCCCGGCCGCACCAGGTGGCGGACGATGTCGGGCGCCGCCTCGTCGAGAGAGTTATGATGGCGCGCGAGTTCCAGCCGAACTTCGTCCGGCGCGGTGCGCGCGGCGCTGTCGACCGACTCGCGAACGGTGATGCCGAACATCGAAAGCGCGAACGCGGTGATGCCGAACGTCGCGAGCAAGACGAGCACGATCGCGGCGAACACATACGCCGCGACCAAACGCGTCCGCAGCGAGCGAAGCATTAAGCCTCTCGTAAAGAGTAGCCGGCGCCCCGATGCGTCTGGATCAGGCGCGACGGAAAGCCCTGATCGACCTTCGCGCGCAGATACGAGATGTAGGTCTCGACGGCGCCCGGACCGACGAAGCGTTCGGTACCCCAAACCTGGTCGAGCAGCTGATCGCGCGTGAAGACGCGGTGCGGATTGCGCAAGAGCGCGACCAGCAGATCGTACTCGCGCGCCGACAACGAAATATCTTTTCCGGCTCGCGTGACCGTGCGCGTCTCGAGGTTGACCTCCAGATCGGCGTAACGCAAGACTTGCGGCTGGGCGAGCCGCGGACGGCGCAGCGCGGTCTCGAGCCGCGCGCGCAGTTCGGCCATCTCGAACGGCTTGGCCACGTAGTCGTCGGCGCCCCGTGAGAGACCGGCGACCTTGTCGCCGACGTCACCCTTCGCGCTCAGCATCAGGATCGGCGCCTCGGTCAGCTTACGGAACATCGGCAAGAGCGCGATGCCGTCGATCTTCGGCAGCATGACGTCGAGCACGATCGCGTCGGGGTTCCAATCGCGCACCATCTGCAAGCCAACTTGGCCGTCGGGTGCCGATCGTACCTCGTAACCTTCGTCGCCGAGTCCAATCTCGAGCAACTCTCGAATGTGCCGCTCGTCGTCGACGACGAGGACACGCGCTGTTTGGGTCATCGCCTTTCGATCCTACGCGGCCTTCCTGTGGAGACCCTGGGAGCATTTGATGTGGATTTGAGACTGCTTGGCCCACTCTAAGCGGATTCTCAGGACTTCTTCAGACGAAGCGGCGATACTCGGAGCATGATTCAGCACGCGCCTATCGCAACGCTGTCCGTTCGACGTTTGGTCACGATCGACTTGATCGGTGACCTCGACGCGGAGCTGGGCGAAGCCCTGGCTCAAACGCTCGACGCACTGACCTGTCAAGGCGAATGCGAGGTGCTGGTCAACTTCAAGCGAGTCGTCGGAACCGACGCGACCGGCCTGGCCGGCGCGGCACACGCGATCGCGCAAAAGCGACTCGCCGGCTGGCCGATCTCGGCATCGGTCTCACGCCGCGACCGGCGTGTGCGCAGCCTCCTGAGCTCATCGCGCATCCCGTTCGACGAGCTGCCGGGCTCCCTTCCGAAAGCGCGCCACATCATGATCGCGCGACACGCCACCTGACGCGCACGTGTCGTTATCAGGTCGTCGACGTTTTCACGGCGACGGCCTTTGAAGGGAATCCGCTCGCGGTTTTCCCCGACGCGGATGGCCTGAGCGACGACGAGATGCAGACGCTCGCGCGCGAATTGAACCTCTCGGAGTCGTCGTTCGTGTTCTCCGCCGCCGATCCGAAGCACGCCGCGAAAGTGCGCATCTTCACGCCGCTGGCGGAGATGGCGTTCGCCGGCCACCCGACGATCGGCACCGCGTATGTGCTAACGGCGCTTGGGCGTATCCGCGATGGCTCAACCGAATTCGTCCTCGAGGAAAATGTCGGCCCGATTCCGATCAGACTCGAGCGGCGCGACCCGTTTCTCGCTTGGCTCACGACGCCGCCGATTCGTTTCGAGGCGACCTATGACGCCGCGGGTTGCGCCGAAGCGCTGGGACTGAGCGCGCGAGATCTTCTCGGCGAAAATTATCCGGCGCAGGTCGTCAGCGCCGGCAATCCGTTCCTGTTCGTCGCGGTCCGCGACAAGGCGACCGTCGATCGCGCCGACCTCGACGCACGCGCGCTCGAACGCGTCGCGCCGAGTTTTGGTGCGAACGGCGTCTTCTTCTTCGCCCCGACAAACGAGGGCGCGTACGCGCGGATGTTCGCGCCGATGTCGGGGATTCGCGAAGATCCGGCCACCGGAAGCGCGACCGGCCCGCTCGGGGCGTATCTCGCACGCTACGGCCTGATCGAAAACCGCGACGGCACCCGCTTCACGAGCGAACAAGGCACGAAGATCAAGCGCCGTAGTCGGTTGCACGGCATCCTACGCATCAAAGACGGCAAATTGAAAACCGTCGAGGTCGGCGGCTCCGCGGTAAAAGTGATCGACGCAACCGTCAGCTTGCCGCAAGGCGTGAGAAGGCTCGTCTCCTAATAGGCGGTAAGGGCGGGTCCCAAGACCCGGCTCGTTTTTGCCCAGTTCTCTTCGGAGGAAGTTATGAAACGTACGTTTGCACTTCTCTCGGTCGTCGCCCTGACGCTGGTCGCGGGAAGCGTTCGCGCCGCAGCGCCCGCTGCGCCGACGATCGTTACACCAACGACGCTAAAATGGGTGGCCGGCACCGGCGCCATGAAAGGAGTCTCCATCGCGACGCTCTACGGAGATCCGAGCAAGGCTGGTGCGCAATACGCGTACCGCCTGAAGATTCCCGACGGAGGGAAATTCGGTCCCCACACCCACGGGCTGCTCGAGGAAGTAACGGTCGTCTCCGGCACGTGCCTCGTCGGCTTGGGCACGAAGTGGGACGACAAGAAGTTGACGGCGCTGCCGGCCGGCTCGTTCGCGGCGATCCCTGCCAACGTTCCGCACTTCGCGGCGGCCAAGGGCGAAACGGTCCTCGAGGTCCACGGCACCGGCCCCGCGTCGATGACGATGCTCAAGAGCGCGATGTAGAGCGCGCTCCGCTAAAGTTCCAAGCTCATCTGCGTCTCTTCGCGCCCGCCCGGCGCGGAGAGACGCGCTTTGAGCGGAATCTCTTCTTCCAACGTGGGCCGGCCGCCGAGTGCGGCCGCGATCTCCTTCGCCCGCTCGATGACGCCCGGCGGCAAACCCGCCATCTTCGCGACTTCGATTCCGAACGAGCGCGAGGTGCTGCCTTGCAGCACGCGATGCGAGAACACCGGCGCGCCCGAGCGCGTCAGGTTCTCGACGGCGGTCACGTGAAAATTTGCGACCAGCGGCCAACGCTCGGCCAGCGCGACCAGTTCGTGAAAGTGCGTCGCAAACAAGACCATCGGCGCTTGCCGCTCGAGCCCCAGCAAGTATTCGCTGATCGCCTGCGCGATGGAAAGTCCGTCGATCGTACCGGTTCCGCGCCCAACCTCGTCGATGAGCAGCAGACTGCGGCGCGTGCAGCGGCGTAGGATGTTCGACGCCTCCGACATCTCGACGTAGAACGTCGACTGCCCCGACGCGAGGTCGTCGCCGGCGCCGATGCGCGTGAAGATGCGGTCCACGACGCCGAGGCGCATCGAGCGGGCCGGGACGAAGCCGCCGATCTGAGCGAGGATCACGAGTAGCGCCGCCTGCCGCAGGTAGGTCGACTTTCCGCCCATGTTGGGGCCCGTCAATAAAATAAAGCGTGACGAACTTTCGGCGAGGCGCAGGTCGTTGGGGACGAAGGCTTCACCGCCGAGCGCCTCGACGACCGGGTGGCGCCCGTCGACGACGTCGATCGTGCTGCCCTCGGCGAAGGTGGGCCGAACGTAGCCGCGTTCTCCGGCGACTTGTGCCAGCGAGCAGGCGACGTCGAGTTCGGCGAGGGCGTCGGCCGTCTCGACCAACGCCGCGACGCGTTCGGCGACGGCCTCGACCAGGTTTGCGTATAGCGCCTCTTCGAGGCGCAGTTGCCGGCTTTGCGCGCTCGAGATCGCGACTTCGAGTTCCTTGAGTTCGGGGGTCACGAAACGCTCGCCGCCCGCGAGCGTCTGTTTGCGCACGTAATCCGCCGGCACGGCGGCCAGATTCGATTTCGAGATCTCGATCGCGTAGCCGAACGGATTCGCGTACTTGACTTTGAGCGTCTTGATCCCGGTACGAATCCGTTCGCGTCCCTCGAGCGCGGCGATCCGTTCGCGCGCCTCTGAACGCTGCGAGATGCAATCGTGGATCTCGGGCGACGCGTCGGGGCGGATCACGCCGCCGTCGGCGAGCGTCGCGGGCGGCTCGTCGACGAGCGTCTTTTCGAGGACGTCGAGCAGTTCGGCGTGCGAGCCGATTCGCTCGCGGTACGGCGCTAGCGCCGGCGGCACCGCGGCGCGTAGCGGCTCGAGCAGCGCGAGCGTTCGGCGCAGCGACCCGAGATCGCGCGGTAAGACGCGGCGGAAGCGAACCTTCTGCGCGATGCGCTCGATGTCGAACGCGCCCGCCAGCAACTCTTGCAGGGTGGCGCGCGCGGCGTAATCCGCGCCGAGCGCGCCGACTCTGGTCGCGCGAGCTTCGATCGCGGCCCGCTCGACCAGCGGAGCGAGAATCCAGCGCGCGAGCAGCCGCGAACCCATCGCCGTCCGGCAGCGGTCGACCGTCGCAAGCAGCGTCGCTTTCGGGTTGGCGCCGCTCGCTTTGATCAGATCGAGATGACGGCGCGTGCTGATGTCGAGCGCGAGAAACGTTTGAGCCCGGTAGAACTCGGGCTCACGGACGATGCCCTCTTCGCTTTCGAGGCCGACCCGCTTGACGAACGCCGCCAACACGTCGAGCGAACGCTGCATCGCGAGCGACTCGTCGAGCGTGAAGCCGGTGATCTGAAACCGATCGCGCGACGCGACGGCCGCGACCGGCGGCGGCGTGACGCGCACCCCCGGCAACTGCTCGGCGACGGCCTGACGTAATTCTTCGGGGACGTCGGCCACGATCTCGACGGGGCTCAAGCGAACGAGCTCCGCCAGCGCATCGTCGATCGCGCCATCGCCACCGAACGCGGTCGCGGCGGCGCGGCCGGTCGAGACGTCGGCATACGCGATGCCGACCGCGTCCTCGCTCGTGGTCACGGCCGCGAGGTAGTTGTCGCTCGCGCGATCGAGCAGATGCTCTTCGATCAGCGTCCCCGGCGTGACGACACGCGTGACGTCGCGGCGAACCAGACGATTGGGGACCGGCGGCTCGAGTTGATCGGCCAGCGCCACGACGCATTGCTGGGCGACGAGTTTGGCCAGATAGCCGTCGAGCGCGTGATACGGGACGCCGGCCATCGCGACGCGCTTGCCGCCGCCCGCCTCTTTCGAAGTCAGCGCGATCTGCAACGCGCGCGCGACGAATTCGGCGTCATCGCCGTAGGCTTCGTAGAAGTCGCCGACGCGCGACAAGAGGATCGCGTCCGAATACCGCGACTTCATCGCGAAATATTGTTCGAGTAACGGCGAGAACTTGGTCGTCTCGCTCACGTCGGCTCAGTTGGCCGCGATGAGATCGAGCGATGGCGCCGCGACGGACTCCGCGACGGCGTCGAAACGCTCGGCGATGCCGCGCAGCGTCCCGGTCAAGCCCCACACGTGCGCGCCCTCGATACGAACGTCGAGCCACGGCCGTACGATCAGCGCCGCTTCGTCGAGGCCGGGATTCGGGAGCACGACCGTCATGTTCTCGGTCGTCTTGGCGGCGAGTTTCGAGGGATCTTTGCGCGACGGTCCTTGCACGAGGGCGCGCATGACGCTTCCGACTTTGCTTTGGTGCAGCTCGCGCATCCCGGCGTTGACGACGTCGGCAAGCCGGCGCAAACGCTCGCCGCCCACCTCCGCCGAAATCTGCTCCCAGTGGGCCGCGGGCGTACCGCGTCGTGGCGAGTAGACGAACATGAACGCCTGGGCGAAGCGCATTCGTTCGCAGAGCGCAAGCGTCGCTTCCAAATCGACCTCGCTTTCGCCGGGGAACGCGACGATCAAATCGGTGGTCAGCACCCAGTCGGGACAGTGCTCGCGAAAGAGCGCAATCTTTGCTTCATAAGTTTCGACCGTGTACTTGCGGTTCATCCGCCGCAGGATCGGATTCGAACCCGACTGGACCGGAAGATGGAGGCGTGGATTGAGCGAGGGCAGCGTTCCGAGCGTGCGCGCGAGTTTCGGCGTGAAGTCTTTCGGATGCGAGGTCAGGAACGTCAGCCGGTCGAGCCCTTCAAGCGAAGCGACCGCTTCCAGTAAGTCGGGGAAATCAGCGCCGTTCGCCGGGTCACGGTAAGCGTTGACGGTCTGACCGACGAGCGTCAACTCGCGCGTCCCGGCCGCGATCGCGTGACGCGCGTCGCCGAGGATCTCCGCCATCGGACGATGATCGAAGCGACCGCGAACGTGCGGGACGATGCAAAACGTGCAATAGTACGAGCAGCCACGTTGGACGGTGACGAACGAACGCAGGTGCGAATATGCGTCGCTGACGCAATCGGCGGCGCCGCCGAGGGGCTGCACGAGCGCGCGCAGTTCGCTCGTTTCGTCGGTCGGATCCCCGAACGCGGGACGCCACTGCGCCAGTGCGTCGCCCAGCCGGACGAGCTCGCTCGTCCCGAAGACCGCGTCGAGGTACGGCACCGTCTTCTGCATCCGGTCGCGATCCTGTTCGGCGAGGCAGCCGCACACGACCAGCTTCAAGGACGGGTCGGCGACCTTGAGGGCCTTGAAGTGGGACATCCGCCCGTAGGCGCGGCGTTCGGCGTTGTCGCGCACCGTGCACGTGTTGAGCACGACGACGCTCGCGCGTGTCGCGTCGCTTGCGATCTCGTAGCCGGCTGCGACGGCGCGATCGGCGATGTACCGCGAATCGGCCTCGTTCATCTGGCAGCCGAAGGTTTCGATATAGATACTGGCCATCGTTTCCGGCGTGGCTTCGACGCGTGTGGGTTGGGGCCCCACGCGCTTCGCGTGTGGGGGCGCGGAGCCGCGAAGCGGCGCAGTGCTTTTAAACTAAAGGGGTCCCCAAAGCGCTTTAGCGGTTTGGGGAAACAAGCTTTTCGAGCAGTTCGAGCGGAAGATAGAGTTTACGGCCGATCGTCTCAGGCGCACCGTCGTAGGCAATCGCGGCGCCGTCGAAGCGAACGCTCGTTTCGCCGAGGTACGCGACGACGACGTGGCCGCCGTAGCGAACGACGATCTTCTTCCCTTCGATCGAATACGAGCCGGCCGGCAGGTATTCGTCGACCGGCGCGACCACGGACGAGCGCGCGGCGTCGGCCGGGAGTTGCTGGACGACGACCTGGGTCACCATCTCGGGAAACACGCTGAACGTGCGCGTCGTCTTGCCGCGCGGCATCGCGAGCGTAACGCGATGCGTGCCGGCCGAGAGTGCGATCGGTTTCTGCGCGTCGCCACCCCACGCTAATCCGTCGAGCTCGACGTGCGTGTGGTTGGGCACGCCGCGCAGCGCGAGCATTCCGCTCGCTTTCCCGGCAAGCGCACGCGGACCGAGCTCGAGCTTGATGCTGGAGAGTGCGATCTTGCCGGCAGTGACGTCGATTTCGGCTTCTTGGACAAGCCACCCGGTCTTCGTGATCGTTACCGAATGCCGTCCGTGCGGCAGCGCATCGATGAAGACCGGCGAGCGCCCCACGTAGGTTCCGTCGATCCAAATGTCGGCGCCGGCCGGCAGCGTCGTGATGTAAACGCCGCCTGCCGGGACTTCGGCGCGCGACGGCGCCGGCGCGAGCAGTACAGCCGCGCAACTCAACATCATCGCGAACGCGAAGCGAGCCGCCATTCTCCTGCTATTTCGCGGAACGGTCGAAAAAACCCCGACGCCGAAAGAAGCCGTATGGCCCTCGAAACGCCGCTTCGGATGCGGCCGGCGACCGTTGCGATCGTAGGACGCCCCAACGTCGGGAAGAGCGCGCTCTTCAACCGGCTGGTTGGACGCCGTCTCGCGATCGTCGACGATACGCCCGGGGTGACGCGCGACCGACTCTATGCGGTCGCCGAGTGGCGCGGGCGCGTTTTCAGCCTCGTCGACACCGCCGGCATCGACGTCGCGCCCAACGACGATGCGGACATCGCGCGGCACACGCGCGCGCAGGCGGAGATCGCCGCGCGCGAGGCCGACGTCATCGTTTTCGTCGTCGACGCGGCCGAGGGTTTGTCGCCGCTCGACGACGACGTCGTCGCGATCATGCGGCGGACGCGCCACCCCGTACTGCTGGTCGCGAACAAAGCCGAGTCGGAGCGCGTTCGCCTTGAAATCCCCGGCGAGTTCGCGCGACTCGGCTTCGGCGAGCCGCTGGCCGTCTCGGCGTTGCACGGCGAAGGGACGGGCGACCTGCTCGACGCGATTGTCGAACGCCTCCCGCCGGAGAGCAGCATCGTCGACGACCAAGCCGGATTGGCGTTGGCGATCGTCGGCCGGCCGAACGTCGGGAAGAGCTCGCTCGTCAACGCGCTACTCGGCGAGGAACGCACGATCGTCGCGGACGCGCCCGGCACGACGCGCGACGCGATCGACACGCTCTTTCAATTTCACGAGCATCGGATCCGATTGATCGACACCGCCGGCATGTGGCGGCGGCAGTCGCATCATGGCTCGCTCGAGTTTTATTCGTCGTTGCGCGCACTATCGGCGATCGCGCGGTGCGACATCGCGATCTTGGTGATCGACGCAATGGAGGGAATTCTCGAACAAGACCGCCGCTTGGCCGGGATCATCTTGGAAGAGCGTAAGGGGCTCGTGCTCGCCGCCAATAAGTGGGACCTCGCGCGCGAGCTGGGCGAGTTCCAGCAAGCGGATTTGATCGAAGTGATCAAGGAGCAGGTGCCGTTCGCGGCGTTCGCGCCGATCACGTTCCTATCGGCGCTCACCAAGCGCCGCCTCGGCAGCCTGATGCCGCTGGTGATGAAGGTTGCGACCAACCTCGACCGCCGCGTTCCGACGCCGAAACTGAACGACGTCATCCGCTCCGCCGCTTACGCCCACCCGGCCCCGTCCCAAGGCGGGAAGCCGCTACGGATCTACTACGCCGCCCAAGTCGAGGTCCACCCGCCGCGCTTTTTGCTGCATTGCAATGACCCGGATCTCGTCACGATGTCGTACCGGCGGTTTTTGGAGCGAACCCTGCGCACGAATTTCGACTTCGAAGGCGTCCCGCTCACGATCGAATTCCGCGCCCGCCGCGAGGACAGCGGAGATGAATAGTGACTTCGGTTTTTCCTTTCCGAACCAGGACGTCGTTCCGAGTCTCGCATACTTGGCGATCGCATTTCTCGTCGGCTCAATTCCGTTTGGAGTCATCGTCGGCCGCCTCTTTTACAAGACCGATTTGCGCCAATCCGGTAGCGGGAACATTGGCGCTGCCAATGCTCTGCGTTCGTATGGAGTAGTCGGCGGTATCCTCGTTCTCGTTCTTGATGCCGTCAAAGGACTAGCGGCAGCGGACTTGATCTGGCCATATTTCACGTACATGGGTACGGCGGGAACTTTTTTTGGCGTATACGTGGCCGTCGTGATGGACGGCAAGGGCTCTTGGCCGCAGGCGTTGCTCGGGTTTCTCGCGGTGCTCGGTCACTGTTATTCTCCATGGCTAAAATTCAAAGGCGGCAAAGGCGTTGCGACGTTTCTAGGCATGCTTTTCGCTCAGTCTTGGGCAGCCGGGCTGGGCTTCGTTATCGTCTGGCTCGCAGTCGTCGCCCCTTCACGCTACGCGTCACTCGGTTCGATGATTGCCTCGGCCCTCGCTCCGCTGATGCTTTGGCTCGTATGGCATGATTCGTTAGCGAGCGCTATCACGGCGCTTGCCGCGCTGCTTATCGTCTGGAAACATCGCGAGAACATAGTGCGGCTCCGTGAGGGACGCGAAAACAAGATCACCTTCGGAAAAGCGAGCGCATGACGATGCTCGCTTCGGCGGCGCTTTCGGCCATCGAACTACGCGACGCCCGCACCGGCTCGCCGCCGGCGTTCCGCGCGGTCTGCGCGATCGTCATGGTCCTCGCACTGTTGACGGCCGGTTACGGCCTGTATTTCCCGCCGCATATTCTGCTCTATGCAGGCGTGGCGATCGCCGGCGTCGCCGCGCTGCTCTCGATCCTGTACGAATCGATCTTCCGCAACCGCGACGATGGATCGGTCAGCTTCCTCTGGCTCTTCCGCGGCGCACGCGGGATGTTCGTCGCCGGCTTCGGCATCGTGTTCATCCTCCTCGCTGCGGCGCTCGATGACTATCGGCACCGACTCTACGGACTCGACGCGACGATTTGGGCACCGTTCCACCTCATGGGACTCTTCGGTTCGCTCGTCGCGACCATCGGCGTCATCTCCGTTCTGGCCGGTCTCGCCAACGCCGCGCGCCAAGCGCGTTGGGTAGATAGGAAACTTCCGAGGACTCCGCAACCGCGGCCCTAAAGAGCGGCCCGACATGATTTCCTCGAACGATTTTCGCAATGGCGTCACGATCGTCATCGACGGACAGCTTTGGACCGTCATCGAATTCCTGCACGTTAAGCCCGGCAAAGGCTCGGCGTTCGTGCGCACGCGTCTCAAGAACGTGAAGAATGGTGCGACGGTCGAGCGCACGTTTCGCGCAGGCGAAAAGCTGGAACGCGCGACCGTAGACAATCGCGAGATGCAGATGCTTTACAATGACGCCGACGGCTATCACTTCATGGACAGCGAGACGTTTGAGAACGTCACCTTGCAGCGCGAGCTGATCGGCGATCCCGCCGATTTTCTCAAAGATGGGATGCGAGTTCAGGTGCAGTTTCACGACGGCGTCCCGATCGGCATCGATCTTGCGGCGCACGTCGAGTTACGGGTCGAAGAGACCGATCCCGGCTTCAAGGGCGACACCGCCACCGGCACGACCAAGCCGGCGAAGCTCGAAACCGGCGCCACCGTGCAAGTTCCGCTCTTCGTCAACCCGGGCGACGTGATCCGCATCGACACGCGCGATCGCCGCTACATCGGCCGAGTCAGCTGACTCTCCAGCTGATCGCGCTCCTGCTCGCGATCGGCGTCGTCTCCGGAATACTCGGAACGATCGTCGGTTTGAGCGGAGCCTTCGTCACGATCCCGGTGCTGCGACTGGCATTTGGGTTTCCGCCGCCCCTAACCGCGGGCGTTTCGCTGGTCATCGCCTTCGCGAACAGCGTCAGCGGTTCGCTCACCTACATTCGTGACCGTCGCGCCGACATCAAGCTCGCGCTGATCGTCGCCTCCACCGGCATCCCGTCGAGCATCCTCGGGGCGCTCGTCGTGCGTCACGTCAGCGCGCGCTACTTCGACTTCCTTTACGCAGGAATACTCGTGCTCTTTTTCGCGGACGTCGTGCGGCGCACGAAGGGCGAGTCGCCGCCGCGCATCGCGTTGCCCGTCGAGGACGAGCGCGTCCTCGAGGACCGCCAAGGTCACGTCTTTCGTTATCGCTGGAGCGTCCCGATCGCGCTCCTGTGCGGGGTCGGCCTCGGCTTCATCTCCAGTTTTTTCGGAATAGGCGGCGGGATCATCTTCGTGATCTTCTTCATCTCGCTCTTGGGAATGCCGCCGCACGTCGTCACCGCGACCTCGATGGTCGCGATGCTCCTCACGACGCCCGTCGGCGTCGCGGCGCACTGGCTCGAAGGCAACATCGATTGGCCCTACGCGCTCCCGCTCGCCGCCGGCGGACTCGTCGGCGGACAACTCGGCCCCCGCATCGCGCGCCGCATCTCGTCGTCGCGGCTCACGCTGATAATCGCGTATTCGGTTCTTTTGGCCGCGGCGGCGCTGGTCGGACGCCACCTCTTCGCGTTCTAAGCGTTACGCGGGAACGGCGTCGCGCTCGGGCAAGAGACGCCGCACGGCGACGGCGATTTCGGCGACGCTGACGACCTTGTCGATCGCGCGCTCGAAGGTTTCGCCGGCACTCTGCACGAGCGCGCGATACATTTCCACCTGATCGACGCTGCTTTCGTCGGCGCAGAACAGCACCAGACTCGTCAACAGCAGCGTATCGAAGGTCTCGCGCTCTCCCTCGGAGAGTTGCGGCAGCGCGAACACGTCGGCGACCCGCATCCAGGTGCGCCCGATCGCCCACGAGAGTTCGGGCCAGATGTCGAACAGGGCCCAAAACCCGTCGGCCGGGACACTTTCGATCCTTCGAAAAATGGGACTCGTGCGCTGATCGAGCGTCAGCAGATCGCGCGCGTCGGCGAGGGTGTCGGCGAAGCGTGAGATCCCGCGCACGAAGGCGCGCGCCGGCAGACGAGCCGATGGATCGGCCTGCGCACCGAGCATTCGCAAGACGTCGCGAAACCGGCGCGACTGCGCGCGCACGTCGACGCCGAGATAGATCGCGCTGAGCGCGGCGAAAGCGCCGGCGCGCACCGCATCCGCAACTGCCTCCCGCCGTTCGTAGGGGATATTCTCCGCGACGCGGTCGGCGAGACGCTCGGCGGCAGCTAAGATGTCGGCGCTCTTCACGGTTCCGAATCGCGGCGTAATCCCGGTCGTCGTTTGCAGCGAACGCCGCGCCAATCCGAACAGCGAGGTCAAGCGCGCGATGAGCCCGGCCTTCACCAACTCGACCGGAACCGTGCGATCCCCGGCGCGCGCCAGCGCGAAGGCGAGCGTCTCCGGCGTGCAGCGTCCGCGAATCTCCTTCCGCACCGCGGCGAGCAGCATGAGGCGCACCGCTTGCGCGCCGTCGAGCGCAGGGCCGTCGTCGAGCCGAACCGCCGGCTCGACGAGTCGCGCGGAAACCCAGGCGTCCCACGTTTTCATCGGGAGCCGCTGACTCGAGAGCACGTCGGCGAGCGCGATCACTGGCCCGAGGCTTTGCTTCCGCACGCGAGAACGTTCCTGCCGGTGCAGCGGATACCGTCGCGCGGGCTTCCTCCGCGTATCTACCTTCCGATCATGCTCGTCGCCGCGCTCGTCGTCGGCGCCGTAGTTTTCCCGTTTCTGAAGAAGGGGCTCGGCTCGGGCGCGGTCCTGCCCAGCGCGCAGAGCGGCGTAACGGGAGGGAACGGCGTCGGCGGCGGCAGCGCCGCCGTGTCCAACGCCGCCGCACCGCCCGCGCCGATCCAGCGGCTCTTGACCGAACTTAAGACGCGGCTCGCGCGCAACCCGCGCGACCGCGACGCGCTGGTCGGTCTCGGCGACCTTTACGCCGCCGCCGGAAAGTTTGACCAAGCGCGGCCGTATTACCAGCGCGCGCTCAAGGTCGACCCGGGCTACGAGCCGGCGCGCGCCGGGCTGCAGCGACTCGAAGCACCGAAGTGAAGCTCTACATCTCCGCCGACATGGAGGGGACGGCCGGCGTCGCGTCTTGGACGCAGTGCGATCCCAAAAACATGACGGAGTATCCGTATTACCGGCACTTGATGTCGCTCGAGGTGCGGGCCGCCATCGAGGGCGCTCGCGGGGCCGGCGTCACGGGCATCCTGGTCAACGATTCGCACTCCGCAATGCGCAATATCTTGTGGAACGAGTTGCCCGACGACGTGCGCATGATCTACGGCAATCGTAAACCGTT
The DNA here is from genome assembly GCA_003134695.1 of Candidatus Zemynaea palustris. Lineage (GTDB taxonomy): Bacteria > Vulcanimicrobiota > Vulcanimicrobiia > Vulcanimicrobiales > Vulcanimicrobiaceae > Zemelea > Zemelea palustris. Next base: position 19,520 of record PLCB01000037.1, on the reverse strand, counting down.
CTCGATGAACGAAGGGATCGATTCGAGTTTTTCATGCGCCTTCTTCACCGGCTATCATGCCGGAATCGGCGAAGGTGACGGAACGCTCGACCACACGTATTCCCCCGATACGATCTACAATGTCCGCCTCAACGGCGTCCGCTGCAGCGAAACGACGATGAACGCAGCGCTGCTCGGTCTGCACGACGTCCCGGTCGCGCTGATCAGCGGCGATCGCACGACGGTTGCGGGCGCGCAGGCACAATTGCCGTGGATCGAAGGCGTCGTCACCAAGGATTCGATCGGCCGCTACGCGGTCAATTCGTTCTCGCCGGCCGAGGTGCGCGCGCGTCTCCGGGCCGGCGCGAAGCGCGCGATCGAACGGCGCGCCGAGATGCAGCCGTTTCGTTTCGAGCCGCCGGTCGTACTCGAGATCGATTTCACCGGGACGCAGAACGCCGACTTCGCCGAGTTGATTCCAGGTTTCGATCGCATCGGAGGCCGCAGCGTCCGCTTCGAGCACGACGACTACGCCATCGTATTCAAAGCCTTCGTCGCCGCGATGCGTCTCGGCGCCGCCGCCAACGCGCCGGTCTAGATGATCGTAGCCTACCAAGGCGAACCGGGCGCATTCAGCGAGGACGCGCTTCGCTCGCTCCATCCCGACGCGGAAACGCGCGGGTACGTCACCTTCGACGAAACGTTCGCCGCGGCGCTAACGGGCGCGGCCGACGCGGCGTTGCTGCCGGTCGAGAATTCGATCTCGGGTGCGGTGCCGCGCGTCTACGATCTCTTGTGGGCCGAGCCGTCGATGCGCGTCGTCGACGAAGCCGTCTACCGCGTCGTCCAGAATCTGATCGCACTCGACGGCACGGCGCTCGAGGGAATTCGCGAAGTGCGCTCGCATCCGGTCGCGCTCGAGCAGTGCCGCAAATTTCTCGCCGCGCATCCGAAGATGCACCTCGCGGTTGTGGCCGACACCGCTGGGGCGGTGCGCGAGATCGTCGCGCTCGGAGATCCGTCGGTCGCGGCAATCGCTTCGGAGCTTGCGGCGGAACGCTACGGTGCGCAGGTGCTCGCCCCGGCGATTCAAGACGTCGCCGACAACTTCACGCGCTTCTTCCTCGTGCGGCGCGGCGCTCAAGCCCCGCGTGTCGCGACGCGCGCCTGCGTCGCAGTCGTCCTGCCGCACCGGCCGGGCTCCTTGCGAGACGCCCTCTCGGCATTTGCCGACGCGGGTCTCAACTTGCGCACGCTCGCCTCGCGTCCATCGCTCGACGCTCCGTTCACCTATCGCTTCTATCTCGAAGTCGAAAACGTCGACGCGTCGCAACTCGATTCGGCGCTACGCCGCATCGACGGCGACGCACGCGTCCTCGGCCTGTACTAAGCGCTAAGGCTGCGAGTTCTTCGAGGACGCATCGACCGATGCGTTCTTATCGTGGCGGCCCTCAAGGTACGGCAAACGCCGTCTCGAGGTGGATAAAGAACGGCGCCGAGAGCTTCCCGTCTTGGCTGACCTGGACGGAGACTTTCCCCGCCTGAGTCCGAAACTTCGCCGGCACCGTGATTCGCAGAAATCGTTGATCCGCGGGCAGCGTGATGTTGTCATCGCCGCTGTCGATCGTCGCGCCGTTCTCGATCGACACGAGCGTGTCGCGGTCGAAGACGATCACGGCATTGCGGTCGACCCCGGTCGCGTAGATTCCGAGGCGGTATGCCTCTGGCGGACCGTCGGTCGAAAACCAGGTCGCATTCAGCCGCACGATCTGCGGCGGCGGCGACGTCGGCGCGGGTGCAGCCGGCGCGGCTTGCAGCGACGCGAGCAGCAGTGAAGCGACGACCGCAGCGGCCATGGGGAGGGACGTACGCTTCATGGGGAGATAACGCCGCCCGTCCCGATTCTGTTACAACCCGGCCCCGGGTCGGCGGTCCGCGCCGGTTGCGTCGCGGTCGCTTTCGGTGTAGAGCCGCAACTCGGAGATGTCGCGCGGGAAAATCAGGCCGAGCGTCCAGTCAAGCGCGACGCGCACCTGCCGGTCGAGTCCCGGTAAGCGCAGCAGATAATACGTTCGCCAGAGAAGCCACGCGAGGAATCCCGTCAGCACGTAACCGCCGCGCAAGCCGGCGACGCCGCGCCGGCCGCCGAGCGAGGCCATCATCCCGAGCGCTTCGTAGCGAAACGGCTGCATCGGCAGACCGCGCAACGCACTTACGATGTTGCGCGCGACGACCGGGCCTTCGCGAATCGCATGCTGTGCCGTCGGCGGATACCACCCTCCCGCGGGCGACGGGACCTGCGCGCAATCGCCGATCGCCCACACGCCGGGATAGTCCGCGACCGAGAGATCGCGCTGCACCACGATCGCGCCGCCGCGCCCAGTCCCGATCGGGAGCGATGCGACGAGCGGCGACGGTTTCACGCCCGCACTCCAAATGAGCGTCGAGGTCTCGACGCGGGTTCCGTCCTTGAGCGAGAGCCCGTCTTTGTCGGCGGCCGCGACCGGCGCGTTCAGCAGCACGCGCACGCCGCGGCGTTCGAGCGCGCGCACGCTATACTCGCCCATCGCCGGCGGCAGATCGGGCAAGAGCTGCGGACCGGCTTCCACGAGTACGAGCGAGATCTCGCGCCGATCGACGGCCCGATAGAAGCGCGCGATGCTGCGAAAGAAATCAGTGAACTCGCCGGCCGCTTCGACGCCGGTGAATCCTCCGCCGACGATCGCAAACGTGAGCAGGCGTCTCCGTTTTTCCTCGTCCTCCGTGACGTCGGCGAGTTCGAAGCACGCGAGCGCGTGATTGCGAATCCGTTCGGCGTCCTCGAGGCCTTTGAGCGGATACGACCGCTCGGCGACGCCGGGGAGATTGAACGTCGACGTGACCGAGCCGAGCGCGAACACGACGTGATCGTAGCCGAGCCGGTATCGAGAGCCGTCGATCGCATGGTCGACCTCGACGATCCGCGTCGCGAAATCGACGCCGACGACTCGGCCTAAAACAAAACGCGAGCGCCGCAGTTGCGCTCGAATCGGCGTGACGACGTGGCGCGGCTCGAGATTCCCAGACGGAACTTCGGGCAGCATCGGCGTGAAGACCGTGAAGTTCTCGTAGCTCACGACCGTGATCTCGGCCTCGCCGGGACGCAGGAGGCGCTCGAGTTTCCGCGTCGCCGCCATCGCGCCGAACCCACCGCCAAGGATCAGAATCCTCGTCATAGAGGGGACTTCCACGCGCGGGCGAGTTTGTCCAACTCGAGCACCCGGCGCGCGTAGCGGTCGGCGTTGCCGATGTCGCCGAAGGCCCGCCGGCCGTGACGGCTGACCACGTACCAAATGAGGAAGGCGTTACGGCGAAGCATGAAATCGGGCAGCAGATCGTATTCGGTCTGGCTGAGCGGCGCTGCGGCATGATACGCGCGCGCAAGGTCGATGGCCGATTCGAGGTCGAGCGGCGCATCTTCGTTTTCGCGCGCGAACGTGTCCATCGCGGATCCGACGTCGAACGCACGCTCGGTTTCGTGGGCGAAGTCGAAATCGAGCAGCCCGGCGATCCGGGCGCCGTCGACGACGAAATTGTCCGGATGCGGATCGCCGTGCACCGTCGCGAGCGGCAAGCGCCCCGCCTGCGGCAGGACGCGCGTCAGCGCGCCCGCGATCGCGACGGCGACTTCATCCCAGGGCAACTTCTGCGCAAAGGCCGGTTGCGCCGCGAGTTGCAAGAATCGCTCGCGCAACCATGCGAGCGCCCCGACCGTCCGCGCCCCGCGCGGACGCGCCGCCCGAAAACCAGCCAGCGCCAGATGGAAACGCGCCAGGGTCGCGGCCGCAAGCGGCGCCGCGCCACGCTCGCCGATCCTGCCGACGACGAAGGGAAACGTCGCGGCGAACGCGCCGTCGTCCAGAAGAATCGACTCGCCCTCCGTGTCCTCGAGCGGTGCGTGCACTTCGCTGACGCGCGCGGCGGCGTGGCGCATCACGGCGTGTTCGAAGAACACGGCGCGGCGGGTGACGTGCATGCGGCCGTAGCGCCGGACGACGTAGCTCGCGCCGCCGCCGGCCTCGACGCGCCAGTTGTCGTTGACCCAACCGCCCGGCAACTCGTGCGCGGCGACGCCCTCCACGCCGAAATGCACGGCGATGCGCAACGCGTCGCTCGCGGTCACTTTTCGCTCATTTCTCGCTCATCTCAGGAGCGCGCGCGCCGACCGCGAACACTCCGAATCGTGCAGCAGTTCCAGCCGCCTCCCCGTCAGGTCTTCGAAGGCGAGTACCTTCCGCCCCAGCGACCCGGTTCGAATAATACCTGGAAGGGTTTCGGTGCCGGCGCCGTCGGCCTCGGCATCATCCTCGCGAAATTCAAGTCGTTGTGGTTTCTGCTGTTAAGCTTCAAGTGGATCGGGTTTCTGTTCAGCTCAAAGATCTTACTCGCGTCGCTTGGTTTCTTCGCGTCGATCTGGTTCTACGCGCTCTTCTGGGGTTGGAAATTCGCCTTCGTCTTCGTCATTCTGATTCTGATTCACGAACTCGGCCATGCGGCCTTCATGCGCTTCTATGGCGTCCCGGCCTCGCTGCCGTATTTCATTCCGGGGATGGGCGCGATGATCAACATGCGCGGACGGCCTGCGTCGCAGCTCGAAGAGTCGTACATCGCGCTCGCCGGGCCGCTGACGGGAACGCTCGCTTCGCTTGCCTGCTACGGTTACGGCGCGATGAGCGGCGACCAATTCTGGATCGCGATCGCCTACACGGGCTTCTTCTTGAATCTGTTCAACCTGTTTCCGGTCTTGCCGCTCGATGGCGGTCGCGTCGTTGGCGCGATTTCGCCGCGCATCTGGATCTTCGGACTCGTAGCGATGATCGTCGCGGCGGTCGCGTTCCGCTGGTTCAATCCGCTGATGCTCATACTCGTCGTCTTCAGTATCCCGCAAGCGATCGCGGCCTGGCGCGGCCGGATCGACACGGCCTACCACGATCTCGCGCCGGTGCAGCGCGGCGGCGTCGCGCTCGCCTATTTCTCCCTCGCCGGATTCTTGTTCGCGGCGATGCTCGCATCGCAGGTCACGGTTCCGCATTAGAATAGCGGCGCTCGCCGTCGCGCTGCTCGCGGTCGCCGTCGGCTTCTTTGTCGTCCGTCCGCAGTCGACGCCCGGCCCGACGATGCGCGATTTCGAGTCGTACTGGGCGGCCGGTTCCGCCTGGTCCGCCGGCGACGATCCGTATTCGCGTCAGATCTGGCGCGCCGAACGACTCGTCCCGGGCGTCAATGCGAATCGCGAAGAGCTCTTGCCGTTCGTCGGGCCGCCCTTCGGATTACCGCTTTGGGCGCAGTTGGCGCGCCTCGATTATCCGCGAGCGGCGCTCGTGTGGGGCGGCGTCCTCGGCATTGCCTTCCTCATCTTGACCCTCGGGAGCTTGCGGCTTGCCGGATCGCGCATCGACGGACTCGATCGGCTCGCCGTCTTGGTGCTGGCGGCGGGCTTCGGTCCGCTGACGAGCGGTCTCGCACTCGGCCAGGCCGCGGTCGTCGCATGCGCGGGGACGATCGTCGCGCTTGCGTCGTTGCGCGCGCGGAATGCGCTCGGGGCGGCCGCCGGTGCGCTGGTCGCGGCACTGCAACCGAATATCGCCATCGCGCTCGGTGCCCGCTTCGGCGATCGGCGTGCGACGATCGCGCTTGCGCTCGCGGCGTTCGTGGCGCTTGTTGGCTCGTTTTTTGCGATGGGCGGCGGCGCCGGTTTGCTTCGGTATCTGGCGATGCTAGGCGAGCATGCCCGCTCCGAACAATTTCTGGTGATCCAGACGACGCCCGCCGCGGTGGCACGTGCGTTCGGGGCGTCGCCGCAGCTCGCCGCCGGTATCGGCCTCGGTTTGACGGCACTCGTTCTGCTGTGGCTCTTCGTTCAGCTGACGGTCCACGGGCACGAGCTGCTCAAACGCTTCGCAATCGCGTCCGCCGCACTGCCGCTCGCGTGGCCGTTCGCGCACGAGCATGATTTCACGCTGCTGTTCTTTCCGGCGGTCTTTGCGCTTCGGCGAAGCGACGGCGTGCTTAGGCTCGTTGCGATCCTCGGGACGCTGCTCGTCGCGGTCGACTGGCTCGGCCTCGCGCAACGTCCCGACGGCCTCCCTCAAACGATTGCGTTGACCGCCGCTGCCGCGCTCGCGATCCTGATTCTCGCGCGCAGACAAGCGTGGTCGACGCTCGTCATCGGCGTGCTCGCCGTCGCGGCCGTTATCTATCTCGGAGGGATCGCCGCCGCACATCCGCTACCGATTTGGCCGGACGCGCTCCCGGCCAACTTCCACGTCGACCACGCAGCCTCGGTCACCACGACGTGGGCCGCCGAGCAACACGCAAGCGGCATCGACCGCCTCGACCCGTTGTGGGGCATCCTGCGGGCCCTTTCACTCGCCGGCTGTTTGCTACTTTGGTTCATCGTAAGCAGCACCAGGAGCGAGTCGCGTGCCTCAGCGTAACGCTGGCCCGAGTGACCAATCTTGGACGTTCCAAAAGATCATCGAGGGGCCGGGCTTGGGGCCGTGGAGGTCGTCGTTGACGGCGATTCGATCGCGCCGCTGCGAGATAACCATGAACGGCGCGTCACGCATGAGGATCTCCTGCGCCGCGACCAGGTCGCGGGTCCGGCGCGAGCGATCGTAGTTCCGTAGCGAGTCCTCGACGAGGGCGTCGAACTCGTGGTTGCAATAACCCAAATAGTTGAGACCCTTCGGCGAGATCTTGTCGCACGAGTACTGATTCTGTAAGTCCGGCTCCGGCGCGAGCCCCCATGCATAGGCCGCCATGTCGTACTTCCGCGTCGCGATGATGCCGCCGGCGGCATACCCCGAGAAAAGCGCGTTGGTCGGATAGCGGAAATACTCGAGCGCGACGCCGAGTTTTTTGTACGCGCTCTGTAAGATCAGCACGCGCGAGTCGAGTCCGATGTTGCCGGTGTTCCCGACAAACTTGAGCTGCAGCGTCAGATCGCCTTTGTGACGCAAGCCGTCGACGCCCATCACCCAGCCCACCTCATCGAGCAGCGCCGCGGCTTTCTTAAGATCGAATGGATAGCGCGGCGCATGCGGATCGTAAGCCCACGAGAGATGCGAGATCGGCGTCCACTCGCGCCGCCCGATCCGATGATCGACTTTGTCCCACATCGTATCGAGATCGGCACCGTAGATCAGCGCGCGCCGCACGCGCACGTCGTCGAGCGGCGGGGAGGTCACGTTGAAGTCGAAGTGCCCAAAGCTGGTCGTGTCGTACTCAATGACCTTCAGGTCTTTGATACCAGGCAGTTGCGGTGCTTGATAATTCGGTGCGCGAACGTAAGCGTCGAGCTCGTGAGAACGGAGTTGAGCCAAATCAGTGTTCGCGTCGGGGATGACCTTGAAGATCACGCGCCGCAGCTTCGGCTTCCCGCCCCACCACCGGTCGAACGCTTCCATCACGACTTGGCTCGAGCGATCCCAGCGCACGTACTTGAACGGCCCCAAGCCGACCGGCAGGGCGTTGTATGGCGCCTTGTTGATGTCGGCGACGTGTTCGAGCAGATGCTTCGGCAGAATTGCCGGATTGCCGACCGGCGTAAAAAAGACGTTCAAGAACGGCGCGTACGGGCGGCGCAACCGGAAGACGACGGTGTGCGCGTCAGGCGTCTCGACGCGCTCGATCTCTTCCCAGCCGCGCCGTGTCAGGACGTTCGTCTTCGGATCGAGGATCGTCGCGACGGTGAACGCGACGTCGGCCGACGTGAACGGCGCGCCGTCGTGCCAAACGGCACCGTGCCGCAAGTGGAAGGTGAGCGAGCGCCCATCTTTCGAGATGCCGCCGTTCTCGCGTGTTGGAACCCGAAGACAAAGGCTCGGCACCGCGCGATTTCGATCGTCGAAGACGAAGAAATAGCCCATCGTGAAGGCCGAGAGATCGTGCACGAGCGTCTGCGTCGAGAGCAACGGATTCAGGTTGTCGAGATCCTCGCCGTCCGCCCAGCGCAACGTCCCCGGAGTCGTCCACGGATGCAATCCTCCGTCGGCGCCGTGCGATCCGACGCGCGAGCACCCCATCAGCGAGCCGAACATCGCGAGCAAAGAAAGCGCTGCGGCAAAGAGTTGGCGCATCGCCGACTAGATGTCCGCGTCCATGATCGAGTCGAAGGGCGCGACGGGGTTCGGCTTCCAGCCCTTGAGATCGTCGTTGAACGCGTAGATCTCTTTGCGGGCGTCGAGGACGATCGTCGGGACGTCCTTGTAAATCTGCTCTTGGATCAACTTGAGATCGCCGGCGCGCTCGGCCCTTCCGTAGTGCGACTGCTCGTGATCGAGCGCGGCCGTCACCTGTCGATTGCAGTAGCGAGGATCGTTCTGGCCGTTGGGCGGAAAACGGTTGCAGCTGAAGAGGTTCGTGAGGTCCTGGTTGGGATCGCCGCCCCAACCAAAGTTGATCGCATCGAACTTCCCACTGTAGACGATTCCGCCGCCTTGTATCGTCGCAAACAACACCGCGGAGAGGTAGCGATGGACGGTGAACTCGACGCCCAGTTGTTTCCACCAGCCGCCGATCATGAGTAGCTGCGTATCGGTATCGGGCGAGCCGGTCGAGCTCGCGTACTGGAGCGCCAGGCGGAGGCCGTTCTTTCTCCGGATGCCGTCGGCGCCGCGCACCCAGCCGGCGTCGTCGAGAATCTTGTTGGCCTTCGCGATGTCGAAGGGGACGAGCGGTAGGTCTTCGTGATACGAGCTGGCCGGCACGACGACCGACTCGTCTAAGATGTAGAGGCCGAACCGAACCTTGTCGTTGATCGCCTTCCGATCGGTCGCGTAGCGCAAAGCCTGACGCACGGCCGGATCCTGCATCGCCGGGTGGCTCAGATTGAAGTCGATATGATCGTAGAAAAAGCTCGGCGTCATCAGGATGTTCACGCCCGCGATCTTGCGCAGATCGTTGACATAGTGCGGCGCGACCGGCGTCCACATATCCAGCTCGTGCGTTTTCATCTGCTCGAGGACGGTATTGCGGTCGGGGATGATCTTGAAGAGAACGCGTTGGATCTTCGGTTGCCCACGCCAGTAGAGCGGATCGGCGATGAGCGTCACCGAGTCGCCGCGCCTCCAAGCCTCGTACTTGAAGGGCCCGATGCCCACCGGCAACGCGTTGTACGGAACGTCGTTGAGGTTCTTATACTTGTCCAAGAGATGCTTCGGCATGATCGCCGGGTTGGCGCCGGCGGTCGTGAAAAACGTCTCGAGGAACGACGAATACGGCTTCTTCAGGTGATAGACGACGGTATATTTGTCGGGTTCGTCGATCTTCTCGATCAATTCCCACCCGTCGCGGCTCACTACGTTGTTCGCCGGATTGTTCACCGCGTTGGTCGAGAAGACGACGTCGTCGGCGTCGAACGGCTGGCCGTCCGACCACTTAACGCCCTTGCGCAGATGCCAGGTGATCGTCTTGCCGTCCAGGCTGATCCCGCCGTTCGTCTTGCTCGGGATCTCCGTCGCAAGTTCCGGAATCGTCGGTTCGCTGTTCGCGTCGGTGCGGACGAGCCAGGCCATCGTCATCTGACTGAGCGAGCTCACGACGGCCTGCGTCGACATCAGCGGATTGAGTCCGACGATGTCCTCAGCCGCCGCATACCGCAACACGTGCGGCTGGGTGTACGGATGGCGCCCGGCGCCCCCGGTCCCCGATCCGCCGACGCGCGTGCACGCCGCGATCGAGAGAAGCAACGCCCCCGCTACAACTCGGCGGGCTACGGCCAAAAGAATACCCATGTCGCAAAATCCTCGCTGAAGTCGACGAACCGATGTTCGGCGCGGGCCGGGACGTAAATCGCGTCGCCGGCAGAACACTCGCGGCGTTCGCCCGCCGCCTCGAATCGCCCGCTTCCGCGCGCGATGGCGAGACTGCCCGGTGCGGGCGGGGTCCGCAGGGCGTCAACGAGGGCGCAGATTTTCACCGGATCAGATGTCGACGTTCATGAAGTCGTCGAACGCCGTCACCGAGTTGGGGTGGAAGTTTTTGAGATCCGAGTTATACGCGTAGACGTCTTCGACGATCGACGTGACGTACGTCGGAACCTCGGCTGCAATCGCATGTTCGACGATGCCGTCATATTGAATCTGAGCCCGCTGGTCGTAGGTCAGCTTGAGGGCATCCATTGCGTTGTTCGCCTTCTTGTTGCACCAGTGCATGTTGTTCTGGCCGTGCGGCGAGAATTCGCCGCAGCCGTAGATGGTCGATAGATCGCCGGCCGGCGATAAATACCAGGCGAAAATTACGACATCGAACTTTCCAGCATTGATGATCCCGCCCTTTTCCGGCGGCGCAAACAAGAGCGCCGGATCGTAGTTCTTCCGATCGAGCTCGACACCGATCTCCTTCCACCAGGCGCGAATCAACTCGATCCGCGTATCAGTGTCGGGACTGCCTGAATTCGACGCGAAGTCGATCACGAGCCGCTCACCATTCTTCTCGCGAATTCCGTCGGCGCCGCGCTTCCAGCCAGCCTCGTCGAGCAATTCATTGGCCTTCTTCATGTCGAAGGGCGACATGCCGACTGTCTTGTCGAAAAATGGGCTCGCGGGCGAAACGACGTTGTCCTGCAGGATGCCGATGCCGTGGCTGACCTTCTCCCACAGGGCTTTGCGATCAATGGCGAGGGTCAGGGCGCGGCGCACGCGCACGTCCTGTAGCTTCGGCCGGTCCAAATTGAAGTCGATGTGGCCGAAGCCATAGCCGGTCTGTTTGGTGACCGTGAATCCCTTTACGCCTTGCAGGCGCTGATAGTAGGCGGCGGCGGCCGTCGCCCACATGTCGATGTCGCCGGTTTGCAACTGCGTAAGGAGCGTGTCGCGATTGGGTACGATCCGGTATTCGATTCTCCTGAGCTTCGGCAAACCGCGGAAATAATAGGGGTTTGCTTCCATGATCACGCGGTCGGCCCGGCGCCATTCGACGATGCGGAACGGTCCGATTCCGATGGGCTTCGAGTTATAAGGATCAGTGTTGACGTCTTTGCCTTCGAGAATGTGCTTCGGCACGATCGCCGGGTTCGCGCCGGCGCTGCCGAAAAACGTCGGGAGGAACGGCGAGTACGGTTTGCTCAGATGAAAGACGACGGTATACTTGTTCGGAGTCTCGACTTTGGCGATACGATCCCAGCCGTCGCGACTGAGAATCAACGTCTTCGGATCGAGGATAACCTTCGTCGTGAATACGACATCGTCGGCATTAAACGGCACGCCGTCCGACCACTTTGCGTCTTTGCGCAGGTGAAAAGTAATCGTCTTGCCGTCCGGTGAGATGCCACCGTTCTTTAGAGTCGGTACGACCGTTGCGAGTTCGGGAACCGCTTGATTGTGGATGTCATATTTGACTAGCCACGCCATCGTCAGCGACGCTATTCGGCTTAGGATCAATTGCTGCGCAAACATCGGGTTAAGCGACGTGACGTCGCCGATATCCCCATAACGTAGAAAATGAGGCTTGGTGAACGAGTTCTGGCGCTGCTCGTCCGATGCCGCCGGGCCGATCCCCATCACGGCGTAGGCGACGAGTAGCGCGAGCATGGCGGCGTGGGCAAGACGGTTCACGCGGGTCCTCACTTTCGGAACGGTTGGGCTAGATCGAATATTGGTGCGGGTTCCAGAACGGCGAGATCACCGGTGACGCGGTGTACCCTTTCAAGTCGCTGTTGTAGATCTGAGGCTCGCGGCGATAGTAGAGCACGATCGAGGGCACCTCGCTCGCGAAGCGTTGCTGCTCGATCTTGAAGTCGCGCGCGCGTCTCGCGTGATCGACGGTCAAGAGTTCGTCGTCCATCGCTGCGGTCGCGATCTTGTCGTCCCAAAAGAGCGCGTTCTGCGCGCGCGGCGCCATGTTGTGCGCCGAATAGATCGCGCTGTCGTCGGGGTCGGCGGCACCGCCCCAGGCAAAGCCGGCGACGTCGTAGTGGCCGCCCTGCAAAATACCACTCTTTGTGTTGTCGAAGAACTGCGCCGTCCCGAAATTCTTGATCGACACCGCGGCGCCGACCGCGTGCCACGCCTGTTGGACGAACGACTCGACCGCTTTGCCGGTGAAACTCTCGGTCTGCGTCGAGTAGGTGAAGGCGAGCCGCTGTCCGTTTTTTATGCGAATGCCGTCGGGACCGACCTTCCAACCGGCCTCGTCGAGCAGCGCGTTCGCTTTGGGCAGATCGTAGTCGTAATGCGCCGTATCCGCCGTCCACGCCCACGAGATTTGCGGCGAGAGCGCGGAGTCGGTGAGGTCGCCGAGCCCGTGTGCAATCTTCGCGAGGATCGTCTTGCGATCGAGCGCCATCGCGAGCGCCCGCCGCACGCGAACGTCCTGGAACAGCGGCTTCTTCAAATCGAAGTCGATGTGGTCGAAGGTGAAGACCGGCGGCGAGCTCACGACGGTCCCCGGGATGTTCTGCAATTCGGGCCAGAGATTCGTGCCGACGTGGATCGCCATGTCGATCTCGTGCGTCTTGATCTCGTTAACCGTCGTGTTCTCGTCGGGGAAGATCTTGAAGACCACCTCGTCGAGTTTCGGCTTGCCGAGGAAATACCGGTCGAAAGCCTTCAGGACGACCTGCGAGCCCCGGTCCCAGCGCACGAACGTGAATGGCCCGCTCCCGATCGGCGCCGCCTGGTAGGGCGCGCGATTGAACGAACCGGCCGAGTCGTTGACGGTCTCCAAGAGGTGCGCGGGCAGGATCGGCGCGTTGCCGTTCACGCCCCACAATTGTTGGAGAAACGGCGCGTAGACTTTCTTCATGTGGACGACGGTGACGAGCGGATCGGAGCAATCGATGCTCTTGATGTCCCTGTAGCCATCCTGCGTGATGTCGTTATTGGCTGGATTCATCACCGCTTGCCAGGTGAACTTGAGGTCACGGCACGTCACCTGCACGCCGTCGTGGAAATAGATGTTCGGCCGCAACTTGTACTTCAGCGTGAGACCGTCTTTGCTCACGTCGCCGTTCTCGACCGTCGGCAATTCGCGCAGCGCATCGGGATGCGGTCGCGAGCGCTCGTCGTAGCGCACCGCATAGGAGAAGAGAAACATCGACAGGTCGAGGGCGGCGGCGCTGGTGGCGAGCATCGGGTTGAGCGATTTCACGTCCTGGGCTTCCGAGTACACGAGCCGCCCATGATGCGTCCACGGATTGCCGGCCGCTCCACCGGCAGTCTGCGTCCCGACTTTGGTGCACGCTGCGAGAAGCCCGGTTACCAGAAGGAGCAAGACGCGTGGGGTTTTTCGCTGCACTATCGCATCGTTTCGGGGTCGATTTCTCTGGCGCGGTAGAATTCCGCGAACGCGAGCGGCGAGATCTCCGACGGCTTGATCTCGCTGCGCCCACCCCAAAAGACGTTGGTGTAATCGAAGGGGATGCCGGCTTCTTCGAGATGCCGGTCGATCGCGGCTTTGTGCTCAAGGACGACGTCCTTGTCGAGCCCGTGCGCGACGCCCATGACGTTGACGTTGCGAAACTCGGGGCCGCCTTCGCGCCAATAGGCGTGCGTCATGATGTAGTGCCGCCCGACCTCGGCCCCCGCATCGAGCTCGCGGCCAGGCGCAACGCGCCAGTGAAAGAGCGCGTTGTAGCGGGTCACGCGCTGATTTCCGGCAGTCGGTTTGACGTGTTCGAGGAACGTCGAGAAGCGCCCGATAACGCCGCGGGTCTGCAACGACTCGGCGACGCGATAGAACTCGTCGAGCGCGACGCCGGCTTCCTCCGCGCGCGCGCGCCAGAGATCTCGACCCAGTTCTTGCGGCGCGAACTCGCGCTTCAGCGCATCGAGCACCCTCCACTCGAGGCCGGACAATTCGACGATGCGGGCGTCCTGCGTTTCGGCGAGCACCTCGGCGCGCGCGCCGGGCTCGAGCCCGCGCCGGCGAATGTGTCCGACGCCGAGTACGAACAAACGCTTCGCCGGCATCAACCGGAACTTATCGGCACCGACGCGCTTGCGTAAGAACTCGGCGTGCTTCTCGAGCGAATACCCCTGCGGAACTTTCAGCGTGGTCCACAAGCGATAGTTCGAACCGGGAGTCGCCGGATCAGCGGTGCGAATGACGACGTGCCCTGAGAACGGGTCCGCGCCGAACATAAAATCGAACGCGTCGTCGAGTCGCTCCGGCGCGATTTGCCAGGCGACCAGCGCACCGTGCGCGAGATTCGTCGCGAGCAACGTCTGACGGACGCGGCGGATCGTCCCCGCCCGCAACATCGCGCCGATGCGCGCGATGACCGTTTCGACATCGACGCCCGACGCCGCAGCGACCGCGCCGAGCGGGTCGCGCTGGAAACCGGCGATCCGGTCCTCAGAAACCTTGAGAATCGCGGCGTTGACCGGATCGTCGACGCCGACCGGCGTGTCGAGCACGTCCATGCTCACCCCTTTTCCACGCCGCGGCAGCCTCCCCGCCGCAGCGGGCACGCCTACGGCGTATTTGCTCCGATCGCGTACAAATACGTCTGCTCCGCTTGGCGGAGCGCGTAGACCGCGGTCACTTGATCGCTGAGCGCCGTCGTCAAACCGACCTGCGCGTTGAGCAGCAACGGAAGCGTCGTCACCCCGAAGCGGTATTGCGCCTGCGTAGCGTTCAAGACGTCGAGTGCCTTCGCGTATTCGGCCTGCACTTCGTCGAGCTGCGCGCGCGCCGCCACCAGATTGACCAGCGCCTGCTTCACGTTCAATTGCACGGTCTCGCGCGTCGTTTCGAGATCGGCCGTCAGCCGATCGATGCTCGCCTTCTGCTGCAGCACGTTGGCCGCGGTGATCCCTTGATCGTAGAGCGGAATCGACAGCGTCGCACCGATCGTCGCGGAATTGCGGAAGGTTCCGCCCGTCGTATCGGTCGAGTTGGTCCCGCCCGAAGCGGTCCCCGAGAGCGACGGGAACAGATTCAAGCGCGTCGCGGTCAGCGATTCGCGCTGAGCCCGTAGCGAATGTTCCGCAGAGGCGAGATCGGGCCGCAAGAGGTACGCTCGCGTCAGCGCCTGATCGTAGCTTAGAACCGGGATCGTCGAAATCGCGCCGGTCGCGCTGACCGGCGTGTCGTCGAACGGGCGGATATCGACGTTCGCGTCGAACCCCATCGCGTTGGCGAAGGTCGCTTGCGCGGTCAACTCGAGCGCCTGCGCTTTGACCACGGCGACGCGCGCTTGCGCCGTCGGAAGCTGTGCCGTCGAAAGATCGACCCGGGTTGCAACGCCGGCCGCCAACTGCGCGCGTACCAGATCCTCTTGCACCAGGTCGAGCCGGACGGTTTGCTCTGCGACCTGCCGCGTGCGCTGCGCTAGCAACTGGTTGTAATAAGCCTGCGCCACGTTGAGCGCGACGGTCTGAAGATCGCGGCGATAGGTGTCGACCGAAGCAGTCTCGCTATACGACGCGGCGCGAATCGACGCCGCGACGCGCCCGCCGTCGAAGATCAGCTGACGCAGCGTCACGGTCAGCCCGTTCGACGTGGTGGAGGTCGGGCTCGTGAACGTTCCGCCGCCGCCGCCCCCGATCACCGTCGTCGAACCTGGTTGTCGATCCTGGTGCGAGGTTGAGGCCGACGCCGAGAGATTCGGATAATAGCCAGTCTGCGCCAAACGCTTCGCCGCATGCGCGACGCCCTCGTCGGCTCGCGCGGCAGCGAGCGACGGAGCGCGCGCAAACGCGACCGCGATCGCCTGGGGGAGGGTGATGATCTGAGGTGCCCCGCTGGGCGGCGGCCCGACGCCAACGCTCGGAATCGGCGTCCCGTATTCCGGGAACGGCACCGGAGGGCCGACGCTCGCCGGCCCTAAGGTGTATTGCGGAAACGGAGAGGGCTGCGCCATAGGCGTCGGCGCCGCGGTCGGCTTCGGCGTGATCTTCGGCGCCGGGGCCGCTGAGACGCGGGAGCCGCCGAACGCGGTCGCGGCAAGCAAGGCCGCGAGCACGGTCGCTCCCAAGCTCGTGTGGAGACGGGTCTGCGCTGTCATCACTGCTGTGCCTTGCGGCCTTTACCTCCGGATTGCGTTGGCTTCGGCCCTGAACCAGGCGGTCCGGCCGCCGGCGGAGCGCCGCCGATCGCGACCACGCTGCCGTTCTGCAGGGCGTCGGGTCGCGTCGTGATGACGAGTGTACCCGGTTTTACCGATCCGCCAAGCACCTCGGAGGAGGTGTCGGTTTGCAGGCCGACCTTGACTGGCAGTAATTTCGCCTTGCCGTCCTCGACCGTGTACACGTTCGCGCCCTGGTCGGTCTGAAAGATCGCGGTGCGCGGGACGACGACCGCGTTCCTGTGAGATTCCCTGCGGATCACGACGCTGACGAGCATCCCGCCGCGCAAGACGTCGCCCGGATTGGCTTGGCGCACGCGCGCGCGATACGAGAGCGTCCCCGCGGTCGGAATCGCGTTGACGTCCATGATGCGGCCCGAGAATGACTTGCCTGGGATGCTCGCGCTGCCGAACGTTACCGGCGTTCCGGCGTGGACGTAGTTGAGGTCTTCGTCTGGGACGTTGGCGTTGACGTAGACCGAGTCGAGTTCGGAGACGCGTGCAATCGGTTGATTCGGGCCCGCGAAGGCGCCGGGGTCCAACAGACGCTGCGTGACGACGCCGTTGAACGGCGCGTAGATCGCGCACTGTCGAATCTGCGTCTCGAGCAACTGCACGTTGGCTTCCGCCTGCTGCAGAGCGGCGCGGTTGGCGTCGATCGTCGCTTGATCGACCTGCGTTTGATTCAGGTTCTCGTGCGCCGAGCGGTCCGCCGCTTGCGCCGCCGGCAGCGACTGTTTGGCGTTGTTCAATTCTTGCTGCGCCGCGACGTAAGCCGAACGCGAGGCCTCGAGCGCGGTCTGCGAGACGTAGCCTTGTTGCGCCAATTGAACGTTGCTCTTGTAGTTCAATTCTGCGTTCTTGAGGGCGGCCTGGTCGGTTGAGATTCGATTCTGCGCAGCCTGAAGAACCTGCGTCGCTTGTGACATTGAGGAGCTGTATTGCTGTTGCGAGATCGGCGCCTGGATCGACGAGCTTTTCAGTTTCGCCAACGCCTGCGACGCCGTCGCCTGATTGGCGGCCAATTGCGCGCGATACGTAGAATCGTCGAGCTGGGCCAGCAACTGGCCCGTGGTGACCCGGTCGCCTTCGTTCACCAAGACGGCCGAGACGGTCCCCGATTGAGGAGAGCTCAACGTCGAGTCTTGCAACGGCGCGATCTGCCCGTCGAGCGAAATAAAGGTCGCGATGTCGCCGATCTTCGCCGTCGCAACGTCGACGGCGAGCGGCGGCGGCCCCTGGCGCGCCTGACCGCCCTTGGAACAGCCTGCCGCGCCGAGCGCGACGACCGCGCTCAACGAAAAAACGAAAACCTTGAAATGATGCTTCTGCACTCCAGACCTCACGGGCATGATACCGGCGAAAGCGACCGTTTGATTCGGCCCCGGCCAAAACCCCTAACACGCGACTCGCCGGGACCGTTGCCGCAAGGTGGGGCCGTTGCCGCAAGGCGGGACCGTCCCCGCCGTCGGAGTATCAAGCGACATGGGCGTCAAGGTCGACGTCGGTCGTTCCTATCAGAGCCAGACGCGCGTCGAGGAATGGATGACCGCCGAAAAGTCCGGAAACAAAGGGGTCGACGTTCTCTCCACGCCCATCCTGTTGCAATTGATCGAACAGGCCGCAGTCGAGTGTCTTGCACCGACCCTCGCCCCCGACCAGATTTCGCTCGGCGCCTACATCGAACTGACGCACTTGGCGCCGACGCCGGTAGGATTCATCGTGCGCACCGAAGTCGAAGTCATCGGCGTCGACGGCCGGCGCATCAACTTCGCGGTCACCGCGTTCGACGAGCGCGAGAAGATTGCCGAGGGTTCGCACGAGCGCTACATCATGGACCGTCCGAAATTCCTCGCGAACCTCGAGGACAAACAAGCCTAGGGACCGCTACTGCCCCAGGGGCCGCTCGGGGGCTTTTCCGGGTTGCGTGCGACAATGGTCGCAGGGCCAACCGGAGCCCGCTCACGCCGGCCCCGATCCCGCCGGCCCTCAAGTTTACGCCTGGTCCCGAACGGGTATGCCACCTGCGAAGCAGCCATTTTAGGCAATCCAGGGAGGTTACTAGTGAAACGACTCGTTACGCGTCTCGTCGCCACGTTTGCGGCGGTCTCGTTCGGGCTGGTCGCATTCGCATCTGTCGTCAGCACACAGGCGCTGGCGCAGCCTGCGAATTTCGGCTCTCCGCCGTCGGGCGAAGTTCCGATCCTGTACAACGACCAACACGTCTACGCGAAGCCCGATACCCTAAAGCAAAATCGCGTCCTTGCGGCAATCGTCCGCGGAAGCACGATCTTCGTTCCATTGCGCTCGATGTTCGAGCAAATGGGCGCGACGGTCAGCTACGATCCGTCGACGAAGACGGTTACGGTTTCCAAGTCAGGGGCAAACGTCCAGGTGACGCTCGGTAGACCCGAAGTCGTAATTAACGGTGAGTCGCGTCCGTTGGACGTGCCTCCCGAAATGTATCACGGCGTCATCGTCGTCCCGGTGCGCGTAATTTCCGAAGGTATGGGCGCCTACGTTCAGTGGGTTCCCGACAAGCGTCTCGTCGTAGTGCGTTATATCCCAGCGCCTGCCCCGACGCCGCCACCGCCGCCGCCGCCACCTCCGACGGCGCCGCCACCGCCGCCACCACCGCCACCACCACCGCCACCACCGCCACCGCCGCCGCCAACTCCGGCACCGGTCGTGTCGTCGAATACGATGTTCTGGGTCGCGGGCGACTACATATTCAGTCCGAAGGTCTATAACGAGTTCAGCCCAGGCAACTCAGGCACCGGCTCGTACGCCTTCCGCGGCGGATTCACGACATCACTCGGAAGCCTTCCGATCTTGGCTGAAGCGGAATACCGCACGTGGCAGTATCCGCACAACCAGCCGATAGCGGGGAGCTGCTCCGGCGTTGCTGCGGGATCGCAAGGTTGCGTTACCGTCATCGGTGGCGGTGGACAGACCAACGTTGCCGCATTCGCGATGAGAGACACCGATGTCGACGGTCGTTTCGGTATCGGCATCGGTATTCCGAAGGTCTACATCGTCGGAAGTTATCTCTCGAAGTGGGGCAACTACGGATATCCGCAACAGACCGGATTCGGCGGCGGGCTCGAACTCGCACCGAGTCTCAAGAGCGTCATAGGGCTCGAGGGAAGTGCGATCTACTATCCGTCGGTCTCAGGAAACTTCACAGATCCGGCCGGGAACCACTTCAACCTCCAGTATCGCCTCCTGCGCTACATGGCTGGAGTCACGTTCGCGATTCCGTCGACGCCGATCTTCCTCGAAGGCGGCTTCCTCGGAGACCACGCGACAGCCGGAACGAACGCTCCGTCAGGGTACACCCACAACGGACTGTTCGCGGGCCTCGGAATCCACTTCTAGCGTAACGGAAGCGGACCCAAGCCCAACTCAGAGGCGTCGAGCAGATATGCTCGGCGCTTCTTCTCGTGGCGCGGCGCCGCTTAGCGCGGCGTCGGCGAGGCGCCCGGGACGA
>PLCB01000023.1:82519-82842 GCA_003134695.1 Candidatus Zemynaea palustris | reverse complement strand
TTCACCGACGTGACGCAAACCGAGCAGACCGCGCTCTCGGCGGAAAACGATCTGCTCGGCGCGCGAGTCGCGTACGTCTCCGCTTACATTCGACTGCGGCTCGCGCTTGGGCCGCCGGATCCGGTCGCCGCCGCTGACCTTCGAGGACTATGAATCGTCTTGTCGCCACGCTCGTCGTGATCGGCGCGCTCGTGATCACGATCTTGATCGCTGTCGTCGCGGGCGTCGGAAAACACAACGCCGTCGCAGTTCGTCTGCAAAAGGTCCACTACGGAACGTTCACGACGACCTTGCCCGAAACGGGGGTCATCCAGCGTCCGCGG
>PLCB01000023.1:27008-82435 GCA_003134695.1 Candidatus Zemynaea palustris | reverse complement strand
GCGGGGCAGCAATCGGGGCTGGGTTACAGCGGCCAAACCGCCGAGGAACAACGCCTGATCGTTAAAGCAACCCTCGACAAAGCCGCCACCGATCTGCGCGAAGCGAAGCGCACCAACGACGCCAACGTCGACCTCTATGCGCAGAAGGCCGTCTCGCGCGACGCGCTCGAGCAGTCCAAGGCTCGCTACGAGCAGGCGCAAGTCAGCTATCAGCAGGCCTCGCGCGAACAACAGATCGTCGAGGGGACGCTCACGCGGCAATATGGCGTCCTCAAAGATCGCGTTCGCGCCGCCGAGGACCAATTGCGCCAAGCGCAGGCTGCGCTCTCGGCCGCTCAGGCGAACGCGGCGCAGAACAAATACGGCGACGTGACGGCGGCCAAGGCCGACGCGGCCCGCGCCGAGGACGATCTCGCCTACGCGCGCGATCAAGTCGCACGGACGACGCTTCGCGCGCCGTTTTCGGGAATCGTCGAAAGCGTCGCGGCCCAGAGCGGCGACTCGCTTCGCCCGATCCAGCCCGGCGATACGCTGAGCGCCGGGCAGTCCCTGTTCACGATGTCCGGCACCGAAAGCTACATCGTGCGCACGAAGGTCGACGAACAGGACATCGCCGGCGTCCGCCTCGGTCAGCGCGCGATCGTCAGCGGCGAGGACTTCGCCGGAAAGAAACTTGCCGGACACGTCACCGCCATCTCGCCCATCGCGCAAAAATCCGACGACCCATCGAACACGTCGCGCCAGGTTCTGACAACGATCGTCCTCGATCAGACGCTGCCCTATCTGCGCGACGGGATGACGGTCGACGTCGACATCGTAACGCACGACCGCCGTCACGTGCTGACCGTCCCGATCGACGCCCTGCGCAAAGACGCCAAAAACGTTCAATACGTTTTCGTCGCGCGGGGCGGCAAAGCCGTGCGCGTCGACGTCAAACTCGGCGAACAGAACGATACGAGCGCGATCGCCCTCTCCGGCTTGCACGACGGCGACGTCGTGATCGCCGACAAGAACCTTGCGGTCGTGCCCAACGCGCGAGTCACCGCCGCCCCGTCGCCGTCGCCTGGACCTTCGGCCTCGCCGCACTAATGACGCGAATTCTCGCGTACGCCGCGGAAGCGCTCGACGCGATCTGGCGTAACCGCGCGCGCTCGATCCTCACGATGCTCGGCATGATCATCGGGACGAGTTCGGTGATCGCCGTCCTCGGCATCGGAAGTTCGGCGGCCGCCGGGATCGCCGGCTCGCTCAACGCATTCGGCGATCCGGGCCTAGCCGTCTTCGCCGACCCGCGTCAGGACGACCCGGCCTCGGCGCAGATCCAGTATCGCGACACCGCGACGGTGCTCGCGGAAGACAGCGACGTCGTCAGCTACGTCTTTCCGACCTACCAGCGCAACTACACGATGAAGGCCAACGGCGTGACGTACGTCGGCACGGTCGTCAGTCAGCAAGACTATATCGTCGACTCGCTGACCTTGCGCGAAGGGCGCAGGATCGAGACGCCGGAGGTTCAGAACGCGGAGCACGTCGCGCTAATCAGCCAGCCGCTCGAACGCCGTTTTTTCGGCAGCGGCCTCGGACTCGGACAGGTGATACGCGTCAACGGCGTTCGCTTCACGATCATCGGCGTCTACGACGAGCTCAAGGCCGGCATCTTCAACAGCATCGGCGCGTCCGACTATATCGAGATACCGTACACGACCTATCACGAGATCGCGCCGGGACCGGTCGACGGGTTGACCATCTACGCGCAGCCCGGCGCGAACCTCGTCACCCTCCAAGACCGCGTGTTCGCGACCTTGAACCATCTCCACGGCGCTCGCTCGAAGTACCAGTTACAGGACGTCGCGGCGTTCCTGACCTCCTTCGAGTCGGTGATTTCGACCATCTCCGTCGGGGTCACCGCGATCGGCGGCGTCGCGCTGCTGGTTGCGGGGATCGGGATCATGAACATCATGCTCGTCTCGGTCACCGAGCGCGTCCGCGAGATCGGCATCCGTAAAGCGATCGGCGGAAGCCGCCGCGACATCGTCACGCAGTTTCTGCTCGAAGCGATCATCCTCTCGCTGATCGGCGGCGGCACGGGGACGCTGCTCGGAATCGGTGCGGCGCTGCTCGCAAACGGCATCGTCGCAAAGTTGCTGGGACCGGCGCCGGTTCCACTGTTACAAATCATCGCGATCGCGGCCGGCTTCTCGACGCTGGTCGGCGTGGTGTTCGGGACCTATCCGGCGATCCGCGCCGGCCGGCTCGATCCGATCGAGGCGCTGCGCTCGTGATTCGGCTCGCTTTTCAGTTCTGCGGCGAGGCGCTCGGCGTGCTCAACGGCAACCGAACGCGTTCGCTCCTGACGGTGCTCGGCCTCATCATCGGCGTCGGCGCCGTCATCGCGATCGAAATCCTCGGCAGCGGACTCTCGGGCGCGGTCACCGGCATCCTCGGCAGCCTCAACGACCGCAGCTTCGTCATGTTTCCGAACGCGCGGCAGGCGGACATCACCAAGGCCGCTTTTCGCATTGGCGACATCCAGCGCGCCAAAGCGGCGGTTCCGAACATCGCCGTCGCGATGCCGGCGGGCGGCACGCGGCGCGTCGTCGACATCGGGCACGTTCACGCGCGTTTGACGGTGTCGGCCGACTCCGACATCTCGTTCATCGACACGCCGCTCGTCTACGGGCGCACCATCTCCGGTGATGACGTGGCCGTGTCGGCCCACGTCGCGGTCCTCGGCGACAACGGCTACCAGCGGCTCTTCCCCAGTGGTGGCGACCCGGTCGGGACGAGCATTCGCGTCGGCGAACGCCGCTTCGTGGTGATCGGCGTACGCGCCAAACCGACCTCGGGAATCATCCCAATCAGTTTCGGCGGCGACGTTTTTATCCCGTACACCACGTACACGCACGACTACATCCGCTCTTCGCCGCTGTTCTTTGCGCGCTTCATCGTGGCCGATCCGAGCAAGATCGGCGAGACCGAGGTCGCCGTCGTCACCTACTTCAAAGCGCTCAAGACATCGCGTTCCGACTACGGCACGTTCGACCGAAAGTCGTTCACCGCGACGATGGATGGAATCTTCAGCGTGATGACGGGAGTCGTCGCGCTGATCGGCGCCGTATCGCTGCTGGTCGCCGGAATCGGCATCATGAACATCATGCTCGTCTCGGTCACCGAGCGCACGCGCGAGATCGGCGTTCGCAAAGCGATCGGCGCCACGCGCATGCAGATCCTCACGCAATTCTTCATCGAGGCGCTGCTGCTCTCGGCGATCGGTTGCGGAATCGGGCTCGTCATTGGCCTCCTGATCGGCGGACTCATCAACCGCTTTGTCCTGATCTCGCTCTCGGGCGTGATCGCGCCGATTCCGTGGCTGCAATCGGTCGCGATCGCGGTGATCTTCGCGACGGTGGTGACGCTCTTCTTCGGAACGTATCCAGCGTACCGCGCCTCGCGGCTCGATCCGATCGAGGCGCTGCGCTATGAGTGACCGGCGCGCGGCGATCGTCTGCCGCGACATCACCAAGATCTACCGCATGGGAAGCGTCGAAGTCCCCGCGCTGCGCGGCGTCTCGTTCGAGATCGGGCGGGGCGAATACGTCGCGATCATGGGTCCGTCGGGCTCGGGCAAGTCGACCATCATGAATCTCATCGGCTGCCTCGACCGGCCGACCAGCGGCGCGTACATTCTCGACGGGACGCCGGTCGGCGAGCTCGACGACAACGCGCTCGCCGCAATTCGCCTGAAGAAACTCGGCTTCGTCTTTCAAGGCTTCAACTTGCTCGCGCGCACCGACGCGCTGCGCAACGTCGCCCTGCCCCTGTTCTATGCCGGAGTTCCCGCGCGCGAGCGCGACGCCGCCGCGTTGAAACAACTCACCGAGGTCGGCCTCGGCGACCGCGCTCGCCACAAACCGAACGAGCTTTCCGGCGGGCAGCAGCAGCGTGTCGCCATCGCCCGGGCGCTGGTCAACGACCCCGCTGTCGTCCTTGCGGACGAACCGACCGGTAACCTCGACTCTCAGACGAGCGAGGAGATCATGGCGCTCTTCGGCCAGTTGAACGAGTCCGGACGTACGATTATCATGGTGACGCACGACGCCGACCTCGCCCGGCACGCCCGCCGGATCATCCGCCTCAAGGACGGGCTGATCGTCTCCGACGAGCGCTCCGGAACGGCGGGGAGTCCTTCGGCGGCCTCCTAGGGGTTTCTGAGGCTCTTCTCAGCCAGCGAGGCGAATATTAGACTTCGGGGAAAAATGAGTACCCCGCGCGACCTTTGACGTTTTGCCGAGTAGGACGCGCTTCAGAGAACCCGTCATAAGGAACAGCATGAAGAACCGAATTCTTTCAACCTCTATCGTCGCGCTCGTGGGGGCGATCATCGGCAGCTTCGCGATGATGCTCTACGCGAGCACGCACTTCGCCAACGTCGCTGGACCGGGTAACACACCGCCGGCCGTGAGTGCCGCCGTGATCGTCTCGGGGACGAGCGACCAGGATCGCATCGTGAGCGCGGTCAAACGCGTCGCGCCATCGGTCGTCGCGCTCAACGTGACGGTCAACGGACAGCAATTGGTCCCGGTCGATCCCTTCTCGCAACGCATCCAGCGCTATCGCGCTCAGGCGTCGGGCTCAGGCTTCGTCATCTCGCGTGACGGATTGATCGTAACCAACGCGCACGTCGTCCGTCCGCCCAACGGCGGCAGCGTGTCGAAGATCGAAGTCATCTTCCAGAACAACGACCGCGTCGCAGGCCACGTCTACGGGATGAACATCGGCGCCGACGTCGCGCTGGTCAAGGTCGACAACTACGCGAAGCTGCCGCCGCCCGTCGAAATCGCCGACTCGAGTAAACTGCAGGCCGGCCAGTGGGCGATCGCCATCGGCGAACCGCTCGAACTGAAACAGTCGGTCGCCGTCGGCGTCGTCTCCGGCTTCAATCGCGACGAAGTGATCGGAACCGAGAACGGCGGCCAGGAGTTCAAGGGCCTCATGCAGATCTCGACGCCGATCAACCCCGGCAACTCCGGCGGACCGCTGATCGACATCGACGGGCGCCTCATCGGCGTGAACCAATCGACGGCGAGCCCGCAAGCCGGCGCCCAGGGCATCGGCTTCGCGATACCGTCCAACGCGGTCAAAGAGCAGATCGCATCGCTCCAAAAGAACCCGGGCGTCCACCAAGGGACCAACGTCGGATACATCGGAGCCTCGCTTGCGACGGTCACGCCCGATCTCGAAGTCCAGCTCAACTACAAGGGCAAGGGCGTCGCGATCGTCCAGGTCGTCCAAGGGACGCCGGCCGACTCCGCCGGACTCCAGCCTGGTGACGTGATCCAGAGAGTCAACGGCAAGGACGTCACGACCAATACCGAGGCCATCGACGCGATCCGCGCCGCCAAGCCCGGGCAGACGATCGCCCTCCAAGTCTGGAGCGGCGGCGTCAAGAAGCTGGTAAACGTCAAGGTCACGGAACGCCCGGCCGACGCCGGCTACGTCCCGCAGCAGCAGCAACAGCCGTAGAAAGGGCTCGCTCTTCGGCGGCATGACGTTGCCTCGACCGGGGCGGCGGCCAGCAAGCCCTTCCCCCTCCCGAACACTCTAGGATACGCCCGCCCGCCCCTCAGGCTTCCACGCCTGGGGGCGGCTTTGTATGAGCGTGAGGCGGCATGACGTTGCCGAGCAGGGCGCCTGCGCCGAGCGAGCCCGGAGGGCGAGCGACAAAGCAGTTCACGAGGCGGCACGAGTTCCAAGGATGGAACGAGTCCGCCGTCCCGGTCGAGGCAACGTCATGTCGCCGAAACGCGAAAATTTCGCACCCGCTGAAACCAACCGAGGGTGCGGGCGTATTTTAGAGAGTGAAACGCCCAGCGCCGGGGCTATTTGGCGCGATTGATTGTCGGTAAGAGGCAAGGGAAAGCCCGCGGAAGCGGGGTCGCGCGGCGAACAGCCGAGCGTGCACATGGTCCGCGACGATCGGAAGAACGGAGATTTACTTCATGGCTAAAGTGGTCGGCATCGACCTCGGCACGACCAATTCGGTCGTCGCCGTAATGGAAGGGCAAAGCCCGACCGTCATCGCGAATTCCGAGGGAAGCCGGACGACGCCCTCGGTCGTCGCGTTTACGAAGACGGGCGAGCGCCTCGTGGGCCAACTCGCGAAGCGCCAGGCCGTCACCAATCCCGAGCGCACGATCAAATCGATCAAGCGCCAAATGGGGACGGACTTCAAAGTCAAGATTGACGGGAAGGACTATACGCCGCAAGAGATCTCGGCGATGATCCTGCAAAAGCTCGTCAACGACGCGTCGACGTATCTCGGCGAGCGCGTGACTAAAGCCGTCATCACCGTGCCGGCGTATTTTAACGACGCGCAGCGCCAGGCTACCAAAGACGCCGGTCGCATCGCGGGACTCGAAGTGCTGCGGATCATCAACGAACCGACCGCGGCGGCGCTCGCGTACGGGCTCGACAAGAAGGGCAACGAGACGATCCTGGTGTGGGATCTCGGCGGCGGGACGTTCGACGTCTCGATCCTCGAGGTCGGCGACGGCGTATTCGAAGTCAAGTCGACCAACGGCGACACGCACTTGGGCGGCGACGATTACGATCAGCGCATCGTCGATTGGATGGTCGCGGAATATCGTAAAGATCAAGGCATCGATCTCACCTCCGACAAGCAGGCGTTGCAGCGGCTCACCGAAGCCGCCGAAAAAGCGAAGATCGAGCTCAGCGGCGTGGTGCAGACCAACATCAACCTGCCGTTCATCACGGCCGACGCGAGCGGTCCGAAGCACCTCGACATGACGCTTACGCGCGCCGATTTCGAGAAGATGACGAGCGACCTGACGGATCGGATGGTCCAACCCTTCAAGAACGCGGTCGCGGACGCGAAGGTCGACCTCTCGAAAATCGACGAGATCATCATGGTCGGCGGCGCGACGCGCATGCCGGTCGCCCAGGAACTCGTCAAGAAGCTCACTGGGAAAGCGCAACTCAACCAGTCGGTCAACCCCGACGAGGTCGTCGCGGTAGGTGCTGCGATCCAGGCCGGCGTCCTCGCCGGCGAAGTTCGCGACGTCGTTTTGCTCGACGTCACGCCACTCTCGCTCGGGCTCGAAACGCTCGGCGGCGTGATGACCAAACTCATCGAGCGTAACACCACGATCCCGACGAAGAAGTCGCAAATCTTCACCACCGCCGAGGACGGTCAAACGTCAGTCGACATCCGCGTGCTGCAAGGCGAGCGCGAGATGGCAGCCGACAACAAAGAAGTCGGACGATTCCGGCTGGAGGGCATCCCGGCGGCGCCGCGCGGCATCCCGCAGATTGAAGTGACGTTCAATATCGACGCCAACGGCATCGTGAACGTCTCGGCCAAAGATCTGGGCACCGGGCGCGAGCAAGCGATCACCATCACCGCCTCGACCAACCTTTCGAAGGACGAGGTCGACCGGATGGTGCGTGAGGCCGACTCTCATTCGACCGAAGATCATCAAAAGCGCGAAGAGGCCGAGGTTCGCAACACGGCTTCGAGCCTGATCTACTCGAGCGAAAAATCGCTCAAGGAAGTCGGCGACAAGCTCGACGGCGAAGCGAAAGCCGACGTGGAGAGCGCGCTGGCCGAACTCAAGCGCGTCAGCGAAAACGGCACGGTCGCCGAAGTCAAGGCTGCGACCGAACGGCTGCAGCAGGCTTCGTACAAGATGGCCGAGGCGCTCTACCAAAAGACCGGCTCGGCGCCCAACGGAACGGCCGCGGGAAGCGCTGACGGCGCCGCTTCGGAATCCGCTCCGACGAGTGAAGACGTCATCGACGCCGAGTTCAAGGAAGCGAAGTAGCTCAGGGCAGCATGGAAATTGATGGACCGGCTACCGCTTCGGCCGACGAGCAATCCGAGGCCCAAGCGGATCCGGCGGCC
Organism: Candidatus Zemynaea palustris; assembly: GCA_003134695.1. Lineage (GTDB taxonomy): Bacteria > Vulcanimicrobiota > Vulcanimicrobiia > Vulcanimicrobiales > Vulcanimicrobiaceae > Zemelea > Zemelea palustris. The sequence continues at coordinate 74,514 of PLCB01000023.1, read as the reverse complement.
GAATTGGCGGCGACCAAGGCACGCGCGGACGAGCTTTACACCGAGCTGCAATACGCGCGAGCCGAAGTCGAGAACGTCCGCAAACGCGCCGAGCGGATCGCGCTCGAACGTTTGACCAGCGGCCGCAAGGCGCTGCTCGGCAAGTTCTTGCCGGTCATCGACAACTTGCGGCGCTCCCTCACCTACGAAGAATCCAAAGGCCTGCGCGAGGGAATCGAGCAGACGCTCAAGGGCTTCGAGTCGTTGCTGGCCGGCGAACACGTTACCCCGCTCGAGGTCGTCGGGAAAAAATTCGATCCCCGAACCGCCGAAGCGATCGTCACGCGCGAGCGAGACGACGTCGACGACGACACGGTGATCGAGGAAGTACAGCGCGGCTATTCGATGGACGACGACGTGCTGCGCCCGGCGCTCGTCGTCGTCGCAAAGCGCGCGGCCGCCGAATAAGCGCAACTTGAACTACAAGGACTACTACCAAGTCCTCGGCGTCGCGAAGAACGCGTCCGAAAAGGAAATCAAGTCTGCGTATCGCCGGCTCGCGCGCAAATGGCACCCCGACGCCAACCCGAAGAATCCGAAGGAAGCCGAGGAGAAATTCAAGGAGATCGCCGAGGCCTACGAGGTCCTCGGCGATCCCGAGAAACGCAAGAAGTACGACGTCCTCGGGTCGGATTGGCAACGCGTCTCTCAACAAGCCGAAACGCAGCGCCGCTACCGTTCGCAACAAGAAACCGACGGCGACTACGGGTCGTTCGCGGGCGCGCCGAGCGGTTTTTCGGATTTCTTCGACGCCTTCTTTTCCGGCGTCGGCCGGCGGCAGACGACGACGAACTTCGCGCGCCGCGGCGGCGATCTCGAGACGTCGATCGATCTCGCGCTCGCCGAAGTCTATAACGGCGGGAAGAAATCGGTCCATCTGCAGATCGAAGACACCTGTCCGCGCTGCGGCGGCAGCGGCGTCTTCAACAACGCCGTTTGCCCGACGTGCGGGGGCACGGGCCGGCAAGTGCGATCGAAGCGTTTCGACGTCACGATTCCGAAGGGCGTGCGCGAAGGGCAGCGCATTCGGCTCGCCGGTCAAGGCGGCTCCGGTTCCGGCGGCGGACCGAGCGGCGACCTCTATCTGATCGTGCACGTTCTGCCCGACGAGCACTTCGAGCGGCGCGGCGGCGATCTGTACGTCGATCTTCCGGTCAGCATCTACGATTTGGTGCTGGGTGGCGAAGTGCGCGTCCCGACGATGGGCGGCGAGGTCAGGATGACGATCCCGCCGCGAACGCAGAACAACAAGCTCTTGCGCCTCGGCGGCAAAGGGATGCCCAAGCCGAAGGGCGGTTTCGGCGACGAGTACGTGCGCCTCATCGGGATGCTTCCCACGGACCTCGGCGAGCGCGAGCTCGAAATCTTCCAAGAACTGGCCGAAGCCCGCAAGCAGCGGCAGTAGTCCTCCCAGATCCTGGTAGAGAGCCTACCGGAAGACTGAATCGGTCAGGCCTGAGTTGAGTCGCAGGTCGCGCAACTGCCAGCGCTCGACCAATTGTTCTGCGGCGTAGCGTTCGCGCAAGACCGGCAGCTTCGTCTTCGACGAAACGTAGAGCACGTCGCGCGTCACGTCCCGATCGAACGGCGAGTCGGTCGGACACATGAAACCAGCGTATTCGAGCGCGATCGCAACCGTCGGTATTCCGTCGACGCGCGGACCCGGTCCCTCGGTCACCCGCGAGCGGCGGTCGGCGAAACACGCCAGAAGCGCGTCGAAGCTCGGCGTCACTACGCCGTTGCCGCGCAGCGAGGTGACGCGCTCGTCGCTCGGCGCGAGACGTAGCTTGAAGAGCCGCAATCCGCGCCGGTACGCCGTCGCTCGCTCGTCGCCGAACCACACGACGACGGCACCGCGCTGCGGACCGTCGAGGATCTCAAGCCGCGCGCGATTCGGCCGGCGGTAGGAGTAGCGCAAGATCTCTTGCTGGCTGCGGCCCTGGCGAAACTCACGGGCGTCGATCGTCAGGCTTAATCCTGGACGTGCGACCATTCGAGCGTCAGCGCCGACAGCGCGGCGGCGAGGGTGGCAACGAGCATCGCTTAACGCGCCGGCTTGAGCGCGTGGAGAGCTTCGTCGACTAAGTTCGTCGAGAGCAACAGCGTCCGTGACTGCTTCCCCTGCGAGTCGAAAAAGTAAACGAAACTCGAGTGCACGTCGGGTATGCCGTCGCGCCCTTTTGTCGCGGTGACGTGAAAGGCTCGCATGAGCGCGCGTACGTTCGTCGGCGTCCCACTTGCCAGTCGCCAATCGGAGGCTCCGGCAGAGTAGGTGCGTGCGTATTGCTGCATCACGAACGGCGTGTCGTACGCCGGATCGAGCGTCAATTCGACCAGCGTCGCTGCGACGCGCGCCCGGTGCAGCCGATCGTCCAGCCGTGAGAACGTAGCGGTGGCGATCGGACACGCATCGGTGCAGCGCGTCGCAACGAACGTGACCAACACGGGCGACCCGCGCAGATCGCCCAGCGTGAAGTGCACGCCATGCTGATCGACCAGCGGGATCGTACGTGGGTCCTCCTCGCGTGCATCGAGCACTCGTACGCTGCACGCGAGAAAGATCAGGATGATTGGCACAAGGAAACGCACCAGTCGGCTCGATCCTAGTAGCTGCCGCCGCCGCCGCCCGCTGGTGGGGGCGTCGCAGTGTTCGGCGGTTGCGTCGCCTGCGGACCAGGTTGCGCACCGGCGGCGACCACCAAGACGTCGCGCATTTGGTTACTGACGTAGTGATAGGCACAACCGATGTAATAGGTGCCTGAGGCCAGCGTAAAGGGGCCGACGATTTGGCCCGGATTCAGCGTCCCCGTTTGGAAACCGCTCGAGAGCGTCGAGCCGCCGGACGCGCTCAACGAGAGGGCGGCGCCCGAGTTAAAGCCGTTGGTGCCGCCGGTGTCGCCGAGCGTGTGCGGCGTTGCGCTGGCCGCGCTTTGAGCGTTCTGAATCATGATCTGCGCGCCCGGCGCGAAGCCGAGGACTTGCGAGAAGTTGGTCTGCGTGTAACCGGCGACCAACCCGAACGTCGGATCATTTTCGACGCCGATCGCCGTGGTGGGGAGGGCAAGCCGCACGACTTGCTGCGAGCTTGTCGAGTTCGTCGGAGCCGGCGTTGGGGTTGTGCCGCCCGGCGAGATTCCGCCGCCACCGCCGCCGCCGCAGGCGGTAGCCAGGGCGGCAAGCGCGACGACCAGGAGCGTGGCTGAAGTACGTAATTGCATCGTGAGACCTCGTGGGGAGAGAGGGGGTACCCCGCAAGCATCTCAACGAGTTGTTAAATCGTACTGAACCGCCGGCTCACTGAGTCTGAAAGCGCAAGCCGAGATATGTGCGCCGCACAGCTGCCCGCTGCGCGGTCCCCATGGTCAACCCAATCGCGCGCGTGAGTGGAACGACGAGGTCCGCATCGACGCTCGTGCCGGTCGAGAGCGGCAGCGTACTATGGTGAACGATCGCGTCGGCCCGCAGACCCCCGCGAGCTTCGTACGACGCCCAAACGACGTCGCGCTCGAGCGACGGTCCGGCCAGCGCCGCGTACGGTGCGATCAAGAGACTCGTCCCGCTGTCGTTCGAAGCATCGTGCAGCGTCCACGCGCGCAGCGAAAGACGCGGAGCGACCTGCCAGGCAAACCCGAAACCGACGCCGCTCAGCGTTCGGCCGCCGAGGCCCGTAAGTTGCTGGCGAAACGCGGTCGCCTCGATTTCGAAGCGCCGCGCGTCATCATAGGAGAGCGCGGTCTCGATCAGGTTGCCGCGCTCGATCGAATACGCGTTCGCTCCGACGGTCGTGGGCAGCTCGAGCAAGGTCGGCGCGCGAACCGAGGTCGATCCGCCACCTCGAACCTGAAAACCACCGCCGAGATCAGCCGTTACCGACGCCGCCGGCAGCAACACGATGGTCGCCGCGCGTACCGTGTCGTAGATGCTCGGCGAAATCGCAAGACTCGAAACCGCAATCCCGACGTCGTACGAAAGCGTCCCGGCGTGCGAAGCTTCGATGTAGCCCAGCGCGTTCGCGTAATTCGCGCTGCGGCTCGTGGCGCCGACGGTGAACATGCCGCTCGAGGCACGCAGCGAACCGCCGAAATCCAATTCGATCGGCGCAGGATGTTCGACGCGCGCGTCCGCCTCCAGACTGCTCGAACGGCTGGTCCAAACCGCGCCGCCCGGCCGCAGCAAGAAGCTACTGCGGTCCGCATATGCGCTCGCACCAATGAAGGTCCGCGAACGCCGCGCCGCCGTCGCGTAACTGAAGCTCGCGAGTTCGCGCGAGCGATCTTCGGCGATCGAAAGATCGTCGGGATGTTGGGAGGCGAGGCCGGCGTCGGCGCGCAGCGTCCCCCCCGCGAAGGCGCTTTCCCAACCGAGATCTGCGCGACGTCGCTCGACGCCGTCGTCATCGTGCGAGCGCGCGACCGCCGGCAGTAGCGAGCCGAGTCGTTCCGCGAACGAGAACGCCGGTGACGGGCCGGGATCCCAGGCGGCGTTCGGCGCGGAATCCTCACCAAATCGGCTAAGCGCGAACGCGCCGCCGCCGGCGTAGCTTCCGTAGGTGAACGCGCGCGATGCGGGCGCGGTGCGGATTGCGCCGACGGAGTGGGCGGGATACGCGAACAATGCACCTTCACCGCTCGCAGGATCGTAAATCGGTGCGCCTTCATCGAGGATGAGTCCGCGGCCGAGTTCGAGTCCACGATCTGAGAGGCTGGCGATGCGCGCCCCCGCCGCGATCGGAATCACAAAGCGCCCAAGGCCCGCGGCGTCGCCCGCGTCGTCGTACGGCAAGACTTGGAGGTCTCGCGCGTCTGGCCCAGTTTGATCGAGCGCGCGGTAGCGCGTCACGATCAGCGCCAGAGGCCCATCGCCGGTCAGGGCTCGATTCAGCGGGGCGCAGTGGAAGCAGCTGACCGTGAGACTCGTCGCCGGGCCGCTCAAAGCAATCGCGAAGGTCCCGTCGGCGGCGCTGCGGTCGCGGCCGGCGACGAGCCCCGTGCTCGTGTACGCTACGACATCGGCGGCGATGGGCCGCCCGGTTTGATCGCGCACGCTTCCGACGAGGAGCGACGAAGCTTCGTCGGCGGCCTCGGCCGACGGCGAGCATGTCAGGGCCAGCGCGGCCACGAACAAAAGGCGCTTCAGCAATTCTTCAGGGTTTCAGCGTAGGGTAAAAGGGATGCCACGCGTTCTGGCGCGCTTTTCAATCCCGCTAGCCGTCGTCGTTCTCATCTTCGGCGGCGTGGGCCTCGCTCGCGCCTCGTTCGACGAGCTGGCGGTGGCGCAATCGCTCGCTTCTTCCCCATCCGCGCTACTCGGCCCGATCAACTCGATGGGCCGCACCGGATGGGATTGCACCCCGGAGAAGGCCGCTCGAGCCGCTCGGGTGCGCGAGGCCGAACTCCCCGACGACACGAGCCGCTAACGTGGTTCGGCTCGGGGCGGCGGCCGCGATACTGATTCTGCTTGCGCCCGCAATCGCGGGCGCACAAGATTATCCGCAGCCGCGTCCCCTACCGCGTACGACCGACGCGGCGGCGCTGCTCGACGTCGCGCGGCAGCGTGAGATTCGCGAGCGCATCGAGCTCGGATTTCGCGAAGAACTGAAGGGTGATTGGAAACGCGCGGCGGCCGAGTTCGGCCGCGTTCTCACGCTCGATCCGAAGGAGCCGCAGGGCTCGACGGCGCGCTACGACCTCGGCTTGGCGCAAGCGCATCTCGGTCAGCTCGATGCGGCGGTCGCGTCGTTCGGCGCGGCGATCGCGCTCGATCCTGATTTTTTCGCGGCGCGCGTCGATCTGATCGCCGTCAACCTGATGCGCAACAACCTCGCGGCCGCACGGCGCGCCGCCGACGATCTGCTGGCGCGGCATCCCGACTCGGCCCGCGGGCTGTACGAACGCGGGCTGATCGCGCTGAAAAGCGGGGATGCGGCGACCGCCTTACACGATTTCGGTGCGTTGTTGCAGGCGAATCCGACGTATGCCACGGCGCGTTACGATCTCGCCCTCGCCGAGATGAAGCTCGAACGGCTCGCGGACGCCGAGCGCGATCTGCGCGCCGCGCTCGCGGTCGCGCCGCAATTTGCCCGCGCGAGGTTCGCGCTCGGTGCCGTGCTTCTGCGGGAAGGACAGCGCGATCAGGCGCGGCTCGCCTTCGAAGCGGCCGCCCAGAGCGCGCAGGACCCGTCGTTGCGCGAACTCGCCAACTCGATGCGCGACTCGATTTAAGAACCAGGGAGCGCGCCGGCTAGCGTCCCACGCTTTCAGACTTTCCTCATTTTGCATGAGTACGCTCGGCCGGTGCGACTGCCAATTCTCGTTGCTCTCCTCGTGCTCGCAGCCGCCTGCACGCCGGGCGCGTCGGCCCCGCCCAGCGGCGGCGGGTCGCTGCCTTCCGGCGCACAGATCACGACGATCGACGTCGATCTGACGCTCGATCCCGGCGGGACGACGGCCGCCGGTCCCGCGGGCGGCTATAAGCCGCTCGCCACGATCGTCGCCGTCGGCACGTACGTCCGTTTCCAGAACAGCGACGGCTTCGCGCACACCGCCACGTCGATCGCCGGCGCGACGTACCCGACCACCTATCCGTTCTCCAATGCCGCGCTCAACGCCAGCGGCTCGACGCTTTCCGGCGGGTTCTCGTCCGGCAACCTCGTTGCGGGCGCTGTCTCGGCACCGATTCTCGCCGACGTCGCGGGACGCTACATCTACGGTTGCTTCTATCACTATGGGACGCCCATGCGAGCCGAAATAGATGTACACTAACGTCCTGCGGGCCTTTTTCGCAGGAGTGATCGCAGCTGTCGCATGCTGCGTAGTCGTGGGCGCGCGAGCCGAGGCGATGCCGGTCTTTGCACAGCGCTACCAACTGACGTGCAAAGCTTGTCACACCGTCCTGCCGGAACTCAACGACTTCGGAAACGACTTCCGCAATCGCGGTTACCGCCTTCCGCCGAATGTCCCGCGCCACGGAACGACCATCGCCGCGCTTCGTTATAACGTCGAGTGGGAACGCGATCCGGCAGCCGGCGCACGACGCTTCACGCCGTCGGCCGCGATTCTCGGTGACGCAGACGTCGGTGCAGTGAACGCATATCTGCACTACACACTCGGCTCGAGCGGCGCGCCCAGCAGCTTTTTCCTCGGCTTCCTCTCGTATCACAACGATGCGACCAAGTCGCTCTATCGCGCCGGACTGTTCGAGCTGCCCCTGACGCACTCGCCCGGTCAGCGGCTCGACTCGGTCTCAGGCTACGGTTACGAAGGGCTCTCGGTCGGCCACAACGACTTGGCGCTAAATGCACCGCGGCTCGGGATCGAAGAGGAACGCACGACGGGAAGCACGCGGCTCGCGGGCGAGATCTCGTTCGGCGAATTCAAAGGCGCCGCGTACGGCGGCGCACCGATCTCGACCGGGACGACGACCATCAACGCAGCGCCTGAAGTCGCGCTCTTCGGCAAAGGCCCGCTCTTCCGGAACTTCGACCTCAACGGCGCGGTCATCGAAGGTTCGCGCCGGATCACGCTCCCGGGCCGCATGCCTGTCGACGACGGTTATCGCCGTTTCAACGCCGGCGTCCACACCACGTTTTTCAACAAGCGCCTCGACCTCGAAGCCCAGCAGTGGATCGGCCGCGACGACAACGCCGACGCCCTCGGCGATCCGACCAACTCGAGCGGCGGCTGGGCTCGCCTCAAGTATTTCGTGACCCCGCACCTGTTCGTGGCGACGCGCTACGACGCTGCGGCCGCCCCGATCGCCGAACGGGACCTGGTCTTCTACGTCGGCACCTTCCTGACGCCGCACGCGCGGCTCACCCTACAGCGCAGCAACAATCTCTTACGCGGAGGTCCCACCTATGGCGGTGAGTTTACCGTCGCCATCCCCTGGCCGTCTCACCTATAATACTGGTAAGCAGATGCGCGTACTCCTGATCGAGGACAATCCCGAGATCGCCGAGGCCATCCGGACGATGCTCCTGCGGCGGAAATTCGCCGTCGACGTCGCCTCGGACGGTGAGAGCGGCTTGGAATGCCTCTTGCGCGGGGTCTACGACGCCGCGATCGTCGACGTCATCCTGCCCAAGCGCGACGGGTTCTCGATCTGCCGCAACGCGCGGGCCGAAGGGGTCACGACCCCACTCTTGATCCTCACCGCCCGAGATGCCGTGGAAGATCGGATCCGCGGGCTCGACGCCGGCGCGGACGACTACCTCATCAAGCCCTTCATCGACGAGGAGCTGGCGGCGCGGCTACGCGCGCTGCTGCGCCGGGGCGACCGCCCGCCACAGCCGAACGTGCTCAAGGTCGGGTCGCTTGAGATCGATCCGAAGGCCCGAGTCGCAACGATCGCGGAACAACTCCTGGAGCTCGGCGCCACTGAATTTCGTCTGCTCGAGTTTCTTGCCCGCAATCGCGGGATGACGCTCTCGCGAGCGCAAATCCTGGAGAAGATTTGGGAATACGATTTCCAAGGGTCGAGCAACATCGTCGACGTCTACGTGAGTCAACTGCGCCGCAAACTCAAGCGCATGAACTCGACGGCGACGATCGCGACGGTGTGGGGGGTCGGATACAAGCTCGTCGAGGGGATCTCGAAGGCCGGATAATCCGCCGGCTGACCGCGTCGTATCTCGCGATCTTCATCGCGGTCATCCTCGCTCTGAGCATCGTCGCGTTCGTCTACGTCGACCGCAGCGCGCGCGACGCACTGGAACCGCTTCTTACCACGCCCGAAGGTGCGGCGACCCTCGCGCGCTACGAACGTGCTCGCGCGCTCTCGTTTCTCCTCATCGACGCCGGCTTGGTGCTCGCCGTCGGCTTCGCGTCGTACGGGCTCGCGCGCGCCGCGGTGCGGCCGCTCGCGCTGGCGCGCGGACGCGAAGAGCGCTTCGCCGCCGACGTCGCGCACGAACTGCGCACGCCGCTCAGCGTCATCGCGAGCGTCGCCCAAGCCGCGCGGGACGGTGCGACGACAACCCAGGAGCGCGACGCGTTTGCGACGATCGCGCGACGCGCGCTCGAGACGGGAAAACTCATCTCCGATCTTCTGACCTTGGCGCGCAAGGGCGGAACGGACGTCCTCGACACGGAGCCCGTCGATCTGGCCGCGATCGCGAATCGCACCGCGCGCGAACTCGCGAGCGTGCGGCCCGAGGTCGCGATCGAAACGCACCTCGAGAGCGCGATCATCGAAGGCGACGGACGGCGCCTCGATCAACTCACGCGCAACCTGATCGCCAATGCCGTGCGCCATGCGCGCTCGCGCGTCGACGTGACGGTGACGACTGCCGCCGGGCGCTGGGCGCAGCTGAGCGTCGAGGACGACGGACCCGGCGTCCCGCACGAGCTGCGCGCGCGGCTGTTCGAACGTTTCGTCAAGAGTCACGATTCGGCGGGAAGCGGTCTCGGGCTCGCGATTTGCCGCTGGGTGACCCGCGCCCACGGCGGCGAGATCGCGCTCGAAGGCGGCTCGCGCTTCGTCGCCATTCTGCCGCTGGGCCGTTATCACGTCGAGGACCACGCCGAAACGGAAGGTTAGGCGGGCAACTCGGCGCGCTTCGGCGGGGTCCTTAATCTTCGATGATTGGCGGCTCGCCGGTCCACCTGATGTGGTCCTCGATGTTCAACCCCGAAAAGCCCGTCCGCAAACGCGCGGTCGATTGGCGCAGAATTGCCGCGCTCTTCGTTCCGTATCTGCGGCAGGAAGCGACCGTTATAGCGTGCATCCTCATCGTCGCCACGCTTGGACTCGCGCCGCCGCTGTTCGCCATGCACCTGATCGACGTCGCGCTCGCCCACCGCGACGTGCGCCTGCTCTGGATCGACGTCGCTGGAATGATCGGTTCCGCCCTCGTCGCCGCTGCGATCGGTGTCTATCAAGGGTATCTCAACTCGCTCGTCGGCGAAGGCATCATGCGCGACATCCGGACGAAGCTCGTCTCGCACTTGCACCGCATGCCCATCTCTTTCTTCACCAACACCAAGACCGGCGAGATCATGAACCGCGTGTCGAGCGACGTCGATAACATCGACAACGTGGTGACCGGGACCCTGGTGTCGATCGTGACCAACGCGGCGCTGATCCTCACGACGGCGGTCACGATGTTCTTGCTCGACTGGCGTCTGTCGCTGATCGCGCTCGCCGTCGTCCCGCTGATGATCCTGCCCCTCTCGCCGGTCGGACGGCACATGTATATCGTGCGCAAGGCGACCCGCGAGAAACGCGACCAGATCGAGAGCATCACGCAAGAGACACTCTCCATCTCGGGGATCACGCTGATCAAGTCGTTCGTGCGCGAAGCCTACGAGGGGGCGCGTTTCCATCGCGCCAGCACCGATCTGATGGGGCTCGAAATCCGGCTCGCGATGGTCGGCCGATGGTTTTTGGCGGCGATCATGGCGATGGTGATCGTCGGACCTGCGCTCGTTTGGCTCGCCGGCGGCTATTTTGTGATTTACGAAGGCGCGACGGTCGGGACGGTGGTCGCCTTCGTCGCCCTGCTCGCGCGGCTCTACGGCCCGGCTTCGACCTTGGCAGGAATTCAAGTGCAGATCGTGAGCGCGCTCGCCGTCTTCGAACGAATCTTCGAATATCTCGATCTCAAACCCGAGGGCCTCATCGTCGAAGGGAAGCAGGGCGGCCTACGCCTCGGCGCCGTGCGCGGTGAGATCCGCTTCGAGCACGTGCGCTTCTCATATGGCGAAGATCGCCCGGCACTCGAGGACGTCGATCTGGAGATCGAACCCGGCCAGGTGGCCGCGTTCGTCGGTCCGTCGGGTGCGGGGAAGACGACGATCACGCAACTGGTTCCGCGTTTCTACGATCCGCAAGACGGACGCGTAACGCTCGACGGAATCGATCTGCGCGAAATCCAACTCGAATCGCTGCGTGAACACATCGGGATCGTGACGCAGGAGAACTATCTCTTCCACGACACGATCGCCGCCAATCTTCGCTACGGCAAGCCCGACGCGACGCTCGAGGAACTCGAAGCGGCGGCGCGCGCGGCCAACATCGCGACGTTCATCGACTCGCTCCCGTTACGATACGAGACCGTCGTGGGCGAACGCGGACACAAGCTCTCCGGCGGCGAGCGCCAGCGCCTGGCGATCGCGCGTGTTTTGCTCAAGAACCCGAAGATTCTGATCCTCGACGAGGCGACCAGCGCCCTCGATTCAGAGAACGAAGCGCTGATCCAGGCGGCTTTGGTGCAACTCCTGCGCGGCCGGACAAGCCTCGTCATCGCGCACCGCCTGTCGACGATTCTGGGAGCCGACGTGATCTTCGTCGTGGAGGGCGGACGCGTCGTCGAGCGCGGCTCGCACGCCGCTTTGCTTGCACGCGGCGGAACCTATGCACGCCTCTACCACACGCAGTTCGAGAAGAGCCGCGAAGACTCGCGCATCCTCGCACAACCCATAGTACGTTCACAGGAAACGTTAATCGACAATTAATCGGGTTCCCAGACTACCAGGCGGACTGCCCGTTCACCGCATGAGAACATTCGAAGCGTGGCCGCCCAGACGTCGATTCGCGCCCAATTCGACGGCACTGCAGCGACGCCCAAAAAGGCGTCGTTTTTGCTCGACGTGCGCGTTATCGGGCCGTTGCGGGTTCGTGTCGACGGCGTCTGGCTGAAAGAAAGCGACGCACGCTGGCCGCGACGGCGGGCGGTCGAGTTGCTGCGCGTCCTAGCCCTCGGCGGCCGGAGGCTCCCGAGAGCGGCAGCGATCGCCGCCCTCTGGCCCCGGGCCGGAATGCGCGAAGCGCAAGTCAGCCTGCGGGTGACGCTGCACGCCTTGCGGCGCGCGCTCGAGCCCAACGTTGAAGGACCGGGGCGTTTCATCGATTACGACGGCGTGACCCTCGCGCTGCGCGGCGACATCGGACTCGCCGTCGACGCCCACGAAGCCGAGCGGGCGCTCCGGAGCGCAACCTTGGCGCGAGCCGCCAACCTCAACGTCGAGGCTCTCGCGTCCTACGGCCGGGCGATCGAATTGCTCGAGGCGGTTCCCGCCGAGGACGGCGACGCCGGGTGGCTTGCGCCGTACGTGCGCCATTGGCGCCGGATGTTCTGCGTGGCGCTGCGCGGCAACGCCGCGTTGTCGAAGGCTGCCGGCGACCTCAACGCGGCCACTTGGCACGTCGAGCGCGCGCTCGTCCTCGAGCCGCTCGACGAGGAGACGGTCGGCCTCGCCCTCGAGATCGCGCTCGCGATGCACGATCTCGAACGCGCACGCCTGCATTTTCTCGAATATAAGCGGCGCCTCGCAGCCGACCTCGGTACCGCGCCGAGCCGTCAGCTCGCGGCGAAATACGAGGCCGTGATGCAAACGCGCGCGCAACGTCGCAAAGGAGAACTCACCGCGCACGAGCTCGAGATTCTCGCGCTCATCGGACGCGGCATCGGAAGCAAGCAGATCGGCTCGACGCTCGGCTTGAGCGCGCGAACCGTCGACGCGCACGTCGGTCGAATCCTGCGCAAGATGGGAGTCAGGTCGCGAGCCGCAGCGGTTGCGGCCGCCGGCGGCTTGATCGAGGCCTAGACTCCGCGCAGTAGCCGCCGAGCCGGCGTGCGAAAGCGGCGGGGATGCTGCGCGTTGAGGGGTTGACCAAACGCTTCGGGCGGACGATCGCGATCGACCGGCTGAGCTTTGCGTTGCAGGGGGGCGAAGTGCTCGGCCTGCTCGGTCCGAACGGCGCGGGGAAGACGACGACGTTCTTGTGCCTGAGCGGGCTCTTACGAGCCGATGCGGGCGCGATATTTTTCAACGACCTGCGGCTCGGACCGGAGCGCGGTCGCACGATCGCCCTGATTCCGGAGACGCCCGAGGTCTATGCGATGCTGACGGTCTGGGAGCATCTCGCGTTCGTCGCGCGCAGCGCCGAACTGGCGCCTGGTTGGGAAGAGCGCGCCGAGGAGTTGCTCGAGCGGCTCGAATTGAGCGCGGTCCGTGACGCGCTCGGGCAATCGCTTTCCAAAGGGATGCGGCAGAAAACTCTGATCGCGGCGACGGTGCTCGCCGAGGCGCCCGTCTTGCTCTTCGACGAACCGATGATCGGACTCGATCCGAAGGGCCAGCGTGAACTGCGCGAACTCATCGTCGAATTGCGAGCCGCAGGGACGGCGATCGTGATCAGCACGCACCTTCTCGAATCGGCAGAGGCGCTGTGCGACCGGCTGGTCATCCTGAAAAACGGAACCGCCCTCGCTTCCGGCGCCGTCTCCGAACTGCGACAGCGAGCGACGGGCGACCGAACGCTCGAAGACGTCTTCCTCGAGATCACTGCGTGAGCGCGCTACTCTACCTCGATCTCCGTTTTCTGCGCAACCAAACGATGACGATCGTGCGCTCGCCGGGACGGCTTGCGTTGTGGATCCCCTATCTTTTCTTGCTCGCCTGGTTCGGCTACAGCCGCACGCTCTATCGGGGACACGCGCAGAGCTTTTCGATCACGCATCTCGGGCCGTCGATCGCGACGGCGGCCGCGGGAATCTTCCTCGCGGCGCTGGGTGGGGTGCTGCTGCAAGCGAGCGGGCCGCGCCTTCAAGGTTTCCGCTCGACCGCCGAAGCGGTGCTCTTCAACAACGCCGGAATCCAAGCGCGCACGCTGCTTTTGTGGCTGCAGATTCGCAAGCTCGCGTCGACGGCGCCGCGCTGGCTCTTCTCGTTCGTCTATCTGCTCGTCTTCGTTTCGTTCAACATGACGCTCGGAACGGTCGGGCGGATCCTGATCGCGACCTTTATCGCCGCAGCCGCTCTGATGACCGTCGAACTGCCCGCGTATCTCGCGCGCCGCCGCCCGCGTGGAGTTGCCATCGCGTGGATCGGGGGCGCGTCGCTTGCCGCCGGCGTCCTCTACGGGTTCGCGGGCTTCGCGACGTTCTTCGGCGAGCGGAACATCGCACCGCACGTGATGGCGGCGGTGCGCGTCGATCCCGGTCGCTTCGTTGACGCGCTCGTCTCCGGACCGCCCTACGGGCTCGCTTTGCTCGCGCTCGTTCCGTTGACGCTGGTCGCGATCGGACCGCTGCTCGCGCGCGACGCGATCCCTGAATTGTACGCGGCCGCGGCCGAAGTGCAAGCCTATCGCGAGAGAATCCGGGGCGGACGCATCGCGACCGGCGTCGGTGCCGTCCGATCGAGCGCGGCACATCGCATCCCCTCCGGCGCGTGGACGCTCTTGTGGAAGGATTGGATCGCATTACGGCGCGGACGTTTCGGACTGCGCGCCTTCGCCCTCGGAGTTCTTCTGTGGGGCGGCATCGGCGCTGCGATCGTCTACGCCCCCGACGTCGGGTTGTCGTATACGTTCCTTTCGTTCGCCGCGATGTTCGTCGTGTTCGTCCCGATCAGGATCTCGTTCGGACTCTTCGCCGAACTCTCCAAACCGATCTGGTGGCTCTCCCGCGCCTCCTTGCGAAGCCGACTCGCGGTCTGGACGATATCGAAGTGCTGGCCCGGCGCGCTTGCGCTGTCTGCGCTACCGCTCGTCATCGGCGTTCTCGGCGGCCGTCCGGCCCTCGCGCTCGCCGCGATTCCGCTCGCGTTCGCGGTCTGGTGGCCGATGCACGCGCTCGGCTTGGTCACATACGCGGCCTTTCCGAGCCGCGTCGACGTGCGCGGCCCGATGGCGATGCTGCGCGTCTTCGCGACGATGCTCTACCTGGCGCCGCCGATCTTGACGTCGGCCGTCATTGCGGTACTGACTCACAACGCGATCGGTGCCGTCGCCGCCGGCCTCGCGCTGCTCGTCCTTCAAGGTCTCGGCTTCTTTGAAATCTCCGTGCGCCGCATCCGCGAAAACGGCGCCGCGCTCTCCACCCTCGAACGCGCGGCTTAGGTCAGCCGGGCGCCGGTGGCCTTTCGCACTTCGTCTTCGCTGACGCCTGGCGCGCATTCCACGAGCTTCAAACCGTTCGGGGTGACGTCGAGAACAGCCATGTCGGTGACGATGCGGTTGACGACGCCGACGCCGGTCAGCGGAAGCGTGCATTCTTTGACGACCTTGTGCGAGCCGTCTTTGGCGACGTGCTCCATCATGATGATGACGCGCTTCGCGCCGTTGACCAGATCCATCGCTCCACCCGGCCCCTTGACCATCTTACCGGGGATCATCCAATTCGCGAGGTCGCCTTTCTCCGAGACCTGCATCGCACCCAAGATGGCGAGGTCGATATGACCGCCGCGAATCATCCCGAACGAGGTCGCGGAATCGAAAAACGACGCCCCGGGTAGGACGGTGACGGTTTCTTTTCCGGCGTTGATCAGATCGGGGTCTTCCTCGCCCTCGAGCGGATACGGCCCCATCCCCAAAATGCCGTTCTCGCTTTGCAAGACGACGGTGACGCCGGGCGTGACGTAGTTGGGGACGAGCGTCGGCAAACCGATACCGAGGTTGACGTACTGTCCGTCCTTCAACTCCCGCGCGACGCGCGCCGCGAGCTGCTCTCTCGTGAGTGCCATTACTTTCGCTTCCGCGTCGTTATGCGCTCGATGCGTTTGTCGCTCTTGCCGACCACGACGACGCGATGGACGAAGATCCCCGGCGTGTGAACCTGTTCGGGGTCGATCTGCCCGGGTTCGACGAGTTCCTCGACTTCCGCGATCGTGATCTTGCCGGCCATCGCACAGAGCGGATTGAAGTTGCGTGTCGACTTGTGAAAGATGAGATTCCCTTGACGATCTCCGACGCTCGCGCGCACCAGCGCGAAATCGCACGTGATCCCTTCTTCGAGCACGTGCGGACGGCCGTTGAAGACGCGCGTCTCTTTCTTCGGCGAGGCGAGCGCGATCGAACCGTCAGGCCGGTAACGCCACGGGAGGCCGCCCTCGGCGACCTGCGTGCCGACCCCCGTCGGCGTATAGAACGCGGCGATGCCGCAACCGCCGGCGCGCAGGCGCTCGGCGAGGGTTCCCTGCGGAACGAGTTCTAGGATGAGTTCGCCCGAGAGATACTGGCGCTCGAATTCCTTGTTTTCCCCGACGTACGAATTCGTCGTCCGCGCGATTCGCTTGGCGTCGAGGAGTACGCCGAGGCCCCACCCGTCGATGCCCAAGTTGTTCGAGACGACTTCGAGGTCGGTCGCGCCCTGGTTGTGAATCGCCTCGATCAGGCTGTGGGGGATGCCGTTGATGCCGAAGCCTCCGACCGCTAGCGAGGCGCCGCTCGGGATGTCGGCGACCGCCTCGGCCGCCGTGCGGACCACTTTGTCCATGCAGGTTGTTCTCCGCCCGCTGGGCGTAAAACCCTGTTGGAGTTTCCGATGCGCGAGGAGCGATGAATGGTGCTGACCCATTTGAGCGACGGCGAGGAGGCGCTGATCCTCCAGGTCGTGCGCCAGCTCGTCGCAGAACGAGTCGCGCCGCGCGCCGCCGCGATCGACGAAAGCGGCGAGTTTCCGTGGGACATCCAGAAGTTGTTTGCGGAGAACGACCTGCTCGGCATCCCGTTTCCGGCGGAATACGGCGGCCTCGGCGCTTCGTTCCTGACCTACGTGAAAGTCGTCGAAGAAGTCGCGAAGGCGTGCGCCTCGAGTTCGCTCATCATCGCGGTCCAAGAGTTGGGCGCACTACCGATCATCATCGCCGGCAATCACGAGCAGAAGCAAAAATACATTCCGAAGCTCGCTTCGGGTGAATGGACGGCGGCCTACGCGCTGACCGAAGCGGGCAGCGGCTCCGACGCCGCCGGCTCGATGCGCACCCGCGCCGAGCGAAAAGGCGACAAGTACCTCCTCAACGGCACGAAGATTTGGATCACGCAAGGCGGCGTCGCCGACATCATCTGCGTCTTCGCCGTCACCGATCCCACCAAGGGGCCGAGCGGCATCAGCGCCTTCATCCTCGAGAAGACCTTCCCGGGCTTCAAAGTCGGTAAGCTCGAAAAGAAAATGGGGATTCGTGGTTCGCCGACGGTCGAATTGGTCTTCGAAAACTGCGAAGTTCCCGCCGAGAATTTGCTCGGCGAGGAAGGCACCGGCTTCAAGACGGCGATGAAAGTGCTCGACAAGTCGCGCCCCGGCATCGCGGCGCAGGCGCTCGGCATCGCTCAGGGCGCGCTCGATTTTGCCGCCAAGTACGCGCAGGAACGGATCGCGTTCGGAAAACCGATCGGGCAACAACAGGGCATTCAGTTCATGCTCGCCGACATGAAAGTCGAAGTCGAGTCGTCGCGGCTGCTGCTCTACGAGGCGGCGCGGAAGTGCGACGAATCGGCGCCGGATCTCACGCTATGGGCCGCGCTGTGTAAATTGAAGGCCGGCGACACCGCGATGCGGGTTACGACCGACGCCGTCCAAGTACTCGGCGGCTTCGGATACTCGACGGAGTATCCGGTCGAACGGATGATGCGTGACGCGAAGATCACGCAGATCTACGAAGGGACGCAGCAGATTCAGCGCCTCGTGATCGCGCGCACGCTCGTCGGCAAGTGGAAGCCGCCGGCCGGCTAGCCTAGCCGCCGACGCTGATGGACGGGTGTCCGAAAAACGCCGGGACGTAGTGACCCGCGAGATACGACAGCACGAAGACGACCGCGCCGAAGAGAACGATCTCGCAACCTTTGACGAGTGGGTTGCGACCGCCCAAGCGGCCGGCCATCAGGCCGATCGAAAACAGGAGTCCCGTCGCCAAGACCAGTGACAACCAAACCGCGACGCTCGCGCTCAGGAAGACGTGCGGCAGGATCGGAACCGCGGCAGCGAGCGCAAACGAACCGGCGATTCCAAACGCCGACGCCGGGCCGGCGACCTGACCCTCCCGGACATCGATGCCGAACTCGTCGCGCACCATCTCGTGCAGCCAGATATCGGGGTTCTTGGCGAGCCGTTCGACGATCGTCTGCGCCTCCGCGTCCGTGAAGCCTTTCAGTCTATAGTAGGCAAGTTGTTCGGCGAACTCGGCTTCGGGCTGATCGAGCATCTCTTGCTGCTCGAAATCGATCGTGTTCTGGACGACCTCGCGCTCCGTTTTGTTGCCGAGATACTCCCCGACGCCCATCGAGATCGCGCCGACCAACAGCGCGAGGAAGCCGGTGAGCAAGATCGTCGCCTTATCGGTCGTCGCAGAACCGATCCCGGTCACGATCCCAAGCGTCGTCAGGACGCCGTCTTGCGCACCGAACACGACCTCGCGGATCCGCCGCTGTCGTTCGAGCCGCCGTCGCTCCGGCGTATCGGGGACGCGCGGGGCGAAGCGGCCTTCCGAGCCGACTTCAACGGTCCGGCTGTCGACGTCGATCGCCATCGAATTGCGTTCGCTGGTCATTTCAGCGACGCTTCGGACCCGCCGGTCTGCGAGGCCTTCCTCACTTCAGATTTAGGACTGCCGAACGGCGAAGCGCCGCGAGCGGGCGCTTTTCGCGCCGGCCGCATAGCGTTTCACGATCGGAAAGCTCGGACAGAGTTCGTTCACCGGACATTGGCCGCAGAGTGGTACGGGCGCTTTGCAGATCGCTCGGCCGTGGAGTATCAGCCAGTGGTGGGCGTCGGCGATCTTCTCTCGCGCCAGCAGCTTGACGACGTCGTCTTCCACCTGCCGCGGCGTCTTCCCGAGGGTCAAACCGAGGCGGTGCGCGACGCGAAAAACGTGCGTGTCGACCGCAAATTCAGGCTCGGCGAAGGCGGCGGCGAGGACGACGCTCGCGGTCTTGCGGCCGACGCCGGGTAGCGACTCGAGCGCCTCGCGCTCGTCGGGGACGTGGCCGCCGTGGAGTTCGACGATCCCGCGCGCGGCATTGATGATGTTCTTGGTTTTCATCCGAAAGAAGCCGCAAGACTTGATGATTCCCTCGACGTCGGGGGCGTTCGCGGCCGCGAGTTTTTCGGGAGTTGGGTACTTGGCGAACAGATGCGGCGTGGTCAGGTTGACCCGCGCGTCGGTACACTGCGCGCTCAAGATGACGGCGATCAGCAATTCGAACGGCGAACGGTACTCGAGCGCGGTGACTGCGTGCGGATACGTCTCTTCGAGGATCGCGAGCTCGCGAATTGCGCGGTCGCGCGTGACCTTCCGCGCGGGGAACGGAATCTTTGGCCCGGACACAACCGAACGGCGGGATGACGGCGCAACCGAGCGGCGGGCGGGAGGCGTCTTAGCCACGATGCCTCTCTTCAAGACCAAAGTCCCGACGATCCCGCCCGGTCAGAGCGTGACCACCGGGTTCCCGGTTCTGCACGTCGGCGACGTCCCGCACTTCGACCCGCTGACGTGGCGGCTGCGCTTTTTCGGTCTGTGCGAGCACCCGTTCGAACTGAGTTGGGACGAGTTGCGGGCGGAGCCGACCGTCGAGTGGCGCGGCGACATCCACTGCGTCACGCGCTGGTCGAAGAAGGACACGCTCTGGCGCGGCGTCCCGTTCAAGCGCTTGGCGGAGCGCGCGAAACCCAAACCCGGCGTTACGCACGTCATTCAGCACGCCGACAACGACTACACGACGAACCTGCCGCTCGAAGCGATGCTCGGCGACGACTGCCTGGTGGCGTATGAATTCGACGGTCAGCCGCTCGAGCCGATTCACGGCGGCCCGATTCGGATGCTCGTCCCGAAACTTTACTTTTGGAAGTCCGCGAAGTGGATCAAGGGGATCGAGTTCCTCGACCACGATCAGAAGGGCTTCTGGGAAGTGCGCGGCTATCACAACGACGCCGACCCCTGGAAGGAAGAGCGCTACAGCGATCTCCCCAGTTGGTTCGGCTAGACCGAGCCAACTGGGATTCGAACGGGTTAGAAGCGCGCCGACGCGCTCAGTAGAGCATCGCCCCGGCGCTAAGCAGCGCGGCGGCCAAAACCGCTCCGACGATCGCGGTGATACAGAAGTAGATGACGATGGTAATGACGACCAAGACAATCGTATAGACCGCCGCCTTATCGGCCGGCACGTTCATGACCGGGGTGACTCCAAGGTAGAGGAGATACAGCCCGTAGAGAGCTGCGACCAGCACGAGAAGCGCACCGAGTACCGGGATGACGAGGAAGACGCCGCCGATCCAACCTGGAGTCTGCGCGTAGGCGATCAGCTTCAGCGCCTGCACGCGATCCTTCGTCCCGTTGAACGACGGCGCAAGGGACTCGGCGATGAACGCCGTCACGAAGACGGCGACCAGCGCGAGAATGTACTGCAAGACGCCGTTCAAAAGCCCAAACATCATCGACCGGTGCGAAATCAGACTGAGGCCGACGAATCCGAAAACCGGAGCGATCAAGGCCAACGGGATGATGTAACCGGAGTAGAGACTGCCGACCGTCTGCGGTTCCGCGGCCAGCTTCGGCCACGTCTCCTGCGGCTTGGTGATGATACTCTGAGCGCGCTCGATCAGGGTCATTGAAACGTCCCCTCCTGCACGAATAGCCGCGCTTCTTGCCGGCCTGAGAGAAGAACTTACGAATCGGCGCTTGCCTCCCCCTGCGCCGGGGCGAAAATGCACCGCCCGGTGTGGAGCGAGGGCTCGGCGCCGGCAGCGGTCTCAGCAGCCTGGGGTCGGCCCGCTCCCAAGCTAGGTCCGCAACCGAACCCCGCCGCGGCTGCGCTCGATCAAGCCTTCGCGCAGCAGCGCAGCGAGCGCCGACTCGATCGCGTCCGAGTCATGACCCGGAGCGTCGAGCCTCAAGCCGGCGTGAAGATCCAGCAGAGAGATGCTTCGGTTTCCCGCGACGGCGCGCAAGCGATCGACGACGCGACCGCGCAGGAAACGGTTCGTCCGCTCGAACGGCACGCTCTTCGAAGGCGGCGTCGTCCGCTTCTTTCGCGCGACGACTCGTAGCGTCGCCACATCGAGCGGCGCCGCCGCGCAGTGCTTCCGCAGTGGGCAGATAAGACACTTCGCGGCGCGCGCGGTACAAACGGTCGCACCCAAATCCATCAGCGCTGAGTTGAATTCAAACGCCCGCTTCGGCGGGACGAGCGCGGTCGCGATCGCGTCGAGTTCGCGAGCGCTCGCCCGCGGCGGATGCTCAAACCCGAACTGAGTCCGATGAACGATGCGGCGCACGTTCGTGTCGATGGCGATCGTGTCGGCGTTGAAGGCAAAGGCGCGAATGGCGCGCGCCGTGTACGGCCCGACGCCGGGCAGCGCGCGCAACGCCGTTTCGTCGCTGGGCAAGAGGCCGGCGTGCAGGTCGCGGACCGCGCGCGCCAACTCGTGCAGCCGAACGGCGCGCGAATTATATCCCAGACCTTTCCAAGCGCGAACGACGTCGGCGCGCGAAGCGCCGGCTAACTCGGCGAAACCTCGGAAGCGCGCGACGAAACGCTCGAACGCCGGGATGACGCGCTCGACCTGCGTTTGTTGCAGCATGAACTCGCTGACGACGACCCGGTACGGCGTCGGTTCGGCGCGCCACGGCAGGTGCCGTCGGCCGTGCGCAGCGTGCCAGCGCAGCAGAACGCCGGCGAGCTTCAACGCGCCGCCGTCATTGCGAGCGCGTCGCCGATGCGACGAATCCCTTCGATCAGCTGCTCGTGCGTCACCGGCGTGATCGCGAGCCGAAAGTTGTGGTCGCCGCCCGACCCTGCGAAGAACGCCTCGCCGAATAGGAATGACGCGCCGTTTCGCTCGGCCGCATCGAGCAGTGCGCGGGCGCGCATCTCGCGCGGCGCCGTCGCCCACAAGTAGAAGCCACCGCGTCCGTTCGACAACCGAATCGTTTTCGGCCAATGTTTGGCGATCGCGTCGCGAGCGATCTTCCGGCGCGCGGTCAACTCGTCGCGCAACCGCACGACATGCGCGTCGTACGCGCGCGAAAGATAATCGCAGACGCCGGCTTGTACGTAGAGGCTCGTCGCCATGTCGATCGACTGCTTGCGTAACAGGAGCCGTTCGTAGATCGTGCGCGGAGCACAAAGCCAGCCGAGGCGCAGCGACGGAGCGATGGTCTTCGAAAAAGTGCTCAGGTAAACGACGTAATCGGACGACTGTGCGACCAGCGGCGGCGCCGCAGGCGTGGCCAGGACGCCGTAGGGATCGTCTTCGACAATCGGCACGTGCGCACGCTGCGCCAGCGTCACGAGACGCTCGCGCCGATCGGCGTTCATCGTCACACCGGTCGGGTTGTGCAGCGACGGCATCGTGTAGATGAAGCGGGGTCGCCGCGTCCGCAGGATCGCCTCGACGTGATCGACCCGCATCCCCTCGTCGTCGACGGCCACCGGGATCGCGCGCAAGCCGGCGATCTGAAAGATGAGGAGCGCTCCCGGGTAGGTCGGCTGTTCGACGATGATTTCGTCGCCCGGCTCGGCCAGCGACTGCGCGACGAGGTTGATCCCTTGCGTCGAGCCGGTAAGCACCATGATCTCACGCGGCTCGGTGCTGCAGCCACGTGCGCGCATGCGCGCCGCGATCGCCTCGCGCAGCGGCGCGTGGCCTTCCGAGTCGCCGTAGGAGAGGACGTAATCGGGATCGCCTGCGACCCGTTCGAACGACTTCGAGAGTTCGTCGAGCGGCGAGGGCTCGAAGGGCGGGACGCCTTGCACAAATGAGATGCGAGTGCCGTGATGCGTCGCCGCCAGCTCCCCCAGGACTTGCGGAAACGCGCCGACGCGCCAGGGCGGCAGCGTCACCCACCATGGAACGCCGGCTTTCCGCGGCGGATGTCCGCTCTGCCGCGCGACCCGAGAGCCCGAACCGACGCGCTGTTCGATCAGCCCGTCCGCGACGAGATCGCGGTAGGCGTGGACGATCGTGCTGCGATTGACGCCCAGCCGTTCGGCCAAGACGCGTTCCGGAAGCAGCCGCGTCGACTCCGGCAAGGTCCCGGTCAGGATCGCTTCACGCAATTCTTCATAGATCTGCTGGTAGATCGGGACGATGCTGGCGCGATCGATCGGAGGGATCGCCGCCGGCCATCCGACGTCGCGCAGTGGTTGCATTGGATGGTTGTT
Organism: Candidatus Zemynaea palustris; assembly: GCA_003134695.1. Taxonomy (GTDB): domain Bacteria; phylum Vulcanimicrobiota; class Vulcanimicrobiia; order Vulcanimicrobiales; family Vulcanimicrobiaceae; genus Zemelea; species Zemelea palustris. The sequence continues at coordinate 51,594 of PLCB01000023.1, read as the reverse complement.
CGTGTCGCGATTGGATGGTTCCGGCTCGTGGCATCGAACGGCGACGGCGATGCAGCACTCCCCGGCTTTGAGGGGTCATAAGGGCGGCGGCGCCGCTCGGGGTCGCGGAGCGGGGGCCTGCGCCGCGGAAGTGGCGCGGGGGCGCGCAGCGGCGCGGCGCGAAGCGCCACGAAGTAGCGCCGCGAAGCGCCAGCTGCGGCGCAACGTGCCGCACCCATTAAAAGGAGACTTCTCTTGGCTGACACCCAGGTCGACGCGATCATCATCGGGGCCGGGCCGGGCGGCTACCACGCCGCGATCCGGCTGGGACAGCTCGGGAAGAGCGTCGTGTGCTTCGACCGCGACGAGGTTGGCGGCGTTTGCCTCAATTGGGGCTGTATTCCGACGAAGGCTCTGCTGCACGTCGGTGAGGTGGCGCGGCACATCCGCGAGGCCGACAAGCTCGGGCTGAAGGTCGCGCCGCCGAGCGTCGAGCGCGAAGGCGTCGCGAAGTTCACTGCCGACGTCGTGAGCGCCAACGTCAAGGGTGTCGAGACGCTGTTCAAAGCGAACAACGTAAAGTTCGCCTACGGCGAGGCGTCATTCAGCGGACCGAAGAGCGTGACGCTGAAGAAGCGCGACGGCGGCAGCGAGACGTACACGGCGAACGGCGGCGTCGTGATCGCGACCGGCAGCGCACCGGTCGAGGTCAAGGCTTGGCCGCGCGACGGGGAGTTCATCATCAACTCCGACGACGCGATCAAGTTGCGCAAGATACCGAAATCGCTCCTGGTCATCGGGGGCGGCGTAATCGGGCTCGAATTTGCGACCGTCTACACACGCCTCGGAGCAAAGGTCTTGGTCGTCGAGATGCTGCCGCAGATCCTAACCGGGACCGACCTCGAGATCTCGCGCACGCTCGGCCGAATTCTGAAAAAGCAAGGCGTCGAGATCGCGCTTTCGACGAGCGTGAAATCGCTCGCGCGTAAAGGTGACGGCGTCACGGCGACCATCAACGGCGAATTCACGCAAGGGAAAGACGAGACGCGCGAGTTCGAGATGGCGCTGGTCGCGGTCGGGCGTCGTCCGGTCACCGAAGCGCTCAACCTGAAAGCTGCCGGGCTCGCGACCGACGAAAAAGGCTTCATCGCCGTCGACGCGCAGCGCCGCACAAAAGTGGCGGGGATTTTCGCGATCGGCGACGTCACTGGGATGCCCCTCCTTGCGCACAAAGCGATGAAGGAAGGCGAGGTCGCGGCGGAAGTGATCGCCGGCGACCGATCGTCGGCGTACGATCCGGTCGCAGTCCCGAATTGCATCTACACCGACCCCGAAGTCGCAACCGTGGGTCTCTCCGAGGAAGAAGCGAAGCGCGAAGGTCACGAGGTTCGGATCGGCAAGTTTCCGCTCATCGCCAGCGGTCGCGCGCGCACGATGAACGAGTTCGATGGGCTGATCAAACTCGTCGGCGACGCGAAGAGCGACCTGCTGCTCGGGATGCACATCGTCGCACCGCAAGCCGAATCGCTGATCGGCGAAGGCGTGATTGCGCTCGAGATGGGCGCGACGCTCGAGGATATCGGCCTGTCGATCCATCCGCATCCGACCTTGACCGAGGCGATCATGGAGGCCGCTGAAGCGGCGCACGGCAAAGCGATTGACATCGTTAACCCGAAACCGAAGGCGCCGGTCGCCGCAGGATGACGTGCTAAGACCTGTTCGGCTCCTCGATGTGGGGCGGCAGGCGTTTGCCGAGACGTGGTCGTTACAGTTGCGGCTGCACGATGCGGTCGCGCGAGGCCAAGAATGCGACACATGGGTCGTCGTCGAGCACGAACCCGTCGTAACGCTCGGGCGGAACGCGAAGCGCGAACATCTTCTTCTTTCGCCTGAGGTCTTGGCGGCGCGGGGTGTCGACTGCTTCGAGATCGAGCGCGGCGGCGACGTCACGTATCACGGACCCGGGCAAGTGGTCGTCTATCCGATCATGCGGCTCGAGCGCTTTCGTGAGATCGTGCCGCTCGTCACCGCGATGGAAGCGGCCGCGATCGCGACCTGCGCGCGCTTTGGTTTGGAGGCGGAGCGCTGGGACGCGCATCGCGGCGTCTACGTCGGTCAGAATCAAATTTGCGCGATCGGGCTCGCGGTCAAACGCATGACGTCGTTTCACGGGCTTGCGTTCAACGTCTCGACCGAACTCGATTACGATCGCCTCATCACGCCCTGCGGCATCCGCGAACGCGGCGTGACGTCGCTCGAACGCGAGTTGGGCCAGCCGGTGTCCTTCGACGTCGCGAAAGACGTGCTGCTCTTGGCGCTCGCCGCCGAATTCGACGTCGCGTTCGAACGGGACTTCTCCATGCGGGTCGCGTCGTGATCGATCTGACCAAACCTGCGCCGGTGCCGAAGCCGGAATGGCTCAAAGTCCGGCTCGCATCGGGGCCGAATTACGAGCACCTCAAAGCCAAGGTCAAGACGCTCGACTTGCACACCGTCTGTCAGGAAGCGATGTGTCCCAACATCGGCGAGTGCTGGGGCGCGGGGACGGCGACGATCATGATCCTCGGCGACACCTGCACGCGCGCCTGTCACTTCTGCAACGTCAAGACCGGCAGCCCGCGCGGCGAGGTCGACTGGCTCGAGCCGCGGCGCGTCGCCGAAGCGGTGCGCGACATGGGCTGGAAGTATCTCGTGCTGACCGCAGTCGATCGCGACGATTTGGCCGACGGCGGCGCCGCGATCTTCGCCGGCACCGTGCGCATGATCCACAAATTGGTCGCCGACGCGAAGGTCGAGTGCCTGACCGGAGACTTCGCCGGCGATCTCGCCGCGCTCGATATCGTCCTCGACGCGCAGCCCGAGGTGCTCGCGCATAACCTCGAGACCGTGCCGCGTCTCCAGTCGACGGTTCGCGACAAGCGCGCGAGCTTCGAGCAGTCGCTTTCGATCCTCCGCCACGCGAAGGAAAGTGGGAAGGTTCGCTACACGAAGACCTCGCTGATGCTCGGCTTCGGTGAGGGTGATGAAGAGATCGCCGCAACGATGGACGCCGCTCGGGCCGCGGGAGTCGATATCTTCACGATGGGCCAGTACCTGCGCCCGACGAAGCGCCATCTTGAAGTCGTCGAATTCGTGAGGCCGGAAAAATTCACGCGGCTGCGCGACGTCGCCCTCGGCAAGGGTTTCCGGCAGGTGGTTTCTAGCCCGCTCTCGCGCTCGTCCTATCACGCCGAACAGGCCTTCGCGTAAGGTCAGTAGCGGCATGGCGCAATTGACGTTTATCGGCGCCGCCGGAACGGTGACCGGCAGCAAACACCTCGTGCAAACCGCATCCGGTCACCGCTTCCTCGTCGACTGCGGGATGTTCCAGGGACCTGCAAGCGTGACGCAACTCAACGACGCGCCGCTGCCCGTGCCCCCGGCAGAGATCGAGGCGGTCGTCGTCACGCACGGCCACATCGACCACGTCGGCTATCTGCCGAAGATCGTCAAAGACGGTTTCAAGGGGACGATTTACTGCACGCCACCGACGGCGGCGCTGATCGAAATCGTGCTCGACGACGCGGCCGGTCTGCAAACCGAAGTTCATCACCACCACGATCACCAGCAAGGCCGCCCCGTCACCCCGCCGCCACTGTACGATCAGGGCGACGTCGACGCGACGCTCAAGCTGTTGAAAACCGTTCCGCTGCACGCACCGTTTGACGTCTGCGGCGCTACCGTCACTTATAAAAACGCCGGCCACATCATCGGCTCGGCCTTCGCCGACATGTCGCTCGACGGGAAACGCGTCGTCTTCTCCGGCGACCTCGGGCGCTATGGACGGCCGCTCTTGTTCGACCCCGAAAACCTCGAGACGGCCGACGTCGTCGTCTGTGAGTCAACCTACGGCGACCGACTCCACCCACCAGACCCGCTCGGCGATCTCCAAAAGGCGCTCGGCGCCGCGCTCGCGCGCGGCGGTCCGATCATCATCCCGGCCTTCGCCGTCGAGCGAACGCAAGATCTGCTGCTCGCCATCGCGACGCTGCAGCGATCCGACGCGCAGATCGCGTCGCTGCCGGTCCACGTCGACAGTCCGATGTCGATCAAGGTCGACGGCGTATTCGAAAAATTTCCCGACGCGTATCGCCCACTTCAGAACTCGGCGGACGCGTTGTTCGGCTGTCGCAACGTCACCCTCCACGTGACGAGCGACGATTCGAAAAAACTCAATTCCCTCAACACGCCGGCGATCGTGATCGCGTCGAGCGGGATGCTCTCGGGAGGGCGCATCCTCTTTCACGTGCACAGCCAGATCTCGAATTCGCGCGCGACGGTCATCTTTTGTGGCTTCCAGAGTCCCGGGACGCTCGGCAACCTCCTCGTCAACGGGGCGCATTCGATTCGCATCTTCGGCGACGAGCTGACGGTGCAGGCGACGATCGTCAATCTTTCCGGCTACAGCGCGCACGCCGATCAAAACGAACTCCTGCGCTGGCTGGGAACGCTCGGGAACAAACCGACCCTCTACGCCGTGCACGGCGATCCGCGGGTCGTCACGACGTTCGACAGCGTCGTCAGCCAGCGCCTCGGCCTAAAGACGGTCGCCGGCACCCGGGGTACCACGGTCGAGCTCTAGCTATAGAGTTCCGACGACTGAACTTCTAAGCGAGATGGACCAGTAACGCCGCCGCGCTGACGACCATGAGAGCGGCGAACGCGAGTTGGAGGCGCCGTTCGGGAAGCCGGTGCGCGAACGCGACGCCAAAACGAACGGTGAACGCGCTGCCGAGCGCGAGCGGGATGCCGAGATTCCAGTCGACGTCGCCGGCCCAGCCGTAGGTCGCGATGCCGACCAGCGTCCCCGGCGCGACGAGCGCCAGACCGAAACCCTGCGCTACCGCCTGCGGCAGCGCGAAAAAATACGAGACGAGCGGCACCGAAAAAACCGCACCGCCGACGCTGAAGATGCCTGAGATAAAACCGCCGAATGCGCCGATCCCGAATGCAAACGGCCAGGGACGCGCGCGCCGCGCCGGCGCGTCGCTTTCCCTCCGCAGCGACGCCGTGAACGCCATGTACGCTCCGACACTCAGGGCGAAGATCGCGAACGCGAGGCGCAGCGGCGAACTAGGAACGTGCGTCGCGATATGCGCGCCGACGAAGGTGAAGGGCAGCGCCGCGGCCGCCAGCGCGAAACCGATGCGCCGATCCATCTTCGCCTTCTTCGCGTAGCTCCACAGTCCGATCGCTACGGTCGGCACCACCATCACGAGTGCCGTCCCTTGCGCGTGTTGCTCGTTCAGTCCGAAGGCGATTCCGAGCAACGGAATTGCGAAGATCCCACCGCCGATGCCGAGCAAGCCACCCAACACGCCGAGCACGCCGCCCACGAGTAGTAAGACAACGAACTCCCCCACACCCATAGAACCGTCAGGCGTAAACGCCGCGGACGTTCATCGACCGCACTACGCGGTCGATCGCCAAGATATACGCCGCCGTGCGCAACGGAACGTGGCGCAGCGACGCGACATCGCGCACCCTCTTGAAATTCTCGAGCAGCACTTCGGCGAGGCGTTCGTTCACTTCCGATTCGCGCCAGAAGTATCCGGCACGGTCTTGCGCCCACTCGAAATAGGAAACCGTCACGCCGCCCGCGTTGGCGAGGATGTCGGGGATCACGACGATGCCGCGCTGCGCGAACATGTGATCGGCCTCCGGCGTCGTCGGGCCATTCGCGCCCTCGACGATCAGCTTCGCCTGCACGCGCGGCGCGTTCTCGATGGTCAGTACGTTCTCGAGCGCCGCCGGGACGAGCACTTCGCACGGCAGCTCGAGGACTGCGGCGTTGCTGATCCGTTCGCCCCCGCGATAGCCGTCCAGCGAGTGATGTTCTTGCGCGTAGGCGATCGCGCCCGCGACGTCGATGCCGCGCTCGTTGTGGTATCCGCCGGTGACGTCGGAGATGCCGACGATCTTGCAACCTTGATCGGCGAACATTCGCGCCGCGATCGAGCCGACGTTTCCGAACCCTTGCACGACGACGCGCGCGTCTTTCGTCTGAATTCCCATCTCTTGCATCTGCGCGAGCGCGACGAGCGAGACGCCGCGGCCCGTCGCTTCGACGCGTCCCCGCGAGCCGCCGACCTCGAGCGGCTTCCCGGTCACGACGCCGGGCGTGTACTCGCGCTTGTGCATCGCGTACGTATCCATGAACCAGGCCATCACTTGCGGCGTCGTCCCGACGTCGGGCGCGGGGACGTCCTTGTCGGGTCCGACGACTTCGACCAACTCCGCCGCGTAGCGGCGGGTGATGCGTTCGAGTTCGCGCGGCGAAAGGGTCGTCGGGTCGCAGGTGACGCCGCCCTTTCCACCGCCGAAGGGAAGGTCGACGACGGCGCACTTCCAGGTCATCCAGAACGCGAGCGCCGTCACCTCGTCGAGCGTCACGCCGGGGTGGTAGCGGATGCCCCCCTTCGCGGGGCCGCGCGCGAAGTTGTACTGGACGCGGTAGCCCGTGTAGACCTCGAGTTCGCCGTTGTCGCGCTGAAAGGGGATCGAGAAGATGATCTGTCGCGACGGGTGCGTCAAGAGCCGGCGCATCCCGGGATCGAGGTCGAGCAGCGACGCCGCTTCATTGAAATAGGCGATCGCATCTCCGAAGACCGAGACTTCGCGGGCAGCGGTCAACATCGGGTCATCTCCATCGGCGGCTAGGGGTGCATCCGCCGGGGCCGACACTTACGGACCCCCCGGTTTTTCCCTGTTGCAGTTATCGGCGAGCCGCCTCTTGCTCCCGAACGATCGGGACGGCGACGGCAAGCGCCGCACGAACCCGGTCGCGCGCGACGGCCAGTTTTGCCGGGTCGACGCCGGTTTCGCAGCCGCAATCTACGAGGAAGCGGTTGAGCCGCTCGAGATCGAGGTTGCCCGGTGCGCCCGGCGCCCACGGACAGCCACCGAGGCCGGCGAGTGCGCCTTCGAAAGAACGGACGCCCGCTTCGAGCCCGGCGTAAACGTTGGCCAGCGCGTAACCGTGCGCGTCGTGCAAGTGGAGCGACTGCGGGATGCCGGTCGCGTCTCGAACGCCCGCGACGGTTTGGGCGACGGTGCGCGGATCGGCGAAACCGACGGTATCCGCCAGGGTCACGCCGTTGACGCCGCCGGTAGCGAAGCGCCGGACGATCCGCACGACTTCGTCGCGATCGACGCGCTCGTCTTGGGGCCAGGGCGAAACGAATGCGCATGCCAGCGCCCCGCGCAGCGCGATCCCCTGGCGCTTGGCGAGCGCGGCGACACCGTCGAAATTCTCGAGCGTCTCCTCGATGGTTCGATTGTTGTTCGCTAGCGCGTGACGCGGGCTCGCCGAGGTCACGAAGATCGCGTCCCAACTCCCCGGTTTGAAACCACCGGCGGCGAAGGCGGCGACGGCGCGTTCGACGCCGCGAACGTTCATCGTCAAGACCGAATAGCGCGGGCCACGCGGCAAGATCGGAACCAATACGTCGGCGTCGGCGAGTTGCGGCACCCAGCGCGGGTGGACGAACGACGTGATCTCGACGTGCTCGACCCCGGCGGCGTGCAACGCCGCGGCGACGCCGACTTTGTCGGCGGTCGCGACGAACGACGGTTCGTCCTGAAAACCGTCGCGCGCGCTAACGTCGACGAGTGCTACGCGCTCTTTCATTTGGTAACCCCCTCCATGAAACCGAGTTCGCGCAGCACGGCCTCGCGATCGCGGCCGATCTTGCCGGCGGCACGCCGCATCTGCGACGGATGCTCGCGGAAACGTGGCATCGGGCCGTAGGTCGCGACCGCAGTCCCGTCATCGTCCGGCACGCTCGCGATCGCGCCGCGCGCGCGAAAGTGCGGATCGGCGACGATGTCGGCGATCGACATCGCGGGCCCGGCAGGGACTTCGGCCGCCGCCAGGGCGTTCATCGCGTCGGGGAGGTCGACCGTGCGCGTCCATTGCTCGATGTGCTCGTCGAGTTCTGCGATGTTGAGCATCCGGGCTTGATTCGTCGCGAACTTCGGATCGTCGGCGAGGTGTGGCTTGCCCATCGTCGCGGTCAAGCGCCGAAAGATTCCCTGACTGTTCCCGCCGATCGCAAGCCAGTTTCCGTCACGCGTCGGATAGACGCCGCTCGGGGCCGCGCGCAAGTACCGGTTCCCCATCCGGCGCGCGATCTTGCCGGCGTGCGCGTATTCGGGCAGCGTCGCTTCGAGCAGCGCGAAGCAACTCTCGACCAGCGAGACGTCGACCGCGTCGCCGCCACCGTCCCTGTCGCGCGCAACCAGCGCCGCCAGCACGCCGACGACGGCGTGCAATCCGGCGAGTTCGTCGCCGATACTGATGCCCAGCCGCATCGGCGGGCCGTCCGGATCGCCCGAGATGTAGCGCAGTCCACCCATCGACTCGGCGATGTTCCCGTAGCCGGGGCGGCTCGCGTAGGGTCCGTCTTGTCCGAAGCCGCTGATCGAAACGTAGATCAATTCGGGTTTCTCCGCGCGCAAGCTCTTGGGACCGAGGCCTTTCTTTTCGAGCCATCCCGGGCGGAAATTCTCGAGCACGACGTCGCACGCCAACGCGATCTTCTTCACCAGCGCGACGTCAGCGGGATCGCGCAAATCGAACGACAGCAACTTCTTGTTGCGGTTGTGCGACTTGAACCACCAGGAGGTCCCGTCGGGCGCGAGTTCGCCCCAGGTGCGCAGTTGATCGCCTTCGGGCGGCTCGATCTTGAAGACCTCCGCACCCAAATCGCCCAACAACCGTCCGGCGGCCGGCCCCGCGACCGAACTCCCGATCTCGAGGACCCGTATCCCGTCGAGCGGCGCTTTCCCAGTCATTCTTTCCCCATTCGATTCAACGGAATGCGTTCTTGCCGAGCGCTTCGGCGGCGCGACGTTACCTAGCGCGAGGCGGCATGACGTTGCCGAGGCGGGCGCCCGCGCCGAGCGAGCCCGGAGGGCGAGCGACAAAGCAGTTCACGAGGCGGCACGAGTTCCAAGGATGGAACGAGTCCGCCGTCCCGGCCGAGGCAAGTGTCATGCCGCCGAAGCGCCTGAGAATGTCGCGTCGCCATGCCATTAAACGTTGAATCGAAAATTTACCACGTCGCCTTCTTGCATCACGTAGTCTTTGCCCTCAAGGCGAACGAGGCCGGCAGACTTTAGCGCCTCCATCGTATGCAGGCGCGCGTAATCATCGTAGCCGACGATCTCGGCGCGAATAAAACCGCGCTCGATATCGGAGTGGATCTTTCCGGCGGCTTGCGGCGCTTTCGTCCCGCGTGCGATCGGCCAGGCACGCACTTCTTTTTCGCCGGCGGTCAAGAACGTCATCAACCCCAGGAGGTCGTACGCATTGAGGATGAGCTGGTCGAGACCGCTGCTGTCGATGCCCAACTCCTTGCGAAACGTCGCGGCGTCATCTTCACTCAAGGCGACCAGTTCCGCTTCGACTTTTCCGCAGATCGCGATCGCTCGGCTCCCTTCCCGTTCCGCAAGCGCGAAGACGGCCTGCGCCGACGGTCCCGGATTGCCGATCTGCGCTTCGTCGATGTTGGCGACGTAGAGCAGCGGCTTCGCCGTTAACAAGAACGCCTCGTGCGCGAGCGCCAGCTCTTGGGAATCCGCCGCGAATCGTCGCGCCGGCGTCCCGGATTCGAGCGCGGCGCGCAAGCGGTCGGCCGCCTCGACGCGCGGAGCGAGCTTCGGATTGACGCGCGCCTCGCGCCCCAGCCGTTCGATGCGTTTGGTCAGCGACGCCAAATCGGCGAGTGCCATCTCGATGTCGACGATCTCGGCGTCGCGGACCGGATCGACGCCGCCCTCGACGTGTTCGGCCTCGCCGTCCTCGTAGCAGCGCAAGACCATCGCAAGCGCGTCGGTTTCGCGGATGTGGCTTAGAAACGCGTTTCCGAGGCCCGCGCCGGTGCTCGCGCCTTGCGGCAAGCCGGCAATGTCGACGAAGCGGGTCGTCGCGTGGACGATTCGGCTCGAGTGCACGATCTCGGCGAGGACCCTCAGCCTATAGTCCGGCAGCTGAACCTCGCCGACGTTGGGCTCGATCGTCGCGTAGGCATAGCTCGCCGCAAGCGCCGTCGAGCGAGTCAAGGCGTTGAAGATGGTGGATTTCCCGACATTGGGGAGCCCGACGATGCCGCAGGAAAGTGCCATGCGCGAACGCCGCCGTTCGTTTTATGCAAGGATTCGTCCTGGATGCGTCGGATTTTCGTCATATGCGGCAAATGAAGGTCGACAAGCTCGGGATCGACCTCCTCACTCACGACCCGGTCGTCATCCTCAAGGACCTCGACGGCAAGCGCTACCTTCCGATTTTGATCGGTCCTTTCGAAGCGACGGCGATCGCGCTCGCGCTGGAAGGAACGCAAGTCCCCCGGCCGCTTTCACACGATCTGATGCGTACGATGCTGGAGTCGATGCACGCGACCCTCGAGCAAATCGTCATCTACGACATCAAGGATTCGACGTTCTTCGCGAAACTGATCGTGCGCCAAAACGGCGACACGCAGGAGATCGACGCGCGGCCCTCCGACGGCATCGCGCTCGCGCTCCGCATGCAAGCGCCGATCTATGTCTCCGACAAGATCGTCCTCGAGGAAACCGTCACCGACAAGAAAGCCGAAGCCGAAGAAGTCCAGCGCTTCAAAAAGTTCATCGAAGAAATGAAGCCCGGCGACTTCAAGGAATAGTCGGGCTCTTCCCTAGATCTCCCACTGCCAGGCGTTCCACCATGGCGCTATGCTCGGAGCGGCGCTAAAGTTCTTGAGGTCGACGCTACGCGCCGTCGGGCGGCGTATCACGTAAAGCGGGATGTACGGAATCGTTTCGTGGACGCGCCGCTCGACGCCGTGATAGATCGTCGCGCGCGCCTTCGGGTCGTCGGTCCGCAGACCAGCCTCCTCGGCGGCGTCGACGCTCGGGTCACAGTAACCGGTGACGTTTTCGCCGGCCGGCGGCCGCTCGTTGCAGCCGAGATAGATGAGATTGTTCGGATCGAACGGCAGCGTGTACGAGTAATCGGCGAAGTCGTACGTCATCGTCTCGATGGGGCCCTCGTGCGAGAAGATCACGTTGTACGGATAGCCCTTGATGATGACGTCGATGCCGACCGTGCGCAGGTTCGCTTGTACGACGATCGCGATGTTCTGCGCGTTGGCCGACGCGGAACCGATGTCCATCGTGAAGGACAGCCGCTCGCCGCCCTTGCTCCGGATGCCGTCCGGCCCGGCGATCCAGCCGTTGCGCTCGAGCAACGCGATCGCCGCTTTCGGATCGTAGCGATAGGGAGGATTCGGCGTGTAGCCGATCGCCGTCTGCGGAATGATGTCGTGCGCCGTCGCTCCGACGCCGTGCGTCACCTTGCGGATGAGCGCGTCGTAGTCGATCGCCGTCGCGATCGCTTGGCGTACTTCGACGTGACGTAACCCCGGATGCCGATTGTTGATCATGAAGACGTTCTCGGCGTTCCATGGGTAGAGTTGCGCCACGACGCCGTCGAGGTGCGTGTAGCGTTCGTAGAGTGTCGTCGCCACGCTAACCACGAGATCGATCTCGTGCGCTTGCATCGCTTCGAGGATCGTGTTGTCGTTCGGCAAGACGCGGAAATCGATCTTGTCGATCTTGGGGCGCCCTCGATAATACCGTTCGTTCGCCGCCAATTCTATGCCGCGGCCGCGATCCCAGCGTACGAACTTGAACGGCCCGGTTCCAATCGGTGCGGCGTTGTACGGCGCTTGATTGATGTCGGGGAGCTTGGCGAGCAGATGCTCGGGCAGAATGCCCTTGGCCCCCTCTTGCAGCGGCGTAAAGAACTGCGTGACGAACGGCGGATAGCGCCGCTTGAGGTGGACCACCACCGTATAGTCGTCGGGCGTGTCGATCCGGGCCGCTTCTTCGTAGCCCTCGCGGTGGAAGACGTTGTTCCGCGAGTTCATCACCGCGCGCCAGGTGAACGCGACGTCGCGTGCGCCGAACGGCGCGCCGTCGTGCCAGATGACGCCCTTCCGTAAGTGGTAGACGTACGTGCGGCCGTCTTTCGAGATGCCGCCGTTGGCCAGCGTCGGAACCTCGGTCGCGAGATCGCCGACGAGTCTGCCTTCGCCGTCGGCGATGATCAGATACGAAAGCACCAGCGACGAAAGCGCCTCGACCAAGTCCATCGTCGAGAGCAGCGGATTGAAGCGGTCGGGGTCGGCGACGTCGGCGAGCCGCAAAACGTGGGCTTGAGTCCAGGGATGCCTAGCCGACGGGCCCGCGCCCCCGACGCGCGTGCACGCGGTGAGCACGAGCGTTAGACAACACCAGAGCGCGGCGGCGCGACGCATGCTCCGCCTTTCGAGGGGAGCGTATCGCTGCCCCACGAACAGTCGGCCCCGTGCCAAACGAACGAGCCGACATCGGCGTCTTCGGAGGATCGGGGTTCTACTCGCTCCTCGAAAACGCGCGTGAGATCACCGTCGAGACCCCTTACGGAGCGCCAAGCGACAAACTCGCGATCGGTGAGGTCGCCGGCAAGCGCGTCGCCTTCCTCCCGCGGCACGGGAAAGCCCACCAGTATCCGCCGCACGCGATCAACTTCCGCGCCAACCTCTGGGCGATGAAGGAGTTGGGCGTCACCCGCATCATCGGTCCGACCGCCTGCGGCTCGCTCCTCGCCGACGTGAAGCCCGGCGACATGGTCGTCGCCGATCAGGTCGTCGATCGCACGACCGGACGGAAAGACACGTTTTACGACGGACCGATTACGACGCACGTCTCGTTTGCCGATCCGTACTGTCCGCAACTGCGCCCCCTCGCGATCGCCGCATTGCGAGCCGGCGACATTCGGACGCACGAGCGGGGGACGATCGTCGTCATTCAAGGGCCGCGCTTCTCGACGCGCGCCGAATCGAAGTGGTTCCAGCAGGCGGGCTGGGAGGTCATCAACATGACCCAGTACCCCGAGTGCTATCTGGCGCGCGAACTGCAGATCTGTTACGTCAACATCTCGCTCATCACCGATTACGACGTCGGTCTCGAGGGCCTCGATGTCGAACCGGTCTCGCACGAACACGTCATGAAGATCTTCGCCAGCAACAACGAACGCGTGAAGGCGGCGATCTTCCGGATCATCGCAGCGATTCCGTCCGAGCGCACGTGCAATTGCGGCTCGGCGCTCGCGGGCGCACGCTGAACCTGCGCAGCGGTTCCGGCCTCGATCCGGCGGCCTACTTCAAATCGATCGGCCTGCTCGTACGCAACCCGTCGATTCTGCTGGCGCCGTTTGCGGCGTCGCTCTTGCAGAGCGTCCTGATGCTGATGGCCGGGAGCATGCTGAGCGGCGGCGTGATCGGGACGCTGAACGCCTCGCTCACCCAGCTCGTCGCGCAACTCCTCAACTCGGTCGGCCTCGCGATCGCGATCATCGTCGGCGACATCGCGTGGCGGCGCGGTCGAGCGGGTTTCGACGAAGCGTGGGAGGATGCACGCCGCAAACTGCCCGACATCTTGATGGCCGCCCTCGGTTTCAACTTCCTCGTGTTCGTAGCGAGCTACATCGGGTCGATGTTCCTCGGGGGCATCGGCGCGCTCGGCCTGGGCGCGATCGCGCTATTCTTCTTCATCTATACGATGCCGGCGGCGGCGATCGGCGGCATCCCCGGAGGGGCCGCGCTGCAAGTTTCGCTGGAACGCGCGCGCGCCAACGTGCTTCCGACGCTCGCTGTCTTCGTCATCTACATCGGGACGTTCTACATCCTGAACGCCTATGCGACCGGCTACATGTTCCTCTGGCTGACCTCGCTCGGCGCTCCGTCATCGAGCGTTATTACCGCCCTCACGGTCGCGGTGATCCAAGCGATCCTGTCCGGCTACGTCGCCCTCGTCCTGGCGAAGACGTACGCGGATATCTCGTACGGAAGGCGCTACTACTAAGGCGCTGGCCGCACTTCGAGAACGCCGACGCGCGCGTCGAGCCGATCGAAGCGGACGTCCAGTGAGTCGAAGCGCAGGTCGAATCGTTTCCCCATCTGGTCAAAGCGCCGGTCTATCGAGTCGAAGCGCGCGTCTAACCGTTTCCCCATCGAAGAGAGGCGCTTGTCCATGTCATCGAAACGGTCGTCGTGCGCGTCAAGACGGCGCCACATGAGTTCCTTGAGGGCAGCGAGGCCCTCATCGTGCCTCTCGGCCGTCGCCTTGACGCGCATGAGTTCGTCATAAATAGCGCTCATCGACAGTTCGACTTGACCGAGGCCCTCTTTGACTTCGGTGATTGCCGCGAGGACATCGGCGTTGGCGACCCGCGTTCTTTTCGGCTTTTCCATAAACGGGATGCTAGGCGTTCAGTATTGCCGAAATGTTTCCCCGATGTGAGTACATTTCGGGTTTTCGCTGTGCATAGCTGGCGCTTGTGGAAAACTACGCCGGTTTCGGACGCGGGGCGAGCTGCATTCGAAGATAGTCGACGACGAGCCCGGCCGAGACGTTGCTTTCCGATAACTTGGCGACGTCGGCCACCGCAGCGAGAAGCGCGACGACGTCCTCCGGTTTGCGCTTCGGAACCGAGGCCAGGAGCTTCTTCTGATCGGGGGCGAGCAGCGGCGCGTCTTTTCCGCCGAGCGCGAGGACGGCCCAGTCCCGCGCGGCGATGCGCACCACTTCGAGCATCTCCGCAACCAGCGCGCGCTTCTCCCCGGCGCTAAGACTGCGATCGTCGAGCCGCAGAAAACCGTGATCGGCGACTTGCCCGGCCATCGTTTCACCGAACCAAGCGAAGGACGCTCCCCGCAATCCGGTTTCGTCGCCGTCGAGCACCTCGCGCGCTCTGGTGATGCTGCCGAGCGACGCGTCGGCGGCGATGCGCGCGCGTTTCGCCGGAATCCCCTCACGTTCGAGGATACGCGCGACTTCGTCGCCGGTCAACACGCCGAATGGCACCTCGACGAAGCGCGAGCGAATCGTCGGCAAGAGCGTCCCCGACGCATTGGTCGTCAGGATCACGATCACGCCGGCCGGCGGCTCTTCGAAAAACTTCAGCAGCGCGTTGGCCGCCTCGTGCGTCGCAAACTCGACGTCGCCCAAGAGCACGACCCGATGGTCACTCCGATAGCCATGCAGCGAGAGCTCGCGCACGAGGTCGCGCGCGGTTAACTCCTCGTCGTGGAGCGCGCTGCCCGCTTCTTTTCCAATCTTGACGACGCCATCGGACGCGACGAAATCAGGATGCGTCCCCGCCACAAAGAGCGTGCAGCCGGTACAGTGATTGCAGTAGCCGAGCAGGGTCAGCTTCGGCGTCTCGCAGAGCAGCGACTGCGCGAGCCGCCGTGCGAACGTCTTCTTTCCGACGCCGGCGGGGCCCGTGAACAGGTAACCATGCGAGAGCCGGGCGCGATCGAGCGCGCCGAACAGTGCGAGCGCCGACCGCGCGCCGACCACGTCGAACTCGAAACCGCGCGGTGTCGATGTCATGCTTGCGCGGCTTTCTCGCGCACGATCGCGAGCGCTTCGCCGATCAATGTCTCGGCCGGCCGTAAGCCGTCGAGTATGCGGAACCTCGCGTTCTCGCGTGCCAGCCTCAGATAGCCATCGCGGACCCGACGGTGAAAGGCTTCATCCTCCCGCTCCATCCTATCGGCCAGCCGACCGCTGTCGGCGCTGCGCGCGGCGACCCGCGTTCGCGAGACATCGACCGGAATGTCGACGAGCAGGATGAGATCGGGCTCGAGCGTTCCGACGGCCGTCGCGATCAAGCTTTGCAGCGTGCCAAGCGGAACTCCGTGACCGAAGCCTTGATACGCCAGCGTCGCGGTGGCGAATCGGTCGCACAAGACCCACTCACCCCGCGCCAGCGCCGGTCGAATCACGTCTGCGACGTGTTGGGCGCGATCGGCAGTCATCAAGAGTGCCTCGGTCGCCGGCGCGACGCGTTCCTCCGGCGACAGGACCAAGCTGCGGATGCGCGCACCGAGTGGGGTCCCACCCGGTTCGCGAGTGGTCACGACCGAGATGCCGTCGGCCCGCAGCCGCTCCGCCAAGCCGGCGAGCAAGGTCGACTTCCCGGAGGCCTCGATGCCTTCGAAAACGACAAAGAGCGGCCGGCCCGAAGCGTTCCTGCTTACGCGGATGCTCCGGTCGTGGAGAATTCAGGCGCGCGAGAATAGAGGACGCGACGATTCGGTTCGAGTCCGGTGCTGCGCGACTGGACGCGATGCTGCTCGGCCAACTGATGTTGCAAGCGCCGCACGTACGACGTCTGCGGCGAGAGTTCGACCGTGCGATTCTCGAGCAGCACGGTGTAAATCGCCTCACCCGCCTCGCGTAACGCGACTTCCTCGGCGTCGATCGAAGGCAGGTTGAAGATGTCCTTCAACGCCGCCATGATCTGCGCGGTCGTGTTGGTCTTGACCGAATAGATCGGCACGTTCTCGGCCGCGATCGACCTGAGTTTCTCGGACTCTTTCTTCTCGAGCGTCTTGAGCGCAAGAACGACGTCGGCGTCGTCCCATTTGCGCGCGATCGAGGCGCCGACGCCGAGATTTAAGATCGCGCGCTCGATCTTGTTGCGCGAGACGCCGTACGGGAAGATCGCGACGTGCGTTTCGGACTCGTCGCCCTCGTCCTCACCCGGCACGAACTCGGCTGCCATCGCCCCCAGACGTTTGGGCGGCACAGGGACGGCTTTTTGGACGACGCTCACGCTGCCGCCCGGCATGCGCTGCCGGACTTCGGGCTGAGGATGATAGCCGCGCAGCAGCGCGTCGATGGTCTCGCCGACGTCTTTGTAGATCGACAGCCGGTTGCGATCGTTGATCTCGATCAGCACGTCGAAGGTCGGTGGCGCCTTGCGCTCGAGGACGGTCTTGCGCGTCCCGCGCCGGCGCGCTTCCTCGTCGGAGAGCGTCACGGTTCCCACGCCGCCGACGAGATCGGAGAGCGTCGGATTCATCAAGATGTTCTCGAGCGTCCGCCCGTGCGCCGTGCCGATCAACTGGACGCCGCGTTCGGCGATCGTGCGCGCCGCGATCGCCTCGGCTTCGGTTCCGATTTCGTCGATCACGATGACCTCGGGCATGTGGTTTTCGACGGCCTCGATCATCACCTGATGCTGCAACGCCGGGTCGGCGACTTGCATGCGACGCGCGTGACCGATGCCGGGATGCGGTACGTCGCCGTCCCCCGCGATCTCGTTCGAAGTGTCGACGACGACGACGCGCTTGCGGTCCTCGGCCAGCGTGCGCGCGCACTCGCGCAGCATCGTGGTCTTTCCGACGCCCGGCGGACCCAGCAAGCAAATCGACTTCCCGCTGCGCACGACGTCGAGGACAATGTCGACCGTGCCGTACACCGCGCGGCCGACGCGGCATGTCAGGCCGATGATCTTGCCGTTTCGATTGCGCACCGCCGAGATGCGATGCAGCGTCTGCTCGATCCCGGCTCGGTTGTCGGCACCGAACTCCGAGAGCCGCGAAATGACGTGCGCGAGATCTTCGAGCGTGATCTTGTGATCGGAGAGGTACACGAAATCGTCGGTGAAGCGCGCCTCTGGCGGGCGGCCGAGGTCGAGGACGACTTCGATCAGATCTTCGAGGTTCGCGAGCCGAACGAGCGCCTGCCGAATCGGCAGCGGGAAGATGTCGAGGAGCTGAGTCAGTTCAAAAAGCGGAGAGACCGCGTCGCCGTCAACGGCCAAGGCTTTCCCTCATCTGAACGGGTCTTTGGTGCGTCTACGTCGCGGACCTGGCATGGTACATCTGCTTTTCTTTACCTAGATACTACCCGGATGGTTCGGAGTTCCGAGTCGTAGGGTCCCTGCATCCGCACGCCCGCGCGCAGTTCGAGGTCGAGATAATCGACGATCTCCTGCGTGATCTCTTCGCCCGGCGAGATCACAGGAATCCCGGGCGGATAGGGCGTGATGACCTCGGCGCAGATCCGGCCCGCGCTCTTCTTGAACCTTACGCTTTCGGTGGGCGCCAGGAATGCGTCCCGCGGGTTCATGCGAATCGGCGGGATCGTCGGCAGGGCGTACGTCCCCGTTTTCAAGCGGCGCTGGAGGACGCCCGATGGCGAGAAGACGTCGATCGGGCGATCTTCGCGCGCCAATTGCGCCACGCCGTAGACCAGCCGTTCGGCGGCTTCGGCCGTCGTGCCGATCGTGAATAGCGCGAGGCAATTGAAGAGATCGGCCAGCTCGCACTGGACGTTGTAACGACGCCGCAGAATCTCTTCCGCTTCGTAGCCGGTGTATCCGAGATTCTTGACGGTGATCGTGATCTTCGTGGGATCGAGATCGAAGACCCCGGGCTTGCCACGCAACTCTTCACCGAAACAGTAGACACCGGGGATCTCGTTGAGCCTGCGACGCGTCTCTTGCGCGAGGTCGATCGTCCGCGAAAGCAGCGCCGCTCCTTCCAGCGCCATCTGTTTGCGCGCGACGTCGAGCGAAGCGATGAGCACGAGGTTCGGCGACGTCGAGAGAAAGAGCTTGACGACGCCCTTGAGCCGGTCGATTCTGACTCGCTTCCCTTTCGCGTGCAACATCGCGGTTTGCGACATGCTGCCGAGCATCTTGTGCGTCGAATTGATGCACAGATCGGCACCGGCTTCAAGCGCATCGACCGGCAGCGCCGGGTGAAAGTGGAAGTGCGGCCCCCACGCCTCGTCCACCAAGAGCGGCAGATTGCGCTCGTGAACGACGGCGGCGATCCCCTCGATGTCGGCGGCGACACCATAGTAGGTCGGGGTCACGATATAGACGGCCTTGATGTCGCGGTGCGCATCGAGCGTGCGGCGCACCGTCTCCGGGGTGACCGTATGATCCATGTGTAGCGCGTCGTCGACCTCCGGCCGCATCCAGACCGGTTGCACGCCGCTCACGATCAAGCCGCCCATCGCGCTCTTGTGCGAGTTGCGCGGCAGCGCCATCTTCTCGCCGGGATTGAGCGCGGCCATCATCATGATCTGGTTGCCGCTCGTCGAGCCGTTGATCAAGAAGAATGAATGATCGGCGCCGTAGGCTTCGGCGGCCAGCGCCTGTGCTTCGGCGATCGCCCCGGTCGGCTGCAGCAGATCGTCCAGCCCGCGAATTTGCGTCAGGTCGATGGCGAGAACGTTGTCCCCGAGAAAATCGCGCAGCGCGCGATCCATCCCCTTGCCTTGCATGTGCCCGGGCGTGTGGAACGGGATGACGCCGGAGTCCACGTAGTCGAGCAGGACATCGAAGTACGGCGTCCGCGATTGGTCCAGCTGCTAACTCTCGATCCGGTCCTCGATCGAGACGTTGTACAAGAACAAGAACTTGTACCATTCGCCCGGCAGCGTGTTGCGCTTGACGCGAATCCAGGGGATGTACTTCGGGGCTTTCGGTTTCTTGCGTAACGTCATGTTCGAATGTTCGGGCGAACGGTTGTTCTTGCGGTTGTTACAGCGCATGCACGAACACACGAGGTTTTCCCAAGTCGAAGGGCCTCCGCGGCTGCGCGGGATGACGTGGTCGACCGTCATCAAGCGCTCGCCCTTGAGCCCGCAGTATTGGCACGTATAATCGTCGCGTAGTAAAATGTTCTTCTTGGTCAGCGCCACCTTTTGCATCGGACGCCGGATGTAGTACAACATTCGAATGATCGAGGGCAGCCGCATCTCGAAGCTCGGCGAGATCAGGAGCCGGTCGCGGTCGTGGACGACTTCCGCCTTACCTGAAAAGATCAGCTTCACGGCGCGCTGGAACGTCGTGATGTTGAGTGCTTCGTACGTGAAGTTCAAAACGAGGACGTCGGTCACGCTGGCGTCCTCGAACGGAGTTCGGCTTCAACGGGAGGAGCTGCAACGGTTGGCTCGGCCATCCTTGCGCTCTTACGCCAGGCGCGGCCCCGACCTCCTGGTGAGAGGTGGCTACGCCGCTCGCACCAGGTCCAGAAAGTACCGGTGGACACGAGCGTCGCCGGTCAGCTCGGGGTGAAACGACGTTCCGACGACGTTACCTTGCCGGACGAATACGCCGTGACCAGCGTGACTCGCGAGGACCTCGACGCCCGGGCCGGCGCGCTCGATCCAGGGCGCCCGAATGAAAACTGCCGGGAACGGTTTCTCACCGAGCGCCGGAATGTCGAGCGCCACCTCCGCCGACGAAATCTGACGGCCGAATGCGTTGCGGCGCACCGTCACGTCGAGCACGCCGAGCGTCTGCTGTTCGAGTCCGGCCACGTCGTGCGCGGCGACGATCATCCCCATGCACGTTCCCCAGAACGGCATCCCGGCGCGAACGCGTTCGCGGATCGGTTCGGTCAAACCGAAGCGCTCGAGCAAACGAATCACCGTCGTCGATTCCCCACCGGGGACGACGAGCGCGTCGACTGCTTCTAACTCCGCCAGCGTCTTGACCGGAGTCGCCCGCGCACCGCTCCGTTCGAGCGCGCGCAGATGTTCCTCGACGTCACCTTGGACGGCGAGCACGCCGATCAGCGATTTTTCAGAAGAAGGCACGACACTTAGTTGCCGCGCGAGGCGAGCAGTTGCCCTTCGGGCAGTTGCCGGAGGTCGAGCCCGTGCATTGGGCGCGCCCCGGCCAGCGACTGCGACGCCGCAACGACCGCCTTCGGATCTTCGAAATGCGTCGTCGCGTCGACGATCGCTTTCGCATAGCGGAGTGCGATCGAGCCGTCGATCTTCGGGAATCCGTTCTCGTCGTACAGCGGCAGCCCGTTCTCGACAATCGCCGCAGCTTTGAAGATGCCGCTGCCGACGAAGATGCCTTCGGCCCCGAGTTGCATCATGAGTGCCGCATCGGCCGGCGTCGAGACGCCCCCCGCGCAAAACAACACGACCGGCAAGCGTTTGGCTTTCGCGACTTCCTTGACCAGCTCGTACGGCGCGCCGAGATCGCGCGCGCGCGCGACGAGTTCTTCTTCCGGCGCCACCGAGAGTTCGCCGATCGAGTCGCGGATCGCGCGCATGTGGCGCACCGCTTCGACAATGTTTCCGCTGCCCGCTTCGCCCTTGCTGCGAATCATCGCGGCGCCCTCGACGATCCGCCGCAACGCCTCACCCAGATCGCGCGCGCCGCACACGAACGGCACCGAGAATTTCTGCTTGGCGACGTGATACTTGTCGTCGGCCGGCGTCAAGACTTCCGATTCGTCGATGAAGTCGACGCCGAGGGCTTCCAGACATTGCGCCTCGGCGAAATGACCGATGCGTACCTTGGCCATCACGGGAATCGTCACGGCGTCCATGATGCGTTGGACCAGCGACAAGTCGCTCATGCGCGCGACGCCGCCCATCGTGCGAATGTCGGCCGGGATGCGCTCGAGCGCCATCACCGCGACCGCACCCGCTTCTTGGGCGATCGTCGCCTGCTCCGGGGTGACGACGTCCATGATGACGCCGCCCTTGAGCATCTGCGCAAGACCCCGCTTGACCTTGACCGTCCCCGTCTTCGAGCCGCTCGATTGATTTGCGCCGTTCATGCTCCGCCTCCCCCAGTGTCTCTATCGTAGCAGTCCATTCCAATGAGAACGGTAGAGACGGTCGGCCGGTTGCGACCCCCGGGGACGAACGAGTTTAGGGGTTCGGCGAGGGAGCCGGGACGGGTGGGGTTGGCCCGCGGCCAGGCTGGCGCGTCGGCTCGGACTCGCCACCCGGGCCTTCCGGGGTGTGCGAGACGAGCGGCAAGGGCAACGGCGGCGAGGTGTAGCCCTCGCTCGGCACCTGGAACGGGGTCGGGCTCGGCGTCGGCTTGGGCTTGGGCGGAGGCTTCGGGGTCGACCTGACTTCGGGCTCGGGGGGAATGCGCGGGTCGGGAAAGGCCGGATCGGTCGCGACGGCCATGACGGAGATGTGTTTCCAGGCCGCCCAGTTTCCCGGATCGCCCGGAATCGCGCTCGCGGTTGGAATCGGAACCGGCGTCGGAACGACCAGCTCCCGCCCGGCGACCTGACCGAGGACGCGGTTCCCCATCCCGACCCCGAACCCGACCGCGACCAGCAGCAGCAGCGCGCCTATGATGAGGACCTGCGAGAGCGCGGCACGCGGACCCACTAGCGTGCTGCCTCGACCAGGCCACGCATGTCCGGCGTCGACGGAAATGCTTCCCGGTCCGCCGGCCGGCCGGAGATGACCAATTCGACGAGTTCGCCCGGCATGACCGCGCGACGAATCGTGCGGCCGCGGAACTCGAGGCTGACTTCGCGAGCGAGGTCGAGCGGATTGCAGACGAACACGCGCACCGCCCCTCCTTCGTCCTCGAAACCGACGGCACCGACCTCGAACGGCGAAGTGGTCACTTCGTCACTGACGTCGCGGCCGGCGTAGATGCACCGGTACGGCTCCTCCGCCGACGCTTCACGCATGTCGCCGAAGATGAGCCGCCGCTTCGCGTCGATCACGTAGGTGCAGCGGCCCGCGCCCCAGCGAACTCGGACGGCGGAGACCCAATTCCATTCGGGCGGGATCGTCGGCGAGAGGTGCGGACGGCCGCTCGTCCGGTAACCGTCGAGACCGCAAACCGTCTCGGCGACCGCCCACAGATATTTGGCGCTGGTCCAGGGCGACATGTACATTCCGCGATTGGTCTGCGAACCGCCGTCGAACCACTCGGCGAATTGCCCCGGCACCGTGTTGCGCGCGACGCCGCCCTCCATCGAGGCGTAGACCGCTTCGAGCCAGTGCACCGCGCGTTCAGGATAACCGTTGCGCGCGAGCGCGACCGCGAACCACAGCGTCAAGTCCGGCCAAACGCCCCCGAGCAAACCGAAACCGTGCGACGGAAAATACCATGAGTCTGCCAGCGAGATCGTTCGCAGCCCGACCGGCGTGACGAAGTCGCTTTCCGAAAGGCGCTCCAAGATCTTGCGTCGCTCCGCGCTGCCCGCGATGTTGAACAGCACCGGGAAGACCTCGTCGGCCGTGAAGTTGTCCTGATAGTTGCCGTCTTTGTCGTAGTTGAGGACGAAGGCGCCGGTGTCGGCGTTGAAGAGGTGCGCGAGCATCTTCTCGCGCATCGCCGCCGCCTCACGCGAGTAGGTCGCCCAGTGCTCGCCGTCGCCGGCGACGGCGCACAGCATCGCGGCCGCCTCGAGGGCGAAGACGGCTTCGGCGTTGATCTCGGTGACGGCGCCGTCGAGCGTGTATTGGGGGATGATGTTGCGCCAGGACGTGATCCCGTACATGTCGACGCCCTTGGCGCTGCAATACACCAAGCCGTTCGAGTCGCGCTGTGAGAGCAGGTAATCGGCGACTTTTACGACGAGCGGATGGACGCTTTCCACCCATGCGTAGTCGAGCGTCGCGTTATAATGGTGAAGGATGGCGATGAGGTGCAGCGGCGTGTCGTCGTTGATGTTGAGATCGTACGAGGTGGAGAAGCCGCTGACGCCACGCACGTATTCCACCACCTGTCCGTTGGGTTCGATGAAGCGGTTGAAGACTTCGATCGCGTCGCGGCTGAATTGCGGCAAGAAGTAGTCGAAGCCGTGCACGAGCCACGACGTGTCGCGCGACACGAGGATGTCGGACGGCGGCGAGTTGGTCGAACCCCAACCCTGCGGATACTCCTTGACGATCCGCAACATGTTGCACTTCGCCCAGGCGACGCCGCGCGAAATGACCGGCGACGGAACGAGCAGGCGCGCGTCGGCCAGCGCGGTGCCGAAATAGCGCTGGGTTTCGTGCAACGCGTGGCCATCGGCGAGCAAATCGTCGAAGGTCGCGCGCGCCTCACTCTCGCCCTTGTCGTCATGGACCACCGCGATGCGCAACGCCTCGCGCGCGCCGGCGGCGACGGTCAAACGAAATTCCAGCGCGCCGAAGATGCGACCGGCGGCGTAATCGGCCAGCGCCGGGGTCACCTCATCGAGGTGACCGTCCTCCCGCAGCGCGCCGCGCGACATCGCCTGCAGCAGAACCTGTTCTCGTAACGCGACCACGACGGCGTACGGCGTACGCGAACCGCCCCACCAGCGCGTCGCACCCGTCTCTTGGTTCCAGACGCGCACGTAATCGCCGGCGACCGAGGCGTGCACGTCTTTTTCCGGTTCGCCGTAAAAACGCTGTCCGACGATCAGCGCCCACGGGAAGATGGCGACCTCCGCCGCTTCGGAGGCTTGATTGTGGAGCGTGACGTCGACGACGAAGGCGACGGCCCGGTCGTGTTTCGGTCCGTGCGGAACGTAGAAGCATTCGGTGACGCGCACGTCTTTGTCGAGCGCGAACTCGGAGATCTGAGCGTACGGAAGAAAGGTGAATTCGCGCCGAACCTCGCGCGGAAAGAGCGTGCGGCCGCGATCGCGCAGCCGGTAGGCGATCTGATGCGTCCCGAAGATGATCTGGTCGGTATTCGCGTCCCACAGACCGCGCACGCCGCCCTTGGGCGTCGAGGAGGCAAAGGTCTTGAAATTTCCGAGCGTCAAGCCGAACGGCGTCTCGTCCTCGGAGAGGACGTAGGCACAGAACTCGTTGCGTTGCGCGTCAAAACTGGGCGTCATCGATTGGCCAGCCCATTCGCAAAGCGAGCGGCCGTCCATGCCGAAGGACGATGAATGCCTGCCTTGCCGGCGCCCGCTAAGATCAATCTCACGCTTGAAATCCTTTCCCGGCGCGAGGACGGTTACCACACGCTGCG
>PLCB01000023.1:0-26927 GCA_003134695.1 Candidatus Zemynaea palustris | reverse complement strand
GCGCGCGGGCTCGGATCGGACGTGTCGTTTTTCATGGTTGGGACCGCGGCGCTCGTCGAAGGCACCGGCGAGCGGGTCACCGCACTTGGCAAACCGCCGCGCTGGTGGTCGGTGGTCGTGCAGCCGCCCGTCTCGGTCGCGACGGCGGAAGCGTACCGGCTGCTCGACGCTGCGCGTTCGCGTCGAGGTGCCCCGTCGCGACCCCGCTCGGAGAGCGTCTCGTTGCGTGCGGCCGACGCGCTGCAGCGCGCCGAATTCGCAGCCCTCGCCGCCGAGCTCGTCAACGATTTCCACGAACCGATCCTCGCCGCATATCCGGCGATCGCGCGCGCCGACGCGGCTTTGCGCGCGGCCTGCGGTTCGTCGCTCCTATCGGGATCGGGTTCGTGTCTATTCGCGCTGTTTGAAAACGAGAACGAAGCGCGTGCCGGCGCGGCGCGCATCGCACGCGATGCGGTCAAGGATGTTTTCGTCGTCCCTTTCCATAGAGATGACGGATGGAGGTAGCGGTCGTCTTGGCCGGCGGACCGCCGGATGAACTCGTCGCCGGCATCGCCGACGCGCCGAACAAAGCGTTTCTCAAGATCGGCGGAAAAGCGCTCGTCGAGCGGGCGCTTTGGCCGTTATCGATCAGCGAGCGACTGGGAAGACTCATCGTCGTCGCGCCGCCGGTGGCGCATTCCTCGCCCGCCCTCGCGCTGGCGAACGAGATCCGGGCCGACGGGCCGAGCATCGTCGACAGCATGCGCTCCGGCCTCGCCGGACTCGATCCCGATCGGCTCGTCCTCGTCGCCGCCGCGGATTTGCCGGTGCTCTCGAGCGAGGCGGTCGAAGAGTTCATTGGTCTCGCCGAAGCGAGCGGCGCCGACGTCGTGTACGCGTGCGTCGAACGAAAAGTGCATCTCGCGCGCTACCCTCAGGTTCCGCACACCTGGGCGAAGCTGCGCGACGGAACGTTCTGCGGCGGCGGCTGCATCGCAGTCCGGCCACGCGTCTTTCCCGCCCTCGAACGCTTCTTGGATCGACTCGGCGCGGCGCGCAAGAATCCCATGCAGCTCGCGGCGCTCTTCGGTTGGGACTTCTTGTTGCGCTACCCGTTCGGGATGATCTCGATCGCCGGTCTCGAGCGCCGAGCGAGTGCCGCTCTCGGCGCGCGCGTCGCGGCCGCGATCTGCACGCGCCCGGAGATCGCGGTCAATGTCGACCGGCCGAGCGACGTCGCTCTGGCCGAACGGCTCGTCGGCGCNNCCGTGTGCGCGATGATGTCTTCGACGCTCTGCGGGTTTGCGTACATCGCCGGGATCGGCGGTAAGATCACCGCGCCGATCTCGGCGAGTCGCGTCAGCGTGCGCAGATGTCCGAGGTGGAGCGGCGTCTCACGCACGACGAGCACGAGCCGGCGGCGTTCCTTCAGGCAAACATCGGCCGCTCGCACCAGGAGATTGTCGTTGAGCGAATAGGCGATCGCGGCGGCCGACTTCATGGAACACGGGATCACGAGCATGCCGTCGTGCAAGAACGAGCCCGACGAAATCGCCGCGCCGAGATCGTCGTCGTCGTGGACGACGTCGGCGAGTGCCGCGAAGTCGGTCGCGGTGCGGTGGGTCTCGAGCTCGATCGTCCGCACCGCTTGGCGCGTCAGCACCAAGTGAACGTCGACGTCGGGACGGCGCAACGCCGAGAGCGCGGCCAGCGCGTAGGCGCTTCCGCTCGCTCCGGTGACCCCGACGACGATCCTTTTTCGCATCTTTCCCCACTCGGCTTCGCCGTGCGGGGACCCCTTTCGTTTAAAAACCCCGTGGGGTTTCCATCCCAGCGCTCGAAGTCAACCCCGTGTCCGCTCCTCCTCTTGCCGCGCGACTGGCCGCATTCGTCTGCGCTGCCTTTCGCTACGCGACTGCGCCCTCGGACGCGAACGCACGCCGCTTGATCGCGAAGCCGTACTCCGGCGTCTCACGCGCCAGCGCGCGTGCCGCGATCGCGACGGCCGCCGAACGCGGCGATCTGCGTTCCGCGATTTCCGGCGAGAGAATTCCACTCGATCGTGACGCAGTCTCGGCGCTGCGCCGTTTTGCCGCCGCCTTGAACGACGTCGACGCCGCCTATCGCGCCCAGGGCTCGACCGCGCACGAGCTGCTGACCGCGGTCCGTCTTGCTTTCACGCTCGACGCCGGCGCGAACCAGAGTGAAGCCGCGACGCTCGCCGGCCTCGAGCGCATCGCCGCCGAGTTCGATGCCGCGCGTGGCAACGGAGATTGGGACGCAAGCGACGCGGCCGACGCCTTCCGGCGCATCGCGACCGACATTCCGCCGGATCGGCAACGACCCCAGGCACAGCCGCGCCCGCTCGGCCCGCATCGTGCGGAACCGGCGGCGACGGTCGCGCGGCCGCGCACGCACTTCAGCGCTTCGTCGCTCGGCGCGTACGCCGAGTGCGAACGAAAATGGTACTACCGCTACGTTTGCGCCGCCGTCGAGGACAAAGGTTCGTCGGCGTCCTTCTACGGCAGCGCGTTTCATTGGGCGCTGGAGCAATTTCATCGCGAATTCCCGCGCGCCGACGCCGCGCCGCGCGACGTGTTACAGAACAAACTCGACGGCTGGATTCAAACCGCTTTCGAGCGGTTCCGCGCTCGCTTCGAAACCAACGTCGAGTACGACCTACAGACGCGGCGCGCACGCCGGACGGCGCGGCGCTATCTCGATTGGTTCATCGAACGCTCGCGCGCTCATCCGTTCACCGTGATCGACGCGGAAGCGAAGATCGAGCTCGAAATGGGCGGCCAGCGGTTCAAAGGGTATATCGACCGGCTCGATCGCGACGACGCGACCGGCGCCGTCACGGTCGTCGACTATAAGACGGGTTGGATCGCCGAGAGCGCCGAGCAGTATCGCGAGCGCATCGCCGAATTCTCCGACTTCCAGCTTCCATTTTATTATTGGGCCCGCACGATGCAGGGCGATCGCGTCGCGCGGCTTGCTCTGGTACCGCTCAAAGACGCCTCACGTGACGTCGCGCCGATCGAGTTGGAGGTGGTTCCGGTTGCGGCTCCCGCGGCGCGTTGGTCCAACGCGACCACCGGGACGATCGGAATCGACGAACTGGAACGTGCCAAAGTGAAGATGATCGAATTGGCGCGCCGCCTCGCCGACGAGCCGCTCGATCGCTTTCCGGCGACCGACGACCCCGATGCGTGCACGTTCTGCGCGTATCGCAACGCGTGTCGCAACCGGCCCCTGCGGCGCGAAGAACGCTTCTCGGCGTGACCGTCGCCACGCTGCTCGATGCCGCTCAGACGCGCGCGCTCGAACATCCGCTCGACGCCGCGCTTGCGATTATAGGGCCCGCGGGTAGCGGGAAGTCGACCGTTCTCCTCGAGCGGGCGCGGCGGGCGGCCGACGCGGGGAATGTGTGGCTGACGGCCGCGCGCGCGCGCGGCGTCGCGCGTCTCGGAACCGCGCTCGGCCCTGAAGTAAAAAGCTCGATCCGCTGCGCCGCATTCGAAGAGATCGCACTGGAAATCGTGCGCGCGCTCGCGCCGGAGCGCGACGTCGCCCTGATCAGCGACGTGCGCGCGGCCCAGACCTTCGAAGACATCGGAGCGAAGTTGTTCTCGCTGGATTGGACCGAGTTCGTGAGCGCCGAGATCGACCCGGAGATCACCGGGCTCCGCACGCCCGAGCGTTTCGCGTCGGCGGCGTTTCGCTTGATCCGGCGGCTGCGCGCCGCGCAGATTTCCCCCGAGGAGTTTCGCGCGCAGGCATTGCGTGGGGCGAACAAATTTTATGGGAAACCGCCCAATTTTGCGGGCGCCGATCTGTTGACGGAGACGCCGCAGAAGTATCGAGACTCGCTGCGCGTCTCGCCGGCCGAGCTGGCGCGGCAGTACGAGCGCGAACTCGATTTGGTGAAGATCCTCGCGAAACTGTACGAATCGTACGTCGGATCGCTCGTCGCGGAAGGCTGCATGACCGCGGCCGACGCCGTCTACGAGGCGACGCTGCTGCTGCGCACGCACGGCGCGGCGAAATTCAACGGCTACCGATACGCCTTGGTCGACGACGTGCAAGACCTCGACGGCGGCCAGATCGCACTGCTCGTCGCGCTGTACGGCGAACGCCTAGAACGCGTGACGCTCTCCGGCGATCCGCGCCAGACTACGCTCGCCTTCGAGGGCGCCCGCGGAATCACGCTGCTCGACGACGGACCGGTCAAGATCGAGTTGCAGGCCGACTACCGCGCGGGCGGCGCGATCCGCGACGTCGTCGACCGCCTTCTCGAGAGCGAGCCGAGAACGTCCGCCCCGACGGAAGCGCAGCCCGGCGACGCGCCGATCGAAGCGTTTCGCGCGGTCGATCCCGACGATGAGGCGCGGTACGTCGCGGCTGCCGTCGCGCGTCTGGTCCGGGAAGGCATCGCGCCCGAGCGCGTCGCCGTCATCGCGCGTAACCTTTCCGCGGCACAAGGCTTCGTCGGTGCGTTGCTCGCGCGCAACGTGCCGATCGACGTCGCCGGTCAAGTCAGCCTCTTCGATTTCACCGCCGTGCAAGATGCACTCGCGGTGCTGTGGGCGTTGAACGATCCGTTTCGCCACGATTGGTTGCTGCGCAACCTCGAGGCGCCCTGGCTCGCGCTCTCCGACGCATC
The DNA here is from genome assembly GCA_003134695.1 of Candidatus Zemynaea palustris. Lineage (GTDB taxonomy): Bacteria > Vulcanimicrobiota > Vulcanimicrobiia > Vulcanimicrobiales > Vulcanimicrobiaceae > Zemelea > Zemelea palustris. The sequence goes on along the minus strand of PLCB01000023.1, from coordinate 22,279 downwards.
GATCGCCCGGCTGTGCGACGAACCCGCGAGCCCGCAAGAACCGCTCTTCACACTCGAGGAGCAACCCGACGACGACGGGCGCCGCTGGGACCGGCGCCGCGATCTTCGTCTCGCTCTCAACGTCACCCGCGGCGACGTCGACGACGAACTGAGCGACGAAGCGCGCGGGAGGCTCGTGGCCTTTCGGACCGCGCTCGCGCGCTGGACCGCCTGGGAACGAACGCTCGCGCTGCCCGCACTGGTGCGCGCGATCTTCTCCGAAACCGTGACGGCGGCGTGCCGCGACGATGCGCGGGGACGCTTCGACCAGAACGTGCTCGAGCGATTGCTCGACGGCGTCGACGCCTTCTCGGCGCGCGACCCGCTCGCCGGACTCGACGATTTCTTGCGGTATGCCGAGCGCATCGCCGACGCCGACGCCGATCTGTTCGCGCTCGAGATGCGAGACGGCGCGGCGGTCGCCGTTCTCGACATCGAGGCCGCCAAAGGCCGTGAGTTCGATCACGTCTTCGTCGTCGAGGCGCAAGCCGGTGCGTTCCCCCGCTACTACGTCCCCGACGCGTTTCTGTTCGCGCCGAGTTACGGAATGATCCCGAAGGAAAACGTCGGAGCTGACGCGCGCGCCGCGCGTACCGCGAAATTCACGTATGCGCTGTACGCGTTGAAGGCGAAGGAACGCTACAATCAACAGGAACGACGAGCCTTATATTGCGCGGCTACACGTGCCAAGAGTCGTCTCTACGTCAGCGCCTCCGGGCGTCCGACGCGCGGCCAGACGACGCCGGAGTTCCTCGAGGAGCTGCGGAACGTTCTCGGACGGGCATAACGTTTTCCGGCGCCGTTTCGTTATTCGACTGTTGCCCTCGCAGAAAATGAGAATTTGATGAGTGCGCCGCTTACCAACATGAAGCTCGACACGTCAACCGATCCTCAGGTCGGATTCCGCCCGCCCGGCAAACTCGAGGTCGCAAGCGCGCTCGAACGTTATCGCGGAGCGTTCGGGCGGCGTCAGGCCGCGCATCTCGCGCGCCGCGCGGGCTTCGGCCCGGCGAGCGCCGAGGTCGATCGTTTAGCTGCGCTGGGCGTCGATCGCGCGGTCGATTCGCTGCTCCACCCAAGCGAGCCCGACCTCGATTTCCCGGCGTACCCCGACGCCGAAAAAATTTACGATCCGAAGACGCGCAATGGCGTGGCCAAGATGTGGTGGCTCGATCGGATGCTGCGGACCAAGTGGCCGATGGTCGAGAAGATGACGCTCTTCTGGCACGGCCACTTCGCGACCAGCATCCAAAAGGTGCCCGCGAACTTCATGGTCGGGCAGATCGATCTCTTGCGCTCGCAGGCACTCGGCAACTTTCGCACGCTGCTCTCGTCGGTTTCCAAAGACCCGGCGATGCTCATTTGGCTCGACAACCGGTACAACGTCGCCGCGCATCCCAACGAGAATTACGCGCGCGAGATCATGGAGCTCTTCGCTCTCGGCTTGGGAAATTACACCGAGGACGACGTCAAAGCTGCGGCACGCGCTTTCACGGGCTGGACGCTCGATAAGAGCAACGCCTTCATCTATCGCGAACAACTGCACGATCCGGGGATGAAGACGTTCCTCGGGCGGACCGGGCCGTGGAACGGAGACGACGTCGTCGGCATCATCGTCGAGCAACCGATCCATCAGCGCTTCATCTGCCGCGAGCTGCTCGAGTTCTTCGTCTACTCCGACCCCGAACCCGAGTTGATCGACGCGCTCGCGCAAATCTACGCGCTGTCGGGTTACGACATCGCGAAAACCGTCGGGACGATCATCCGTTCGAACGTCTTCTATTCGACTCGGGCGTATCGCGCGTTACCGAAGAGCCCGGTTGAATTCGCGATCGGTCTGATGCGCTTCATGGACGTCCGGCAAGTCCCGCCCGACATCCCGTTCTGGCTGGCGCGCATGGGACAAGACGTCTTAGCCCCGCCGAGCGTCAAGGGATGGGACGGCGGTCCGACGTGGATCTCCACCGCGACGTTATTGGCGCGCTTCAACCTCGTCAACCGGATCGTCAGGGCCGTGCCCCCCAAACCGCAAGCGCCGGCGATGACGGCGATGACGAAGCCGAGCGTCACAGCGAGCCCGGCGCCTGCGACGACGCCCGCGCCGCCTCTGAATCCGAATCTGTTCGCCGCCCTGACCCCCGACCAAATCGTCGCGCAAGCCGGAGGGATCGACGCGAACAACGTTCTCGAAACGATCGTCGGCGGCACCGTCCAAGATGACGTGACCAGCGACGTGCGTCAAGCCCTGCTCGACTATCTCAACGCCACGAGCGCTACGTTGCCGACGCCGTTCGGCCCCGAGAATTATCAAGAACGCATCCGCGGCGTGCTCACGCTCGTGCTCAACCTTCCTTCCAATCAACTCGATTGAAGCTCTGATGGCTAGTCGTCGCGTCTTCATCTCCCGTTCGCTCGGCGTCGCCGTCCTCGGCGGAACGCTACCCTCGTTCTTCGGCAAAGCCGCCGTCGCCGATCCGTTGCCNNGCGACGACGCGTATCATCGCGTCCGCCCGGCGATCGGCATCGACGAGAAGGCCGCGCTCAAGATCGACGACCGCATCGGGCTCAACCCGGTGATGGCCGGGCTGAACGAACTCTATCACGAAGGCCGGCTCGCGATCGTTCAGGGCGTCGGTTATCCCAATCCGAACCGCTCGCACTTCGAAGCGACCCAGATCTGGGAGACGGCGTCGCCGGATCGCCCGGTCGCGACCGGTTGGCTCGGGCGATATCTCGATCGCATCGTCCCGGCAAGCACGACCACACCGAGCGGCGCCGCGCTGTTCACCGCCGTCACGCTCGGCGACACGGTGCCGGCGGCGCTCCTCGCGCAGCACGTCGACGTCCCGGCGATCGGTGCGCTCAACACGTTCCAATACAACACCGGTAAAGACGTCGCGTCCAAGACGGCGGCGGGCCGGCTCTACGACGGCGCGAAAGCCGGGCAATCGCCGTATCTCGACCTCATTCAGAGCACCGCTCGCACCGCGCTTCACGGCGGAGACTATCTGCGCCAGAAGATCGCGTCGTATCAGCGGAGCGTCACCTATCCCACCGATCCGTTCTCGCAGCAGCTCGCGCTTGCCGCGCAAATCATCGGCTCGGAGATCGGGACCCGCGTGATCTTCGTCTCGATCGGCTCGTTCGACACGCACGCCGGCCAGCGCAATCAGCAAGACCGCCTGCTCGGGTATCTCTCGAACGGATTACGCGCGTTCTATCAAGATCTCACCACGCACGGAAACGCCGACCGCACGCTCGCGCTGACGTTCTCTGAATTCGGCCGGCGCGTCCAGCAGAACGCTTCGAACGGGACCGACCACGGCACGGCGATGCCGATGTTTGCGCTCGGCGGCAAAGTCAAGGGCGGCGTCTATGGGACGCACCCGTCGCTGACCGATCTCGATCACGGCGACCTCAAGTTCAACGTCGACTTCCGCTCCGTCTACGCGACGGTACTCGAGCGCTGGCTGGGCCGCGACTCGAGCCAAATCATCGGCTCGAACTTCGACCAGGTCGCGTTCGTCTAAAACGACGAAGGCCGCCGCGACCGGCGAGCGAAGGCTCGCGCTGAGTTGACATCAGTGCTGCTGACGCCGGTTTCGAGCGATGAATACGTTCGTCTCGTTTTGCCCGAGACGCACGCACTATGGGGCGGGAAGCGGGACCTCGCGCGCTACGCCGCCGATTTTCGCGCCGTCGCCGATTCACCGTACGGCCGGCGCCGGCCGTTCACGATCGGGCTCCACGACGAAGAGAAGCTCGTCACGTCGTGCAAGCTGTACGAACGCGAGTTGCGCTGGGCCTCGAAGACGTTGCGCGCCACCGGAATCGGCGCCGTCTTCACGCCGCCCTCGTATCGAGGCCGCGGCTACGCGAGCGCACTTCTGGCGATGGTGCTCGATCGCGAGCGAGCCGCTGGACGCGATCTCGCATTTCTCTACTCCGACATCCATCCCGCGTTCTACCAGCGCCTCGGCTTCATCCCGTTGCCATCGCGGCGGCTCACCCTGCGCGCCGCGTCGCTCGACGACGCGCGTTCTGGAGCGAAACCACTCGAGGATCGCGATCGGCCCGGCGTCCAGCGCTGTTTCCGGCAACTCGACGTCTCTCGCGCATGGGCGTTCACGCGCACCCCGCTCGTGTGGAAGTGGATATGGCAAAAGTGGACCGCCGCGCCGGCGCCGCGCGAGCAACGCGTCAATTTGGTCGTGCGGCACAAGCGCGATGTTCTCGTCTACGTCGTCGCCTTGCGCGTCCCACGCGAGGACATGCTCTTCGTGGAGGAGTTCGGTTTCGCGGGCGAAGATGGGCGCGCGCGCCTCTCGGCCATCTTTCGCGCCGCCGCCGGCGATCTCGCTCGCGTGCGCATGTGGATGCCGCCGCCCGGCGCGCGCGATGCACTGTCGCGCGGCTCGCCGAGCGTGCGTAAGAACGCGATCTTCATGGTCGCACCGATTTCGCCGGCGGCGCGTGATTGGTGGCAAGCAAACAAAATCGAGATCCTCGCCGCGCGTTCCGATCCGGCTTGGGTCGCGGATCATGTGTGACCGGCGTTCGTTTTAGGCCGCCTCGGGCGTGGTCCCCGCCTTCTTCAACAGTTCGCCGACTTCGAGATCGCTCACTTGCCCAAAATCGCGATAGTGTGCGCCGACCGCGATGAACGGTTGCGGCATGTACGCGCACACGACTTCGTCGGCGAGTAGGCGGAATTCATCGCGCGCTTCGACGGGCGCGACCGGGACGGCGACCACGACCTTCGCCGGTTTCTGCGCCCGGACCGCATCGATCGCGGCGCGCATCGACGAGCCTGTCGCCAGGCCGTCGTCGACGAGGAGCGCGATCTTCCCCGCGAGGCTCGGACTTGGGCGACCCTGACGGTAGACGCTCTCGCGGCGACGCAACTCTTCGAATTCTTCCTGCATCGTAGCGAGGAAATCGGCGCTCGTGATCCCGAGCGCTTCGATGACGTCGCCGTTCATCGTGTACGTGCCGCCGCTTGCGACCGCGCCCATCGCCAGCTCGCGCTGCAGCGGAACGCCGATCTTGCGAACCACAAGAACGTCGAGCGGAGCTTTGAGAGCGCTCGCGATCTCGAAGGCGACCGGGACGCCGCCGCGTGGCAGCGCGAGGACGACGGCGTCGCTGCGATTCGCGTAGTGCGCAAGCAACGTGGCGAGGGCGCGGCCGGCTTCCCGGCGGTCTGTGAACTCGTACCAAGCCATCTGTGCCATCCTCGTTTACCCTACGCCCAAGGCGACTCCTTATGCTCGAACATCGAGATCTGCTCGGTGAGTTCTTCGGTCAGCGAGGCGACGCGAACGCCGAGCAAACGAACCGCGTGTGCGCTGAGATCGACGCGCTCGAGACAGCGATTCGCGGCCGCCTCGATGACCGATGCCTCGCTCGTGGGCTGCGCCACCGTCGTCTGACGCCCGACGATCGTGAAATCGTCGCGCTTGATTTTGATCCCGATCGTCGTCCCGCGCAAGTGATGCGTGGCGAGCCGCTCGGCGACGTCGACGGCAAGTTCGCGCAGAACCTGACGCAGCTCGGTCAAGTTCCGGACGTCGTACTCGAAGGTCGTCTCGCTTGAAACCGAACGGGTCTCGCGATCGGAGACGACCGGGCGCGTATCGTTGCCGCGCGCGAGCTCGCGCAGTTCTCGGCCCCAACGACCGAACAAGCGGAAGAGGTCGGTATCGGAAAGCGCCGCGATCTGCCCGATCCTCTCGATGCGCTCCGACACGAGGCGCGCTTGCGTCTTCGGGCCGACGCCCCAGAGTTTTCCGGCCGGCATCGGCGCGAGATAGTCGGCTTCGGTTCCGGGCGCGATCGTCTTGAGGCCATCGGGTTTCGCTTCGTCGCAAGCGATCTTCGCGACCATCTTCTGCCTCGAGACGCCCGCGCTGGCCGACAGGCCGACCTCTTGGCGTATCCGGTCGCGGACGGTTTGCGCGTAGGCCGTCGCCGCGTCGATGTCGTCGGTTGCGATCTCGACGAAGGCTTCATCCAGCGAGAGGCCCTCGACGGCACGCGCTCCGGCTTCAAAGATTTCGAAGCACGCGCGCGAGGCTTCCCGATATCGCGGAAAGTCGGGCGGCACCACGATGAGTTCGCTGCACAACTCGCGCGCCCGGTACAGCGGCATCGCCGAACGGACGCCGAACGGCCGCGCTTCGTAGGAAGCCGTCAGGACGACGGCGCGCCGGCTGCTTCCGGAAACGGCGAGCGGCTTGCCGCGCAGCGAAGCATCGTCGCGTTGCGCGACGCTGGCGTAGAAGGCGTCGAGATCGAAGTGCGCGATCACGCGCCGGTGGCGGCGCCTTCGAAGATCAGCCGGATCGCTTGCATGTTGCGTGCGTCGTCGGCTTCTTCACCGGGCGTCTCCAAGATCGCGGTCTTCTCGCGCAGTTCGGGGTGCGCCGCCAACGCGCGGAAGCCTTCGAATCCGATATTTCCCTCGCCGATGTGCCAGTGCCGGTCGCGATGTCCGCCGAGCGGAATCTGCGTGTCGTTGAAGTGGAACATCTTCAGCCGTCCGAGCCCGATCTCGCGTTCGGCAAGGTCGATGAAGCGATCGACGCCCTCCTTGGTGTCGAGCGCATAGCCGGCGGCCCACGAGTGGGCCGTGTCGAGGCACACGCCGAGTTGCGGATGGTCGAGCGCGCGGATGAACTCGCCGAGTTCTTCGAGCGTCCCGCCGCAGAGTTGTCCGGCCCCGGCCGAATTCTCCATGATCAGCCAGACGCCCGGCGGAATCGAGTCGAGCGTTTCTCCGAGGGCGGCGACGACTTGCGCGAAGCCTTCACTCCGCTGCCGGCTTCCGTACGAACCGAGATGGGTGTTGACAAACGCGATCCCGCCCACGGCGGCGACCTCGAGATCGTTTTTCAAGAGCCGTTTCGAGCCGGCTACGATCTTCGGATCTTCGCTGGCGAGGTTGATCAGGTACGACGTGTGGATCGCAGCCGGATCGATGCCCGCTTCGCGGCGGCGCGCTTTGAATCGTTCGAGCGCCGGGACGTCCATCGCCATGACGCGGTAGGTCTTCGGATTGCTCGAAAAGATCTGGATCGCCGTGCAGCCGAGTCGCTGCGCGTAGTCGACCGCCGCGTCGTAGCCGTTCTTGATCGGGACGTGCAGTCCGTAGCGCACTAGGAAATCTACCGGCGAAAGCGGAGTTGGTTCTTGCGCATTCCGGGAGGCATGAACGTCTTGGCCCGTCCGCTCGCCATCGCGCGAGACGGATTCTTCTCGAAGGTCGTCTCGGAGATCAGAATCGCGTCCGACGGATGCTCGCGCCGCCCGACGCGGCCGATGAGCTGCTCGACTTCGCTTTCACCGAACGCGTCGGCGTCGGTCACCACGATGAGGTCGGCGGCCGGGATGTCGAGGCCGCTGCCGATCAAGTTCGTCGCGGCCAGGATCGACGGCGCGCGGCTGGTGAACGCGCGCATCTCTTCGACCCGCGTCCCCGCGCCGTAGACCCGCACGCCGCTGCGGCGGTGGCGCTTGCCATGCTCGGCGCTATCGGCCATGTCGCCGCGGAGTTGCTGGACGTCGATTCCGTACGTCTCTTCGAGACGCCGCGCGAGTTTCGGGACGTCGCCGCGCGTCCGCCCGACCACGAAGATGCGCGACTTCCGTTCGAGGTGCTCCCGTATCATCGCGTCGGCGCGCGCGAGTTGCTCGGCGGCCGGTTCGCCCCAGACTCCGACGACCTTGTGCACCTTCGTCGGCTGCACGTCGAACGGCATCGCCTTCATCGAGACCAGATTCGAGTACGCCCCCACGCGCTCGAGAAAGCGGCGCAACTCGTTCGGCGTCGCGGAGGCAAAGAGCAGCGGGCAGTCGAGATCTTCGAGCACCCTCAGCTGTTCGCGTTCGTCGAAGGCGTTAACGTCGTCGATGATCGTAAGCGCGCTGCGGTCGAGGATTTCCCAAAGATCGTCGTTCGCGATGAGCATCGCGCTGCCGACGATGAAACGCAACCGGCCACCGCGCAGACCTTCGAGGAGCTGGCGCCGCTCGCCGGGCGAGATGCCGCCGTGAATCTCGCCGACTTCGAGTCCCGTGCCGTCGAGCCGCTCGCGGAAATACGTGCAATCTTGCCGCACGAGATCGCGCGTCGGCGCGACCAGGCAGACATAGCCGCCGGTGCGCAGCGCTTCGGCGATCGCGACGCGCACCATGACTTCCGTTTTACCGGAGCCGGTTGGAGCTTTGAGCAAGAACTCGAACTCGCCGCGTTCGAGTCCGCTGGTGATCGCGGCGATCGCCACATTCTGGTCGTCGGTGAGGGTGAAGGTCTCGCCGGGTTGGACGAGCTCACGGGCTTCGGCGATCGTCTGGGCATTGGCTTCGACGCGCTCCCACACGAGGGCGGGTTCATCTAGTTTTCTGGTGATGATTGAGGGGTCTCTCTTTCAGATTGTTCGGCGGTCGCGTCTGTTTCGGTTGCAACCGGCAAGGGCAACTCGGCCATCGCCGCCTCGATGTCGACCGGCGGCAGTTCCGCTAGCGAACGAAGTCCGAACGATTCGAGGAAAAGGGGGGTCGTACGATATTCGACGGGGCGGCCGACCGTCTCTCGACGGCCGGCTTCGACGATGAACTGACGATCGAGCAACGTCGAAACGACCGAATCGACGTTCACGCCCCGGACCGCTTCGATCTCTCCTTTGGTGCACGGCTGCAAATAGCCGACGATCGCGAGCGTCTCCATCGCCGGCGCGGAGAGGTACGTCTTCGCCGGCAACAGATACGCCTCGACGACTTCGCGCGCGGCCGGAGAACTGGCGAAGCGATAGCCGCCCGCGATCTCGCGGACGACGACGCCGCGCTCGACGTACTCTTCGGCCAAGCCCTGGAGCGCCTTCGCGACGTCGACGTGCGACGCCCCGGTCAATTTAACGAGCGCATCGATCGAGAGGGACTCCGACGCGACGAAGAGCAGCGCCTCGAGCTTGTGCCTCAGCTCGCCCGTCTCGACCAAATCAGCTTGCATAGCTCTCCGGCACCAGTGAGGGCGCGATCAACTGCAGTTCGTCGCCGGGCGCGTCTTGTTCGTACGTCACGCGGCCCTGACGAATCAACTCCAAGATCGCCAAGAACGTTGCGATGACCCCCGAGCGGTCGAAGTCGTGACAGAGCGCCCGAAATTCGATGCGTCCGCGCTCGCGAACGGCGTACAGGACGAATTCCATCTGCCGCGCGATCGAGAATTTCTCGCGCGCAATCGTGCGCTTCTCCGGCCGGGCGTTTCGGACGGCGGCGAGTAGCGCGATGGCGAGGCGCTCCGACGGGACGCGATAGCGCTGGATGAGTTTGGTCGCCGGGTCGCCGGCGTCGCGGTAGAAATACGAGGCCGCTTCGTCTTGGCTGGCGCGCAATTCTTGCGCGACGTCCTTGTATTTCGAATAGGTGATGAGCCGGCGGCGCAGCCGCTCTTCGATCTCTTCGGCCGTCTCCTCGCCTTCGGTTTGAAACTCGGGCGGGACCGGCGGCAAGAGCGAGCGCGACTTGAGAAAGACGAGCGTCGCGGCGATAACCAAATACTCGGCTGCCAATTCAACGTCGAGCGCATCCATGACAGCGATGTAATCGAAATACTGCTGCGCGACGCTGGCGAGCGACACCGTCGCAATGTCGAGCTCGCGCTCGCGCACGAGGTGCAGCAGCAGGTCGAGCGGTCCGTCGAAGATGTCGAGTGAGACGTGGAGACGGCGGTCGTCGACCGCGCCGTTAGCCGAATGTTCGGGGGGAGTCTCCGTCAACGCGACGCTGTTTCCCTCATCGCGGGTTCGGCCACTGCGGCGACGGCCGGGACCTCAATCGCCGGCCCAAGTTCGAACGGATCGCCTTCGAGCTTGCTCAGATATTCGAGCCCGAGATCGAGCAAACGCTTTTCGTTCACGTACTTGAGCGCTTTCTTGGCCGTCTTGACCTCGAACCACGCGGCTTCGTCGACCTCGTGATCGTGGTTGGCGGTATCGCCCGAAAGATAGCGCATCAGGTAGAAGTGAACGGCTTTCTTGTGCTTGGTGCGATTGAGGAAGAACCAGTACGAGATCTCGGAGAGTTTGCTGATGATCTCAGCCCAACACCCGGTTTCTTCGCGGACCTCGCGCAGCGCGGCGCGCTCGTACGTCTCGCGCGCCTCGACGTGTCCTTTCGGCAGCGACCAGACGCGCGGATTGCCACGACCGATCAGGAGCGCGTCAAGCGACGCGCCGTTCCTGCGCAGGACAAGCCCGCCGGCCGAAGTCTCATACTTGATCCGCATCTGCCGCTTTCTGTCTAAAATGCGCCCGGTTGTCCGGGCGCCCTTTCTTCTATGATAGCAACAAGCCCCAAGAAGAAAGCGCTCCAAAGGACAGCCCTTCTTTCGCAGCCGCCCGAGTCGACAGGCGCCTGCTTGCCTTGCTACTAAGCGCACGTAGCAATAGGAAACTTGCTCCGCGAAAGCATTTTCACACCGTGGCTCTTGGATAAATTCAGCGCTACCCAAACAGCGGTAGCATCTGCGCCGCCTCGTTTAACGCCAACAATTTTTCCGCGTCGCTCGCAACGAATGCTATGCGTTGATCTTGCAGCACGTCCCCGATCCAAGCAACCTCCCGATCCGGCGGCGCACCAAAAGCCAGAACCTTCTCGGGCGCTTGCAACACTGCCCGATATGTGTAGTCATAATCAGCCAACTGTCCGATTCCGTATCGCATGCGATCGACGGCGGCACGCAAGTCATTCAAGCTCTTGGCTTCTATGAGCATTCGACGGTCGCCGACCGTTGCGTAGAGGTCGATGTTATTATTGTACCAGGTTGCTCCGCCTCGCTTAAGCACTTCTCGTTGGACGAGCCGAAGTACGCGCTGATGGTCCTCGCGCGCGCGTTCCTGAAGCGCCGCCGATTCGTAGACGTTCACCCGGTTATCACCGTGGGGCTTGTAACCTGCGCCCGAGGGAATGTCATCGATCCGTCGCAGGTCGTCCAGTGGGCGCCGGGTCGCTTGTTCCGCGTAGGCCTGAGCCGCGACGAGTTCGGTATTCCCCAGCATGGAAATATCAAAGGCGTTTACGCCGCCCGTCGATAGGATCCGCCAGTATGCGGTCTCGCTAATACTGCGCACGGCCGATTGAAACTGTGGCGCGAGCGGGCCTTCTGATTCGTAAAAGGCACCACTCGGATCATAGAGTGGCACGGGACGCGGGAAGGGGCCAGCTTGGATAAGCGGGACGAAGCGATGATCGGGCTTGTTCAAGTCCGGAAACCATTGCCCCAAGACGCCATAACCAAAATACGTCTTGGAATCGATTCGCGCCGCGCTACGACCTAGCGGCCTGTAATAGATGAATCGGTCGTACGGTACTATGCGGCTGAAATATTGACGTGGGTAATGATAAAGCGAATACTCGACGTCTTCATAGATTCGGTCGGCCGGCGAGTAATGTTGCGTAAGTATGACCGGCATTGGTCATTCTCAAAGACTGGGCTGCCAACGGAGGTCGGGTTGGCGGGCGGCGCGGGTTTCGTCGATGCGACCGACTACGGTATTGACCGGCGCGTCCTTTATCTTCTGCGGATCGGATTTCGCGGTCGCCATGATCTCGCGTAACGCGTTGATAAAGCCGTCGAGCGTCTCCTTCGATTCCGTCTCCGTCGGCTCGATCATGATGCATTCAGGGACCACCAGCGGAAAATAGATCGTCGGCGCGTGGTAGCCGCGATCGAGCAACGCCTTCGCGATGTCGAGCGCGCGCACGCCCGTCTCGCGCTTGAGCGCCTGCGCCGAAGCGACGAACTCGTGACGGCACGGCTCGTCGTACGGCGTCTCCAGGAATTCTTTGACGGCGACCCGGATGTAGTTCGCGTTGAGCACCGCGAGCTGCGAGATCTTGGTCAAGCCCTCGCCGCCGTTGGCGTAGATGTACGTCAGCGCGCGGACGACGTGCGCGAAGTTCGACCAAAACGACCGCATCGGTCCAATCGACTCGGGTCGCTCGAAGTCGAGCGAGAACTTTCCGTCCCGGTCGCGGACGGCGACCGGCGTCGGCAAGAAATCGACGAACCGCTCGGCAACGCCGATCGGTCCCGCGCCCGCGCCGCCGCCGCCGTGGGGAATCGAGAACGTCTTGTGCAGGTTGAGGTGCATGAGGTCGAAGCCCATGTCGCCCGGGCGCGAGTTGCCCATCAACGCGTTCGCGTTCGCACCGTCGTAGTACATCAGACCGCCGGCGGCGTGCACCGCCTCGGTGATCTCGAGGATGTGATCCTCGAAGAGTCCGAGCGTGTTCGGGTTGGTCATCATGCACACCGCGGTGTCGGAGCCGAGCGCGGTCTTCAGTTCGGCGACGTCGACGCGTCCGCGTGCGTCGCTCTTGAGCGAGACGACCTTGTAGCCGACCATCGCCGCCGATGCCGGATTGGTTCCGTGCGCCGTATCGGGAACGATCACCGTCGAGCGCTGCGCGCCCTCGCCTTTCTTGCGAAAGTACGCCTTCGCGATCAGCAGCGCGGCGAGTTCGCCGTGCGCCCCGGCGGCCGGATTGAGCGAGAACTGCGCCATCCCGAAGACCGCCGACAGCGCGCGCTCAAGCTCGTACATCGTCGCGATCGCGCCCTGCGCCAGATCCGTCGGCGCGAACGGATGGAGATCGCGGAAACCCGGCTGCGCCGCCATCGCTTCGTTGATCCGCGGGTTATACTTCATCGTGCACGAGCCGAGCGGATAGAAGCCGGTGTCGATCGAGAACGTCCGTTGCGCGAGACGCGTGAAATGCCGGACGACGTCGAGTTCGCTGTTCTCGGGAAGCGGCAACGATTCGCGCAGCGCGCTCTTCGGCAAGAACTCGTCGAGCGCGTGGCCGTCGCCGAAGTAGACGGTCGCGCGACCGCGTTTGCCGGTCTCGAAGACGAGCGGAATCGGTGCAGCGTTAGGCACGGGCCGCCGCCTTCGTCTCGCGCACGATCTCGCCGAGCGCCGCCGCGAACGCGTCGATCTGCCCGTCGGTGGTGGTTTCCGTCGCCGTCATCAGCAGACAATCGCTCAAGTTCGGATACCAGCCGGCGAGCTCGAGCCCACCCAGGATCTTCCGCTCGCGCAGCGCCGCCAAGACGCGCTCGGTCGTCGTCGACGACGGAACGCGAACGACGAGTTCGTTGAAGACGGGCGCTGCGAACGCGCGCGAAAAACCGGGGACGGCGCAGACGCGTTCGGCCAACCGGTTCACTTGACGCAGATTGAGCCCCGCAGCGCGTCGCAAACCCGTCTCGCCGAGCGCCGCTAGATAGATGGTCGCGACCAGCGCGCAATGCGCCTGGTTCGTGCAGATGTTCGAGGTCGCTTTCTCTCGGCGAATGTGCTGTTCGCGTGCCTGTAGCGTCAGCACGTACGCGGGATTGCCGCGATTGTCGACCGAGCGTCCTACGAGGCGCCCCGGAATGCGACGAATGTGTTCCTTGGTGCACGCGATGAAGCCGACGTACGGGCCACCGAAGTTCAACGGGTTGCCGAACGATTGCGCCTCACCAACCGCGATCTGCGCGCCCCACGCTGCCGGCGGGACGAGCGCGGCAAGCGACAGCGCCTCGGCGACGACCGCGATCGGAATCGTCCCCGTCGACGCGAACATCTCTTGCTCACGCGCGTGCGGCGTGTCGACGCAACCGAAGAAATTCGGCGATTGCAGCGCGACCGCGGCATAACGTTTGTCGGCGAGTCGAGCTTCGAGCGTCGACAGATCGGTCGTCCCGTCCGGCGCGACGGGCAGCTCGTCGACGTCAAGATCCAGCCCGCGCGCGTACGTGCGCAACACGTCGCGATAGTTCGGATGGATCGCGGATGAGACCAGGAGCGCGCTGCGGCCGGTCGCATTGACTGCCATGATCGCGCCCTCGGCCAGCGCCGTCGCACCGTCGTAAACCGACGCGTTCGCCAGATCGAGGCCGGTCAGCAAGCACATGTAGGTCTGCCACTCGTAGATCGCTTGCAGATAGCCTTGCGAGACCTCCGCCTGATACGGCGTGTAGGCCGTCAAGAACTCACCGCGCATCGCGAGCGCCATCACGACCGGCGGACAATAGTGGCGATAGGCGCCGGCGCCGAGAAACGACGTGTATTCGGTCGCGGCGGTGTTGCGCGCCGCATATTCCGCGATCTTGCGCGCCAGATCGGCTTCAGGCAATGCCGGCGGAACGTCAAGCGGTACCTTGAGCGCGACCGCGTCGGGGACGCGGATCAGTTCTTCGAGCGACGGCGCGCCGACCGCGGCGAGCATCGCCTTGATATCGCCCTCAGTGTGCGGGGAATACATGCGACCCCTTAATGGGCGGCTTCGGCGATCAGCGCGTCATAGTCCGACGGACTCAAGAGGGCGCTCTTCTCGTTCAAGCCCTTGATGCGCACCTTATACAACCAACCCGCGCCGAATGCGTCGCGGTTGACGAGCGCCGGATCGGCCTCCAGCCCGCTGTTGACCTCGATCACCTCGCCCGAAATCGGCGTAAAGAGATCAGAGACCGCCTTGACCGATTCGACCACGCCGATGCTGCCGAATTGCTTGATCTCGTGTCCGACCCGCGGCAATTCGACGTACACGATGTCGCCCAGCGAGTTCTGAGCGTAATCGGTGATGCCGACCGTCCCGACGTCGCCGTCGATCTTCAACCACTCGTGCTCTTTGCTGAAGAGCAAACCCTCGGGCTGCGCCATCATCTTCTCCGTTTAGCGTTCGCGCTTGTAGAAAGGAAGGGACACGACCTGCGCGGCGTGACGCGCCCCTCGGATTTCAATTTCGAGCGGCGTCCCAACTGCGGTCGCCGCCTTCGGCAAGAGTGCCGTTCCGATGTTCCGATTTCCGTACGACGGAGCGATCGACGCGCTCCGCACCTCACCGACGCGTTTCCCGCCACTGAAGACCGGGTAGCCGGTGCGCGCCGGGACGCGTCCTTCGAGGACGAAGCCCGCGATGCGCTGGTAGTCGTCGGCGGCGAGCTGCGCCGCCAGTGCTGCTTTGCCGGCGAACGCCGGCTTGTTCATCTTCACCGCCCAACTTTGGCCGCCGGCGAGCGGCGAAAGCTCTTCGTCGAGCTCGAAGCCGTACAGCGGCATCCCCGCTTCGAGACGGAGCATGTCGCGCGCGCCGAGTCCGGCCGGTTCGAGCCCGTACTTCTTGCCGACCTCGAGCAGGCGCCGCCACAGTCGCGGCGCATCTGCGCCATCGACAAAAAGTTCGAAGCCGTCTTCACCGGTATATCCGGTTCGCGCCACGACGGCACGCGTGCCATCGACCGACCCCTCCGCGCAGAAGTAATACTTGAGTTCTGCGACGTCCTTGGCGTCGCCGTCGCATAACGGCGCCACGATTTCGACCGCCTTCGGCCCTTGCACCGCGATCAGCGCAGCCTGACCGTGCCGGCTCTCGAGCCGCACGTCGGGGCGTTCGTTGTGCGCCTTCAGGTGCGCCCACATCTTCGCTGCGTTGGACGCGTTGCAGACCAACAGCCAGCGATTCGCCAAACGGTAGAACAGCACGTCGTCGTGACAGCCACCTCGCTCGTTGGTGAAAATGTTATAGCGGGCTTGATACCGCTTCATCGTCCCGACCGCGTTGGTGGTCAGGGAGTCGGCCCAGTCGGCGACGCCGTCGCCGAACAACTCGAATTGCGCCATGTGCGAGAGGTCGAAGATCCCCGCACGCTGCCGGACCGCGTCGTGCTCCTTGAGGATGCCGGCGTACTGCACCGGCATCTCGAAGCCGCCGAAGGGGACGAGCCGCGCGCCGAGCGTGACGTGCTCGTCGTACAGCGCCGTGCGACGCAGGGTTTCCGGCGTCGAATTCATTCGAGACTTTGCTCGCTCTCGGGCTCGCCTTCGTCCTTCGGCGAGTTCAGGAAACTCAAGATCGCGTGCGCGACGAGCGTATCGCCGCTGTAGACGTTGACCTCGCCGTAGACGATGCGCCGGCCGGCCTTGAGAACCGTAGCGTGCGCGAGCAGATCGTGCGGCGGCAGCGCCGGCCGCAAGAAACTGCAGGTTAACGACGCGGTCGCCGTCGGCTGGTCGTGCCCGTACAGCGACGCCAGCGCGACGTAGAAGCACGTGTCGCACAGGCTGACGATCGCGCCGCCGTGGACCGCGCCGGTGCCGTTGGCCACCTGGGGTCGATACGGCATGCGCATCGTCGCCTTCCCATGCTCGACGTGCTCCAGATGCAGGTCGAGGGTTTGGACGAAGTTCGCCTTCTGCTTATCCCAGGTGCGAATCGCCTTGCCGACGTCGATCGGAGTTTTCAAAATACGTCACCCTCTTTGGCCAACTCGTGCCGCAGATAAAGCGGGAGGCTGAACAAGCGGCGGTGCGTTTCGGCGTCGTAGAAAAAGCTCGTGCCGCGGAGTCGCGCGACGTAGTCGTCGATGCGGCTCGGCTGCACCGCGGCGAGATCGACGGCGTCGCTGCACGCCAAGAACGCCCAGTCGTTGTCGAACGCGGGGACGTGCGCGTAAAAGGAGCGCACGAAGCGGTAATAGCGGCGCAGTGTGCGCGCCATCTTGGCGTGCAACGTCATGTTGTGAACGCCGGCGGTGCTGGCTTGCAGCACGTAGACGCCGCCCGGCGCAAGCCGGCGCTTGATGTCCGTGAAGACGGCGTCGCAGAACAGTGGATGCGACGGCGAGTCGGGTAGCGGCTCGGTGAGATCGGAGACGATCGCGCCGTACGTGCCGCCGTCTTCCTTCAAGAAAACGAGCGCGTCGCCGATCTGAACGCGAGCCCGCGGATCGTCGAAGGCGCCCGCCGACCACTCGGGGAGATAGCGCTTCGAGAGCGTCACAACGTCGCCGTCGATGTCGACCATCGTGCAGCGCGCGACGTCCGGACAGCGCAACACCTCGCGCAGGGTCGCGCCCTCTCCGCCGCCGAGGATCAGCACCTCGCGGCGATGGTCGATTGCCGCGAGCGCCGGATGGACGAGGCTCTCATGATAGATGCGCTCGTCGCGTTCGGAACTCTGCGTGTCGCCGTCGATCACCAGCATCTTGCCGAACGACGCGCTACGAATGACGGCGACGTCCTGAAATTTCGTTCGGCCGGCGAAGTAAACCTCATCGATCGCATGATGGTGTGCTTCGGTCGGCGAGAATTCCTCGACGTACCACTGCCAGCGCTCGGTTTTAGGCACGGCTTGATCGCTACTGATCGTTAGCGAACGATCACGTAATCCGTGTCGGTCATTCTCGTTACGATCCCGTTCGCCGTATACGAAGACGGCGCGGCCGTCGCCGGAGCGCTGGCGGTCGGGCTCGGCGAGGGCGGGACGCCCGTCGCGGTGTTAAAGGCGAGCGCCAGCAGCGTCGAGTTGTTTCCGTTCGTGCAAAGCTGCGTCGGCGGCGTTCCGACGACGATGAGATAACGCTGATCGTTTGAGAAGCCGACCGAATTGACGTTGGTCATGAGATACGTCTTCCCGTCGCAGCCAGTAAACGACGGCGCGTTGGCCGTCAAGTCGGTCGGATTGGCGGCAAAGGGAGAAACCAGGCTGAGCGCGCTTCCATCGACGCCGGTGATCGCATAGAAACCGTTGTCTGCGCCGACGACGGCAAGCGTGCCGCCGGACGCGATCGCAAGCGAATGCGGACGCGACGAGAGCGTCACCTTCGACGCAATCGCAATCGCCCCGGGCAAGCCCGTAATGAGGGTGACGTCGTTCGGACCGGGGGCGCCGGCGATCACCGCGCGCGTCGTGTCGACCGGATCGAAGGCAATCATCCCCAACCCGCGCAGATTATGCGCGCCGTAGCCGAGGGTCGTGTCGATCGCCTTCAACGTGAATTGGTAACCAGTCGCGACGATGTCGACTTCATACGAGAGCAGATCGGACGAACCGCGCACCAGCGCGACGCTCGTCCCACCGACCGCGACGATCGGCCGGTTCCCGGCGCCCGGGGCCGGCGTCCCACCTTGGAACGGCACGAAGCCGCCGAAGCGCGGCGGCGCATTGGCGAGCCCCGTGAGCGCGAGGACGCCGGTCCCGGGGCCGCCGATCATACCGACGGACGTCGTGCTCGAACCGAGAATCGAAATCGAGTTGACGTCGCTCAGGACCACGGGACCGCTCGGCGTCGGCGTCGTGCTCGGCGCGGGAGTCGGCGTTAGCGTCACATCGTACGTCGAGCCGACCGGAATCAGCGCGCTCGTGTTGATGCCGAAAATATCTTGAACCTGCGTGAAGGTGGCGCCGCCGTTCGTCGAAACCGCCGCCAGTCCCGTCGTCGCGTCGCTCGCGAAACCCATCGCTCCAACGGCACCGACGAAGGGGATGTTCACGATTTGGACCGACCCGCACAAATTCGTGGTCGTGTCCTCGAAGTGCACGGCTTGCACGCCGCGGAACGTGCCGCCCCCGCCGTCCGGAATGAAGGCCACGCCGAAACTTACGGCCGAGCAGCCGACGGGCGTCGTTGACGGGTTGGGCGTCGGCGTCGGCGACGAGCCGGGTGTCGGGGTGGAACCGGAGTGCGAGCACGCGCCCAGCGCCAGCGCGACGAGTGCTACACCCGCGCCCAGGCTTCGCAGGCGCGGAAAGGTCAGTGGTACCAAGATCGAGCGTTCCCTCTAACGGACGGACGGGCGCCGCAAGGTTGGCGCGGCGTCCGGCGCTTCGAGGGGACCCCGGCGTATGCCTATGCGGAGCGCTTAGCCGCCGACGGACCGGTGTGTTCGTGGACGACGTGCGTGTACTGTCCGTTGGTCGAGGCAATCCCTCGCTTGACCTCGGTGGTCAGCATCGATTGCGCACCCAGCTTTTCGGCCGCGTATTCGCAGGCGCGCCAGGGATCGGTGTGATCGCCGCACGTGAAAAAGTCGACGGCGGCGTAACCCGACTCCGGCCAGGTATGGATGGAAAGGTGCGACTCGGCGATCACGACGACGCCGGAGACGCCGTGTGGATCAAACCGGTGAAAGGCTACCTTTAAGACTTCGGCGTTGGCTTCTTTGGCCGCCGCCACCATGATCGACCTGACTCGGCTGAGATCCGTCAGCACCCGAGTGTCGCAGCCCGACAGCTCGCAGATGATGTGAGTCCCGCGTGGTTCCAATTCGTCTCCTCGACTTGGTTGGGAAATCCCACCTCCAGGCTCGTCGGCTGGCGCGTGCGGTGCACTTGCGTCCCCGACCTATCGGCGGACTCTTGCCGGCATGCCGAGCTGACTCGTCATGCGGACGTCCCGCCGCGATGGCACGTAGGGCGTGCCTGCCCCCAGCTTGATGCCGCCTTTACGGCTCACGTGAGCGTAACGGAGTCCGAGAACTCCTAATCAGGGCCCATCATACCCCCCGTCGGCCCCCCTGTAAAGAACTTTTAGCTTTTTTTTGGCATTGCGCGAGTCAAGATTTCGCTCGCCTCCGTCCCGACGTACACGCTGCCGTCATCCGATTAGAGTGTCGCCTCGGCGCGTCGGCGGAAAAACTTGCGACGGTTTGTTGCTGTACTTGCAAGAGCTTGTAAGAGCTCGCGGTTGTCGTCGCCCTATTTTTGGTGATGCTCGAGGCGCGATTCGCCGATCAGCAATGCCGGAAGATGTCGGCCAGCTTCGCGGACCCGCCGACGGCTTGCGGGCATTGCGTCCAGAGCCGGAGGGGCGGCGCCGAGGCCCAGGCCACACCTGAGCCCGGCGGCTCCGATAAGGTCCTCGGCGAGGGGTTTCCGGCCGACCTTGATGGTGGCTCTCCGCCCCACGAGCAAGCAAGCCGATAAAGAAAAAGGAAGATTCCCCTTAACTATCTTGAATTATCCCGTTTATCCGAGTACCCTTTGAGAGAGATGGCCACTAAATTGATCGCCCCCGAGAGCCTCGTCGAGGACTACCGCCACGGATTCCACGATTCCGAGGAAGGCTACGCCTTTAAGTCGGCCAAGGGCCTGACCCGCGAGATCGTCGAGCGCATCTCGTCGATGAAATCCGAGCCGGCCTGGATGCTTGCCTTCCGGCTCAAGGCCTACGAGACGTTCCGCAGCAAGCCGATGCCCGACTGGGGCGACACCGCCCTGCTCAACGAGATCGACTTCGACGACATCCGCTACTTCGTCAAGGCCAGCGAAGGCACGGAACGCTCCTGGGACGACGTCCCCGACGACATCAAGCGGACGTTCGACCGGCTCGGCATCCCCGAAGCGGAACGCAAGTTCTTGTCGGGCGTCTCCGCACAATACGAATCGGAAGTCGTCTATCACTCGGTCCGCGAGGATCTGGAAAAAAGCGGCGTCATCTTCTGCGACATGGACACGGCGCTGCGCGAGCACCCGGAGATCGTCCAGAAGTATCTCTCGACGGTCATCCCGATCGCCGACAACAAATTCGCCGCGCTCAACTCGGCCGTTTGGTCGGGCGGCTCGTTCGTCTACGTTCCGCCGGGCATCGAAGTCAAGACACCGCTCCAGGCCTATTTCCGGATCAACACCGAGAACATGGGCCAGTTCGAGCGCACCTTGATCATCGCGGACAAGGGTTCGAAGGTACACTACATCGAGGGCTGCACGGCACCGCAGTTTTCGACCGCCTCGCTGCACTCGGCGGTCGTCGAGTTGATCGCGATGGAAGGCGCCTCGATCCGCTACACGACGATTCAAAATTGGTACCGGAATATCTTCAACCTCGTCACCAAGCGCGCGCTCGCATACAAGAACGCGACGGTCGAGTGGGTCGACGGTAACATCGGCTCGCGCCTCACGATGAAGTATCCGGCGATCTATCTGATGGGCGAAGGCGCCCGCGGCGAGATTCTTTCGATGGCGTTCGCCGGCGAAGGCCAGCATCAGGACGCCGGTGCGAAGGTAATCCACGTGGCACCGAACACCACCTCGGTCGTGACCAACAAATCCGTCACCGCGCACGGCGGCAAGACGACCTATCGCGGCTTGGTCGAAATCCACAAGGGTGCGACGGGCGCGAAGACGCGTGTCAAGTGCGACGCGTTGATCATGGACGACAAGTCGTCGAGCGACACCAAGCCGACGATGAAGATCGACGAGCAGCTCTCGACGGTCGAACACGAGGCGAGCGTCTCGAAGATCGGTGAGGAGCAGCTCTTCTACGCGATGAGCCGCGGCTTGTCCGAAGCCGACGCGACGGCAATGATCGTCAACGGCTTCTTCGACTTCTTCGTCAAGGAATTGCCGATGGAATATGCCGTCGAGTTGAACCGTCTCGTCAAACTGGAGATGGAAGGCGCCGTAGGCTAACAGCGGTAACGCCGCCGCGACGCGCGAAGGGACCGGCATGAGCTTTCAGCCCGTCGCGAAACTGTCGGAGATTCCGGAAGGGACTACGCACAAAGTCGTAATCGGCCGGCATGCCGTACTCCTGTGCAATGTCGGGGGACAGATTTTTGCAATCGAGGACGTCTGTACCCACGACGGCGGCGAACTCGACCAGGGCGAACTCGAAGGGACGCGGATCATGTGTCCGCGCCACGGCGCATTCTTCGACGTCACCACGGGCGCCGCGCTGACGCCGCCCGCGGTCATGCCGGTTGCGACGTATCGCGTCCGCATCGAAGGCGACGACGTCTGCGTCGATGGTTAGACTCCCAGCGTAACCGACCCGGTTTCGACGTTTGACGCATCGGGCGCGCCGGAGCTTGCTGAGTCGCGTCACGCATGTCCCTTTTCACGAAGGCCGATCGGGCGGTACGATTCTTCTCAGGATGACACGGTTTCTAATGCGCCGGCCGGCCGATCGCGGATTGCTGCAGTGGCAACGCCTTGTCGAGGCATTGCGGTGCTCCGCCGACGTTACGCTCACACAGGTCGAACACACGGCGCCCGCCCCTGAATTGGCCTTCACCGCGAGTAGCGCATTGATCAGCGGAAAGCTAGCCGTTCTCGCGACATCGCGGGAGCTTGATCGCCGCAACGCTTTCATCCATCATCGTGCCGCATTAAGCCGCTGTGGTTTCGCGACGACGTTTCTGCAACAAACGCTCTTCGAAGGCGCACGCGACGCCCTGTTCGATCGCGTGCGACCGCTATTGTATGTCGGTTACGGGTGGAACAGCGAGCGCACCGCGTCGCTGCAACTCGGTGAGATGTTGGGGATACGGACATTAGCCCTGTTCTTGGTCGACGAACGCTTTGCGCACCTCGACACGGCACTCTGCCCGCTGGGGAGCGGACACGTCATGGCGTATCTTGACGCGTTCTCGCCGCGCTCGCAGCAGATGTTGCGCCGCGAAGTTGA
>PLCB01000042.1 GCA_003134695.1 Candidatus Zemynaea palustris | reverse complement strand
GCGCCCAGCATGTACATCACGCCGTGCGCGAAGTTGACGATGCGCAGCATCCCGAAGATGATGCTCAGCCCGAGCGCCAGCAACGCGTAGAAGCCGCCGCGCACGAAACCGTTGAAGAGTTGTTCGAGCACGAAGCTCGGGGTCAGCGATGACAGCGAGACCTGAGCGAGCACGTTCCCTCCAGAAATGCGAGAGGCCGGCGCCGCTCCAGCGCCGACCCCTCGCGATTATGCCGCGCGGAGGTAGGGCTCCTACCAATCTTTCTTGCACGTCGACTGCGACTCGGGGCGGAAGGCCCGGCCCGGCGCAATAGTCTGGACGATCTTGAACCACGCGTGCGGCTCTTTGATCTGCTCCTTGGGGATGACGTCGACAACATACATGTCGTGGGTCACGCGGTGGTCGCGCGCGCGCCATTCACCGCCGTGCACGTAGAAGTCGCTGAACTGGCGGCCGTCGAGGTAGGCGACGATCTTGTCGGCATCGGTCGAGCCGACGGTTTTGACGGCGTTGAGCCACTGCATCGTCGCCGAATAGTCCGAAGCCTGAATGTCGCTCGGTCGAAGACCCTGACCGCGCGCCTTCATGAACCGGTCCGCCCACGCGCGCGCAGGTTTGTCCTCATTCCAGTACCAGGACGTCGTGATGCGCGAACCGGCGAAGACGTCCGGCAGCGCATCGACGTCGGTGAGGAAGAGCAACCCGACGGCGACCTTCATGGTTTTGTCGATGCCGTACTGTTTGACTTGCTTCATCGTGTTGACGGTATCGGCGCCGGCGTTGAGCACGCCGAGTACCTGAGCTCCCGAGTTCTTCGCGCTGAGCAGGTAGGACGAGAAGTCGGTATTGCCCGGCGGGATCATGTCGGATTTGATGAATTTTGCGCCTTCGGGTTTGATTGCAGCCGTGAAATCGGCCAGCATCTGCGTCCCGAATGCGTAGTTGGGAACGATCCCGTACCACGTCTTGCCGTCGGCTTGGCGCGCGACGTTGCGGCCGGTCGACGAGGCGAGCGCGTACGTGTCGTACGCGTAATGGTAGGTGTATTTGTTACAAGCCGGACCCGTAAGCGCCGACGAAGCGGCACCGGTGACGATCGCGAGCTTGTGCTTCTCTTTCGCGACCGCCGAGTCGGCCAAGGCGACCGCGGAGTTCGTCATATCGAGCAGTAAGTCGGCGCCGCCGTCGAGCGCTTCGCGCGCCTTCACGGCACTCTCCGGACCGTTGTTGCGATGATCGATCACGTCGACCTCGATCGGACGGCCGAGGACTTTGCCGCCGAAATCGGCGACGGCCATCTTGGTCGCGACGACAGCACCTTCGCCCGAGAGCGCGGAGTAGATTCCTGACATGTCGGTGATCAGCGCGATCTTGATCGGGCCGGTATCCGCGGCGCCGGTCCGGACCGGGGCGCCGAGGGTGAAGAGGATAGCGGCGATCATGGTCACTGCCGCCGGAAGACGGAGGAACTTCAAGGGCTTACCCCTTTCGAGCAAACACAAAGAACCAGCACGCGATGTGCGTGGGTCCATGACGATTCATCGACCTCGGGCAGATTCCCGCGAGAGACGGGTGCCGCTCGCCGTCGTCGAGGCTTAAACCGAAGCGGGCTCTAGCCGCTCCTCGGGTTCGACCCGACCCTGACCGTTCGGCCCGGTACCAGCAGCCTTGCGGCGGCGCTCGGTGAGATTGACGATCAGCACGTAGAAGACCGGAACGACGTACAAGTTCAGGATCGTCGACAAGATCATCCCGCCGAAGACCGGCGTCCCGAGCGAGTGGCGGCTCGAGCTGCCGGCGCCCGTCGCTACCACGAGCGGCAGCACGCCGAGGATGAAGGCCAGCGACGTCATGAGGATCGGCCGGAAACGCGTCTCCGCAGCTTGCTTCGCGGCCGACACCGGATCGAGACCTTGTGCGCGCAATTGATTGGCGAAAGCGACGATCAAGATGCCGTTCTTGCTGGCCAAGCCGATCAGCATGACGAACCCGACTTGCGCGTAGACGTCGGAGAGAACGAATCCGATTCCCGGGAAGACCGTGGCGAGCAGGCTGCGCAAGATCATCGCGAGCAGTGCGCCGAGAATCGCCAGCGGGACGCACATCAAGATGACGAATGGATCGGACCAACTCTCGTAGAGCGCGGCCAGGACTAGGAAACTCGCGATCACACCGAGCGCGAAGATCAGCACCGACAACAGGCCCGACTCGATCTGATCGCGCGAGATCCCGGACCACTCGTAACTGATGCCGGACGGATCGATCTGCTTGGCGAGACGCTGCATCGCGGCGATCGCGTCGCCCGAACCGTGACCTGGGCTCGGTTGCCCGTTGATCTCGATCGAGCGGAACAGATTGTAATGCGAGATGACCGGCGGGCTCTTGCCTTCGCGCGCGCGGATCAGCGTCGAGAGCGGCATGATTCCGCCCGACGCCGAGTGGACGTAGATGTTCTGCAGGTTTCCGACCACCGAGCGATACGGCGTGTCGGCCTGAACGAAGACGCGATAGGACCGATCGAGGTAATCGAAGTCATTGACGTAGAGCGAGCCGAGGTCGATCTCGAGCGTGTTGAAGATGTTGCTGAGCGGAACGCCGAGCGCTTTCGCCTTCTCGCGATCGATATCGACCACGAGTTGCGGGCTGTCGTTGCGGAAGGTCGTAAAGACCGCGCGCAGGTTCGGATCGCGATTGGCGGCGCCGATGATCCCATACGCGGTGTGCGTCAGCGCGTCGAGCCCGAGCGCCCCCGTGTCTTCCAGCTCGAACTGATAGCCGCCGAAGTTGCCGACGCCCTGAATCGCCGGCGGCGCGAACGCGAAGACCTGCGCTTGCGTAACCTTGGAGAATTGCGGATAGAGCACGTAATAGAGGATCGCCGAGAGCGAATGCTCGTAACCCGGCCGCTCGCCCCACGCCTTGAGGCGTACGAACATCGTCGCCTTGTTCGAACCGTTGCCGGTGAAGCCGAAACCGATGACGTCGAAGACGTCACGCACCTCGGGCCGAGCGGCGATGATGCCCTCGACGCGCTTGGTGATCTCCTCGGTCTTGTCGATCGACGTCCCCTCGGGTGCCTGCACGGTCGCGATGAAGAAGCCTTGGTCTTCGTCGGGTGTGAAGCCCGTCGGCGAGACTTTGAAGAGGAATCCGGTCAGAGCGAGAGCGCCGACAAACAGCGCGATTAGCACGTAACGGAAGCGAAAGACGTTTCCGAGGGTCGCGTGATAGGTATCTCGCGACCAATGGATCCCGGCATTGACCTTCCCCCAAAGTCCGCGCTTGATCTCTTCTTCATGACCGAGCAGCCAGGCCGAGAGCGTCGGCGTCAAGGTCAGCGCGTTGAAGAGCGAGATCGAAACCGAACAGGCGATCGTCAGCGCAAATTGCTTGTAGAGTTGGCCCGTCGTCCCCGGGAAGAACGCGACCGGTACGAATACCGCCAAGAGGACGAGTGAACTCGCCACGATGGCGCCCGAAATCTCGCGCATCGCCGCTGACGCGGCTGCCAACGGCGCCATCTTCTTCTGCTGGATGAAGCGCGCGATATTTTCGATGACGACGATCGCGTCGTCGACCACCAGCCCCGTTGCGAGCGTCAGGCCGAAGAGCGTCAGGGTGTTGATCGAGAAATTCAGGAGTTTCATCAGCGCGAACGTCCCGATCAGCGAGACCGGAATCGTGATCGCGGGGATCAGCGTCGTGCGCCAATCCTGCAAGAACAGGAAGACCACTAGGATAACCAAGACGATCGCGATGGCGAGCGTCTTGACGACTTCGCGGATCGACTCGTTGACGAACTCGGTGCTGTCGAAGGCTATGTCGTAGAACGCGCCCTTGGGGAACGTCGGCGCGAGCTTTTCGAGTTCGGCGCGCACGCCCTTGGAGACGTCGAGGGCGTTGGCGTTCGGCAGCGCCTGAATGCCGAGCCCGACGGCCGAGCGGCCGTTGAAGTGCAAATCAGTCGTGTAACTCTCGGCGCCCAATTCAACCCGACCCACGTCGCGCATCCGTACCAGGCCGCCGTCGGGCGTCGCGCGCAGGATGAGATTCTCGAAGTCTTTTGGCGTCGACAGCCGTCCGGTGGCGTTGACGCTCATCTCGTAGGGCTGCCGGCCGTTGGTCGGGGGATGGCCGATCGCGCCGGCGGCGACTTGGACGTTCTGCTCGGTCAGAGCGTTGACGACGTCTTGGGCGTCCAGATTGTTGTCGGCGAGACGCTTCGGGTCGACCCACAAGCGCATCGCGTACTTGCGCTCGCCGAAGATGATTACGTCGCTGACGCCCGTAACGCGCTTGAGATCGTCGCGGATGTGTAGGGCGGCGTAATTCGACAGGAAGAGCGCCGTCGTATTCGGATCGGTCGACGAGAAGCCCATCGCCATCACGAAGGTTCCGGCGTTCTTGCCGACGGTCACGCCGGTGAGCGTAACCTGCTGCGGAAGCCGGGCGATCGCGGTTTGCACCGCGTTCTGGACGTCGTTGGTCGCGGCGTCGAGGTCGCGCTCGAGGTTGAAGGTACAGGTGATCGTGCTCGAGCCGTCGTTGCTCGACTGCGACGCGATGTAGCGCAGGCCTTGGACGCCGTTGATCGCCTCCTCGAGGGGGATCGTGACGGATTCCTCGACGGCTTGCGCGCTCGCGCCCAGGTACGAAGCCCGCACGGTAACGACCGGAGGCGCAACCTTCGGGAACTGCGCGATCGGCAAGATCGGGATGCAGATCAGCCCCGCGATGACGATAACGATGGAGCAGACGGCCGCGAAGATCGGGCGCCGTAGGAAGAAATCGATCACGTTTGTCTCTGCATCGTGGGGATTCGCGCTGACGGCCTGGGGCCGATCGCCCCGACGACGCGGCCCGAGACGTTACGAACTTCCGTTCGCGCGAAGGGGCCGAGCGCCGCGAGTTCGTCCGGCTCGAGCGCGTGCATCGCCCCCAATAAGGCGATTGCGGCGGGCGGGGTTGCGCGCCGGTTGCCGTCGACGACTTTCAGGACGAGTCCGACGCCCTCGCGCACCAGCGCGTCGCCGTGGACGCCTTCGGCGCCGGCTTTACACACGACGCGGCCACGCGTCGTCGCGATCAGCGCCGAGTCGAAGCGACCCGTCCCGCCGACGTAGGTGGGCTCGGCGGCCATTGCCCTTCGGACTCGCTCGAGTGCCGACGCGTCCTCGCGCGCCAGGCCCTCGAGCGTAGCGAGGCGGGCGAACGCCAGCGCGGCGCGCCGCAGCGGGGTCGCATACGCGGGGATGCCGCAGCCGTCGACGCCGATGGGCCAGCGCGTCGCGTCGTCGTCGCTCAGGCGCGCGCAAAAAGCGAGGATGCGGCGCATCGCCGGGTTGTCCGCTTCGAGATAGCTCGTATGATCGACGCCGAGGTGGCGGCACATCGCGAGGATGCCGGCGTGTTTCCCCGAGCAGTTGTTGTGGATCGCGCTCGGCGCCCGACCTTGCGCCGCGAGTTGCGCCGCCGCCGGTTCGTAGGCGGGCGCGTGCGCACCGCAGCGAAGATCCGATTCGTCGAGCCCGATCTTCTGCAAGATGCCGCGTACGGTCTCGACGTGAAACGTTTCGCCGTTGTGGGATGCGCAGATCACCGCGATCTCGCGGTCGTCGAGATCGTAGTGCGCCGCCGCACCAGAAGCTACGATCGCGGCGGCGATGAACGGTTTCGCCGACGAACGCAGGAAAATCGGGACGTCGACGTCGCCGAGCACGAGCACCTCGTGACCGCGCGCGTCGACGGCGCAAGCAGCAACCGCGTGCACCGATTCGACCGCCGGACCTCGCGTAACGTCGACCAGCGGGACGCCCGAAGGTCCCTGAACGCTCACGCCGGCGTGGGTTGGCGTGCTATTTCGCCGGACCTTCGACGACTTGGACGAATCTCGTCGGATCGATCCACTTTGCGAACGCCGCGCGAACGCGCTCGGCCGAGAGCGCGAGGATGCGTTTCGTGCGACGCACCGGCTCGTCGAGCGGTAAATCGCTCGTCGAGCGCGACGCGAGCCCGTCGGCGATCGCCGAAACGCTGTCTTCGGCGAGTGAGAGGTCGCGGACCAGCGTGGTCTTCGCCTGGCGCATCTCGGTATCCGACGGTGGCTTGGCCGCGATGTCGTGCAGATCGCGATCGATGATGGCGCGTGCCTTCGAAACCTTGTCGGGGTCGCTGCCGAAATCGACCACATACGACGAGCGCGTCTTCCCCGCGCTGACGCTCGCGCCGATGCTGTAGACGAGCCCGTTCTCCTTGCGCAGGTCGCGCGAGAAGCGCGTCGCGTAGAACGCGCCGCCGAGAATCGCGTTGCCCAAGACGAGCGGATCATAGTCCGGATCGCCGCGATTGACACCGATGATCTCTTGCAGCGTCACCGAGGCTTGCTTTCGGCCGGGGGCGGTGACGGTCGCCGCCGCCGCTTTATTGAGCGGCACCGGGGGAAGGTCGGTTTGCGGCTTCGGGCCTTGAGCGGTCCAAGAGCCGAACCACTTCGCGACGCTCGCCCGGGCCGCTTCGGGCGTGACGTCTCCGGCGACCACGATGGTCGTCAGGTCCGGTCGAAAAACCGCGGCCTGATATGCTTTGACATCGTCGAGCGTCAGCGCCATCACGGTCTGCGGCGTCGCCTCGCGCAGTTGCGGATCGTCCTTGGGGAAGAGCGCTTTCGCCCGCGCGCGCTGCGCGAGATAATCGGGCGAGGTCAGCGTCCCCTGGAGCGATTGCGCCTCTTGACCTTGTACGATCGTGAAGTACTGCGGCGGCAAGGCCGGATGCAAGAGGTTGTCGGCGAGCAGCTGCACCCCGCGGTCGAAGCTCTGAGCCGGGACGGAGAGTGCGAACGAAGTTCCGGCGGAGACGTCGGCCGCGATGTCGTCGAGTTGTTGTTGGAACGCGAGCCGGTCGTAGGTCGTCGTGCCGTAGGTGAAGAGTGCGTTCAAGAGATCGGCGCCCCCGTCTTTCCCCGGCGGAGTCTGCAAATCGACGTTATGGCGGATCGAGCCGCGCACCGTCACGGTCGGGCTGATCGAGAAGGGCTGCACGATCAGACGGATGCCGTTGGGCAGATTTTCGTCGACCGGTTTGACGTTCGACGCCGGGATCGACGGAGGCGACGCCAAGCGGCGCGCCCAGGCCGGGAGGGCGCCGGCCTTGGTGTCTTTCGGCGAAAACGTGTCTTTGACGCCGATCGATCCACCGCCGGAGGGCACGGCGCCGGGCTTCGGCGTCAAGATTCCGGCGACGGCGCGTTCGCGCGGGAAATAGGTCCGTAAGACGCGGTTGACGTCGTCGACGCTGACCTTCTCATACTGCGCGACCGCGTCGTCGGGCGAGTCCAAACCGTTGACCGTGAGCGCTTCGGACCAATCTTGTGCGAGCCCGTCGATCGAGTTGCGCGAGAAGAGCANNTCGACCAATTCGGCCGGAGCGCCGTCTTTGATGTAGCCCGCGATGACGCCGTCCATCAGCCCGAGCGCGGCATTGGTGTCGGCGCTCGGCGCGGTGGCGACGTAGGCGAAGCCAAGACTTCCCGCCGGCGCCGCTTGGAATTGGATACCCGCCGCCAGCGTTTTACCTTCGGCCGCGAGCGCGTAGAGGTTCGCGCGCGGGCTCCCCAACACGTCGACCGCAACGTTGGTCGCCGCAAATTCCGGGCTGAGCGATCCGGGGAGGCGATACGTCAGGATCGCGAACGGCACCGGGAAATCGCTCGTGTCCTTGATGACTTCTTTGTTGTCGAGGGGACCGGGGTTGATGACCGGATGCTTCGGCACCGCATGGCGCGGGATTGCGCCGAAGATCGCTTTGACTTGAGCGAGCGTCTTCTGCGGATCGACGTCGCCGGCGATCACCAAGAGCGCGTTGTTCGGGGCGTACCACTTCTTGAAGAAATCCTTGAGCATCGCGCCCGTCGTCTTGTCGAAGGAAGGCCGCGTGCCGAGCGCATCGTGGTCGTAGGCCGTCCCGGCGAACAATGTCGCGCGCGCTTTCTCGTAATAACGATAGAACGCGTTGGAGAGATCGCCCGAGACCTCTTGCTCAATCGCCCCACGCTCTTGCGCCCATTCCGACTGAAGGTCGAGGGTGTCGCGCATCCGCGCGGCCTCGACGCGCAAGGCAATGTCGAGGTAGTCGGCCGGCGTCGTGATGAAGTACTGCGTCACCGTGTCCTGCGTGTCGGCGTCGAAGTCGCCGCCCAGAAGCGCCGTGACCGTCGCGACCTGATTCGCGTCGAGCTCTTTGGTCGAACGCGAGGCGACCATGTGCTCCTCGGCGTGCGCCATTCCCGGAAAACCCGGCGGCGTGTCCTGCGCGCCGACCATGTAATTCACCATCTCCGTGACGACCGGCGCCAGCGGATCCCGGACGATGACGACGCGCAAGCCGTTGCCGAGCGTCGCGCGCAACACGTCCTGCGGCGCCGCCGCCGAAGCCGGAACCAGCGAGACCAGCAAGGCGGCGCCGAGCGCCGCCGCGACGGCGCGACGAAGGCGCTGAATCAAACGAGGGCCGCCTCGACGACGGTTGCTTCCAACTCTGCGAACACTGGATTCGAGAGATACCGTTCGCCGGTGTCGCACCCGATCGTGACGATCGTCTTTCCGGCGAATTCGGGTCGGGCCGCGACTTGCAACGCAGCCCAGATATTGGCCCCGGACGAAATCCCGACGAGCATCCCTTCCTCACGCGCGGCGCGGCGGGTCAT
>PLCB01000002.1 GCA_003134695.1 Candidatus Zemynaea palustris | reverse complement strand
TCGGCGCCCGCCTCGAGGTAGGCCCGATGGATTCGGCTCACGACGTCGGGGCGCGTGCGGACCAGCGCCTCGTTGCAGCCCTGCTGGCGCGGACCTCCGAAATCGTCGGCGCCGAGTTCGAGGGCCATCAGCTCGGTGCCCATGGCGCCGTCGAAGACCAGGACCCGCTCGGCGAGCGCCTTGAGATACCCGTCCATTCCGAGACGACTTTGCGGCCGACCCGAGAATCCGCTGCTCGCGACTGTCCACAATAGGCAATTCTAGGCTATAATGGACATATGAGCGGCGCCTCAAGTTTTGCGGACCTCGACGCAACGATCCGCGCCGAATCCAAGGCCCTCGCGGCCACCCGCACGACGGCAGCTTACCGGCGCGAATCCGAAGCGATCGTCTTCGAGGAAATCCACGCCTCGTGCCGCCAAGCCGGCGCGCTCCTCGACGAGCACGCTCTGCGGGCCCTTATCGAGCGAGGGCTGGCGCTCGGCGACCGGCCGCTCCGCGAGTATCTGATCGCCTCCGGCTACGCCGACGCCGCGCGCTTCGTCCAAACCGCCGAGGCGCCGCGCCCGGACCAGCCGCTTCTGCGCCAAGACGAGATCGTCGAGTTACACGCGCGCGCCACCCGGCTTCTGGCGGAGGCCCGCCCCGGCGCGTGGCGCGTAACGACGTCGGGGGCGCTCCACAGCGGGATGGTCCCGCCGCCGTTTTGGCTCGTCCCGCGCGAGATCGCGGCGTTCGTTGACCGGTTCGGCCGCGTTCCGCCCGAACGAGACTCGCCGCTGCTCTTCGTCGCCGAAGCGCACGAGCGGTTCACCCGAATTCATCCGTTTACGGCCGGCAACGGTCGCGTCGCGCGCCTCGTGACGAACCTCTTGCTGCGCCGGCTCGGCTATCCGCCGCTGCTCATCGGGGACGCCGAGCGGCGGCGTTATCGGGCGGCGCTCGCCAAAGCGGACGCGCGCGATCCCTGGCCGCTGGCCATGTTTCTCGCCCGCTCGATCCTCGCCGGCCTCACCCGCCTCGCCGCCGCCTCGGGGAGTCGCGAGGCGTTGCGACCGCTGGCCGAGTTCGCCCGATCGAGCGGGCGCGAGGCGCTCTACAAGGCCGCCCAACGAAACCGCTTACGCATCGTGCGCAAGGGCCGCAGCCTGCTCACGACCGCGGAATGGGTCAACGCATATCTGACGGGAGCCGAACGGCCGCGCCCTAAACTGTAGCCGACCATGGCCGCGATCGTCGAGACGAAGAACCTGACGAAATCGTTCGCCGGCTTCCGAGCCGTCGACGACGTTTCCCTTGCGATCGAAGAGGGGACGATTCACGCGATCATCGGGCCAAACGGCGCGGGGAAGACAACGTTCTTCAACCTCTTGTCGGGCTTCATCACGCCGACCGCCGGCACGATCTCGTTCAAAGGCCGCGACATCACCGGCATGGATCCGCCGCAGGTCGCGCGACTCGGGATGGTGCGCAGTTTTCAGATCAATAGCATCTTCACGCATCTGACCGTGCTGGACAACGTGAAAGTCTCGCTCGAATCGAAGACCGAACTGCCGTCGCGCTTCTGGCTTTCGGAATCCGCCACCAAGCGGCTCGAGCCGCGTGCGATGGAGTTGCTCGCCGCGGTCGGCCTGGAGAAAGAGAAGGATCTGCTCGCGGTCCAACTTTCGTACGGGCGCAAGCGCGCGCTCGAACTCGCGATCTCACTCGCCCCCGAGCCGGAGATCTTGCTTCTCGACGAACCGACGGCCGGGATGGGCACCGAAGACGTCGGTCGCATCTCGCAATTGATCGGCCGTGTCGCCAAAGGGCGAACGGTCGTGCTGGTCGAGCACAATCTTAGCGTCGTCGCCGACCTTTCGAACCGCATCACGGTGATGCAGCGCGGAAAAGTTCTGGTCGAAGGGACCTATCAGCAGGTCCGGGCCGATCAGCGGGTGATCGACGCGTATCTCGGCGGAGGCGCGGCGGCGCATGCTTAAGACGCGCGATCTGAACGCCTATTACGACGAAAGCCACGTCCTACGCGGGGTCGACCTGGACGTGCAGCCGGGTGAGGTCGTGACCCTCGTCGGCCGCAACGGCGCGGGGAAGACGACGACGCTCAAGTCGATCATGGGCATCGTCCGCCAGAGGACCGGCGAAATCGTCTTCGACGGGCAGCCGATCATGCGGCTGACGTCGGATCGCGTCGCTCGCCGCGGGATCGGCTTCGTCCCCGAGGAGCGCGGCATCTATGCGACCTTGACGGTCGCCGAACATCTCACGCTGCCGCCGGTTGTCGGAAAGAACGCCTGGCCGCTCGAACGCATCTACGATCTCTTCCCTATTCTCAAAGAACGCGGAACGTCAATGGGGACGACGCTCTCGGGCGGCGAGCAACAGATGCTGGCGATCGCGCGCGTCTTGCGCAGCGGCGCGAAGCTCATTCTCTTGGACGAGCCGACCGAAGGGCTCGCGCCGGTGATCGTCAACGCGATCGGCGACTTGATTCTCGAGATCAAGAAATCAGGGGTGACGATGCTCCTGGTGGAGCAGAACCTCCGCTTCGCGACCCGTGTCGCCGACCGGCATTATCTCATGGTCCACGGCCGCATCATCGAGTCGATGACCAACGCCGAAGTCATCGCCCGCGAAAAAGACCTCCTCGCGCACCTCGGGGTTTAGCGCAGGGGACCGGAATCCAAGACGAGCCTCGCGAAGCTAACTTGGATAGACGCAGACCTTTTTCGAATTCGTCCCCCGACTACCGGAGTCGACGAGAAGCTGCGCCGCAGGCGCTTCTTTCTTTCGCGCATGAAGCGCGTAACGCGGGACGGCCGACCCATTCGCGCGCTGCGGGATCTTCGTAGGTCCGGCGAAGGACAACCCATGGATATGTTCGGCGGTGTACCGTATTGTATTGTGGGAGGTCAAGCGACGCGCCGCTATATGCCCGAGCGGACCACGCTTGATCTGGATGTCCTCGTCCCCCCCGAACAATTTCAGGCCGCAACGGATAGCCTCAAAGCTGCCGGTTGGTCAGCCGAGGCCGAGCGTCTATTGTTCGACGAGTCCCGTCTCGGCCTACTCGGTCGAAGATTCTTGAAAGATGNNTCAGGGGCGGCGCATCGTTTCGCTTGCCTATCTGGTTCTCATGAAGCTGGACGCCTCGCGCGGCGTCGATCAAGGCGATCTCACGCGGATGCTGGGTCTGGCCGAAGAACCGGATATCGAAGCGATGCGAGCCGCAGTGGCTCACTACATGCCCGCCGACAGCGACGACCTCGAGCAATACATCCAGTTCGGCCGCTACGAGCTCGGGCGCTAGCGAGAGTCGCGGCCTGCCCGCGAACAAGACCTCCTCGAGCACCTGGGGGGTCGGCGTTTACGGAGTCCGAGGTTAGGCTGCGCGGCGTTTAGGGGAAGTCGCGCGTAGGGCCTTGGCCTCGGTCGATCCGAAACGGATAGGTCCCGACATCTCGCGCGTCTTTTCGAGTGTGATGTTTACCGCGAATCCAAGCCGGCTGAGGACTTTCAACAGCCTCTCAACCGTGAATCCGGTAAAGTCGCCGCTCTTCAGAACGCTGATCTTCGGTTGATCCAGGCCGACTAGCGCCGCCGCGCGCTTCTGGGACAGTCCCCGCTCTTGGATTACGCGGCAGATCGCGATGGAAAGATCGCATTTTACTTGCCAGATGTCGGCTTCGGGCCGGGGAACACCCATATCATAGAAAACGTTTCCGCTGCCCATGACGAACGTCTCAGCCTCGTCGGACTTTTTCTTTTGCGTCCTTGAGACGCTTTTCGATGAGCGCAAGTTCTTTTTTCGGCGTCGCGATGCCGTGGTGCGCTTTCTTTTTGAACGCGTGAAGGACATAAATTACCTCGCCGATCTCGTCGCATACTAGATTTGGCATGCCACAGCGGGACCACCTTCTCGCCATCATTCACGAGCGCGCCCTCCGCGAGGCTAGACCGTTCCGGGGGCTTGCTCGACGACCAGGCGGTCGGGATGTTCTTCGTCCTCGACCAGAATGCGACGCGGCGTGAAGAGCCGGTGGAGAATCTCGCCGACGATGCCGCGGCGCGCAACTAAGATGATCACGGCGAAGATCAAGCCCATCACGAGATTGGTCTTGTCGCCGATGACGGTCTTCGAGACATAGAACTCGAGCGACTCGAACAACCCGGCGCCGACGATCGGGCCGAAGATCGTTCCGATGCCGCCCAGGATCGTCATCATGACGATTTTCCCGGAGGTGTGCCAGTCGACGCCGTCAAGCCCGGAGAGCCGGTTGCCAATCGCGTACAGCGCGCCGGCGACGCCGGCGAGCGTCCCCGACATCACGAAGGCCGCCAATTTGAAGCGGTTCGTGTCGTAGCCGATGCTGCGGGCGCGCTGCTCGTTTTCGCGCATCGCCGCCAAGACCGCGCCGAACGGCGAATTGACGACGCGGATCGCGAACAGCACGCCCAGTACGACGATCGCGAGCGCCAGATAATAGAATACGCGGTCGTTCTCGAGCGACAACCCGAGCACGTTATCGAGCGACAGACCGAAGAGCGAGCCGCGCGTCGCAATCTGGGTTCCGTTTTCGCCGCCGGTGAGCCCGCTGAACTGATACGCCATGAAGTACACGATCTGAGCGATCCCGAGCGTGACCATCGCGAAGTAGATGCCGCTGCGGCGCACCGCGATGTAGCCGACCAAGACCGAAAGCACCAGCGCGAACGCGACGCCGGCCAAGAGTACCGCCGGGAACGACGTCCAGCCGGCCCGCGCGATCAGGATGGTCGCGACGTAGCCGGCGCTGCCCCAAAACATCGCGTGGCCGAACGAAAGCAACCCCGTGAAGCCGAGCAGCAGGTCGAACGACACGGCGACGAGCGCAAACGAGATCAACTGAATGGCAAAGACGGGATAGACGAGGTACGGCAAGGCGAGCGCGACCGCAAGCAAGATGAGGCCGACGGCGAGGCCGCGCCGGCCACGGATCAGGGCGAGCGTCACGCCAACCGCTCCGGCATTCCGAAGAGGCCCTGCGGCCGGAACAAGATCACCAGCACCATGACGATGAAGATCAACGTGGTGGCAATCGGCGGATAGAAGACGGCGCCGATCACCTGGATGATGCCGAGCGTGAAGCCCATCAAAATCGAGCCGCGCAGCGAGCCCATACCGCCGATGACGACGATCGCGAAAGTGTTGATGATGATCGAATCGCCCATCGCCGGCTCGACGTTCGTGTACGGCGCGTTCAAGACGCCGGCGAACGCCGCCAAGGCGACGCCGAAGGCAAACGTGCCGCTGACCAAGCGGCTGACATTGATCCCGAGGGCGCGCGTCAGCTCGGGCTTCTCGGTCGCGGCGCGGATGCGCGCTCCGAGCGGGGAGCGCTCGATGACAAAGTAGACCGCGAAGCAGACGATGATGGAAACGACGATCACGAACAACTGGTACGTCGGGTACAGAAAGAGCCCGAGGTTCGTGGCGCCGGAGAGCACCTTCGGCATCTCGTAGGGCGAGCCGAGCGCGCCGAATTTGA
>PLCB01000046.1 GCA_003134695.1 Candidatus Zemynaea palustris | reverse complement strand
GGCTTCTTCATCTACCAGGACGGGAAGCGCGAACCGGTTGAGGATCCGGAGGTCAACGACCTCATCGCCGCCGAGTCGAAGCGGCTCGGCATCAAGCGCCGCAAGATCAAGGACGAGGAGATCGTCGAGCGCTGCATGTTCGCGCTCGTCAACCAAGGCGCGCAAC
Organism: Candidatus Zemynaea palustris; assembly: GCA_003134695.1. Lineage (GTDB taxonomy): Bacteria > Vulcanimicrobiota > Vulcanimicrobiia > Vulcanimicrobiales > Vulcanimicrobiaceae > Zemelea > Zemelea palustris. The sequence continues at coordinate 20,435 of PLCB01000046.1, read as the reverse complement.
TTCTCGGCGACGGCATCGCACTGCGGCCCGGCGACATCGACATCGTGTGGGTCTTCGGCTTCGGCTTCCCGTGGTATCGCGGCGGCCCGATGTGGTGGGCCGACACGACCGGACCAAAGCACATCTACGAACAGATCGTCGCCTGGCAAAAAAAGCTCGGCTCGCATTGGCAGCCGGCACCACTTCTCAACGAGATCGCCGAACGCGGCGCAACCTTCGCGCCCCGACCCAAGGTTGAAGTGAACAATTAATATGGCAAAAGAAGCAGTCATCCTCAGCGGCGCGCGGACGCCCATCGGTCGGGCGTTTCGCGGCGCCTTCAATCTGACGCACGGCGCGACGATGACGGGCCACGTCATCCGACAGGCGGTCGACCGCTCCGGCGTTCGCGAAGAGGACATCGACGACGCCGTCATCGGCGTCGGCTATCCGGAAGGCGCGAGCGGAAACAACCTAGCGCGAACCGCGGCGGTGCGGGCCGGCTTGCCGATCGAGGTCGCTGGGACGACGGTGAATCGCTATTGCGCCTCCGGCCTGCAGGCCATCGGCTTCGCGGCGCAGCGCATCGTCGTCGACGGCGCGCCGGTCATGGTCGCGGGTGGCTGCGAATCGATCAGCCTCGTCCAAAACAACACCAACATCAAGTTCTTCACCGAAGAGTGGCTGCTGCGGCACGAAGCCGACCTGTATATGCCGATGATCGAGACCGCCGATCTCGTTGCGCGGCGCTACGACGTCTCGCGCGAACGCCAAGACGAGTACGCGCTACAAAGCCAGCAGCGCACGGCTGCGGCGCAGACCGCCGGCCGCTTCGACGCCGAGATCGTCCCGTTGCCGGCCTGGAAAATTGAAGAGAACAAAGACAGCGGCGACGTCAAAGAGGTTCTGTTCACCCTCGACAAAGACGAGGGCAACCGGCCGGACACGACGCTCGAAGGACTCGCCAAACTCAAGGGCGTCAGCTTCACCAATCCCAAGTCGACGATCACCGCCGGCAACTCGTCGCAACTCTCCGACGGCGCCGCCGCGCTCGTGCTGGCGAGCGAAAAGTACGCCGAGAAGAACGACCTCGAACCGCTCGCGTATTATCGCGGCATGGTCGTGACCGGCCTCAAGCCTGAAGAGATGGGAATCGGTCCGGTGTTTGCCGTGCCGAAGCTCCTCGAACGCCACAAGTTGAAGATCGACGACATCGATCTATGGGAGTTGAACGAAGCGTTTGCGGTGCAGACCGTCTACTGCCGCGACATGCTCGGCATCCCCAACGAACGCTTCAACGTCGACGGCGGCGCGATCTCGATCGGGCACCCCTACGGAATGAGCGGCGCGCGCCTTTCGCTCCACGGCATCCTCGAAGGCCGCCGGCGCAAAGCGAAATGGCTCGTCGTCACGATGTGCATCGGCGGCGGCATGGGCGCCGCGGGGTTGTTCGAGCTCATCAAACCGAACTAGCCAACTCGCGGAGATTCAGCGCCGCATCCACCTATCGCAAGCACTCGCTCCATGTCGGCGAGCCGTTAGACGCATCTACCTTGCGCTCCGGCGCCTTCGGCGGGCACTAACCTATGCTGCAGCCGCTCGAAAGACGCGGTTGACAAAACCTAACCCGCTTAGGTATAATCAGCATGCCCAGTTTTCGGGTCGACGGTTTCAAGTTGATCGTCAACACGCGCGGCGAGAAAGGTCACCGACCGCATTGTCACGTGGAATACGCTGGGGCTTGGGTCGTTGTTCGCCTCGACGTGACATTCAAAACTTATGACGCGGTCGGGATGAAAGCCAAAGATGTAAAGCGAGCTCGAGATCTCGTCGTGGCACACTATGGCCGACTGCGACAGATCTGGGAAGAGATGGTTGAAGGAACCGATGCCAACGCCGAAGCGAACCAAGAAGACCGGGGGTACTAAGTCCCCAGCCAGTCTTCCTCCGCCGCCGCCAATGACGAAAGCGCAATATGAAAGAGCCCGTGCGCAGGGAGATCGTCTGGTGCGTTCTCCGTTCGCTCTCATGGAGGCGCGTTACGTGGAATCCGAAGACTTGCTTTTCTTCCGCTTCCGAAACGGCAGCACTATCTCTCTGCCGCGAAAGCAGATATGGGAAGTGGCAAAGGCGCGGCCGGAATCGCTTCGGAGAATCGCAATTCAGGGCGGTCTCGATGCGTTTTCGATCGAGGAAATCGACGTCGACATCTATCTGCCTGGGCTGATCGCCGAGGAGTTCGCCGAACTCTTTGCCAGGGGGTTAGGACGAAAGGCCAGAGGAAAAACGAGCGAAAAGAAAGCTCGCTCTTCGGCGCTCAACGGCAAACGCGGCGGACGTCCGAGAAAAGAATAGCACGGTCGGCCGGTCACGCGGCTGCGTTTTTTCGCGGGCGGCCGCCTTTGCGACCATTCTTGCGCGCCGCCTTTGCCTTCGCCGCACTTCGCACGGCACCGCCCTTCCTGCCGATCGTACTCATCCATCGGCGGTTTCCGAAAACGCCTTCCATCAAGCCCGGCACGTAGTGGTCGATGTCGAGGGTCGGCCAGCGCAAGGCCGACCCTTGAAGCGTAATTTCGAGTCGCCGAAGATCGGATACTTTGGCGGATTCCAAGCCTTGGAGTAGTTTGCGCGGGATGAAGAGCTGCACTCCCGTCCGAAATCTAAGAGAGATCATGTCGCTCGCGGGACGATACTCTGCGGCAGTGACCACCGGACGATATGGTTCGTATTCCTTTGCTCGAGCGATCGCCGCATCGATCTCGGCGTCTGTCGTAACGTTGCGAGCCTTCGTTCGGTTCATGCGTGCATATTCTCCCAAGCGGCGATGAGAACGTCGAAATACTCAGTCGCCACATCCAAGATTTGCCTCACGTCGCTTCGCTTCGCTGTGGCAAACACCGCACTGCTCCCGCTTGAGATTCGAGCTTCTCGCAAATCGGTGAACTCGACCACCGCCGTGGTCTCGCCGTATTCGGCGTGCGCGCGTCGAGGCTCACGGTCTTGCGGAAAGAAATGGAAGCGGACGCCACGGAGGCGGATGGTGCTCACGGCAGTATAACTTAAGCGCCCTTGGGTTACAAGGGCGTTTCCGAGTCGTTGCCGTCTTATGAATCGCGCCGAGTGCGGTCGGTAGGCGCCTACTTCACCAGCGGGAGGACGTCGCTCGGGGCGAGCGGGTAGAACGTGAGCACGAACGTCGCGATCGCGCAGATCGCGACGCCGAGCCACGGTAAGGCGCTCGCCGGATGCAGCGCGCGCTGGAGCGGCGCGCCGGCGCCGCGCGCGTACATCGCGAGCACGATCTTCAGATACGCATAGGCCGAGATCGCGGTCCCGACGATCAAGATCACCGCGAGCCAAGCGTAACCCGCATCGACCGAGCTTGCCAAGATCAAAAGTTTACCGGTAAAACCGGCGGTCGGCGGCAAACCGGCGAGCGCGAGCAAAAAGAACGTCATCAGCGCCGCGAGCACCGGCTGCCGGTAGCCGAGTCCCGCGTAGGCACTGAGGTGCGAGCCTTCTTCGTGCTCGCGCGAGAGCAGCGCGACGACCGCGAACGCGCCCAGGTTCATGAACATGTACGCAACCAGATAGAAGATCGCGTAGCGTAGGCCGAGCGAGGTCGTGCCGGCGAGGGCCGCCACCACGTAGCCCAACTGTGCGGTCCCCGAGTACGCCAGCAGCCGCTTCACGTCGGTCTGCGCGAGTGCTCCGACGTTGCCGACGATCATCGACAGCGCCGCGACGATCCAGAGCGGCACGAGAATCGCCTGGGCATTCGCTTGCGGCAGCGCCGCGTACGCAAAGCGCGCGAGGACCGCGAGCGCGCCGGCCTTGGTGACCACGCTCATGAAGGCGGTCACCGGCAGCGGAGCACCTTCGTAGACGTCGGGCGTCCAGATATGGAACGGCGCGAGGCTCAACTTGAAGACGAATCCGATCAAGAACAATCCGCTGCCGAGCGTGAAGAGCATCGGCGACGCCGCCGGCGCGGCGAATGCCGAGAGCTGCACGCTTCCGGTCGCACCGAACAGCAGCGCCATCCCGTAAAGCATGAAACCCGAGGCGGTCGACGAGAGGATCAAATATTTCAACGCCGCCTCGCGGGCCGACGGCCGGGCCGCCAGCCCGCACAGACAATACAACGCAAGCGAGAGCAATTCGAGGCCGAGGAATATCGTCATCAGGTTCGCGGCGCCGGCCATCAGCATCGCGCCGCTCGCGCTCCACAACAAGAGCGCGACGGCGCCGCCGGCCTGATCGTCGCGACCGAGGTGCGTCGCGAGCAACAACGAGAAGAGCGCGCCGGCGATGACGATTTCTTGGAAGACGATCGTGAAGCCGCCGGTGACGAAGCCGCCGCCGAAGGCCGAGTACGGATGCCCCCAGCCGCGCGCCGCGAGGAAGCCCGCGTAGATCAGGCCGAGGGCCGCCAACGCGAGCACGACGCTACGTCGGAGCGAACGCGGCAGCAGCAGATCCGCCAGAATCACCAAGAGCGGCGTCAGCGCGACGACGCCGAGCGGGAGGATCGCGTTCCAGTCCGCATTGCCCCACGGAATCGTCAGGGTCGACGGCATCAGCGCCTCGCCCCGATCGCGAGCGAAACGACCGCGTTCGGGCCGGCGACGACGCCGGAGTTTGCGACGGGACCCGGATAGACGCCGAGCAATACGATCGCGACGACCAGCGGCGCGAGCGCGAGCAGCTCGACCGGCCGCAGATCGGGCCGCTGCGGAATGTCTTCGCGCGGCGGTCCGTGCATGAAGTGTTGGAAGAGACGTAGCATGTACGCCGCCGCGAGGATGATCGGAACGAGTGCGATCGCCGTGGGCCAAACCGCGCCCGCTTGGTAAAGGCCGGTCAGAATCAGAATCTCGCCGGCGAATCCGCAGAGCCCCGGTAAGCCGAGCGCCGCCAAGACCATGATGTGCAGCGCCCCCGCCAGCTTCGGTTCGATCTCGCCGAGGCCGCCGAGCCTCGAGAGAAGCCGCGTCTCCTCGCGCTCCTCCACCTGTCCGAGCACGATGAACAATCCGGCGCTGAACAAGCCGTGGGCGACGATGTAGACCGCGGCGCCGGCGAGCGCGACCGGGTTTCCGCTGAACGCGGCCAGCAGAATCAAACCGAGGTGCGATAGCGACGAATAGGCGACGATCCGCTTCGCGTCGTCTTGCACGAGCGCGACGAGCGCACCGTAGACTAAGCCGACCAAACCGAGGACGAACATCAACGTCGTGGCGGCGCGCATCTGATCCGGCAAAAGCGGCGCCGTCACCACCAAGAAACCGTAGAGCCCCGCCTTCGACTGCACCGCGCTGACGACCGCGACCGCTGGGGGCGGCAGATCGGCATACGTATCGGGCATCCACGTGTGGAACGGCCAAACCGGCGTCTTCACCAGAAAACCAAAAGCGTACCCGGCGAAGATCCACGTTCCCCAAACCGCGCCGATGGCGGTCGCGCCGTGACCGACGCTCAGACCGATCACATCGGTCGAGCCTTCGACGACGCCGTATGCCGCCGTCGCCAACAGCAACGCCAATCCGCCGCTGAGATTGTAGACCAGATAGCGCCAGGCCGTCGCGGTGTTGCGTCTCGGCGCCCAGGCGACGAGCATCAAGAACACCGGGATCAGCATCAGATCCCAGAAGAGGGCGAACACCAACAGGTCGCGCGCGACGAAGACGCCGGACATCGCGCCGAGCAACAAGAGCATCTGCGCGACGAAATCGCGCTGGCGCGGAATGCGCAAGGCGACCAGCGCGCAGCACGTCGAGAGCGCGAGCAGCAGGACGATCCAGTAACCGAGACCGCCGAGCCCGACGTGAAGATTCGCCGTGAACGGGCGTTGCAACCAGCGCAGCGATTCGTCGGGCTGTCCGTTTCCCAGCACGGCGATCACGAAGCACGCGAAGGCGACGAGTACGCCCAGCCATTTCGCCGTCAGCTCGGCGCTCCGCGGAACGAGGTAGAGCGCGAGACCCGCGGCAATCGGCAGAACGACGAGCGCGGCGATCATCGCGACGCTCCGATCAGTGCGAAATATGCCAAGAACGCCGCCGCGCCGAGCGCCAACACCAACGCGTAACCGCGCACGAGCCCCGTCTGCAGCGCGCGCACTTCGCGACCGATCCAACCCGCGAGCCAAACCACGTCGCGAACGACGCCGTCGATGACGTGTGGGTCAACGACGCGCATGAACGCCGAGCCGACGGCGCGCGCAGGACGTACGAACAGCGCCTCGAGCGCGTCGTCGAAGTAGAACGCGCGTACCAGCGGCTGTGCCATGCGCTGGGATTCGGCACGCAAGCGTTCGACCGCCGACACGGTCGCGTCAAACGAGCCGTACCGATGATACGCGGCGGCCACGCCCCACGCCACAAAGGCGAGCACGACGACCCCCACGAGCCACTCGGGGAGCACCGTCGCCAACGCCGATTCGGGTTTGGGGGCAAAGTCGGAGGCGAACAACGCGTTCCAGCGCCCGCCGAAGACGACCCAACCGGCGACGACCGACGGGACCATCAAAATCGCGACCGGCGCGCCCATCACCCAAGCCGGCGCACTCTCGCCGAAGTGCGGTTCGCTATGTTCGCGCGCCGGAATCCCGAGGTCGACGTCCGGGACGTTGCCGCGGTTGTTGCCGAGGAATGTCACGAACAGCATGCGGCACATGTAATAGGCGGTGATTCCGGCCGTCACGACGCCGATCAAGGACAGCAACGGGTACCCGCGTTCGAGCGCCCCGTAGATCACCGCGTCTTTGCTGAAGAAACCGCTGAACGGCGGGAAGCCGATGATCGCGAGCGTCCCGATCGTCATCGCCCAAAACGCGAGCGGCATCTTCTTCCCCAAACCACCCATCTTGCGCAAGTCTTGTTCGTCGTGCAGCGCGTGGATGACGATTCCCGCGGCGAGAAAGAGCTGCGCCTTGAAGAACGCGTGCGTGAAGAAATGCAGGATGCCGGCTTGGTACGCGCCGACGCCGACGCCCATGATCATGTAGCCGATCTGCGACATCGTCGAGTAGGCGAGGATGCGTTTGATGTCCCACTGCGCGATCCCGAGAATCGCGCCGACGAGGGCCGTCAACGCGCCGATCGTGCCCACGAGCGCCCGCGCCTCCGGCGAAACGTCCCAGAGCGGAGCGCAACGCGCGACCAGATAGACGCCGGCCGTCACCATCGTCGCCGCGTGGATCAGCGCCGAGACCGGCGTCGGGCCTTCCATCGCGTCGGGCAACCAGGTGTGGAGCGGGATCTGCGCCGACTTCGCCGCGCAGCCGATGAAGATCGCGATGCAGGCGAGTAAGACGGTCGCGGGCGCGAGCGTCGCCGCCTTCGCGAAAACGTCGGCATACGCAGTCGAGCCGGTCGCCGCGAACAGAACGAAGACCGCGAACATCAAGCCGGCATCGCCGACGACGTTGATGACGAACGCCTTCATCGCCGCCGCGACCGCGCTCGGCTTGAAGAACCAGAAGCCGATCAGGAAATACGAAGCGAGACCGACCAAACCCCAGCCGACGAGCAACCCGACGAAGTTATCCGAGAGCACGAGCGTCAGCATCGCGAACACGAAGAAGTTCATGTACGCGAAGAAGCGTGCGATGGCGCGGTCGGACCACATGTAGCCGATCGCGTACACGTGAATCAGCCCGCCGACGCCGGTGATGATCAGCGTCCACAACAGCGACAGCGGGTCGAGCCACAAGCCAAAGCTGAAACCGGCAATCCAATCGAACAGGTGAACCTTCAGGCCGCCGGTCCCGAGCGCGCTCGCCGCGAGCACCCACGTCAAGGCGAACGGCACGAGGACGGCGCCCGAACCGATGACGCCCGCGCTACGCCGCAGCATCGGCCCGAACGCGAAGATGAGGATCGCGCTCGCAAGCGGCAACAGCCACAGCGCGAGTAGCACCAGCGCGTCGTTGCTCATCCGCGCAATCCCGCAACCTCGTCGACGTCGACGTTCTTGGCCCGCCGGAAGACGACCACTACGATGGCGAGCCCGATCGCGGCTTCCGACGCGGCGACCGTGATCACCAAGAAGGCGAAGATCTGACCGGCGTTATTTATCCACACGCGCGCAAACGCGATGAGCGCCAGGTTGGCGGCGTTGAACATCAGTTCGATCGCCATGAGCATGATCAGCGGGTTGCGCCGCAAGATCACGCCGCCGACGCCGATGAAAAATATGACCGTCGACAAGACGATGTAGTAGGAGACGTCGACGTCCATCGGCGCGTTCATCGTTCGGCCTTTACGATCGCTTCGCGTTCCTGCGTGCGTCGCCGGACGTGATGCCCGCGCGTCGGCGCCAGCGCGGCATCGCCGGCCAAGACGACGACGCCGATCACCGCCACCATCAGAATGAAGGCAGTGATTTCAAAGGGCAACAGGTGCGTCGAGAAGAGCGCGACGCCGAAGTCGGCGACGCTGCCGAAGACGCCGCTTTGCCCAACTTCGCCCGGATGCGAGGTCGCGACGTGCGGCGGGAGGATGCCGAGTGGTCCGCGCGCGAGCCCGTAGATCAAGAAGCCGAAGCCGGTCAGAGCGACCAGCGCCGCCGGAACCAGCGCGCGCGGCATGCGATTGGGACCCTCGCTGAATGGTCCGGTTCCCGCCGACAAGAGGCTGATGACGAAGACGAACAACACCAGGATCGCGCCGGCGTACACGATGATCTGCATGACGAAGATGAACTCTGCGTTCAACGTGAGATACAGCGTCGCGAGCACGACGAAGTTGGCGAGCAGCCCGACCACGCTATGGACCGGGCTGCGCTGCGTAACCGTGAAGACGGCCGTTGCGATGAGCGCAATCGCCAAGACCCAGAAGAAGGTCACCCGGCAAGCCCCTTGCGGTCCGTCTTGAGCAGCTCGCCGCGCCAGGTCGCCGAGTAACCGCTCGCGATGTCAACGGTGCTCTTCTGCGCGAGCACCGAACCGAGATCGGAGGGGATCCCGTTGGGCCGCTCGTCCGGCGACGTTCCGACGCCCGCTTCCGGCGGCACGAGCAAACGATCCTTCGCGTAGATGAACGAGCCGCGGCGATAATCGGACATCTCGAAGCGCGGCGTCAGCACGATCGCGTCGGTCGGGCACGCCTCTTCGCACAGCCCGCAAAAGATACAGCGTAATTCGTCGATTTCGTAGCGCGCGGCGTAGCGCTCCCCCGGCGAACGGCGGTCTTCCGGCGTGTTCTCGGCGCCGATGACCGTGATCGCGTTGGCGGGGCAGGCGATCGCGCACAACTCACAGCCGATGCAGCGCTCTTTCCCGTCGGCGTAGCGGCGCAACTCGTGAAGGCCGTGAAAACGCGGGGCGTGCTGCTTTTTGATCGACGGATACGCGATCGTCGGTTTCTTCTGAAAAAAGAATTGAAAAGTGGTGTAGAAGCCTTGCGCGAGTGACACGATCGCGCCGATGAAGGTGCGCATCGTTATCCCTTCCATGCGACGATCGCGGCCGTCGCCATCAAGTTGAGCGTTGCCAGCGGCAGCAAGACCTGCCAACCGAAGGCCATCAAGCGGTCGTAGCGCAGCCGCGGTAACGTCGCGCGTAGCCAGATATAGATGAAGATCACAAACCCCACTTTGAGCACGAACCAAACGATCCCGGGGATCACGCTTAGGCCGAAAAGCGGATTCCAGCCGCCGAAAAATAGCAGGGTCGCGATGCACGAGACCGTGATCATGTTCAGATACTCTGCGATGAAGAACAGGCCGAAGCGCAACCCGGAATACTCGGTGTGGAAGCCTCCGACGAGTTCGGTCTCCGCTTCGACCAGATCGAACGGTGCGCGATTCGTCTCGGCGACGGCGGTGATCACGTAGATGATGAAGCCGAGGAACTGTGGGATGACGAACCAGAGCTTGTTCTGCGCGTGGACGATTCCGGCGAGCGACGTCGTACCGGCGAGAATCAAGACGCCGACGACCGAGAGCGTCATCGCCAACTCGTAGCTGATCATCTGCGCGGTCGAGCGAAGGCTGCCGAGCAAGGGGAACTTCGAGCCCGACGACCAGCCGGCGAGCGAGATGCCGTAGACCCCGAGCGACGTCAGCGAGAAGACGAACAAGATGCCGGCGTTGACGTCGCCGATGCTCCATAGGCCCGAAGACGACTCAGAGAACGGGATGACGGCAAAGACGCCCATCGCGGTGATCATCGAGATCCACGGCGCGAGCCGGTAGATGAGCGAGTCGGCGGTCGCAGGTGTCAGATCTTCCTTGAAGAGCATCTTCGCCGCGTCGGCGGCGGGCTGCAAGAGTCCCCACGGTCCGACGCGATTCGGACCCGGACGCAATTGCATCCAGGCCAAGACCTTTCGCTCGGCGAGCATCGCGTACGCGAAGGTCGTCACGACGACGAACAAGACGAGCGCCGACTTGATTACGACGAACAGCCAGAGCGGCATCACGCGACACCAACGGGCACGCGCGCCGCGCGCACGTTCGCAAGCGCGACCGTCTGACCGCCTTCGAACGCGGAGGCCGGCGCGTCGGGCAAGCCTTCGAGGATCGTGACCGTTCCGTCGACGTGGTTCGGCGCGACGCGCACGACGAGCCCGCGCAACGTCCCCTCGGCGGCGACGATGTCGACGAGGTAGCCGTCGTGCACTTCGGCGACGGCGGCCGTGTGCTCGCTGAGGGCGGCCGTCGCCAGCGGCCGCAATTCGCCCAGCCGGTCGTCGTGATAGACGGTTCCGCCCCCACTGAAGAGATCGGCTGCGATCACCAAACGTAAGCCGGTCGCTTTGGCGCCGGCCCTCGGCGCCTTCAATTCCCCCTCGGCGAACAACGCGGGGTCGCCGAATCCGCGGGCAACCCACGGCGCATGGAGGGCGGCTTGCCGGTGCAACGCCGCCGGACCGGGGACGTCGACGCCGAGCGCCGACGCGAGCGCGATGAGAATCTCGAGGTCCGAGAGCGTACCGGTCGGCGCGGCGACGCCGGGACGCAGCACGCGGACGGCGCCCGTCACGTCGAAGGTGTGGCCGCTTTTCTCGAACGGCCCGCGCGCGGGCAGCACCAGCGTCGACCGCTCCGCCGTCGGCGTCATAAAAAGCTCGGTCGTGACGACGAAGGGGACGTTCTCGATTGCGCCACGCACAGAGTCCGCGCCGCCCGGCATATGCAGGACCGGATTCGCCGCAAAGATCGCGAGTGAGCGCAGATTCCCGTCGCGTGCGGCGGCCAGCATCCCGACCGAATCGCGGCCGCCGCTGCGCGGGACCAGACCCATCCCCTCCGCGCCTCGCGCGTTCGGCGTTTCGCCGGTGACGTACGTGAAGATCTTTCGGCCTTCGGCCAGACCTTCGGCGAATTCGTTGAGTTCCGAGCCGACGCGCGGATCGATGCCGTCCCAGAAGAACGCGATGCGCTCGTAACGATCGAGATCCAGCGACGCGAGATCGCGTGGCCGCGCGACGCGCTCGTGCGCGACGCGAATCGGAAGGGCATAGTCGCCGACGAGAATCATGCGCGCGCCGCGCTGCGAGACGGCTTTGCGGATGCGCAGCGACATGATGGGCGTCGTCTGAGCCGGCGGTACGCCGACGAGAACGATCGCTTGCGCCGACTCGACGTCGGCGTACGTCCCGCCGCGCGGGCCCGGCGACGCCTGCCGCTGGCGTCCGGTCCGCCAATCGATATTCTCGCAGCCGAGCGCGCGGAACACGTGGCCGATCAGATATGCTTCTTCGTTGGTCAACCGGCCGCCGCCGAGCGCCGCGAGCGATTTCGGGCCGGCGCTGTCGACCGCTTCGTGCAAGGTCCTCGCCCACAGATCGATCGCGTCTTCCCAGCCGAGTTGCACCCACTCGCCGTCGCGTCGCAGCAGCGGGCTCGTGAGCCGGCGCGGGTCGGAATAAAACCCGACGTTGTAGCGTCCGCGATCGCACAGCCAGCCTTCGGAGACCGCGTCGTCGCCCGGAACCGACATCGTGCGCAAGACTTCACCGTGACGTTCGTCGACGTTGATCGCGCAGCCGGCGCTGCACTGGACGCAGGTGGTCAGCGAGCGATTGAGATCCCAAGGACGCGACTTGAATCGATAGGTCTTGGACGTGAGTGCCCCGACCGGACAGAGTTCGGTCACGTTTCCGCTGAACATCGAGACGTACGGCGTCCCGGTCGCCGTCGCGATCACGTCGCGCTGACCGCGATCTTTGACCACGAGCGACTGCTCGAGCGTGATGATCTCGTCGAAGCGCGTGCAGCGCTGACAGACGATGCAGCGCTCGTCGTCGAGCACGATGGTCGGACCGAGGTCGATCGCTTTCGGCTTGATCTCCTTCGGGTCGGCGAGGCGTGAGGCGCCCTGTCCGTACGCGATCGAATAATCCTGGAGATCGCACTCGCCGCCCTTGTCGCAGATCGGGCAGTCCAGCGGATGATTGAGCAACAAGAATTCGAGCACCGCGCGCCGCCCGTCTTCGACTTTCGGGCCGTACGTGTGCACGACCATCCCCTCGCCGACGGTCGTGTTGCAGGCGATCTGCAATTTCGGCGTCTTCTCGACGTCGACCAAGCAGATGCGGCAGAGGCCGGCCGGCCCGAGTTTCGGATGGTAGCAATAGACCGGGATGTCGGTCTTGATTCTTTTGGCTGCCTCGACGAGCAACGTCCCCTCTGGGACGGTAAGCTGTGTCCCGTCGATCGTCAGCGTTACCTCTTTCGGCGCACCATTCATACCGCGATGGCCCGCTTCCTAACGTAGCCGCGGAATTGCGATTCGAAGCGTTTGACGACGCTTGCCAAGAACGGTTCGATCGAGTCACCGAGCGGGCAGAGGTTGATGCCGGTCAACTGGCGCGCGACGGCGACCAGCATGTCGATGTCGGAATCGAGACCGCCGCCATGCAGGATGCGTTCGAGGGTAACCTCGAGCCAATGACCGCCCTCGCGGCACGGCGTACACTGGCCGCACGATTCGTGCGCGAAGAAGCGGACCAGCGCGTGCGCCGCCTTGACGAAATCGGTCGTGTCGTCGAAGAAGACGACCGCGCCCGAGCCGAGCATCGTGCCGTTCGCGGCCATCGTATCGAAGTCGTACGAGAGATCGAGATGCTCTTCGAACAGGCACGCCGAGGAGCCGCCGCCGGGCTGAACGGCGATGATCTTGCGCCCGTCGCGCGGGCCGCCGGCGAGCGCGAGCAACTTCCGCAGCGTCGTGCCGAGCGCGACTTCGAAGTTGCCGGGTTTTTTCACGTGGCCGCTGACCGAGACGACCTTCAGTCCCGGTGATTTCGGCGGGCCGATTTGTGCGAACCACTCGGGGCCGTTCTTGAGGATGTACGGCAAGAACGCCAGCGTCTCGACGTTGTTGACGACCGTCGGCTCGTCGTAGAGTCCTTTGATCGCGGGAAACGGCGGCTTCAAACGGGGTTCGCCGCGCTTCCCCTCGAGCGAGTTGAGCAGCGCCGTCTCTTCACCGCAGATGTACGCGCCGGCGCCGCGATGGATCGTGATCTCGACGCCGTGCTCGGTGCCGAACAATTGTTCGCCGATCAATCCGGCGTCACGCGCATCCGCGAGCGCTTTGGTAAAGACCTCGTATCCGCGCTTGAACTCGCCGCGAATGTAGATGAACGCCTGTTTTGCGCCGATCGCGTAGGCTCCGATCAACATCCCCTCGATCACCTGATGCGGGGTTTCCTCGATGAGCATCCGATCTTTGAACGTCCCCGGTTCTGCCTCGTCGGAGTTGCAGACCATGTACCGCGGCCGGCCGTTGTTCGGCAGGAATCCCCATTTGCGGCCCGTCGGAAAACCGGCGCCGCCGCGTCCGCGCAAATTCGATTTCGAGACGAGATCGACGACCTCGGCCGGCTGCAGCTCCGTGATGACGCGCTTCCACTGCCGGTAGCCGCCGCGTCTGCGATAGACCTTCAGATCGCGCAGGTCGACCTGACCGATGCCGCGCGTCAGAACCTTGCTCACCGGCATCGCGTTAGTGCTCCGCTCCGGCTTCGAGCCGCGCCGCTCCATCGCGAACGAGTCGCTCCGCGGTCGGTCGCGCTTCGACCAGACGCGGGTCGCGAACGATCCGCTCCACCATCTGCCGACCGCTCGGATCCCCGATCCCACCCGGATCGTTCGGACTGCTGACGCCCTGCGCGCCGGGCGATTTCTTCTCGCCCTCGTGCGCGACGAACCACGTCACGTCGGGTTTCGCCGTCTGCGGGAGCGGCGCCACCTCGAAGTTGCCGGCGGACATCGCGCGCAGTATCTCGTCGATCTTCTCGCGCGTCAGATCGTAGACGAATTCCAAGTTGACCTGCATGCACGGCGCACGATCGCACGCCGCGAGGCATTCGACTTCCTCGTACGAGAAGAGCCCGTCGTACGTCGTCTCGAAATGGCGCACGTTCAATTTCTCGCGGCAGTACGCCATGATCTCTTCGGCGCCGTTCAACTGACACGACAAGTTGCGGCAAACCTGCAGCACGTACTGCCCCACCGGCCGCCGGAAAAAGAGCGTATAGAACGACGCCGTCGACTCGACGACCGAAACCGGCAGCTCGAGCATCTCGGCCGCCGCCGCCAGCGCTTCCGGCGAAACCCAGCCTTCGGCGTTCTGAAACGCGTGCAAAATCGACAACAGCGCACTCCGCTTTTGCGGGTACTGCGCCATCAATTTCTCGGCCTCAGGCTTCACCTTTGCGAGCGTCTCGGCAAAGCCTCGAGAAGCAGTCATCGATCCACCTCGCCGAAGACCGGATCGAGCGAGCCGATCATCACGACCATGTCCGCGATCAGGTGGCCGATCGCGATCTGCTTGAGGCATTGGAGGTTGTACAGCGATGGCGGCCGCGTGCGAACGCGATAAGGGCGGTTGTTGCCGTTCGAAACGAGGTAGTAACCCATCTCGCCCCGCGGGCCCTCGATCGATTGATAGACGTCGCCCGGCGGGACGCGGAAGCCTTCGCTGACGATCTTGAAATGGTGGATCAGCGCCTCCATCGAGAGCGCGATCGTCTCTTTCGGCGGCGGGACGATCTTGGGATCGTCGATCACGACCGGACCGGGTTCGGCGAGCCGCGCGCGAGCTTGCTGAACGATGCGCATCGATTCGTCCATCTCGTCGAGCCGGACGAGAAAGCGCGCGTAGGCGTCGCCCTCGTTACGGACGGGGACGTCGAACTCGTACGTCTCGTAGCCCGAATATGGAAACGCCTTGCGGACGTCGTACGCGATCCCGCTGCCGCGCAGTGCGGGACCGGTGAGACTCCAGCCCACCGCCTCCTCGGCACTGATGGTGCCGATGTCGATCGTTCGGTCTCGCCAGATCGGATTGTTCTGCAAGAGCTTGCGCAGCTCGCCCATCCGGCCGGGGAATTCTTTGATCAGCGCGTCGAGTTGCTCGAGCAGCCCGTCCGGCACGTCGCCGTTGACGCCGCCGATGCGCAAGTAATTCGGATGCATGCGCGCGCCGCCGAAAGCCTCGATCAGGTCGAGAATCTTCTCTCGGATGTTGAACGCGTACCAAAAGGCCGAGATCGCGCCGAGATCGATGCCGTGCGTTCCAAGCCACACGCAGTGCGAGCTGATGCGCGTTAGCTCGGCGCCCAGGACGCGAATCTGCTGCGCGCGCGGCGGAATCTTGTCGCCGATGCCGAGTAGTTTTTCCGCCGCCAAGACGTAGCAGAACGCGTTGCCGATGGGATTGAGGTAATCCATCCGCTCGAGCACGGTCTGCGCCTGCGTCCAAAAAAGATTTTCAGCCGACTTCTCGATGCCGGTGTGGAGGTAGCCGATCTCCATGTCGGCGCGTTCGATCACCTCGCCGGAGACCTCGACGACGATTTGCAACACGCCGTGGGTCGACGGATGCTGCGGCCCGAGCGACAGGGTCATCGTGTTGGCGTCGCGTTCGACCACGTCTAGCGAGCGTGCCGGCGGAACGTCGACGTTCATTGCTCTTCTCCGCGGACGCGCGCGATCTGCTGCCGCAAAGCTTCGGCGACTTTGCCGCTCGGCGGGGCGCCGGCCGGGACGTTGCTCTTAAGCGCAAACGACGGACGCGGCGTCGCTTCGCGGGCCGGTCCGCGCAACGGATAATCTTTGCGCAGCGGATGGCCTTCCCACTCGTCGGGCAATTGGATGCGGCGCAGATCCGGGTGGCCGTCGAAGACGATGCCGAAGAGATCGTAGACTTCGCGCTCCGCCCAATCGGCGCTCCGCCAGAGATCGCTCACCGAGGGGACGTGCGGATGGTCGCCCGGGACGCCGACGAGAACCCGGACGCGACGCGGCGTAGCGACTTCGGCGACGGATGCCGGCGCGGTCGGCAGCGCGAGCAAATGATAGACGATGTCGAACCGTGGGACGCGCGCGAGATAGTCGACTCCGCCGAGGTCGAGCAGCATCGAGCAGCCCTCTTCACGCAGGCGGACCAGCGTCTCGCGCAACTCGTCCGGCGAGACGCGCAGAATCTCCGCATCGGACAACGGCGGCCGAACGGTCGTCGGATCGAGTGCGTAACCGGCGATCGACGGGGTTTGTGAACTTGGCACTAGTGTCTAGACGCTCACGCTTTGGCGAAGATACCGCCGCGGCCGCCCTGGCGGATTTGCTGCTGGATCAGATTGACCGCATAGAGCAAGCCGTCGGGCGTCGGCGGACAGCCGGGGACGTAGACGTCGACGGGGACGATCGTATCGACGCCTTGGATGATCGCATAGTTGTCGAAGACGCCGCCGGACGACGCGCAGGCGCCCATCGAGATGACCCACTTCGGGTCGGCCATCTGATCGAAGAGCCGCTTGATGATCGGGCCCATCTTCTGGGCGACGCGTCCCGAGACGATCATCAGATCGGCCTGACGCGGCGAAGCGCGAAACACTTCCGAGCCGAGCCGCGAGATGTCGTACTGCGGCGCCTGCACGCTCATCATCTCGATCGCGCAGCACGCGAGTCCCATCGTCAACGGCCAAACGCTTGAGGCCTGCGCCCAGCGCGCGACGTCGTCGAGCTTGCCGAGCATGAATTCGCCCGGCCTCATCTCCATTGAAAGCCTCCCTTGCGCCAAACGTAGGCATAGCCGATCGCCAGGACGACGACGAACGCCGCCATCTCGAGCAGGCCGTACGCGCGCAGCGCGTGCATCTGGACGGCCCACGGATAAAACGACGCGGCCTCGACGTCGAAGATGACGAACAGCATCGCGATCAGATAAAAGCGCACCGGAAAGTGGCCGCCGACCACCGAGGTCGGCTCAACGCCACACTCGTAGGCCTCGGACTTCGCGGGGTTTGGCTTGCGGCGGGCGAGCAGACCGGGGACAAGGACGAACGCGGTCGCCGCAACCGCCGCCACTCCGAGAAAAATGCCGACGGGAACGTAGGGATTCATGGCCTTCCTCCACTTTTGCAAGGGGCAGACCGGTCCTCCGCCGCGAAAGCGCCCGCATGAGAAGGTTTCCGGCCGTCGCCCTGCTGGTCGCGGGCTTGCTCGGCGCATCGCTGACGGGCTGCGTCAATCCGAACGCGATCGGCGTGCAAACGTACGGCACGGTCCTCGGCGTCGTCGTCGACGCGCAGACGCAGAAACCGATCGGCGGGGCGCTCGTGTGGGTCGGGTCCACGACCAACGCGCGGACGACCGACTCGAACGGCGGCTTCGTAATACCGAACATCCCGGAAGGGACGCAGACGGTGCACGTCACCGCCGGTGGATATCAGACCTTCACGCAAGATATCCAAGTCGTGCAAGGCAACAACCCGGCGCTCCCACCGATCAGCCTACAACCCATTTAGTTAGGGAGCCTGAGGCGGCGCTACTTGTGCAGCTTTCCGGCGAGAAACGACTTGGCGTCGTCGATCGGGATCGCGAAGCCGATCGCCCGCTCGTCTTCGAAGCGCCACTCGGCGAGACCGATCACTTCTCCGGTTTGCGCGTCGAAAAGCGGACCACCGCTCTCGCCGGGGATGATCCCGAAATCGAGTTCGAGGGCGTGCTTGCGAACGCTGGAAACCCGCCCGGATCGGATCGAGGTCGCGATGCCGAGATCTTCGTCCTGAAATAAATCGGGGACGGGAAAACCGGCGACGCCGACGGCCATGCCGGGTTCGACGTCTCGCGAACGTCCGAGTCTCGCGACCGGAAGATTGGGTTTGCTCGTCTCGACGAGCGCGAAGTCGTTCTTTCGGTCGGCGGCAAGGAGCCGCACCGGCACGTCCATCTTCTCGCCGATGGTCGCGCGAAGGTTGCGCGCGTCGCGAACGACATGCTCTTCGGTGAGGATCTGACTGCCCCACGCGCCGCTGGCGACGATGACACCGGTGCCGAACGCGTCGTCCCATTGGCCCTTCTTCTTCGGGTCGTCGCTCGGAATACTCATCGTGACGAGCACCACGCTCGGGCGCAGGCCGCGCACCGCGCGCACGAAAGGATCGCCGCCCATCGGGTTCGCGCTCGTCGTGCAGCCGGCCAGCGCGAGCAACACGGCGAGCGCGAGCAGTCCGAACAGCGGCGCGAGCATTCGGCTCACGCGTGCGCCGCCTGCGACGCGACCCGTTCCACGATGCGCGCCCGCAAGTCGTCGAGACCGGCGCCGGTGCGCGCGCTCACTGCAGGGGCATCGCTGGGTAGCGCCGGCGCGGCGTTGGGATCGCGCTTATCGATCTTATTGAAGACGAGGACCGTCGGCTTTCCGGCGACGCCGAGTTCGTGCAGGATGTCCTCGACGCTTTGCTTCTGGCGCGGCCAATCGGGATTGCTCGCGTCGATCACGTGAAGCAGCACGTCGGCGCTTTCGAGTTCTTCGAGGGTCGCGCGAAACGCGTTGATCAATTCTTTCGGCAGTTCGGTGATGAAGCCGACGGTGTCGGCGACCCGCGCGTAGACGCCCGGCGCGAGATAGACGCGGCGCAAGGTCGGGTCGAGCGTCGCGAACGGTTGATCGGCGACGAAGGCGGCTCCGTCCTGCGTTGAGTGGGCCAGTCGGTTCAGCAGCGACGACTTTCCGACGTTCGTGTAGCCGACGAGCGCCACCAGCGGCGTGCCGCCGCGCGGCGCACGCCGGACGGCGCGTGCGCGCCGGACGGTCTCGAGTTGGCGCCCCAGCACCGAGATCCGCGCCCCGATGGTCCGGCGGTCGACTTCGAGTTTCGTTTCACCGGGGCCGCGCGTCCCGACGCCGCCCCCGAGCCGCGAGAGCGCCGTCTCGCTGCCGATGAGATTCGCTTGCCGGTGCCGCAGTTGCGCGAGTTCGACCTGCAGTTTCCCTTCGCGGCTGCGCGCGCGCTGCGCGAAGATGTCGAGAATCACCATCGTACGATCGACGATCGGCAAGGTGATGATCGTGTCGAGATTCTTCCGCTGGCGCGGACGCAAGTCGTTGAAGACGAACACTTTGGTCGCGCCGAGTTCTTCGGCGCGGGTGGCGATCTCGCGCGCCTTCCCGCTACCGACGAGCGTCGCGGCGTCGACCGCGTCGAGGCGCTGCACGATGCGGCCGGCGACCTGTGCTCCGGCCGCTTCGATCAACGCTTCGAACTCGGCCAATTCCGGCTCGAGGGGCCGCTTCGGATCGCGCAGGTCGACCGCGACGACCAGCGCGCGTTCAACGGCCATGCGGGTGGAGTTTCTCGATCAGCCAGGCGAGGCCGTCGTTGTAGCGTGGACCGGGCCGTTCGAGGAGGTCGGCGTCGTCGATCACGTAGACGCGTTTGGCTTTGACTGCCGCGAGCGCGTTCCACGGCGCGCGATCGAGAACCGCGGCGAGGCCGCTCGCGTGGTCGGCGACGATGACGTCGGGTTGCAGTGCCAGGACCGCTTCGGGGCTATAGCGCGCGTAGGCCTCGCCGACGTTGTTCGCCGCGTTGCGCGCGCCGGCCAGCGCCAGCAAGTGCGCGATGTACGAGCGGTCGCCGACGGTAAAAATCGGCGCGACGCCGAGCACGACGAAAACGCGCGGCCGCGCGCCGCGCGGGACACGCCGCATCAACTGCACCGTCTGCGCGCGAAGGCGGGCCGACAGCGCGGCCGCTTCGCTCGTGCGGCCGCTCAACCGGCCGAGTGCCGCGAGATCGGCGAAGATGTCGTCGTAGCCGTCGTCGCTGATCAGCACCGTTCGCAATCCGGCCCGCCGCAGGTCGGCGGTGAGCGCGGCCTGCGAGGGGATGCCGACGACGATGTCGGGATGCAGCCGGACGATCTGCTCGGCGTCGAGCGACGAGAACGAGGCGACCTGCGGCAACCTCGCAGCCGCCGGCGGATAGTCGGTGAATTGCGAGACGCCGATCACCTGACTCCCGGCGCCGATCGCAAAAAGATCTTCGGTCAGCGAAGGCATCAGCGAGACGATGCGCGGCGGCTGGGCCGCGTCGACGCGTAGCGCGGCAAGCATGAGAGCGAGCACGAAGGCGGGCGAGTTAAACCTTCGGATGGAACTTCAGCGCGACGCCGTTGATGCAATAGCGCAATCCCGTCGGCGGCGG
>PLCB01000056.1 GCA_003134695.1 Candidatus Zemynaea palustris | reverse complement strand
CATATAAAGACTCGACTAACGCTTCGGAAACCTTCTGCCTGAAGAAGGTTAAGGGCCCCCTGACCCTCTTCAGGGAGCCACCGGCAAGAACAACCGTTCGCCACGCGCGCCGCGATCGAAGCCCGCTCCGGCCGCTATGCGCTTTGACGGCACTCGCTTACAGGTTCGGTTACGCGCAACGAGCAAGATCGAACGCGGAACTAAAACGTTAGGTCGGTGCGTTAAATGGTTCATCAACGTTCTCTATGGAGGCCGTCGTCATGATCGCACGTCCAGCCGCTCCATTGGTCCCCGTTGCCCAGATCGCCCTTGTAGCCTTGTTGCTCACCGCGCTTGCCGGCCCGGCGGGTGCGGCTCCCCCAGGGACGTTCTCGCGTCCCGCGGTTCAGGCGGGCGCCGGAATCGCGGCGCCGTCTAATCTCACGCTGCACACCGCAAGCGCGGACTGTAAGAGCGCTCAGTTTGGTGCAACCGCTTTGGCCGCGCATTCCGATCTAGAATCGTTGTGCGAGTACGAACTCAAAACCAACCAGGACGTGCTGGTCACCTGGAACTGGAGTAAGACGCCCTGTGGCCAAAACGTCTGTCGCGACGCAAGCGCGTTCATTCCCTTTGACGGCTCGCCGTTCTTCGCTCCGTTCAAACCCGACGCGCGTGCCGCGTTGTTCTACCTGTCCGATTTGAAGAACCATCGCTGCTTCACGTTGCGCACGGCCGCCGGGGTCCTGACGGACCCGAGCTATTCGGTTGACTCCACTCGCGTCTGTCTACCGCTGCGTCCCGAAATCATGCACCCCATGATCGTCGCCACACCCCTGCCGCACTGATCTACTCCGGTCTGATGTAGTGCCGCTCGATTTTGATCGTCGCGAACTTGAGCTGAGATCGTGTGGCACCGTTTTGGCACCGAACTCTGCGCAATGCCAGCGCCGATGGGGCGCCTATGAGGCCCTCTTACGGGCGGACTACGTTATTTCCCGGCGACCAGCTCGTGGAGAGCTGCTGCGACGACGACATCATAGCGTATCCCGCAGTCGGCAAGCACCTCGTTGAGAGCGGCTTCCGGAGTCCTTGACGGTCGCTCGCCGTCGCCGACGAGGAACGTGTTGAACGCGCAGGCGACCGCGACAATCTTGGCAGCTAGCGATTCTTGATCCTCGAGGATCCGGCAATGCTCGCGAATGACCGGCAAGAACGGCTCGAGCAGAGGATTCGCTTCGATGCTGTCCTCCGATGCGAGACCAGTGAGCTCACCGACGTGGTGTAAGGATCCCGCTCGTGCCACGAATGCGACCTCATTATCCAGGAGCGCGAGGCGTCGCGCCAAACGAGCGCACCAACTCGAGACGGCGCGAGCGTGAACCAAGACTTTTGGATCACCCCCGGAGAACTGCTCGAGCAATTCGTTAATCTGAGCCTCGAATTCATCGAGCTGGTCGCTATAATCGCTGCGATCTGGCTGGGGTGTCGCAGCAGGACGAACGAGATCGCGAAGAGGGGGGAGTTGCGTCAAATAGCGCTGCGGTAGTCCGCGGTTGAGGAGATATTGATCGAGTCCCACGACCGCATCACACAAAGCCTCGAGCGCCGCCGCCCTGCCAGGTTTTGTATACAACGACTCGGCCCGAGCGGCGTGCGGGCGTTCTTCCACGAGCGCGGACAGATGCTCTTCCACGAACGACTGCGCGAGCAAGCGCAGGATCGTCGTGTGCCGATTCGCCGGGGCCTTCTTGCAGAGCATAGCAGCGATCTCGGCGCGCGCCGCGAGAAGCTCTTTCGGTCCATTCAGACGACTAAGGCTTGGACTGTGGCCTCTCGTAATTTCTGGCGGTTCGGGGACGGTTAGGGCCATTGGAAGTGCCTCCAACATCCGGGCGAACCCACCGAACCCACGTTCGTGCAAGCATTCCAATCTCGCCAAGACGTCAGCACTGTCGGGCGACTCTGTGCGCCAGCGTATCAGGCTATCGATACATTCGACCAGCGCGCCTAAGCGGCCGGATCCGAGTCCTTCGTCGTCGAGCCCGGCCAACTCGGCGCGAGCTTCTGGTATATGTCCGATCAAAACGTACGCGAGCGCGAGATAGATGTGTGCACGTCTCCCGTTTGCGCTCGCCTTCGAAGTCGATTGTAGGCGTTGCAAAGCGATGCCAATCGCTTGCGTCGCGTCGCCCACGGACTGGGCTGCAGCAGCGTAAAGAGCAATTTCCGCCCAGCGCCGGGCTCGCAATGCGATCTCCGACTGTTGGTCGGCGCTGGCCTTCAGAATCTGATACGAGCGCGTGAAGTCGCCGTGCCACGCCAATTGCAGTGCCTGGCCAGGTAACGCCGCTTCGTTGATCGAGCGCGACGCGTAACCGACGTCAAAGACTCGCAGATCTTCTTCGATCAAGGCCAGGGCGCGTTCGTCACCGCGTTCCGCTTCGATCTCGTAAGCGCACGCGAGCCCGTAAATCTGCTTCTCGAGACTGCCGCATTTAGCGCCGCACTCGGCAATGCGCCGCAGCACGTCCGCGGCGAGCCCGAGGTCTACGTCGACGTCGACCGCAATGCTATACAGAACGCTGAGGGCGCCGGCGGCCGTTTCGAAGGCCCCCGATGCCTCGGCGAGTCTCGCTCCTTGCCGAGCCAGCTCCTTCGCTTCCTCGTAGCGGCAGGCGCGCAGGGCGACGAACGCCGCTTGATGATAGACCCGCGCAGTCAGCGAGTCGTCGCGGAGTTCCAATGCCGCCTCAAGTGTCGCGCCGATCAAGGCTTGAGCTTCGTCGTGCCGTGCCACGAAAGCGTATGCGGCGGCAAGTGCCGATTGATTGGCGAGCCGTAGCCACAGGGGAACAGGCAAGTCTGGGTCGAGACGTTCGAGCAACTCAATCGCCTCCGGACGACCGCGCCGCAGGAAGTCGCAAGCGTACCAGAAGCTGACGCGGCGACGTTGTGGCTCATCAGTGCATCGCTCGAGCGCGCTATTGAAGAAGGCTTCACTAAAGTCGCCTCGGCCGGCGAGCGATGCCGCTATCGCTTTGAGCGTTAGCACGACCGGGCTCTTACCTTGCGCCTCACTGCTTAGGTTCGCAATCGCATCGTGTAAAACGTAGGAGCGATCGCTTTCGATCAGGGCGAACCCATGACGTTCGATGAGCGCGAGCGCTTCGCGTTCGCGGTACGGACCTTTGAGCAGGTCCAGTGCGCCTGCTATGTCGCCCGCTTCTTCGAGTTCGGGCGCCGTCAGTACTCGCGTTTCCTGATAGGGATAACCACTAGACATGTGCAGCAACGCGACGAAGTCGCCGATGACGCCGGCCGTTTCGCGGTGCAGCTGGCGCACGTTCGCCTCATCGACCTTACTCACACGTTTGGCGAGCCGCAACGCTTCTTCGAACGTGAGCACGAGGTCCGGGCCCTTGATCGGGGAACCGATGATCCCCCGTCTCAGCCACGATGCTATCGGGAATCCCTCGAGTGATTTCGAAGCGATTAACCACCGACATGATTCGGGGGAACGCTCGATCATCTCCGCGATGAACCGCACGATGCGCCGGTCGGCGGCGTGGTGCACGTCGTCGATGACGATCTCGCAAGGTTGCGCGTCGATGTGTCGTAGCATCCACGCCGCCAACGCTCCAGCGGGATCGGGCATTTCCAGCGCGCGCGCATATGCGCCCGCGAAGGTACGTTCAATACCTGGGAATCGCGGCGCAAGCGCCTGAACCAGTATTGCGGTAAAGCGTGCGAATGACGCGTCGCCGGGCAGTGCCAAGTAGGCCGCGTTGCCCGTGGTGGCGTACTCGCGTAACATCGTCGTCGTTCCGTATCTGGGTGGCGCGTCGACGAAGCACGTCCGAGTGCCGCTCGCGGCGATTAAACCGCGCAGGCGTGGACGCGATATCGGCTCAAACCGTGCGCCATCGCGGAATTTCGATTCGCTTGCGCTAGACCGAATCGGCATTTTCATATCCATCTTAAAACGCCGTCAACCCAGCAGGCATACCCAAGCCCCCGGGTCCCGAGTAGCCGGTAGCGCCGCGGCAAAGATAGCTCGGACGGCATCTGCCGTTGGCGCGCGGAACAATCGCTAAGAAACTGGACGACTGTGCGTAGAGGATCGACGGATCGTTAATGTTGCTGCCGTTCCCCGCGAGTGCGTACATCGCGGCGACGATCTGAGCGCCGACGCTGGTCCCTCCGAAGACGGTCCAGCCGCCAACCGCGCTGACGTAGGCTGAAACACCGGTAGCGGGATCTGCGACGAGCGCGAGGTCGTTCACGGTTCGATTGGGGCAACCCCTATCGGTTTGCCACGACGGTTTGGAGATAAACTCGCTGCAACCGCTGCCGGTGCCTGGCCATACGGCTTCGGCCCAACCTCGGGGCGTGTTGATTAACGACGTCCCCCCGACGGCGGTGACGGTCGCAAATCCTGCTGGATAGTTTACGCCGTAACCCGTGTCGCCGGCTCCCGCCGTGATCGGAATACCGTCCACTCGATACTTCGCAGCGTATTGTGCCAAGTCTCGCGATTCAGGAACGCTGTAACTATTGCTGATCTCGGTGGCGCCGCTCGATGCCGCCAACGTGACGGAGCTGGCTAAGGTCTTCAATTTCGCATCCTGCGATTCGACGACCATGATTTTGCAATTCGGGCAGATCGCGGAGACCATCTCGGCGTCGAGGACCTCTTCCGCCGCCCAACCGGGATGTGAGGCAGAAGTCTTGGAGAGGACTCTTAAGCATCCGCTTGCGGAGGTGCAGGGCGATAAGCCGAAGGTCGCGCGATAGACGCCCAGATCCGACTCAAGATCTGGATTGTGAAACGCAACGATGATTGCAACGGTCTGATCGCCGCCCGCCTGGACTGCGGGCCCCGTCAGGCCATACGCACTTTGTAAATCGCTCGGATGATAACCTAAGACGGCGGATGCGGGGGTTGCCGGATTACCATTGGGCACGAGGCTCTTGCGATATTGAGCATGGCACCTCGCCGCCTCTGGGTCTCCGGTCTTCGCGCAGCTCGCGTGAGCGTCCGAACCGACCGGCGTCGCACCAGCTCCGAGTGGGAACGCGTCAGCCCCGGTCGGGAATGCATCACTCCCCAACACCGCGCTTAAATCCGACGGGATTGCATCAGCCCCCTGAGGCGTCCGCAGCTGTGCTGGAGACAACGGCTGCAACTGGGGATTCGAACGAGCCGCAGAGCATGCCGCCAGTGATCCAGCGAACAGAATCGCGCTGAGGATGCGAACGAAGACCCCTGTGTTAAAAAGCACGACCCCTCCATGGGAGACCGAAGACTATAGTTTATTCTACATCACATCGAGGCTCTGCAAATGTGACGCAGCACACTATTCGGACGATTACCTAAGGTTTTGGCCGCGAATCTGCCGATAACGCCGGCCGCAGATGTGCGACCAGCAGAGGCGGCGACGGTTCAGGCTGCCGAAAAGATCTGCGTGCCGCGCCAGTCAGTGAACCGATCGGCTGACATCGGCTTCTCGATCAGATAGCCTTGGACTATGTCGCAAGACATCTCGCGCAACCATTCGAGCTGCTCGCGCGTCTCGACTCCTTCTGCGACCACCGTTTGACCCAGGTCGTGGGCCAGCGCAATTACGCTGCGAACGATCACCGCATCGTCGTGATTTAATGGTAGACCGGCGACGAAGGTGCGATCGATCTTGAGCGTGTCGATCGGCAACTGGCGAAGATTTGTGAGTGACGAATAATGCGTTCCAAAATCGTCCAGGGCGATTGTGACGCCAAGCTCGCGGAGCCTACATAACAACTGAAACGTGAGGGCGCTGTCGGCCATCGCAACGGACTCGGTTAGCTCGAGCTCGAGCTGCCACGGTGCCACGGCGTTTTGCTCGAGCGTCTCGCGCAGGTGATCAAAGAACGTCCTGTCTTGCAATTGCTTTACTGAAACGTTCGCCGAAATCTTTAGCTCCGGTCCCCCCATTGCGTTCCACAATCGAATCTGCGCGCTAGCCGCTTCGAGTGTCCAGCGTCCGATACTCTGCATCAGGCCGGACTCTTCGGCGAAACCGATAAACATCGCGGGCATGATCGTCCCTTTCTCGGGATGGTGCCAGCGTATCAATGCTTCGGCGCTGTCGACCCGGCTCGTGCGCAGATCAAACAGGGGTTGATACTGCAAGGCGAATTCGCCCTGCCGAACGGCGTGAATGAGTGACTCTTTCAAGCGGATCCGCCGGTCGCTCTGCTCGCCCATCACGGGCATGTAAACGTTGTAGCAGTTTCCCCCTTTTCGCTTCGCACTGTACAGTGCCACATCGGAGTGGTGTAGCAATGTCTCGGAAGAAGTGCCATGGACGGGATAATATGAGATTCCGATGCTCGCGCTAATTTCGAAGGTCCGGTCGTAAAAACTGAAGGGCTCGCGCAAGGTGGCTAACATCCGAGTGGCGATCTGCTCGGCCTCGCGCGAGTGCTGCAGCTGGGGGAGCAAGATTGCGAATTCGTCGCCACCCAAGCGCCCAACGACGTCCTGTTCTCGGAGGACGGCGCGCAGCCGCTTGGCAACTTCGATCAAGAGATCGTCGCCGCCCGTATGGCCGACCGCGTCATTAACTTCCTTGAAATTGTCGAGATCGAGGAAAAGAACCGCGAACCATTGGAGGCTCTCGTCTTGAGCCTTGGCGCGCTCGATGAGCTGACAGAGGAGTTCTCGCCAACGGCTTCGATTGATGAGCGCGGTAAGCTCGTCGTAGTACGCCAAATAAGCGAGGCGTTCCCCAGCTTGAACTCGTTCGGCTTGGTTGATGTTCTGCAGTTGCTTGTTTACGCCGGCCAAGCCAGCGTGGATTGAGAGTAGGCTGCGAATGTAGCTGCCGAATACGGCGGTCGCCGCGACGAGACCAAACAACTGCCCGACATACCAAGCAAAGGAATAGCGAACGCAGAGCAAGCTCACAATCGAATCCAGCCAGGATGCCAAAACTGCAACGAATAGCCCAAGATTGGTCATCGTGCGCCGCTTCGGTTCGCGGATAAGCCTAAAGGCGACGAGACCGGCGACGAAAGTGACGCTCGGCAAGGCGAGCCATTTCGCGAGCGCGGAAAACGCTTGGGCATCGAGCATCGGCACGACATAGCCGAACGTGGTCAAGAGGGCCGCCGGCAGGATGCTGCACGCGATACACCCAGCGACGACCGCGGCGAGCCCTACGTTCATACGGCCAGGTGATGTGGTTGGTGCACCCTTGCGATAGCCTAACAGGGTCGAGACGAGGAGGAGCGCCGGAAAACCGAGCTGGCCAAGAAGCCAGAGGTCGGCGAGCGCCTGGGTGTCGCCCCTGAGCACTCCACCTCCGCTAAAAGCCATTGCAAACGCCAGCGATGAGAGCGCGAGCAAGCTGCAGAGCAAGTATGCTGCCCCTAGAAACAGGGCCGGCCATTGCCGCGCCGTTCTGAAGTAGCCCAGGAACATATATGCCGAGACGAGGTTCATCAGGAACGCCGCCGTGATAAAGACCGGCACCGATCCCGGAATGTTTATCTGGCGTTCGCCGATGAACAGTACGCCAAACGCTAGTGCCACCATACTAAATACGATGCGCAGCGCGGCCTTGACGGCGGCTGGGGACGCGGGTATCGTCGAAAGATCGCTTACGGCGTTCGCGTGTAGTACCGGCCCGTTTTGTGATTCTTCCGTCACTTCAGGATCGATAGGATCAGCCTGGACAAGAGAAAACCGGCCCGGAATTTAAGCATCCTCCGTACGTTTGCACCATTGTAGCAAAAGTGCTTCGAGTCACGAAGTGAGCGCCGTCACTAAGCTCAGGTGACCGAGCGGAAGTCGAGAAGACCCTTTGCCGGACGGTTTGGACTCTTGAGCGCGGCAGGACTGACAAGGGAAGGTCCTGCCGAACGCCGACTGTACGAGAAACGGTTCGGTTGGGGGACGCGTGCACGACCTCGCTCAGCAGATCGTCAGCGGTCTAGCGACGGGCTCGATTTTTGCGAGCATGGCGCTCGCGCTGGTGCTGATCCACCGCTCGATGGGCGTCATCAATTTCGCGCAAGGCGAGATGGCGATGTTCACGACGTATCTCGCGTGGCAGTTCTCGCAGCAGGGCATGCCGCTCTGGCTCGCCTTCCCGCTGACGATCGCGATCGCGTTCGCCGGCGCGGTGGCGCTCGAGCGGATCGTCGTGCGTCCCGTCGAACGAGCCGCGCCGCTGACGATCGTCATCCTGACCCTGGGTCTGCTCATTGCCTTCAACGGCCTCGCCGGTTGGATCTGGGGTTATGTCATCAAAGCGTTTCCCTCGCCGTTTCCGACGACACCGTTGCACTTCGGTTCGGTCGCCTTCAGCAGCCAAGACCTCGGCATCATCGCCGTTTCACTGGCGTCGCTCGGCGCGATTTCGGTCTTCTTCAAGAAAACCAAGGTGGGCTTGGCGATGCGGGCGGCTGCGCTCTATCCCGAGTCGAGTCGCACCCTCGGCGTGCGTGTCGGCTGGATGCTTGCGCTCGGTTGGGGGATGGCGGCGGCGGTCGGCGCGCTTTCGGGCTTGATGATCGCACCGGTCGTCCTGCTCGATCCCAATATGATGCAAGGCATCCTCGTCTACGCGTTCGCGGCGGCAGTGCTGGGCGGCATCGAGAGCCCGCTCGGCGCGGTCGTCGGCGGACTCATGCTCGGCGTCGGCCTCAACCTGATCGGAGCCTACGTGCCGTTCATCGGCACCGATCTCCAGCTCACGATGGCGTTCGCGATCATCGTCGTCATCTTGCTCTTCCGTCCGGCCGGCTTGTTCGGCCGGCGCAGATTGCTGCGCGTCTAAACGATGCGCGACGAACGCGTGAGACGGTATGGGAGCGTCGCGCTCGTCGCGCTGCTCATCGCCGTGCTGCCGCACTTTATCCCCTCGTACGGCGCATTTGAATTGACCTACGTCGGCGCGTACGCGATCGGCATCCTCGGCCTGATCGTCTTGACCGGAGCGAGCGGTCAGATCTCGCTCGGGCACGGCGCGTTTTTCGCGATCGGAGGCTACACGGTCGCGTTGCTTGGCCAGAAGCTAGGCGTGCCGTACTGGATTTCGCTCCCGCTTGCGGCGCTTGCGAGTGGCGTCGTCGGCCTGGGACTCGGACTCGTGGCGCTGCGCCTGGAAGGCATCTACCTCGCGCTCGCTACCTTTGCGCTCGCCGTCGCAACCCCGTCGACGCTCAAGCATTTCAAGGCGCTCACCGGCGGATCGCAAGGGGTGGTGCTGTCGCCGCTCGCCGTCCCCGGGCCGCTCCACGGGCTCATCACGCCCGAACAATGGCTCTACTACGTCACCTGGACGCTCGCCGGTGTCTTCTTCTTCGCGACGTCGCTGGCACTGCACAGCCGTCTCGGACGCGCACTCCACGCGCTGCGCGACAATGAGATCGCCGCCGTATCGTTCGGCGTCAACCCGCACCGCTATAAGACGATCGCTTTTGGATGGAGCGCCGCTTACGCCGGGGTCGCCGGTGCGATCGTCGCGATCGCGACCGCGTACGCGAGCCCCGACGCCTACGGGATCGCGCTCTCGCTTGCGCTCGTGACCGGCGCCGTGTTGGGCGGACTCGACACGCTGTGGGGTGCGCTCATCGGCGGCGTCATCGTAGAGTTCCTACCGCTGTGGGCGCAGAACATCAATCCGGCCGCGCCTTCGGTCATCTACGGGATCGCCTTGATCTTATTCACGATCTTTCTCCCCGGCGGCATCGGCCGCGCTCTTCAATCTGCTCTCAATTCGCTACGACTTCGAGGAGGAAACCAACATGCACGCTCCTAGCCGACTGCTCGCCGCCACGCTCGCGGCAGCCTTCGCACTGGCGCTCAGCACGGGAACGCGCACGCCCGTCAGCGCCGACGAACCCGGCATCACACCGACCGAGATCGTGCTCGGCGGTCTGCATCCGTACAGCGGCCCTGCGTCGTCGTACGGGGCGATCGGAAAGGGCGCTCAGGCCTACTTCGCTTACATCAACGACAACGGCGGCGTCAACGGACGCAAGATCACGTATAAAGACCTGGACGATGCCTACAGCCCGCCGCAGGCCGTTCAACTCGCCAAGCAATTGGTCGAGCAAGATCACGTTTTCGCGATGTTCAATACGCTCGGAACGCCCTCAAACACCGCGATTCGACAATACCTGAATCAGAATCAGGTTCCCCAGCTCTTCGTGGCGACCGGCGCGAGCACGTGGGGCGCCGACGCCGCAAAGTTCCCGTGGACGATCGGCTGGCAACCCGACTATCAGTCGGAATCGATTATCTACGCGCGGTACCTGATGAAGGAAGACCCGAGCGCGAAGATCGCGGTGCTGTATCAGAACGACGACTACGGTGAGGACTACCTGACCGGCTTGAAAGACGGCCTCGGAAAGAAGGCCGACGCAATCGTGAAGACTGCGAGCTACGAAGTCACCGATCCATCGGTAAGTTCGCAGATCGCGAGCCTCAAGGCAAGCGGCGCCACTACCTTCTTCATCTTCGCGACGCCGAAGTTCAGCATCCAAGCCCTGGTCGCGGCGGCACAGCAATCATGGAAACCGCGCATCTTCCTGAATACCGTCTCGAACTCGCAGACCACGATGAAGGCGGCAACGTCCGCCGGCGGCGTCGCGGCGACCCAAGGGGTCATATCGGTCCAGTACCTTAAAGATCCGGCCGAGCCGAAGTGGGATAACGACGCGGGGATGAAGCTCTACCGTGCGATCGCGGCCAAGTACATGCCTGGCGCGGATCAGAACAACGGTTACTTCCTGTATGGAATGGGCGCCGCGTACACAATGGTCGATTGCTTGCAGCGGGCCGGAAAGAACCTGACCCGCCAGCGGGTGATGGACGCGGCCATCCATCTGAACGAGCGCGACAATCCGTTCGTCATCTCCGGCGTCGTCGTGCAGACGTCGCCGAACAACCGTTTCCCGATTGGACAGGAACAGCTCGCTTCGTATAATGGAACGCGCTTCTCGCTGTTCGGTTCGCTCATCGGGGCGCGGGGCCGCTAGGCGCTGCACGTAGGATAGTCTTGCCGGCGCTGCTCGAGGTACGCGACCTTTCGATTCACTTCGGCGGGATCGCGGCACTGACCGATGTGTCCTTCGAGGTCGCCGAAGGACACATCTCGGGTTTGATCGGACCGAACGGCGCCGGCAAGACGACCTGCTTCAACTGCATCACACGACTGTACCAGCCTTCGTCGGGTCGCGTCCTGTTCTCCGGCGACGATCTCTTGCAACGCGCGCCGCACGAATTGGCGGCGAAGCGGATCGCACGAACGTTCCAGAACGTCGCGCTTTTCGACCGTTTGACGACACTCGACAACGTGCTCGTCGGCTATCATTCGCGCTATGCCTCGGACGTCGCCGGCTGGCGACGCGACGATGCCGGACGACGCGAAGCGCTGGCCGTATTGGACTATCTCGGTTTGCTCGGCATCGCGGATCGACCGGTACGCGGCTTGCCGTTCGGCACGCGCAAGATGGTTGAACTCGCGCGTGCTCTGGCGGCGAGTCCGCGACTTCTGCTCTTAGACGAGCCGGCATCGGGCCTAAGCGCGGAAGAAGTCGTGTCGCTGGCCGGCGTCGTCAAGCGAATCGCTCGCGATTTCGGCGCCACGATCATCATGGTCGAACACCACATGCAACTGGTGATGAGCGTCTCCGATCACGTTATCGTGCTCGCGTCCGGGCGGAAGATCGCCGACGCCACACCGGCTGCGGTGCAACGCGACCCCGCCGTCATCGAAGCCTATCTCGGTGCCGCCTAACGTGGCGCTGCTGGAAGCGCGCGCGCTCCACGCGCGGTACGGTGAGATCGAAGCGCTTCACGGAATCAATCTCGACGTGGCGCAAGGTTCGATCGTGGCGCTCCTCGGCGCAAACGGTTCGGGGAAGACGACCACGTTGCGCGCGCTCACGGGCGCGACGCGCCGCAGCGGAAGCATCCTGTTCGACAAACGTGAAGTGATCGGCCATGCTCCCGAGGATGTCGCCCGGCTCGGTATCGCCCACGTCCCCGAAGGCCGCGGGACGCTCAGCACGCTCAGCGTGTGGGAGAACCTGGCGATGGGCGCCTACACCCTGACCGATGCAAGACGTACTCGCGCGCGCTACGAAAAACTCGTTGCTTACTTCCCCTGGCTCGCCGAGCGCCGCGAGCAACCGGCTGGTCTATTGAGTGGTGGCGAGCAGCAGATGCTCGCGATCGCGCGCGCGTTGATGATGGAACCACGGCTCATCTTGCTGGACGAGCCGTCGCTCGGCCTCGCGCCAATCATCGTCAGTCGCATCTTCGAGATCTTGCGGACGATCAACCGGGACGACGGCGTCACGATTCTGATCGCCGAACAAAACGCCGCCGCCGCGCTCGCTCTCGCGGACCAGGCGTACGTGCTGGAAACCGGCCGAATCGCTCTCAGCGGCCCAAGCCACGATCTTGCCGGCAACGAGCAAATTCGAAAGTCCTACCTCGGATATTGAGTCTTCAACCGCCGACGATGGCGGGCTCGCTCGGCATCGGCTTGTGGACGGTGGCGCTCGTATCGGTCATGGATCTCCGCTTGTCGAGCGGGACGTATTCGCGCGTGTCTTCTCCGCAATACAGCTGCCGCGGGCGCGCGATCCGTTGATCGGGATCCTCGATCATCTCTTTCCATTGCGCGAGCCAGCCGGCCGTTCGCGCGATCGCGAAAAGCGCGGTGAACATCTTGACCGGTATTCCGATCGCCCGCTGGACGATCCCTGAATAAAAATCGACGTTCGGATACAGCTTGCGGTCCACAAAGTACTCGTCGGCGAGGGCGACCCGCTCCAATTCGCGGGCCAACTTCAAGAGCGGATCGTTGTCGGCGCCGACCTCGTGGAGCACTTCCTCGCAGATCTTCTGCATCACGCGAGCTCGCGGATCGTAACTCTTATAGACGCGATGCCCGAAGCCCATGAGACGGAACGAATCGTTCTTGTCCTTAGCGCGCTTGATGAAATCGGGGATGTTCTTCTTATCGCCGATCTGCTCGAGCATGTCCAAGACGGCCTCGTTGGCGCCACCGTGCAGCGGTCCCCAGAGCGCGGCGATTCCGGCCGAGACGCTCGCGAAGGGGTTGGCCCGCGTCGAGCCGACCATGCGCACCGTCGAGGTCGAGGCATTCTGTTCGTGGTCCGCCTGAACGATCAAGAGGGCGTTGATGGCGCGCGCGAACACCGGGTTGACCTTGTATGGCTCCGGCGGCACGGCGAACATCATGTTCAAGAAATTTGCCGAGTAGTCGAGGTGGTTCTGCGGATAGATGAACGGTTGTCCGACCGAATTCTTGTACGCCATGGCGGCGATCGTGGGCATCTTCGCGATAAGCCGGTGAATTGAAATCAAGCGCTGCTGCGGATCGAAGATGTCGGTGCTGTCCGGGTAGAAGGCCGAGAGCGCACTGACCACGGCGGACAGGATCGCCATCGGATGCGCTTCCCGCGGAAAACCGGCGTAGAAGCGCGTCAGCTGCTCATGCACCATCGTGTGATAGGTAATGTCCTTGGTGAACTGCGCCAGCTCGCTCGCACTGGGCAGTTCGCCGAACAGCAGCAGAAAGGCGACCTCCAGGTAGGTCGCCTTCTCGGCGAGTTGATCGATCGGGTAACCGCGGTGGAGCAAAATGCCCTTGTCGCCGTCGATAAAGGTAATCGTCGAGCGGCAGCTCGCGGTGCTGCCGAAGCTTGGATCGAACGTACAATATCCGGATTTGTCGAGGAGCTGGCGGACGTCGACGACTTCGAAACCGAGCGTCCCTTTAAAGACCGGCAGTTCGCCGATCAGCTGGCCGCCATCGTCGGCGAGGCGAAATTTCTTGTCTGCTTGAGCGTTTTGAGACATGGCGAAGACAAGGCTACCAATGACGCCCGGCCCTCTCCTCTCGTCCGACAAAAGTCGACGGGTCGAGGCGGCGCGAACGCTCTCCGGCTAGCCTGTTTTTGCCCAGGCCAGTTCGCGAGAGTCGCTCCACAGGCCGTATTGCGTCGGCGGCATCGGACGCTCGATCAGATAACCTTGAGCGCCGTCGCAGGCCGCGTGCCGCAGCCAATTCAATTGCGCCTCATTCTCGACGCCTTCGGCGATGATGTTGCGGCTCAAGTCGTGACCCAGTGAAATCACGCCGCGCACGATCGCCGCGTCTTGCTCGTTGGACGGGAGGTCGCGAACGAACGACTGATCGATTTTGATGGTGTCGATCGGAAGCTGCTTCAAGTACGTCAGCGACGAGTAGTGCGTTCCGAAATCGTCGAGCATGATCTCGATACCGAGCGCTCGGCAGCGCGAAAGCAACTCGGTCGCCGCCGACAAGTCCGCCATCGCCGCGGACTCGGTCACTTCGAGCCGGATCTGCGTGGGCGAAACAGCGTGGTAGCGCAGCGTCTCGCGCAGGTGCTCGAAGAAATACGGATCCTGCAACTGGCTCACGGAGACGTTGGCCGAGATCCGGACGCGGCGCCGTTCGGAGTTCCACTGCCGCAATTGCGAAATGGTCGCTTCGAGCGTCCAGCGGCCGATCGTTTTCATCAGTCCGCTTTCCTCCGCGACGCGTACGAACGTTCTGGGGGCGATCATGCCCTTGATCGGATCCTGCCAGCGAATGAGCGCCTCCGCACCCTCGATGCGGCCCGAACGTAAGTCGAGCATCGGTTGATAGTGCATGGTAAATTCGCGACCTTCGATGGCCCGAGCCAGAGCCAAGCGCAAGTCGCGCCGCTCGTCGCGCTCGTGTCCCATCGCGTCGGTGTAGTGACGACGGCAATTTCCGCCGTCGCGCTTCGCACAGTAGAGCGCGACGTCCGAATGATGGAGCAAGGCCTCAGCCGTCGTCCCGTGTTCGGGATACTGCGCGATGCCGAAGCTGGCGCCCAGCGTGAAACTCCGGTCGTTTAAAACAAAAGGACGACGCATCGCCTTGAGCAGACGATCGGCGATCTCGTCCGCTTCGCCGGCGCGCCGCAACTCGGGCAATAGCACGGCAAACTCGTCCCCGCCGAGGCGCCCGATCAGGTCCTCCGAACGAAGTACCCCTCGAAGCCGGCGGCCCGCCTCGACGAGGACCTCGTCGCCGCGCGCGTGGCCGAGCGCGTCGTTGACATCCTTGAAATTATCGAGGTCGATGAACAACACGCCGAAGCGCCCCGATCGGTCCGCCGCCCCGTTTGCACGCTCGACGCAAATCTCGAGCAGTTCCTGCCAGCGGCAGCGATTATGAAGCCCCGTCAACTCGTCGTGATACGCCAGAAATACCAACCGCTCGTGCGTCCGGCGGCGCTGTTCTTCGTTGACGTTTCGCAATTCGTCGTTGACATGGGTAAGGGTCGCGTTGAATTTGAGAATTTCGCGAATGTAGCCGACCAAGACGATGCTGGCCGAAATGGCGCCGAAGAGCTTGCCGGCGTACCACGCGAGAGACTCGCCCACGCCGGACAGCGAAATGACGGAGTCCAGGAGCAACGCAAACAGCGCGACTCCGAGCCAGAGGTTGGTGACGTTCGGCCGTTTCTCGCCGAACACCAAGCGCGCGATCACGAGCGCATCGACGGCGCAGATCGCGGGCAGGGCGGACCAACGCACGGCCCCGGAAAACCATCCGCCGCTTGAAAGGATCGGAAGAGCGTGACCCAGGTGAATCAAGACGAGCGGCAATAGCATGCCGCTGAGCGTGCATCCGGCGATCACCGCCAACGCGGCAAACACCGTCTGGCGCCGCCCGAATTCAGGCACCGAGCGCCGCGACGAAAAGAGCGTCGAGACCCAAACGAGCGCCGGGAAGCCCGCGTGCGAGCACAGCCATAAATAGGCCACCGTCTGTCCGTCCGCGCCGAACATCCCGCCTTCGGTAAGCGCACCGGGAAACGTCAAGAGCGTCGTGATCGAGATGAGCCCGACGAAGAGGTACGACGCTCCCAGGAAGAGTGCCGATCTGACGCGCGTCGTCGAGAAATAGCCTAAGAATACGTACGCCGTGATGAACTCCATCACGACGGTTATCGTGGTCAGAATCGGAAGAAAGCCCGGGATGGCGGGCGTAGCACCGCGCCCGAATGCCAAGGCAGCCGCGGCGATCGCGGCCAAGCCGCCGGCGAGCCACAACGCAATTCGGACGTCGCCGCGCGACGCCGCCTGCCTCGCTAGGTCGGCGCTCTCGCCGCTGGAGGTTTCTCCGGGCTGCTCGCTCGCGAGGCAGTTGACGAACTCGCGGACCCCTCGATAGGACAGCGCGCTCGGATGCCCTCCCTCAGTGGCCGAAGCCCCCGGGGAAAGAACGAGCGACCGGCCAGAAACCATCGGTCCGTCCGTGACATGAAACACGTGGACTTCATGGTAAGGGCTAAACCGGCTGAAAAAAAGTAACGCGCGTTACAGCCAGAGCCGCTCGGCTAGAGGGAAAGAGACCTATCACGCCCGGCCCGGGCGCCAGGCTAACTAGCTTTACAGAACGTTTCGATCGACTTCTTCACGTCGTCATCGTACGGGTCGTCCTTCGCGCGCGCGTAGGTGATCGTGATCAGGCCGCTCGGATCTTGCGGAATCAAGATGCGCTTGATGACGATCTCTTTGCCCTCGGGGCCGCTGCTAAACTCGATGATATGGCCCTGCTTTCCGTGGCAGGTCGTGTCCGTGTCGGCGCTCGCCTTGATGTGATTGTCGGCGAAGTTCTTCCTGATCAGCGTCAGCGCATCGGCGTACGACGAAGTGGTATCGCTGATGAACGTCACCGTTTGCGCGGGGTCGTTGCCGCCGCCGCCAAGTTTCCATTGGTCGAGCTTGCGGGTCTGGTCGGGTGATTGTTGCCCGATGTGACTCCAGCCGGACGGACCGACGAAAGCGACGTCGGCGGCCGCGGCAATCGCGGTACTCGCTGCGAGTGCGAGGACGAGAGAGAATGAGGGTCGCGAGACGGTCATCGGCGAGAATGCTCCTACATGATGATTGCGGGATGGGCGAGACGCGGCGGCCCCGGCGTGTTCAGTAACGTAACGCGAGGGCGCCCCGTTCGCCGTCACGCCACGCCGATGCCTGCTAGGAAGCGGCGGCAAGCAAGCCGACCTCACGCCCGACCTTCTCGAAGGCGGCGAGCGCCCGATCGAGATCCTCTCGTTCGAGCGCCGAGCTCATCTGAACCCGGATGCGCGCGCTCCCCTCGGGAACCACTGGGTAGCCGAAGCCCGTCACGAAGACGCCTTCCCGCAACAGGCGGTCGCTCATCGCGATCGCGAAGGCGGTCTCGCCCACGATGATCGGGATGATCGCGCTCGGTCCCGGCAGCGGCCGGAAGCCGAGCCGCTCGAGTCCGGCGCGGAAGTAGGCGACGTTCTCGCGCTGCTTGGCGAGCAGCTCGGGATGCGTCTCCAAGACCTCGATCGCGCTTAACGCGCTCGAAGCGACCGTCGCGGGCAACGCGTTGGAAAACAGCTGCGTCCGCGAGCGCTGAATGAGCATGTCGATCAGCGCGCCGCTTCCCGCAACGAACCCGCCGGCGGCGCCGCCGAGCGCTTTGCCGAGCGTCCCGGTTAGGATGTCGACCTTTCCTCCCAGCTCAAAATGCTCGATCGTGCCACGGCCGGTCGCGCCCATCACGCCCGCGCCGTGACTGTCGTCGACGATCGTTACCGCGTCATATTTCTGAGCGAGCGCAACGATCTCTGGGAGGTTGGCGGCGTCGCCTTCCATCGAGAAAACGCCGTCGGTTACGACGAACGCGCGCCCTTCCGCCCCTTTTAAACACCGCTCGAGGTCCGCCATGTCGGCGTG
The DNA here is from genome assembly GCA_003134695.1 of Candidatus Zemynaea palustris. Taxonomy (GTDB): domain Bacteria; phylum Vulcanimicrobiota; class Vulcanimicrobiia; order Vulcanimicrobiales; family Vulcanimicrobiaceae; genus Zemelea; species Zemelea palustris. Next base: position 78,445 of record PLCB01000056.1, on the reverse strand, counting down.
CTTGAAACGCATCTTCTTCGCTGCCGCCAGCCGGCAGCCGTCGATGATCGAAGCGTGGTTGAACTCGTCGGAGACGAGCGTCGTCCCGGCGACCCCGACGGTCGGAAGCAGTCCTTCATTCGCCGTCCAGCACGAGACGTATGTGAGCGCCGCCTCGAAGCCAAAAAACGCCGCGATCTTCGCTTCGAGCCGGCGGTGAATATCGAGCGTTCCGCAGATGAACCGCACCGAAGCCGTTCCGGCACCGTAGCGCTCCAAGCCCTCGACGCCCGCGGCGATCACGTCCGGATGGTCGGCCAAGCCGAGATAGTTGTTGCTGGAGAGGACGATGACGTCGCCCGCCTCTTCCATCCGGACGTGCGCGTCCATCGGCGTCGTCAGGTGCCGGAGGCGCTTATAGGTGCCGGCCGACCGAAGCGCGTCCAGCTCGGCGATGAGGTCGCGATTAAAAGCGCGGTTCATACGTTATTGCCGACAGGCCTTCGACACCCGCCGAGCGCGCCCTCATTGGGTCTACCCGAAGCGCCCGGTAATATAGTCCTCGGTTTGCCGCTCCTGCGGCCGCGTGAACATTTGGTTGGTTTCGCCGAATTCCACCAGCCGTCCGATGCGATCGGCGCCGGCCAACATGAAGGCCGTATAATTCGAAACGCGAGCGGCCTGCTGCATGTTGTGCGAGACCATTGCGATCGTGTAATCATTGGAGAGCACGCCGATCAAGTCTTCGATCTTGGCGGTCGCGAGCGGATCCAGCGCCGACGTGGGCTCGTCCATGAGCAAGACGTCCGGGTCGATCGCAAGCGCGCGCGCGATGCACAGCCGCTGCTGTTGTCCCCCCGAGAGGCTCATCCCGGGCATCTCGAGCTTGTCCTTCACTTCGTCCCATAGCGCGGCCAGTTGCAAGACGCGCTCGGCACTCTCCAGTTTCTCGGCGTGGGTCCTTGCACGGCCGGCATAGCGCAAGCCGCTCGTGACGTCGTCGAGGATCGACATCGTCGGGAACGGATTGGCTCGCTGAAAAACCATCCCAATCCGGCGCCGCACCGAAGCGGCGCTGACGTCGGGTGAATAGGTGTCGCCGCCGTCAAGCAAGACACGGCCCTGCACCCACGCGCCGGGGACGGTTTCGTGGATGCGATTGAGGCAGCGCAGAAGTGTCGACTTGCCGCACCCCGAGGGGCCGATTATCGCCGTGACGCTCTTCGCGAAGAAGCCCAGCGAGACGTCGGCGATCGCCGGATGAAGTCCGTAGTACGCGGTGAGCTTGTCGGCGACCAGCAGCGCCGTCACCATGAAGCCCGGCTCGCGGCGCGCGCCGACGGTCACGAGCGTGCTCACGCTTCGAACCGATTGCGAAGCACGAGCCGCGCGCTCACGTTGAGGATCAGGACGGCGACGATCAGCAAGAACGCGCCGGCCCACGCCTGGCGGTGCCAATCTTCATACGGCGAGATCGCGTAGGTGAAAACTTGGAGCGCCAGCACCGCCATCGGATTGGTCGGATTGAGTTCCCAAAACTGGCTGCCGAACGCCGTAAACAACAGCGGCGCCGTCTCGCCGGTCACGCGCGCGATCGCCAGCAGCAGCCCGGTGATGATCCCGGCCCGCGCCGCCGGCACGATGATGTGAATCGTCGACGAGTAGGTCGAGATGCCGAGTGCCAGCGCGCCCTCGCGCACGCGCGTGGGGACGCGCGCGATCGACTCTTCGGCGGTGCGAATGATCAGCGGCAGCATCAGAATCGCGAAAGCCAGCGACGCCGACAGCGCCGAGAAGTGGCGGAATGGTTGCACGAACAGCGTGTACGCGAACAAACCGATCGCGATGCTCGGGATGCCGGAGAGGACGTCCGCCAAGAAACGTACCGTCTCAGCGAACCTGCCACGGCCGAAGAGCGCGAGATAGATGCCGGTGAACACGCCGACCGGCGTCGCCAGCGCGACGGCGATCCCGACGACGATGAACGTTCCGACGATCCCGTTCGCGACGCCGGCCCCCGGAACGCCGACGGGCCGCGGAACGTGCGTCAAGAACGCGGGGTTGAGCGCGGCGACGCCTTGGATCGCGACGTAGCCGAGAATCAGGAGTAACAGCGAGGCCGCCAAACCGGCGCAGAACCCGGAACCGATCACGCCGACTGCGCTCCAGCCGTAGCGCCAGCGCATGTGCGCCGTCAGCGGACGCCTTCCGAACGGAAGCTGCGAACGCGTGGTCGTCATTCGTGCACTAGCGCGCCTTCGCGGGCCGCAACACGGTCCAGGTCAGCACGCGCGCGATGCCGTTGACCGCGAGGCTCACGACGAACAGAAGCAGACCCAGTTCGATCAGGGCGCTGACGTACAGATCGGAGGTCGCTTCGGTGAACTCGTTGGCGATCACGCTCGCGAGCGTGTACGCCGGCTGAAAGAGCGAGGCCGCGATCGCGGGTTTGTTTCCGATGACCATGGTGGTCGCGATCGTCTCGCCGAGTGCGCGGCCGAGCGCGAGGACGCACGCACCGAAGATCCCGGTCGTCGCGCCCGGCAGGATCACCCTCGCCATCGTCTCCCAGCGCGTCGCGCCGAGCGCCATCGACGCTTCACGGTGTTCGCGCGCGACGGCGGCTATCACGTCTCGCGTGATCGCCGAGACCGTCGGAACGATCATGATCGCGAGGACGATGCCCGCGGTAAACAGGCTGCTTCCGAAGATGAAGCCTTGGAAGATGGGCAAGAACCCGAACTTCGCCTGCAAGAACGGTTCGACGTACGCTCGCAAGACGGGTGCTAGAATGAAGAGACCCCACAACCCGAAGATCACGCTCGGCACGGCCGCCAGCAGCTCGATCAGGAACGCGAGCGGCCGCGCGACCGCGCGCGGCGCAAATTCGACCAGGTACGCGGCGCCAAAAACGCCGACGAAACCGGCCAGCACGATCGCGATCAGCGAAGAGACGACCGTGCCGTAGATCATCGGCAGCGCGCCGAACTGGTTGGTGACGGGGTTCCAGTGACTGCTCGTCAGGAACTTGAAGCCGAAGGCGTGGATCGAACTCGACGAGCCGGCATACAATTCGACGAACAAGCCGGCCACGATCGCCACGAACAACCCGGTCGCACCGTATACTCCCGCCATAAACCAGCGGTCGGAGATGCGCGAACGGCGCAGATGGAGTTGTTCGTGGCTCTCGCTTTGCACTCGGCGTCTAGACCTTTATTTCTGAGAGGCTCTTCTTGGCGATCTCTTGGACGCTCTCAGGAAGCGGGACGTAGTCGAGCGTCCCGGCGATGCGCTGGCCCGACGTAGCGGTCCACTCCAGCACGTCGCGAACCATCTTCGCGCGACTCTTCTCTTCCGGTTTCTGGTACTCGCGATACATGAAGGCCCAGGTGTAGCCCGCGATGGGCCAAGCGGTCTCGCCCTTCGTGTCGACGATCGAGAAATCGGTCGGCGTGAGATTCAGCTTCGTCGCGGCCGCCGCGGCGACGCCGCGTCCCGTGCAGAAACCGAAGCGGCCGGCAGCGTTCTGCAGTTGCGCCTGCGTCATCTTGTTCTCGTGCACGTAGGCCAGTTCGACGTAGCCGATCGAGCCCGACGTTTGCCGAACGGCGCCCGCGACACCGTCATTGCCCTTGCCGCCGACGGCACTCGGCGCGGGCCACTCGACGCTCTTTCCCGTTCCGACCTTGGACTTCCATTCGCCCGAAACGTGACTGAGAAAGTCTGTGAAAATGTAGGTCGTACCCGACCCATCGGAGCGGTGGACCACGATGATCGGCGCGTCGGGAAGTTCCGCGCCGGGATTGATCTTGGTCAGGCGCGGGTCGTTCCACTTGGCGATCTTTCCGAGATAGATGTCGGCCAGCGTCTCGCGCGTGAGTTTGAGCCCGCCCTTGATGAAACTCGGAAGGTTGTAGGTTACGGCGACGCCACCGAGCGCGATCGGGACTTGGACCGCGGACGCCGGAAGACGCTTGATCTCGTCGGCGTTCATCGGAACGTCGGAGGCGCCGAAGTCGACCGTGCGCTGCGTGAATTGCTGGATGCCGCCGCCGCTGCCGATCGGCTGATAGTTGACGGTGACGTCGCTATGCGCCGCGCTGTATTCGTAGAACGCCTTGGAGAAAAATGGATTGACGAACGACGAGCCGGCGCCGGTCAATTGCGTCGCGGCGAGCGCCGGCGCGACCACGAGTGCAGCAAAAGAGAGAGCGGCACCAAGAACGTTGACGCGTTTCATCAGAGCGAGGTTTCCTTTCGGGAGCGAGCAAGGTCGCTTCCAGGATATTCCACGCGCATCAAGAGCAGGTTAAGCGCAGCTTAGGCGACATTAATGGCCTTAACATGGCTAACCAAAACGCCCGGTGATGTAATCTTCGGTGCGGCGATCGGTCGGGTGCGTGAAGACCTCCGCGGTCGGGCCGGTTTCGATCATCTCGCCGAGCAGGAAGAACGACGTCAGATCGGAGACGCGCGCGGCCTGCTGCATCGAGTGCGTCACGATCACCACCGCGTAATCACGCCGCAGCGCGAAGATGAGGTCTTCGATCTTCGCGGTCGCCAGCGGGTCGAGCGCCGACGCCGGCTCGTCCATCAAAATCACTTCGGGCTCGACCGCGAGCTGCCGGGCGATGCACAACCGCTGCTGCTGTCCCCCGGAGAGGCCCAACGCCGACGAATTCAGGCGGTCCTTGACCTCGTCCCAGAGCGCGGCTTTCACGAGGCTTCGCTCGCAGATCTCGATCAACTCGCGATGGCGGCGTTCGCCGTGCACCTTCGGGCCGAACACGACGTTTTCGAAGATCGATTTGGGAAACGGATTGGCCCGCTGGAAGACCATTCCGATGCGATGCCGGACCTCGACCGGATCGATCCCAGGTCCGTAGATGTCGGTGCCGTCGAGGGTCACACTCCCCTCGACGCGCGCCTCCGGCGTGAGATCGTGCATGCGGTTCAGCGCGCGCAGGAAGGTCGACTTGCCACAACCGGACGGACCGATCAACGCGCTGACCCGCCGATCGGGAAGCGAGAGCGTGACGTGCTTGATCGCGTGGAACTGTCCGTAGAACACGTTGAGACCGTCGGTCGCCATCTTGGACGGCGGTCGAGGTTCGGACGCGGGCCGGGCCAACGTCTCGGCGCCGCCGACGAGATAGGGAAACTGATAAGGGGCCGGCACCGGACCTTCAATGGTAGAAGAAGCGGCCTCGTTCAAAGCCTTCTCATGCTGCCCGCGGCAACATAAGCGCCGCTTAAGAGCAGCTTAAGGCGACCTTAAGGCGACGGGCTGAGGGGCCCTGTTAACCCGCTGCTGCCGTCGCCGGCTCAGCCGGAAATTCGCACGTAAACGCCGCTCCGTACCCGAGCTCCGACTCGGCGCTCGCGCTGCCGCCGTGCGCTTCGACGATATGTTTGACGATCGAAAGCCCGAGCCCGGTTCCACTCGATTCGCGCGCGCGCGATCGATCGACGACGTAAAAGCGCTCGAAGACGTGGGCCAGATCGCCGAACGGAATCCCGACGCCCGTGTCGCTTACGCGTAGCGCGATGGTTTCGCCGCTGCGCCGGACCTCGACGTCGATCGCACCGCCTGCCGGAGTGTTGCGAAGCGCGTTGTCCACGAGGTTGACGATGACTTGCGCAAGCCGCTCCGGATCGCCGCGCAGGGGCGCGCGCTCGCCCGAAAAACGCAAGGCGACGCCGGCCTGCGCGGCGCGAGGTTCGAACGTCTCAAGGATCCGCGCGGCCACGCCGGAGAGATCGACGACTTCCGAGCGCAGCCGGAGATGGCCCGATTCGACCGCCGCGAGATCGAGCAGATCGGCGACCAATTGCACCATCCGGTCGACTTCCTGTTTCACGCGCGGAAGGAAGAGCTTGAGCGCTTCTTCGTCGTGGTCGGTACTCAGGATCGTCTCGATCATCAGGTTGATCGACGAGAGCGGCGTGCGCAGCTCGTGCGAAACGTTGGCGACAAAATCGCTGCGCATCTGTTCGAGTTCGTGCAGCCGCGTCTCATCCGCCGCGATGAGCAGTGCGCCGCCGGCTCCCTCTACGGGCAGCGCCGCGACGGTCAGGATGCGCGGCTTGCCCGCCAGGTTGATCGAGAGCTGGGCGCGCGACGGGTGACCGTCGAGCGCGGCGCGCGCTCGCCTGTCGAGTTCGAACGACGGAACGACTTCGATCAGCGAGCGGCCGACCACGTTTCTGGCTTCGAGCGAAAAGATGGCGGCCGCCGCCGCGTTGAGCATCGCGATCCTGCCGTTTCCGTCCAAGAGCAGCACCCCGACGCGCAGCGAGCGCAGGAGTTGTTCGAAGCGTGGATCGGGTTCGGCCGTCGCGGGCGCGGGGGGTTCGCGTTTCGGCTCGCTTCGCCGGCGCGGCAGGCGTCCGAGAAAGTAACCCGCCGCCAAGCCGAGCCCGATCGCCAGCAGTTCGCCCGGGACGAACGTCAGGTCTTGGTCTCCAGCGAACTCCGTCCGCCCGACGCAAACATATAACCGCGGCCGCGAACCGTGATGATGTGGCGCGGATTGTTTGGATCGATTTCGATTTTTTCGCGTAACCAGCGGACGTGAACGCTGATCGTCTGGTGATCCCCCTCGAAGTCGTACCCCCAAACCTTGTCGAGCAAGGTCTGGCGCGTAACGACGCGGCCCCGATTTTCCATCAGAACCTGGAGCAGGCTAAATTCCTTCGGCGCGAGCGCCACCGAATGACCGCGCACGACGAGCGATTGGCGCGCCGGATCGAGCACGATGTCGCCGGCGGCGATCGCCTCGCTCGACTTCGCGTCTGCCTCACTGGCACGCCGTAGCCGAGCTTTCACGCGCGCCAGGAACTCGTGCAACGAAAACGGTTTGGTCACGTAATCGTCGGCGCCGAGTTCGAGCGCCAACACCTTGTCGATCTCCTGGTCCTTCGCGGTAAGCATGATGATGGGAACGCCGCTGGTCTTGCGAATTTCTCGGCAGGCTTCGATCCCGTCGAGGACCGGCAGCATGATGTCCATGATGATCAGATCGGGATGTTCCCGCGCCGCGAGCGCAATCGCGGACCGGCCGTCGCCCGCCGTCGCGACCTGGTAGCCGTTGCGCTCGAGATTGAACCGCAGCGTCTGCAAGATCGCCGACTCGTCGTCGACCACCAAGATCTTCTTTGCGCTCGGCGGGGCCTCCGTTACCACGCCGACAAGATTAGGTTTATCTGGGGGGAAGCCTTGGCCAAAGCACCGCGATTTGATTCGCTGACACCCGAGCAGTCGCTCGACCGAGCCGCTCGTACCATCCTGCGCGGCCTCCTGGAAGAGACGCTCGCCGAGGCGCCCGCCGTCTTGAGCGGCGAGGACGTCACAGCGACGCACGACATGCGGGTGGGGATCAGGCGCTTACGCTCGGCGCTCGACACCTTCGCTGACGCGCTCCCACGCAAGCGTTTACGCCCGTTTGCGCAGGCGACCCGCCGCGTGGGACGCCGGCTCGGCATGGTCCGCGACGCGGACGTCCATCTCGCCGCGCTCCGCGCCGCGCTCGGCGGTGCGACCGTCGACGAGACGCCCGGGATCGTCTACGCGCTCGAGACGATCGCGCACCGGCGCCGCCGCGCGCTCTCGAAGTTCGCAATCGAACTCTCGCAGTTCGATCGTGACGGTTTTTTCGCGCTCTTGAAAGACGCCGATGGCGCGAACGCTGGCTAAGCACGTCTGCCGAACGCTCGCCAAGCATCTTCGACGCGTTCTCGCGGACGGCGAACCGGCACTCCGGAGCGGGCGCGACGAAGACTTGCACGCCCTGCGCGTGGGGCTGAAGCGGCTGCGCTACAATGTCGAATTCTTCCGCTGCTTGCTCGACGGCGAAGCGAAAGACGCGCTCGATCTCCTTGCGCTCGGCCAGGAAAAACTCGGGATGATCTCCGACGACGACGCGTTCCGCCGCACGTACGCGGCACTGCTCGAGGACCTCGAGGTCGACGATCCGCGCCGCCTCGGTCTCGAGGCGCGCCTTCAGGCGAGCAAACAAGAACGCGAGCGAGCGGTCGAAGCGCTGCGTGCGCTGTGGGACGGCGGCGAAAAGAGAGCTTACCCGGAGAGTCTGACTGCTTCCATCTCCGAGGCGCTCGGCTCGCTGTCGAACGTCGTTTCGTAGCCGTCAAGCACGTGAACGTCGGCGACGATCGGCAGGCTGAAGGCGCGTTCGAACATGTCGCCCTTGAAGCGCATCGCCTCGATTTCGAGGGCAACGTCCTGTTGCGCGTCGACCCGCAAGCGGACGGCGCCGGGTTCCAAACGCGCATCGAGCGAGGTGACGACGCCGAGGTGGCGGCGGTCGAGCCCGTCGGCCAGCCGCAAGAGCGCGCCGAGTCCCAAGATCTTGCGACGTGTCTCCGCCGGCGCCGCGATCCATTCGGGGTGCGTCGGCTTCGGGAGGGACTTCCGATGATAGCGCACCAGATCGGCGATCAACTCGATCTCGTCAGTGCGCCAACCCGGCAGACCGGCGTTGCGCACGATGTACGCACCGTGTTTGTGGTGCCCGCTCGAGGAGATCGAACGCCCGACGTCGTGGAGGAGTGAGGCCGCGAAGAGTACGTCGCGGTCGGCGGGTTCGAATCCGTGCAGTTCTCTCAGGGCGTCGAAGAGCTGCAAGGCGAGTATCGCCACCTGGTTTTCGTGCACGGCCCCGGCGCCGAAGCGTTCCGCAAGTTCGTGGATGGCGTCGAAGCGCCGCATCTGCTGATCGCCAAGCCGGCGCGCGAGGACGATGTTGCGCTCCAAATAATCGACGACGATCCCTTCGCGCAAGGCGCGCTCGCAGACGATCAACTCGTCGCGTTCGAGCATCTCCATGATCGCGATGACGAGCGCGTTTCCGGCCACGATGATGTCGGCCCGGCGCGGATTCATCCCGGGAATCTTACGCCGCTCATCCGGCGTCATCTTGACCATCGTGCGCTGCAGCATGCGCAAACGCTCGAGCTTCAACACGTAGCCGTGCGCGCGCTGCGCGGCTACGCCCAGATCGGCCGCATCGATGCCGGCCAAGCCCATGATGGTTCCGGACGTGCCGAGCAAGAGGTCGAAGTGGTAGGCGCGCAGCCTGTCTGCCGTCGCGCCGAGGACTTCTCGAATATGGCGCTCCATCGCCTTATAGCCGAGGGCCGCCGCCTGTTGATCGGTGAGAAACTGGTCGTATAAGCGCAAGCTGCCGAGTTTGACGCTGTGCAAGAAAAACGGCCGATGGCCGTCACCGATGATGAATTCGGTCGAACCTCCGCCAATGTCGAAGATGCATGCGGCCCGTTCGCCGATCGGATACCCACGCGTCACCCCGAGATGGATGAGTCGCGCCTCTTCCGCCTCGCTGAGCACGTCGACGGCGATGCCGCTCGAAGCGCGAACCGCCGCCAGGAATTCGTCACGGTTGGAGGCTTCGCGCACCGCCGAGGTCGCGACCGCGCGGATGTCGCCGGCGCCGGCAGCGCGGGCCGCGCCCGCGAACTTCACGATTGCGGCGATGCCGCGTTGGATCGCTTTCTTACTGAGGTGGCCGCGCAAGAGCGCCGCACCGCCGCCGAGACGCACCATCTCGCGCGCCTTGAGGATCGTGCGCGACGTGCCGAAGCGCGGATCCATCTCGACGACGATCAGATGGATCGAGTTGGTCCCCACGTCGATCGCGCCGAGTAACATCCCAGTGCACCCGCTACTCTAGCGGTCGAGGAGGAACCTCCGGCGAACACCGGCGGGCGATGCTCTGCTGCGAAGGATACGAATTTGTCGCCGGCGGCGACACCGCGTTTGAGGTGGATGCGGCTCGGCTCGCGTACGGCAGTGGCGTGTTGCGCGAAGCCGGCACGCACGCCAACGATCTGGGGATGCGCCGCGTCGCGCTCTTCACGGACAAGACGCTCGCTCGTCTCGAACCGGTCGCGACGGTCGCCCAAGCGCTGCGCGGTGCCGGCCTCGAGGTCGTCGTCTACGCTGAAACGCAGATCGAACCAAGCGACGCCTCGTTTCGCGCCGCCACCGAGTTTGCCCGCGACGGCCGGTTCGACGGATTCGTCTCGGTCGGCGGCGGATCGGTGATCGACACCTGTAAGGCGGCGAATCTCTACGCGACGCATCCCGCCGAGTTTTCGGCGTACGTCAACGCACCGCTCGGCTTGGGGAATCCGGTCCCCGGACCGCTTCGACCGCACATCGCCTGTCCGACGACGTCGGGGACGGGCTCGGAAGTCACCGGCATCGCGATCTTCGACTTCCTCGAGCACGGCACGAAAACGGGGATCGCTTCGAAACGCCTGCGCCCGACGTTCGCGCTGGTCGATCCCGATTGCACGCTGACCCTGCCCAAGACCGTCGTCGCCTGTAGCGGATTCGACGTGCTCTCGCATGCGCTCGAAAGTTACACCGCACTGCCGTACACGCGTCGCAAGCGATCGGAGACGGGCCGGCGGCCGATGTCGCAAGGCGCGAATCCCTTTAGCGACCTCGCCTGCCTCGAAGCGTTGCGGATCCTCGGCCGGTACATCGTGCGCGCCGTCGACGACGCCGGCGACGGCGAGGCGCGCGAACGCATGATGTTCGCGGCGACGCTCGCCGGGATCGGGTTCGGCAACGCCGGCGTTCAGGTGCCCCACGCGATGGCCTACGCCGTCGGCGGATTGGTGCGCGAGTACCGGCCGCCGGATTATCCGCAAGACCACGCGATCGTGCCGCACGGGATGGCCGTGATCGTGAACGCACCGGCGGCGGCACGCTTCACCGCGCCGACGAATCCCGAACGCCACCTCAAGGCCGCCGAGCTGCTCGGCGCGAACGTGGGCGGCGCCGCTCCGGCCGACGCCGGCGATATCTTGGCGACGCGCATCCAGGTGCTGATGCGCGCGACGAAGATGCCCAACGGAATCGGCGGGGTCGGTTTCACGCGCGACGATCTCGGCGCGCTGCGCGACGGCGCAGCGCCGCAGAAGCGGCTCTTGGCCAACGCGCCATGCGAGGTCGGGCCGCCCGAACTCGAGCGGCTCTTCAGCGACGCGCTACGTTATTGGTAGTTCCGACTCGAAGCCGAGTTGACGCGACAACTCGTCGGCGATCGCGCGCGCGTTCGAGGCCAGTTTGTCGACCCGGTCGAGCGTCATTCTGGTCGTAGGACCCGACACCGAAAGCGCGCCGACGACCTGCCGCCGGCGATCGAAGATCGGCACCGCCAAGCAGCGCACGCCTTCTTCCATCTCTTCGTTGTCGACCGAATACCCGAGGCGGCGAATCTGCGCGAGGTCCTTCTCGATCGCGGCGCGGTTCACGTGCGTGTGGGGCGTATAACGTTTGAACGGACCCTGCAGCACGCTCTCGACGAAGTCGAACGGTTTAAAGGCCAGGATCGCCTTCCCCGTTCCCGTGCAGTAGAACGGAACGCGCATCCCCGGCGTCGTGAACATCTTGACGAGGTGCATGCTCGCGACCTGATCGAGGTACACCACCTCATTTTCGCTCGCCGTCACCAAATTCGCGGTCTCGCCCGAGTGTCGCATCATCCGTTCGAGATAGGGCCGCGCCACCAGACGCAGATCGAGATGGATATCGGCGGCGCTTGCGAGCGTGAAGATGCGCGAGCCGAGGTGGTACCGCGAGCTCTCCGGATCTTGTCGCACGTAGCCGCGGTCGACGAGCGTCGCGAGCAACCGGTGCACGGTGCTGACGTGCAGGCCGACGATCTGCGCGAGCTCGCTGATCCCCGTGGCGCTGCGCCGCGTCGCGAGCGCTTCGAGGACGTCGAGCGTCCGGTCGACGGATTGTACCTTGGGCCTTCCCCGTTCTGTCGTGCGCCGCTCGATGATCAGGCTGCGACCCTCCGGTTTTTGAGATGCGAAAGGCCTTTTTGCGCCTCGCGCGGGTGCGGTCCTCCGCCGTGAGCAATGCGGCCTCGTGCGCGACCGTCTCTCAGCCTTCGTGCGACTCTCGCGACCGCTCTTCTTGGCCGGCGGTGCGGTCGGCGTCGGCCTCGGGACCGCCGTCGCGGCCTACGTCGCGAAAGGCCCCATCGATTGGCGCGCCTGGCTGACCGCGCAGTTCACGGTCAGCACCCTCCAGTTGATGACGCACTATTCGAACGATTACTTCGATCGTTTCGTCGACGCACTCGCAGTCCGGACGGACTTTTCCGGCGGCAGCGGGGTCTTGGTCGAGGGAACGCTCGCACCGCGCGTCGCGCTCGTCGCGGCCGTCGTCTCGCTCGGACTCGGTCTCGTCGGCACCACGATGCTTGCGCTGGAAGGGCATGGGATCGCGGCGCTGCTCGCGGCCGTCATCGCCCTGCTCGCTTGGTCGTACTCGTCGCCGCCGCTTCGGCTGCTCGCCCGCGGCCTGGGTGAACTCGACACTGCCCTGATCGTCGCCATCCTCTTCCCGCTGTGCGCCTACGCGGCGCAAGATCGCCCGTTCACGGCGCTGGCGCTCGCCGCGACCTTGCCCGGTGCGGCGGCGATGTTCGCGATGATGCTCGCGGTCGAATTGCCCGACATCGAATGCGACACGATCGGAGGAAAGCGCAATCTCTTGGTGCGCGCGGGACGCACCGCAATCGTCCCACTGGGACAGGCGGCACTCGTCGTCGTGTACGCCGGCGCCTTGGTCGCGTTCGGCACCGGTGCGCCGCTGAGCGTCGTGATCCTCGGCGCGGTGACGATCCCCGCGGCGCTCGCGTTGGGCGCCGCGTTCGCGCGCACCGTCGCCGAGGGCGGCTCGGACGCGACGAGCGCGGCACGGGGGGTCGCATTCTTCTTCCTGGTCAGCGCGAGCGGGCTGCTCGGCTACCTCGTCCCGCTGCCTTGGGGCATGTAGTTCCAAGAGATTCGGTCGCGGCGCGATTCGCTGTGCCATACAGTTGGCACACCCCCCTGGGATGATGCGGGCGGAGGTACACGAGCCATGACACTCTATCACTGCCCCGACTGCGACCGCATCCACGACGAACCGTACGAAGCCGCCTTCGGTCTCTTTGCCAGGTGCGTCGATTGCGGAATGAACGCCGACCACCGCGACCACCGCCAGGCGCTCGAAGCCATGCCCCAGGCCGCCTAGCTGCTGACGGCGCCTACCCTTCAGCGGCGCGGAGCACGAGGGCGGCGTTGATCCCGCCGAATCCGGTCGAGTTCGAAACGGCGATGCGCGGCCTCGCTTCGCGTGCGCCACGAGAGAGGTCGAGATCGCACTCGGGGTCGACGCGTTCAAGGTTCACGATCGGCGGAATCGTATCGTGCTGCATCGCGAGCAGCGTCAGGGCAGCCTCCCAGACGCCGGTCGCGCCGAGCGCGTGGCCGTGCTGGCCTTTCGTCGCGGCGATCGGAATACGCGTCGCGCGTTCGCCGAAGACGCGCTTGTAGGCGATCGTCTCGGTTCGATCGTTGAGTGGACTCGACGAACCGTGCGCGTCGACGAGCTCGACCTCGTCCGGCGCGACGCCCGCCTCGGCGAGCGCCGCCGCGATGGCGCGCGCCGCACTCGTCCCGTCGGGCAGCGGCGCCGTCATATGGTGCGCGTCGCCGGTCAGACCGAAACCCGAGATTTCGCCGTAGATCCTCGCGCCGCGCGCGACCGCGTCTTCGTAGCGCTCGAGCACGAGGACGCCGGCGCCTTCGGCCATCACGAATCCGTCGCGGCCGGCGTCGAAGGGACGGCTGGCGTGCGGCGGATCGTCGTTGCGCTTCGACATCGAGCTGATCAGGGCGAATGCTCCGAAGATCAGCGGCGAGAGCGGCGCCTCGACGCCGCCGGCGAGCGCGGCCCGCACTTCTCCACGCGCGATCGCGCGAAACGCGTCGCCGATCGCGACGGTACCGGCGGCGCACGAGTTCGAATTGGCGACGTTCGGGCCGCGGATCCCGAATTCGAGGGCGATGTTGGTGGTCGCGCTTCCGCCGAAGACTGCGATCGCCAAGAGCGGCTTCACCGCGCGCAAACCTTCGAGGTGATACCGGTCGTGCTGTTCCTCCGCGTACGCGAGACCGCCGAGTGCCGAGCCGATCCAAACGCCGACGTCGTCGCCGTCCTCGATGCGATAACCCGCATCCTCGAGGGCAAGCCTCGACGCCGCGATGGAAAACTGCGCGAAGCGATCGGTGCGGCGCAAGCGTTTCGTGTCGCTGAGATAATCGGCCGGGTCGAAATCGTCGACTTGGGCGGCGACGTGCGAATTGAATTGGCTCGGATCGAAGCGCGTGATCGATTTCGTCCCGATCTTCCCGGCCAGCGTCGCCTCCCAGAATTCGCGAACTCCGGTTCCGATCGGGGTGATGACACCGATGCCGGTCACGGCGACGCGATGGAGAGCGCGGCCGTTTCCGTTCATCCGGCGGTCTCCGACAAGATCTTCATTCGCGCCAGCGTCTTGCGCGCGACGTTGTCGATGAAGAAACGTCCGACGACGTGTTCGCCCAGCCACCCGGCCGCGATCGGGAAGAGGAACTGCAGACGATGCTCGATCGTGACGCGCGTCCCCCTTTCGACCGGCTCAAAACGCCATTCGACGTCCATTCCGCGCGTCCACCCTTTTACGTGATGAAACGCGATATGTGGTCGAACCGGATCGTTGACTTGACGCGCGGTCCATTCAATCGGGATGAAGCCGCGCCACGCCGACATCTCGACGACGCGCGATTCGCCGTTGCGCTCGACGACGCGGACGTAACGATAATGCGGCAAGAACTCGGGCCAGCGCTCGGTTGCCGCCGCGAACGAATAGATCGTTTGTGGCGAGGCTGCGATGACGATCGACGTCGTGGTCGTCGTCATACGATGAGCCGCGCTAGCAGGGCCGGCGAAGGCGCGCGCTGTGACGCAACGCCGCCGCTCAGGGCGTTCATGAGGTGCTCGCCCAATTCCGGAAAGCGACGCAAGCGAGCCGACGCGCGTCGCGCGAGGAACGGGACGTCGACCAGCAGATCGACGACTCGCGCGAGTTTCCGGCGTCGCTCGAAATCGCGTGTGCGCTGCGCCGCATAACCGGCGAACGCGACCTCCTCGCTCGCGCGCCCGGTCAACACGTCGTCGATCGCGACGGCGGCGTCGATGCCGCCTCGCAATGCGAGGAACACGCCCTGCCCGGTGAAAGGGTTGAGAAAGCCGGCGGCGTCCCCCACCAAGAGCGCGCCCGGCTGGGTTACCGCGCGGACCCCGAACTCGAGCGGCCCGATCGTGGCCCGCGCGCCGACGCGTTCGGCGCCGTCGAACGAACGCCGGCCTCCCCCGAGCGTCGCAGCCGCACCGCGCACGCCTTCGTCAACGGCCTGCGACCACGTGGCGAGTTGCTTTTCGCGCACGACGACCATCACGTTGGTCAGAGCGCCGGGAAGCGGGTTCAGCGCAAAGTACGTACCGCGATCGACGTGCATCTCGACGAATCCGCCGAGGTCGTCGAAACCGAGGTAGTGGCCGCCGAGCGCGAAACGTCGCGCACCTCGCGAGGCTCGGACGAGATCGAGTTTGCGCGCGACGAGCGAACCGCTTCCGTCGGCGCCGACGACGAATCGCGCGCGCAATTTCGCCGACGCTCCGTCGTCGCCGCGCGCCGCAACGCCGGCGACGCGCCGGCCTTCGTAGAGCAGGTCTTCGACGCGCGCGTGCACGAGCATCGCTCCCGCCGCCAGCGCGGCATCGAGCAGCCGGTCGTCGAGCGTCGCGCGCGCCAGCGCAAAGGCGGGCGAGGGAAAGCGCAACTCGACGGGATCGATCTTCGGCGTGACGAGCCGTACGCCGGTGAGTCGTCGGGCGCGTTCGCGAACGCTTGCCCCGACGCCGAGTTCGTCGAGGGCGGCCATCGCTCCAGCGTTGAGATACTCGCCGCAAACCTTGCGGCGCGGGAAACGCGCGCGTTCGACGATCGTCACGTCGACGCCGCGGCGCGCGAGGTTCAGCGCGCAGGATGCGCCGGCCGGTCCGCCGCCGACGACGACGACGTCAGGCATGGTCGTCGCTCAGCATCATTCGTGCGAACGGATAACGCCGGACGTGCGGCGCGTCCCAGCCCGCCTCGCGCGCGAGGTTCAGCGCCTCATCGGTCGTGTAGGCGCGCCGCGCCGAGAGCGGCGCGTCGTGTCGGGTGAGCCGGTTGTGTGCGAAAAGCGTAACGAAGATCTTGGTCGCCACGAGCGCCAACGCCGAGCGCCGCAGATCGCATACCAGCGGCGTGAGCCGCGCGACGCGCCGCATCTCGCGCAGCGCGGCCGCGGCTTCGCTCGGTTCGAAATGGTGCAACGTGAGATTGCAGGTGACGACGGCGAACGACGCGTCCGGAAACGGAAGCGCCGTCGCGTCGGCGCAGGCAAACCGGATCGACGGTTCGTCGCCGGTTCGCGCCCGCGCGATCGCCAGGACCTTCTCGCTGTGGTCGAGGCAAACGACGTCGATCCGGCGTCCGCGCCGGCGCGCCTCTCGTACCAGCGCGCGCGCGACGTCCGCACTGCCGCAGCCGACGTCCAGCACGCGTTCGGCTTGCCGGCTGAAAACCTCGCGCATGACCGGGGCCAGGCCCCCGAACCAGCGATTCGCGCGTTCGATGTCGCTGAAATTTCCAGCGAGCAGTTGCGGATCGACGCTCGGGTCGTCCATCAGCTCGGCGGCGTCCACGCGCGCGCTCATCGAGCGCCTACACTACTTCTTGAAGAACTCGGCGTTGATCTCGGTGTAGTTCTTCCACTTATCCGGCACGTCGGAGTCGGCATAAATCGCCTCGACCGGACAAGCCGAGACGCAGGCGCCGCAATCGATACACACCTCGGGATCGATGTACAGCATCCCCTTCTTTTCTTCGTCTTCGGGCGAGCCGTGGATGCAATCGACCGGGCAAACGTCGACGCACGATTTGTCTCGCGTTCCGATGCACGGTTCGGTGATGATGTACGCCATGAGAAAAGTCGAGCTGCCCCTTCAGTCGCGGAGGAAGGCGTATTGGGGACGTCGCCTCGGCGGTCCTCCGATGGGACGCCGCTGGCCCTGGCGCGAAGACACGCCGCTGCCGACAAAGGTCTTAGAGCGCCGGTGCAACCGGCTCTCTGGCCGCTCGGTACGAAGGGTGAGGATGACGACGATCTGCGCGAGTTGTGGACTGCGCCCGGCAACGGTGCGCGACCTAGCCTTGCGGTCGGGGGCATGGGTCGAGGCCGAGGTCTGCGATTCGTGTGCGCGCCGGCGGCGCACGGCGCCGCTAACGCTGATCGGCTCGGCGCTGGCCGCGGTCGCACTCGCGGTCGGCACGACGTATGCACTCGATCGCCTGCAACGTGGCAGCGGCGAGCGTGAACTGTCGTCGGCCGATCCGCGCGAGTGGGCGAAGCGCCTGCGGAGCGGCACGCCGACCCTCTCGGCATATTCGCGGGACTTGACGGCGGCGGCGCGCGCCGGCGAGCTCGATCCCGTGATCGGCCGCGAGGACGAGATCGAGCGCGTGATCGCGATTCTCTCGCGGCGCAGCAAGAACAATCCGGTTCTCGTCGGCGATCCCGGCGTCGGAAAGACGGCGGTGGTGGAAGGGCTCGCTCAGCGAATCGCGCGTGGCGACGTTCCGGCCCCGCTGCGCGACAAGCGTGTCCTCTCGCTTTCGCTTGGCCCGCTCGTCGCCGGAACCAAGTATCGCGGCGAGTTCGAGGCGCGCGTCAAGAGAATCCTCGACGAGATTCGGCGCGCCGCGCGCGAGATCGTTCTCTTTATTGACGAGTTGCACACGCTGGTCGGTGCCGGCGCGGCCGAGGGTTCGCTCGACCTTTCGTCGATGATCAAGCCCGAACTAGCGCGGGGCGAGCTGCAGTGCATCGGGGCGACGACGTTCGAAGAGTATCGCAAGCACATCGAAGCCGATTCAGCCCTCGAGCGGCGCTTCCAGCCCGTGATGGTGAGCGAGCCGACGATCGAGCAGACCATCAACATTCTCAAAGGCTTGCGCGACCGCTATGCGACGCACCACGGCGTCTCGATCGACGACGCCTCACTCGACGCTGCCGCGCAGCTCTCCGCGCGTTACATCGTCGACCGCTTCTTGCCGGACAAGGCCATCGATCTGGTCGACGAAGCGGCCGCGTCGGTCGCGCTGCGCCGTGGTTTTGCGGTCGAAGTCGACGACATCTCCGCGATCGTTTCCAAGTGGACCGGCATACCTCAGGGATCGCTCGACGAAGCGCAGACGCGCAATCTTCTGCAACTGGAGACGACGCTCGGCGCGCGCATCGTGGGGCAAGACGAAGCGATTCGCCTCGTCGCGCAGGCGATTCGGCGCGGGCGTGCCGGCTTGAAAGATCCGCGCAAGCCGCTCGGCGGGTTTTTGTTTGTCGGGCCGAGCGGCGTCGGTAAGACCGAACTCGCGCGCGCCCTGGCGGGCGAGTTGTTCGGCAGCGAGGACGCGCTGGTGCGCATCGATCTCAGCGAATACACGGAAGCGCACACCGTCTCGCGCCTGCTCGGCGCACCTCCGGGATACGCGGGCCACGACGAAGCGGGCCAATTGACCGAACCGGTCCGGCGGCGGCCGTACTGCGTCGTGCTCTTCGACGAGCTCGAAAAGGCACACGCGGACGTCGCGGCGGTGCTGTTGCAGATTCTCGACGACGGTCGCGTGACCGACGCCAAAGGTCGTACGATCGATTTTCGTCACGCGATCCTGATCTTGACCAGTAACGCCGACTCGAGCGAGCTGGAGATTTACCTGAGGCCGGAATTGCTCAACCGCATCGACGACGTCGTTCACTTCAACCCGCTCGGCATGCCCGAGATCGAGGCGATCGTCGAGTTACAGATGCATGCCGTCGCCAGCCGTTTGGGCGCGCTGCGCGTGACGATTTCGCTGACCGACGCCGCCCGCGAGTTCTTGGCAAAGGAAAGCATCGCCGCCGGGAGCGGCGCCCGCTACGTCGCCCGCACCATCGCGCGCTTCGTCACCAACCCGCTGTCGAGCGCGATCCTGCGCGGCGACATCAAGGAAGGCGGCCAAGCGAAGGTCGAGCTGCGCGGCGAGATGATCGACGTCATCGCCGCCTAGTTCTTTTAGCCGTGCTGCAGCAACGCCGGGACGCGCATATGCTCGTCGCGCAGCTCGCGAAGCACCACGCGATCGCGCCCACGTTGCTTAGCATCGTACATTGCCCAATCGGCTGCATCGAAGAGCGCGCGCGCGTCGAGAGCCGACGAGGTGGAAAAAGCACCGCCGATCGAGATGGTGATCTTCTCGAGCGCGGTGCTACTGTGGCAGACGTCGAGGGCAGCGATGCCGGCCCGGATTTTTTCGGCGACCACTCGCACTCCCTCGAGTGGCGTATCGGGCAGAACGACGACGAATTCCTCGCCCCCATAACGGGCTACCAGGTCTTGAGCTCGCGCCAACGAGGACCGGAGGACCGCGCCGACCGCCCGCAAGTATTCGTCGCCGGCGGAATGGCCGAACCGGTCGTTGAGTTTCTTAAAGTGGTCGATGTCGATCATCAAGAGCGCGATGTTGGCGGCGCGCCTTCGCGTATTGCCGAGAGTCCAACCGAACTGCTCGTCGAAGGTGCGGCGATTGGCAAGTCCGGTGAGGGCATCGACCGACGCGGATTCTCTCAGGCGGCGATATAAGATCACGAGTTCGATCAAGAGCATGAACAACACGACGCTCGCGGTTAGTATCGACTCGGCTTTTCCGACATACCACGCGTACGAATAGCGGCTGGCCGAAAAGGCATTCAGGAACGCATCGCACGCGGAGGTGAGCAGGGCGACCACGAGTGCAGCCTGCAGCGTACTCACCGGCCGAACGAGCCTCCAGACGTAAATGCAAGCCAACCCGTTGGCGAGCGCAAGCGCCGGCGCCCCGACATGCGTAAAGCTCGGTAAGAGGCGGCCCGCACCGATTACGGGCGGCAACGCGTTGCGGCCGGCGTACGCCAGTCCGGAAATCAAGGCCGCCAGCACCGCGCTGCCCGCGAGCATGAGAGCCGCCATTAAACCACGCGCTCGGACGATCTGGCCTCTCGACCGCCCCTCCACCATCATGCCGAGCGCCACGAGCAACGGGAATAAGACGTGCCACGCGCTCCACAGGTAGATTGAAATCTGCTGGTCGCCGAGCGATTGGCGTCCCGTTTGAAAGACCTGCGGAAAAAAGGTAAGGTACGGCGCGGTGAGCATGGAGCACAACGCGTACGCTACGCCTATGATTCCAAAACCGAGCCGCCCGGTGGCCCAAAACCGTGCGAAAAGCAAGAACGCGGTGAGGGCTTCGGCCAGCGCCCAGATGGTCGCGGAAATCGGCAGAAACGGCTGGACGTTGGGCCCCGCAATCGCGCCATAGCGCGCCGCAAAGGCGGTCGCAAGTAAAACCAATCCCGCGGTCGCAATAAGAACGCCGCCCTGGCCTATTCCGATCTTGGCGCGATCGTCCAGTGCGACTCCCGGGCCGCGGCCCGCAGAACCGGGCGTTTGCGGCCAGTTTTCCACATTCTCTTTGTCGGCAAGAAGGATACCCGGCCGTCAGGGCCGAGTGACCCGCATCACGTCGCTTGCTACAAAATCTTTTTGCGCGCGGTGCTGGATCTTGTTACAGAAATGCCGGTCTCTTGCCCGACGTGTTGTTGCAGAAGTACATGTACTCCGAGCGAGGTATGTACCATGCGTGAATGTCGTAGTGCGGAATCTCGTAGGCGGGGTGACCGTGAGCTTCGTACCAAATGTCGACATGATCGATTTTATAGCCGGGCAGCGGCTTTAACACTTCGTTCCAACTCTTCCCGGCCTTGAACAGTTTGGCGTCGACCATGACCTCGGTGAAGGTCGGCTTCCCCTTATACCAGCCATAGATCGGTCCGAATGGCCAATCTTGCGGGCGTGCATAATGGTAGCCCATCGTCGGGATGCAGCCGAGGTATGGCTTGACGTCGGGCGGTAGGCCCGCCGGATGTTTGGGTCCCGGCGTCATGATCATTTTGAAAATCGCCGGCGTCATCCCCGGCGGCAGCTTCTGCGGCGCGTCGGCCATCAGTGACGCCGAAGTCGCGCCGATTAGCAAAAAAACGGAACAAGCAAACACAAACGAATGTCTATACATCGAGCATCCTCCCCGGTGGTACTGCTCCACTTCAAAACAGGGCCTGTCCGCTCCTTGCCCCGCGGCTAGAGGATTTTCTTGATGGCCGCTTCGATTTCGGCCGGCGACATCTCGCCGAGCCGATAGGTGCTAATCTTGCCCGAGCGATCGATGAATACGTGCACTGGCATCCCCAGGACGCCATAATCATTCCCCATCTTGCCGTCGTCGACGACGACCGCAAAAGGGTAGTGATACTTGTTCGCGAACTCGAGCGCTCTCTTCGAGGATTCGAGCTCGTCGACGCCGACCGTCACCAAGCCGCGCCCGCGATATTTCTTGTAGAGCTCGACGATGGACGGCGCCTCCTCGTTGCACGGAGCGCACCAGTTCGCGAAAAAATTGAGATAAACGGGCTTCCGTCTGAGCGACGCCATCGTAACGTTGCCGTTGCCGGCGGCCTTTGGTAAAGAGAACGCCGGCGCAGGCTGGCCCGCCTGCGGAACGCCGGCGAGCGCAAGGGTACCCGCCGTCAAGAGCGCAGCCGAGAGCGCCGCCGTCGAGAGCACTCTTCCAGTCAAAGCCGATCTCGTTCTCACGTTAAACTGAACGCCGGGAAGTGCACGTGAGTTGCATCCTCCTGCATCTGCGCGACCAGCTCCTCGACGTTCGAAAACGTCCGCTGCTCGCGGATGAAGTGGAAATCGCGCAAGGCGAGTTCCTCGCCGTACATCGACCGGCTGAAGTCGAGCAACCAAGCCTCGACCGTTTTCGGGCCGCCGCCGAAGGTCGGGTTGTCGCCGATCGAGACTAGGCTCTGATGGTCGCGACCGTCGACGCGCGCCGTGGCGCGATAGACGCCGTCGCGCGGCAGCGTCTTCTCCGCCGCGACGTCGAGGTTGGCGGTTGGGAATCCGAGAGCGTGGCCGCGCCCGTGCCCGAGAACCACGCGGCCGCGCAACGCGTACGGTTCGCCCAACAGCCGGTTCACGGTTTCGAAATCTCCGCACCCCAGCGCCGCGCGGATGCGCGTGCTCGAAACCGGATCGCCTTCATCGAGAAGCGGCGCTACCGCGTGCACCGCGACGCCGAGCGCGCGCAAGACGTCTTCTGCCAAGCGCGCGTCGCCGCCACGATGGGCACCGAATCGAAAATCGTCGCCGAAGACGAGCGCACGAATTCCGAGTTTTCCGACGAGCACGTCTTCGAGAAAGGCTCGCGCTTCGATGCTCGCGATGCGATCGTCAAACGGCACGAGATAGAGCTCGTCGACGCCGGTCGACGCGAGCAAGTTGACGCGCTCCTCCAACGTGGTGAGCAGCGCGGGGACATGCTCGGGACGCAAGTGCGTCGCGGGGTGGTTCCGAAACGTCAGCGCCGCCGCGCGATAGCCCGGCCGGCGCAGCCGCAACACGGCTTTGACGATCTCGCGGTGGCCGCGATGCAAGCCGTCGAAAAAACCGATCGCGAGCACCAGTGGCCGCGTGTCGCCGCTCGCCTCGAGCTGCCGGTAGATCCTCACAAGAAGACCTTCCGCGGGGCCAGCAGGGCGCCGACCGCTTCGCCGACGCCGACCAGCACTCGCGAGTTGTCGCGAACGAAAACATGTTTGGCGACCGCGCCGGTCGGCAGCGGAACCAGACGGCCCGCCCGAAAATCGGCGGCGCCGCGCCCGTCGAGAACGATCGTCGGTAACGGGATCACGCGTTCCGGCGGGACGATCGCATCCAGCGGAGCGGCTGCGATTTGGTCGAGCGTCAGGCTCTCGTAAAGGACGAACGGTCCGACCGCGTCGCGCAAGAGCGCCCCCATGTGCGCGGCGCAGCCGATCGCGTCGCCGAGATCTTCGCACAACGTGCGCACGTACGTCCCTTCGGAGCAGGCACAAGCGAGCCGTGCGAGCCCTTCTTCATAGCCCAGCAGCGTCAAACCGTAGATCGTGATCTTGCGCGACACCCGATCGACGACCAGGCCCTCGCGCGCGATCTCGTAGAGCCGTCTTCCGCCATGATGGACCGCGCTATACATCGGCGGGACCTGTTCGAGCGCGCCGATGAAGAGCGGCAACACCTTCTCCAGCAGCGCTTTCGCGTCGGCCGGTACCGGCGTCTCGCGGATCGTCGCGCCGCTCGCGTCGCCCGTGTCGGTCGCGTGACCGAGTGACAGCGTAAAGACATAGGATTTGCGTCGATCCTCGACCAGCGGAATGAGCCGCGTCGCCTTTCCGAGCGCCAGGGGCAGAACGCCCGCCGCGTCGGGATCGAGCGTCCCCAAATGACCGATCGGCAGACGCTCGCCGAAATGGCGCGCGAAGATGTGCCGGACGCGCGTGCCGACTTGGGTCGACGTCGGTCCCGACGGCTTGAAGACGTTCACGAATCCGAGCATCGGATCCGGAATACTCTAGTGTCCCGGCCGGGACACTAGAGACCTTCGGCTACGAGCGCGGCGCGCATAGCGTCGATCGCGTTCTCGAGGCTGCCGTGATACGTCAGCCCCGATGCGCGGAAATGGCCTCCGCCGCCGAGTCGCCCGGCGGCCTTCTGCACGTTGATGCGACCGTTGCTACGCAGGCTGATGCGCAAGTCGCCGTCGTAGGCTTTGAAAAGGGCCGCAACCTCGACGCCTTCGATCTCGCGCAGATGCTGAACGATCTCCTCGGTGTCTTCGCCGTCGGCACCGGCGGCGGCGAGCATCGCGTCGTCGACGACCGACCAGCAGTAGCGTCCGTCCTTTTCGAGGTGCAGCCGTTCCAAGGCGGCGCCGAGCACCTTGAGCGCGGCCAGACGCTTGTTGGCGTAGATTTCGGTGGTGATCGTTTCACGGTCGGCGCCACGCTCGATCAACTCGGCGGAGAGACGCAAGACTTCAGCGGTCGTATTCGCGTGCATGAAACCGCCGGTGTCGGTCATGATCGTCGTCAAGAGGCAGGTCGCGATCTCGGGCGTGATCTGGGTTCCGAGACCACGCAGGATGCGCAGCACGCAGGTGCCGGTCGAGCATTCGGTATCGATGACGTAATTCAAACCACCGAAACGTGCATTGGCCAGATGGTGATCGATGTCGAGCATGTTGCGGCGCTCGAGCTGCGGAAGGAACTCGCCGGCGCGCGAGCTGTCGGCCATGTCGCAAAACACCCAGAGCGCGTCGGCCGGCAAGTCGGCCGGAACATCTCGCGTGACTTTGTCGGCATCGGGCAGGAAGCGCAGATTGCGCGGCACCGGATCTTGCTGAAAGTAGTGGACGCGTTTTCCAAGGGAGTGCAGCGCGAGTCCAAGTGCGAGCCCCGCCCCCAGGGTATCACCGTCTGGCTTGACGTGGCTGACCATCACAAAGACCGACCGCGCGCGAAGTTCTTGGACGACCTCTTCAGTCGTCGAATTGCGCAGCTCACTCTGCAGCATCGGTACCCGCCTTTGCAGCGCTCTCCGCCAGGACTTTGCTGAGCGCGATCGCCCGCTCGGTCGTTCGATCTTCGACGAAGACCAATTCGGGCGTGTGGCGCAACTTCACGGCTCGGCCCAATTCGCCGCGCAAGAACTTCTTCGCCGATTCCAGCGCCTCCATCGACTGTCCCGCGACGTGACGGTCACCGATAATCGAGACGAACACCTTGGCGGTATTGAGGTCTTGCGTGACCTCCACACGGGTCACCGTCACGAACCCGAGCCGCGGGTCGCTCAGCTCGCGCGAGATCAGGCGCGCTAGCTCGCGCTGCAATTCGTGGTCGATCCGAACCTGCCGCTCTCTCTTCACTTAGGCGGGAACTGGTTCCGGTGCGACGAGTTCCGAGGTGAAGGCCTCGATTACGTCGCCGACCTTGAGGTCTTGGAATCTCGCGACCTGAACGCCGCACTCGAAGTTCTCTTGAACTTCGCGGACGTCGTCCTTGAAGCGCCGCAGCGACTCGAGTTCGCTCTCGAAGATCACGGCGCTGTCGCGTAGGATGCGCACCTTGGCGTTGCGCGTCAGCTTGCCGTTCTGGACGTAGCAGCCGGCGATCGTGCCGACCTTCGACACTTTGAAGACCTCGCGCACTTCCGCCCGGCCGAGGACGACCTCGCGGAACTTCGGCGCGAGCATTCCGACCATCGCCTTCTTGAGGTCGTTCTCGACGTCGTAGATGACTTGGTAGAAGCGGATGTCGACTTGCTCGTTCTCAGCGAGCCGTTTGACCGTCTCGTCCGGCCGAATGTTGAATCCGATCAACACCGCGTTCGAGGCGCTCGCCAGGTTGACGTCGTTGGGCGTCATCGCGCCGACGCCGGCGTAGATCACGCGGATGTCGACCTCGACGTTCGAGAGGCTCTCGACCCGCGATCGAAGCGCTTCGACCGCGCCCTGGCCGTCGGCTTTGAGGATGAGGTTGAGCGTCTTCTTCGCGCCATCGGTCGGCATCGACATGAAACTCTCGAGCGAGATGCGCGGGCCGGACGAAGCCGCGATGCGCACTTCTTGGCGCCGCGTGCTCCGCTTCGCAGCGGCTTCACGCGCGACGCGTTCGTCGGAGACGACCATCAGCGTGTCGCCGGCGCTCGGGACGTCGGAAAGACCCATGATCTCGACCGGAATCGAGGGGCCGGCCTTCTTCACTTGCTTTCCCTTGTCGTCGACCAGTGCGCGAATCTTTCCGAACGCGCCGCCGACGACGACGACGTCCCCGACGCGCAGCGTTCCGTTCTGCACGAGCACCGTGGCAACGGCACCGCGCCCCTTGTCCAGCGCCGACTCGATCACGACGCCTTGCGCACGCCGGTTCTTGTTGGCCTTGAGGTCGCGGATATCGGCTTCGAGCAACACCGTCTCGAGCAAGTGGTCGATTCCCTCGCCGGTGCGCGCGGAAACCGGGACGACTTCAGTCTTCCCGCCCCACTCGACCGGCTGCAGATTCTGCTCGGCGAGCTGCGACTTCACACGCTCGGGCTGCGCATCTTCGCGATCCATCTTGTTCATCGCGACGACGATGGGAACACCGGCGGCCCGAATGTGCGAGATCGCCTCGATCGTCTGCGGCATGACGCCGTCGTCGGCCGCGACCACCAAGATGGCGACGTCGGTGACCTTCGCGCCGCGTGCGCGCATCGCCGTGAACGCTTCGTGACCGGGCGTGTCGATGAAGGTGATCTTTCGATCGCCTTTCTCGACGACATAGGCACCGATGCGCTGCGTGATGCCGCCGGCCTCACCCGCGGCGACGTCGGCCGAACGAATCTTATCGAGCAGCGACGTTTTGCCGTGATCGACGTGCCCGAGGACGGTAACGACCGCCGGACGCGACGTCATCAGTTCGGGCTTGTCTTCCTCTTGCTCGACGACGACTTCTTCGCCGGCCTCTTTGATGACCGCGTTGAAACCGAATTTGCGCGCCACGTTCTGCGCGACGTCGGACGGAATGTTCTGGTTGATCGTCGCCATGGTGCCCATCTTGATGAGCTCCTTGATGACGTCTTTGGCCGGGATGATCATCGACGTCGCCAACTCTTGCACGGTCAGCACGTCGGGGATCTCGATCGTCTCCATGACCGCCGGCGCAACAGCGGGCGCCGCGTCGAGCGAGCCGCGCTTCTTGCGCTGGCGCTCCTTGTCGAGCAGCATCTCCTTTTCGCGGTCTTTTTTGGCGGCGGCGTCTTCGCGGTCGCGGCCACGCGGCGCGGGCCCGCGGGTGCCGCCCGAACTCGGCGTCGGCCCTTGCGTACCGGCTGGTCCAGTCGGCATCGGCCGCGGCGTGAACGGCCGCGGCGCGAGCGGCAGGAAGGGGCCGTTGCCCGACGGACGACGACCTGGGGCTGCTTGGCCCGGTCGCGGCGGAGCCCCGATCGGTCCGGCCTGGCGCGGCGTGTAGCCTTGTCCCGGGAAACCGGGCTGGCCCGGGCGCGGCGCGACTCCCGGCCGACCCGGGATGCCGACCGACGGGCCGGGGGTCGCCGAGGCGGCGACGCCCGGCGCCTGCTCCTGGGGAGGACGCGGGGCGATCGTCGAGCGACCTGCCGGCACAGGACGAAGTTGCGGAATCGGTGAGGTGTCCGACGCCTCGGGGGCCCGCGTCTTCGGCGGCATCGCCGTGCGCGCTGGGGCGAGTCGGGGTGCCGGCGAGGATTTCGCGGGTCGCTTCGGCTTCTCGGCGGAGGCGGCGATCGCATCGGGCTCGAGCGCGGCGGACGCGGCCTGAGGCGTCTCTTCGGCGACGGCGGCCGCCTTGGCGGTGGTGCGCCGCGTCCCGGTGACCGGCTTTAAGGTCGGGACGGGTTCCTCGACGACGGGCTTGGCGGCGGCCTTGCGGACAGGCTTCGCTTTCGCGCCTTCAGCGGCGGCCTTGGTGGCGGGAGCGGCGGCCGAGGCGGCCTTCGCCACCTTGGCCTTGCCACCCAGAAGGACGCCCCGAACGAGTTCCGCGTTCTGGGGCTCGACGACGGCGAGCTGGTTTTTCGCCTCGAAACCGAGACGTTCGAAGAGCCCGATCAACTCCTTCGAGGAGATCCCGAGCTCTTTCGCCAGCTCAAAAATACGAACTTTACCGGTTGCCATTGCGTCCTTCTCATGACCCGTGCGCCGCGTCAACGGCTGCACTGCGGTCTGCCCTCTTACTTCATGCTGTTGCTCCGGCCCCATATCGAGGCCCCCTTATATTACACCGCCGGCCGGGCCGCGAAAAGCGACGCCGGCGGCGGCTGCCGCAAGCCCGGGGTAGCGTTTGTTCTTGGCGACCCGCGCGATACAGGCTTGCGAGCATAGGTATGCGCCGCGCCCGGCGGACCGATGCCGAGCGGCGTCGGGCTCCCAACCTCCCACGCGGCGCACGAAGCGAACGAGCGCCGGCTGCGGGAAACGCAGCCGGCATCCGACACACGTGCGAAGCGGCTCCGCCGAAATCTATTCCTCGCCTTGCTCTTGGGAGCGGCTCTGCTCGAACATCGTCCGTTTGAACTCTTCGAGTTTGCGAATGAGCTCTGGATCGATCTCCGTCGTCGCAACGCCTTGTTCCGCCGTCTCTTCTTCGACGGCTTCCGGTTCCGCGACACGCGCGCGTTCTTCGCGCTCGGCGAGATAGCGGGCCCGCGTCTCCTCCGCTTCGGATTCGCTCGTAATATCGAGGCGCCAACCCGTCAGCCGCGCGGCCAGACGAACGTTCTGTCCTTCGCGCCCAATCGCAAGCGAAAGCTGATAGTCGGGGACCGTGACGAGTCCGACGCCTTCGTCCTCGAACAATTCCACGCCAAGCACCTTTGCCGGTGCGAGCGCGTTGTTGATGAACGTTACCGGGTCGGGCGACCAGCGGATGATGTCGATTTTCTCGCCGCGCAATTCGTCGGAGACCGCGGCGATGCGGCTCGACTTCGGACCGAGACAGGCGCCGACCGCGTCGACTTCGAGGCGATGCGAATGGACCGCGACTTTGGAGCGGCTGCCGGGTTCGCGCGCGATCGCCATGATCTCGACGATGTTGTCGTTGATCTCGGGAACCTCGCGCTCGAGCAAGCGTTGCACCAAGCCTTCCGCCGCACGCGAGAGGATGATCTGCGGACCCTTATTGGTCTTGCGCACGTCGAGCACGAAGGCGTTGATGCGGTCGTTGATTCGGTAGTTCTCGCGCGGCACTTGTTCCGAGAGCGGCAGAAGCGCTTCGGTGCGGCCGAGGTCGACATACATGTTGCGCTGTTCGTAACGTTGCACCGTCCCGTTGACGATGTCGTGCAGCTTTTGGCTGTACTCGTTGAAGATTGTGTCGCGCTCCGCTTCGCGAATGCGCTGAACGATGACTTGCTTTGCCGTCTGCGCCGCAATCCGCCCAAAACTCTTCGGCGTGACCTCTTCGTCGTAATAGTCACCCGGTTCGTACTTCCGTCCGGCTTCCTTCTGCGAGATCTCGATCTTCGGATCTTCGACGTTCTCGACGACGGCCCGGCGATGATAGATCTTGTATTCGCCGGTGTCGCGATCCATGTTGATCACGACGTTGGCCTCGCTGCCGTAATTGCGCTTGTAGGCGGAAATCAGCGCCGCTTCGAGCGCTTCGAGCAACATCTCGCGCGGAATCGAGCGCTCGCCCTCGAGGACGCGCAGGGATTCGCGTAGGGTCGGTTCGTCGGGTGACGTCTTTGCAGTCTTCATTCTTTTTCTTTTCTTTCGCGTTTTTCGCGACGGAGATCTTCGCGAGGGTCGAACTCGAGATTTGCGGTCTTGATCATCTCAAAGGGAATCAGACATTCGCCGTCGCTCTGTTGCAGGATCACGGCTTGACCGCGCACGCCGCCGAGGGTTCCACGATGCGTTTTCTGACCGCGCAGCGCAACGGTCGTGACAATGCGCGCCGGTCGCGCTCGAAAGCGCTCGTAGTCGGCGCGTTGGAACAGCGGGCGTTCGAGGCCCGGGGATTCTACTTCGAGCGTATACGGTTCCGTTTCGCGATCGAGTTCCACGTTCAAACGCTTGGCGATTCTCTCGCACACGTGCAAGTCGACGCCGCCGGCGCGATCGACGATCAGCGTCAATGCCGTGGCACGACCGGCCCGGTGCGCGAGATGCGCGACGACTTCGATGTCGCGGAATTCGGCGTCGTTCGGCAGTGCCGTCGCCGCGCGTTCGAACGTCTCGACCAAACCCGTGATACCTTTCCCCTCTTACAACAACGAAGCGCGGGACGTGCCCACGCTCTTTCTAACTACCGCCGCATAGCATAGCACGCGGCGCGGCGCGCTACAAGTGGGAGGGCTGCCGTGCCGGCGACGGAGACGGGTGCGGCGAGATGGTCGGCAGCTGGTCGGCGTAAGCCGGCGTAAAGTCGGACGGTTTCGCGCACGGCCCGAACGAGTAATAGCCGTCGGGGCTGCCGCCGCCTTCGGGATGGAGAACGACCGTCCAAGCCGTGCAGATCTCGAAACCGAAGATCTTGCGGCGGCTCAGGATGTAGGTCACTTGGTCCGCATGCGTCATCGTCCGCTTGAGAAAAATCCGCGCCTGCGCTTTGTCCAAGACCCCCTGCGGCGGTGCCGCTCTCTTATAGTACTCGGCCTTCACGGCGGCGATCGCGTCGTTGAGGTCGTTGGTGTAGTGCTTCTCCGAATAGGTGACCGGGTTGCCGCCCGGCAGCAAGTTGCCGAGCCGCGCGTTGAGATTTTCGAGTACATTGTTGCTCAGGCCAGATCCGGGCTTGGGGTTCAGCGCGACCTGCGGCGCATTCGGGACGCCGGGGCTGGGCCCCGGACCCGGGCTGGCTCCGGCGCCGGGGCCCGGAGCGGGGGCCGGGGCGTTGCCGGCCTGCGGCCCCGGCTTGGCCGCAGCTCCCGGGCTCGCGACCGGGCCCGCCGTCGCGGTCCCGGCGGGCTGGACGGCCCTAGGGGCTGCCGTCTGTGTCGGCCCCTTCGCGAGCGATGCGACGGCCGCGGGCGTCGCCGGCGCGACCCCGGCGACCGGCTGAATGGTCGAAGGTGCGGAACTCGCGACCGACGCCGGATGCGGCTTCAGGGGCTCGGCCGTCGCAGGCCGCGCGGTTGAGGGCGCGGCGCTCGGAGGCGCCGTCGCGGGGCGCGCGGTCGGCGGCGCCGTGGCGGGGCGCGCGGTCGGCGGCGCCGTCGGCGGGAGCGTCGGCGAGATCGTTGGGGGCGCGGTCGGCGGCGACGTCGGTTGAACGGTCGGCGCCGTGCTGGGAGGCGGCGTCGGGATCAGAACCGGAGCCGGCGTTTGGATCGGCGTGAGCGTCGGCGGGCTTGTCGGCGCCGGGCTCGGCTCGAAGGTCGGCAGCGACTTGCTCACCGGGGCGAGGGCGGCGATCCGCGGCTGCTGGGCCGGCGCGTTCTTGGCGTTCTTGGAGAGCTCGGCCCGGTGCGGCGCCGCGCGGGCGGTGCGGGGTCGCGTCGGCGGCGGCGGCCGATGGGCCCGCCGAGGCTGCGGCGGCACCGGCGGCTGCGGGACCGGGCGCACGGCGGCGGGCGTCGGCGGCGGAGCCGACGGGGCTGGGGCGGGCGTAACCGGGACGCGGTTGGGCGCCGGAGCGCCGGCCTCCGTCGTCACCGTCATCAACTGCGACTCGCTGCTCGCGCTGCCGGAGATGGCGCCCGTCAACACGACGTGCACGCCGAAGAACAGCACCAAGAGAGCGTGCAAGAAGAGCGACGAGGCATACGCCGCAGTCCAACGCCGACGCACCGGAGTGAACGTGCGTCGGATGAGCGAGCGCATGAACGCCCCTCTTCGCGCAGGGGGCCCGCAGCACTTCGTCCGAACGCGTGGCCTTCATCATGATTGAGATCGCGCGCAAGCGCACAAAGATCGTTGCGACGATCGGGCCCGCGTCGCGCGATCCCAGAGTGTTGCGGGCCATGGTCGCCGCCGGTACAAACGTGGCGCGGCTTAACTTCTCGCACGGAACCCACGCCGAACACGCCGCGACCATCGAGGCTGTGCGGAACGTCTCATCCGAATTGAAGGTCCACGTCGCGGTCCTCCAAGATCTGCCGGGACCCAAAGTGCGCACCGGACCGCTCGCCGCCGGCCTGGACAGCGTGCAGCTGGGCGTCGGCCAGCCGTTTGCTCTACTGACCGGACCGATCCGGGGAAGCGCGCAAGCCGTCTCGGTGAGTTACTCCGGGTTGCCGCAAGATGTCGAGATCGGTAAACTGCTCTATCTCGCCGACGGCGCGATCGCGCTACGCATCACGGCCAAGACGCTCGATCGCATCGACACCGTCGTCGAAACCGGCGGCGCGCTGCGCGCCACGCAAGGAATCAATTACCCCGACGGATCGCTCCGCATCGAGACGGTGACCGAGGCAGACCTCGCATATCTCGAATTCGGGTTACGCGCGGGCGTCGATTGGGTGGCGATCTCATTCGTCCGCAGCGCCGACGACGTCGTGCGCGTCAAGTCGTTCATCGCCGAGCGTGGGCAGAAAGTTCCAGTGATCGCGAAGATCGAGAAACACGAAGCGCTGGGCAACATCGACGCGATCGTCGAGGCCGCCGACGGAATCATGGTCGCGCGCGGCGACCTCGGCATCGAGATTCCGCTCGAACAGGTTCCGCTCGTGCAAAAGGATCTGATCGCGCGCGCCAACCGCGCTTCGAAGCCCGTCATCACCGCGACGCAGATGCTCGAGTCGATGATTACGAACGCGCGCCCGACGCGCGCCGAGGCCAACGACGTCGCCAACGCGATCCTCGACGGCAGCGACGCCGTGATGCTCTCCGGCGAGACCGCGCGCGGCGCCTATCCGCTCGAAGCCGTGCGCGTGATGGCGACGATCGCGCAACAGGTCGAGGCGGCGTATCCGCACGAGGAATTATGGGCGCGGCGCGTCACGGCGGGCGAGGTGACGATCGAAACCTCGATCGCGGGCGCGACGACCCGGGTCGCGGAGGAATTGGCCCTCGCGCTCATCGTCACCGGAACGACGACCGGGAACACCGCGCGACACATCGCGTCGTTTCGCCCGCGCGCACGCGTCGTAGCGATGACGCCCGAGCCCCAGGTCGCGCGCCGCCTGGCCCTGACCTGGGGCGTCGAGGCGCTCGTGATCGAGGCCTACCCGAACTTTGAAACCGGGATCGAACTCTTCCAGGCGCACACGTTACGAGAAAACCTCGCCAAGAGCGGCGAGGTCATCGCGATCACGTCCGGGATGCCGGTCGGCGAAGGCGGCACCAACGTCCTGAAGATCCACGCGCTGCCGTAGGTTAGCTAACTTCGAGTAAGACCTTGATCGCGCGACGTTCGTCCATCGCAGCATAGCCGTCGGCGACGCGCTCGATCGGAAGGTTCAGATCCAGCACCGGCAGCGGGTCGATCCGGCCGGCTTCGAGGCTCGCGATGAGCCGCGGGAGATACTCGCGCACCGGCGCCAATGCACCGCGCAGCGCAAGGTTCTTGAGAAAGATCGGACGCAGGGGCGCTTGCTTGACGTTGTGGGGAACGCCCACGAAACTCACGCTGCCGCCCGGACGCGCGACCTCGACGGCGAGATCCATGCTCTCCTGGTTGCCGACCGCCTCGACGACGCTCGGTGCGCCGCCACGCGTCAACTGGTTGATCGCTTCGCCGACGCCGGGTTCGTGCGAATTGAAGATATCGGTCGCCCCGAAATTGCGCGCGAGCGCGAGCCGGCGTTCATTGTGCCCGACGGCAATCACACGCTCGACGCCGATTTCCTTCGCAGCCGAGAGAACCGCGCACAGCCCAACGGCGCCGTCCCCGACGATCACGATCGTTCCACCGCGCTTCGCTCCCGCCCCGATCACCCCGTGATGACCGGTACCCATGACGTCGCTTAACGTGACCGCGGCATCGTGCTTACGCCGGTCGTGCGCGACCGCGTCGGGCATGCGCACGAGCGTCCCGTCGGCGTAGGGGACGCGAACCGCTTCGGCCTGGCCGCCGTTCTGTTCGTCTCCCCAAAAACTTCCGTGGACGCACGAGGTCTGCAGGCCGGCAAGGCAATACTCGCACGTCCCATCGCTCGCCACGAACGGCGCGATGACGGCGTCGCCCGGCTTCACGGTCCGCACGTCGTTACCGACCGCCTCTACGATTCCAACGAACTCGTGCCCGGTTCGCGAACCCGGGGTGAACTTCGCGATGCCTCGATAGAACCAGAGATCGGATCCGCAAACGGCGGCGCGCGTCACGCGAACGATCGCGTCAGTCGGTTCGCGCAACTCGGGATCGGGAACCGTCTCGACGCGAATGTCGTGCGGCCCGTGATAGATCGTCGCCTTCATGATTGCAGGACGTTACTCGCGAGCCGTCCGGCTTTCCCTTTATGGGCGTCGCGCAGAAGCGTCTCGGCATGTTCGACGGCGACGTCGTGGACTTTACCGCCCATCATGCGCGCAAGTTCGTCCAGGACGGCGCTACGGTCGCTCAGCTCGACGACCTCGATCGTCGTCGCGCCGGCACGCTCGCGCTTGCGCAGCGCGTAATGCCGGTCGGCCCACGACGCAATCTGCGCGAGGTGCGTGACGCACACAACCTGTGCGTTGCGCGCGAGCGCGCCAAGCCGCCGGCCGACGGCGCGCGCCGTCGCGCCGCCGACGCCGGCGTCGATCTCGTCGAACACCAGGGCCGTTCGCTCGCGTTTGTCGGCAAGGACGACGACGAGCGCGAGCAAGACGCGCGAGAGTTCGCCGCCGGAAGCGGCGCGCACCAGCGGGCGCAGCGGTTCGCCCGGATTCGGTGCGAGCGCGAATTCGACGCGCTCGTGGCCTTGCGGTCCGATCTCCTCGGCGCGCTCGAGGGCCACTTCGAAGCGCGCCGCGGGCATCGCAAGCTCCCTCAACTCCTCGGCGACCGCGCGCTCCAAGCGGCGCGCCGCTCTCGCGCGCAGATCGCTCAGTGACTTCGCGTGACGTTCTAGGTCGGCGCGAGCCGCAGCCAAGGACGATTCAACTTCGGCTTGCCGTTCGTCGCGCGAGGCGTACCGCTCGACACCGGCGGCAAACTGCGCACGCGACTGCCCCACGGCCTCGAGGGAACCGCCGTATTTCTTCTTCAGCCGCTCGAGCAGATCCAAGCGCTCGCCGATCGAATCGAATTCACTCGCGTCGAATTCCGTCGCTTCGGCGGCGCGCGAGATGGCGATCGCGGCGTCCGTCGCGTCGCTCTGCAACGCAGCGACCACCTCCGCCAAGCGCGCCAACTCGTCGCCATACCGCGCGACGCCGGCAAGCGCCGTCGCCGCCGCACCGAGCGCCTCCCCGGCCGAACCTGCGTTTAGAGGCGAGCCGCCCCCGCTGAGAGCCTCATGCGCTTGAGCTAACGCACCCGCGATGCGCTCCGCGTTCGCAAGGAAATCACGCCGCTCTCGTAAGCGAACATCTTCGCCAAGTTCCAATTTCGCGTCGTCGATCTCGGCGACCGCAAAGCGTGCGAACTCGAGATCCGCGAGCCCACGCCCGACCGACTCGCGCAGCTCGGCCAGCTCGCGAGCGAGCGTCCCGGCGCGTGCGTACGCTGTGCCGAGCGCGACGCGCTCGCCGCTTGCCGCTTCTCCGGCGAAGCGATCCAGCAGCTCCAATTGGTAGCCGTGCGCGAGCAACCGCTGCTGTTCGTGCTGGCCCACCAGATCGACGAACCACTCTCCAGCCTCGCGCAATTGCGCTGCGGTCGCCGGCCGCCCGTTGATGCGCGCGGAAGATTTTCCGCTCGCTTGAACCTCGCGCACGAAGATCGCCGGCTCGCCCGGTTCTGATTCGAATCCCTCCAAAGCGAGACGTTCGCGCAGCGCGTCGTCGGCGTCGATTTCGAGCGTGACGCGCGCGCGTGCGGCGCCGCCGCGCACGACGTCAGGCGAGGAACGCTCGCCGAGCACGAACGCGAGCGCGCCCACGAGCATCGTTTTCCCCGACCCCGTCTCTCCGGTAAACGACGTGAGCCCTTCGGCGAATTCGACCGATGCGCGCGCGATCAACCCGAAATCTTCGATCTCGAGCCGCCCGAGTCTCACGTCCCCTCGCGTTCCTTGATCGGTGCGTTCCAGCGTAGCTTGTCTTCCAGCAGCGAGAAGAAATCGAGCGGCTTACGGCGCGCAAAGCAAACCGGACGCGAATAGCGCGTAACGGTGACCTCGTCGCCGCCGTGAAGCTGGTCGACGGTGCGCCCGTCTGCCTCGAGCGCGACGCCCTGAACTTCTGAATCGCACGTCAAGGTGATCGTCGACGAGTCCGGGACGACGAGCGGCCGTGTGAAGAGCGTGTGCGGCAGGAGCGCGATCACGCCGAAGGCGGCGACGTTGGGCGCCAGAATCGGCCCACCCGACGAGAGCAGGTATGCGGTCGAGCCGGTCGGCGTCGCGACGATCACGCCGTCGGCGGGGACGTGCGCCGCCTGCGATCCGTCGACGTAGATTCCAAACGGCGTCATGTGAGCGTCAGTTCGCCGCACGACGATATCGTTGAGCGCCAGATACGCTCGGCCGTGGACGCGTGCTTCGAGGGCGCTGCGCTCGTCGACGATGAAGCCGTCGCGCAACATCGCGGGGATCTCGGGAATCGCACCGGCTCGCCAGTCGATCTCGGTCAAGAAGCCGAGTCGCCCGGTGTTGACGCCGAACAGCGGGATGCCGCGCGGTACGGCGATTTGCGCGGCACGCAGGAGCGTGCCGTCGCCTCCGATCGTCACCAGCAGCACGGCTTGGTCGACGGTCGCACCCTCGGAAGCGAGCGCGAGCGAAACGTTTTGGTCGTCGCAGAGCGCGATCTTATAGCCGGATGCCAGCAGCGCTTGGGCAACCGCGCCGGCGGCGGAACGCGCGCGATCGCGCTCCATGTCGACGTAGAGCGCGACCGTCCCGACTTTGGGACGAACCAGTTCGGCGCT
The DNA here is from genome assembly GCA_003134695.1 of Candidatus Zemynaea palustris. Taxonomy (GTDB): domain Bacteria; phylum Vulcanimicrobiota; class Vulcanimicrobiia; order Vulcanimicrobiales; family Vulcanimicrobiaceae; genus Zemelea; species Zemelea palustris. The sequence goes on along the minus strand of PLCB01000056.1, from coordinate 42,115 downwards.
CATGCGGAGGCTCCGGCGACCGACGCAAGGGTCGCGTCGTCAACCGGCTTCCCCGTGCGTTCGATTCGGAAAAACACCTCGACGTTGCCGGCCGGACCGCGCAGCGGCGAGCGCATCGCGCCGACGACGACCAAATCGAGCTTCGCAATCGCGTCGCGTACTTCGCGCACGATCGTGGCGCGCACCGCTGGATCGCGCACCACGCCGCCGCCGCCCAGCCGCGAAGGACCGGCTTCGAACTGCGGCTTGACGAGCGCGACGATCGCGCCGCCCGGCGCGAGAAACGCCTGCGCGCGCGCGATCATCGTCACGACCGAGATGAACGACGCGTCGATCGTCACGAAATCGAAAGGCGGCGCGAGCGCGCCGTCGGGCAAGAGTCGAAAGTTCGTGCGTTCGAGAACGGCGACGCGCGGATCGTCGCGCAGCTGGAGCGCGAGTTGACCGTAGCCGACGTCGACCGCCGTAACGTGGGCCGCGCCGCGCGCGAGCAAACAATCGGTGAAGCCGCCGGTGGAAGCGCCGACGTCGAGCGCCCGAACGCCGGTCACGTTGAGAGCAAACGCGTCGAGCGCGCCTTCCAATTTCTCGCCGCCGCGACTGACGTACGGGCGCGGCCGCTCGACGTCGAGGCCGGCATCGCGGGAAACGCTGGCACCGGGCTTGGTCATCGGCCGGCCGTCGACGCGGACGCGTCCGGCGATGATGAGCGAACGCGCTCGCGCACGAGTCACGCCGGCGCGTTCGGCCACCGCTTCATCCAAGCGTTGCGCGTGCGCCATGGAGATTAGAAAGGAAGTTTTCCGGCGGGTGCTGCCGGAGGAACTCCGCCGTCGCCGCCGGCACCGTCAACCGCAGCCTGCGCCGTCTTGAGCAGTTCGTCACACTTACGCGCGAGATCGCGGCCTTCGCGAAAGAGTTCGACGGACTTGTCCAAACCAATCGCCCCGCTCTCCAAATCCTTGACGATCTGATCGAGGCGCTCGATCGCCTTTTCGAATTCGCCCGTCACTTGTTCAGCCATCTTGCATCGTTTCTTCGACCTTTGCGCGCAGCAACCCACGCGCGAGCTGGGCCTCAATCGCCGCACCGGCGGCGAGCTGGGCGGCGTCGCGCACGACTCTGCCCTCGTGTCGAACGATAGCGTAGCCTTGTTGCAGAATCGTGTCCGGGTTCTTGCCCTCGAGTTGGACCGCAAGCAACGCCAACCGCTGACCTCGACCCTCCAATCGCGCTCGGGCGATCGTTGTAACCCGGCTCTCACGGTCGCGCGCGGCGCGACGGAGCGTTTCGAGGTGACGGCGGGCAGCCGCGGTCAGGCGGCCGTCCAAACCGCTCAAGCGCTCGGCGCGGGTCGCCAGACGAGCGCGCGGATCGAACCCGAGCAGCCGCCGTTCCAACCCGTAGAACTGCGCGTGCTTTCGGCGCAGTACCTCTCGCTCGTGCAACGTGAGGTTCTTGTGAAGTTGGTCGACGCGTTGCGCCAGGGTGTCCGTTGCTCGCCCGAAGCGCTGGAGGTATGGTGAAGAGACGATGCGGCGCAGCTTTTCGCGCCGGTGCGTAATGCCTTGCTGCACGAGAGCTCGTACTCTTTCTCGAGCGCCCTGGAGGAAGGCGGGCAAGGCGACGAAGTTCGCCGCCAAGATGTCGACCGCGTTGCTTGGAGTTGCCGCCTCGCGATCGGCGACGTCGTCGGCGATGTGGTGATCGCCCTGGTGCCCGATGGCCGTCACAACCGGCAGAGGCGAATTCACGATCGCGCGTGCGACGAGCTCGTCGTTAAAGGGGATCCGGTCCTCGTCGGAGCCGCCCCCGCGCGCGATGACGACGACTTGCGCATCGGATCTGCCCGCAAACGTCACCATGCGCGCGATCGATTCGGCCGCCGTAGGGCCCTGAACGATGGTGGGAAACAAGGTGACGCGCACGTACGGAGCTTTATCGCGCAGCAGTCTCCGGAAATCGCGCGCGCCTTCGGCCTCAGACGACGACACGAGCGCCACTGAAAACGGGTAGCGCGGCAACGCCCGCTTCCGAGCCGGATCGAACAGGCCCTCCGCCTCAAGACGGCGCTTGATCCGCTCGTACATCGCGGCCAAGCGGCCGGCCCCGACCAGCTGCGCGTGCGTCACTTGCAACTGGACTTGGCTACGGTCGGCATAAACGCTAACGGATCCGAAGGCGATCGCTTCGATGCCGTTTTCAAGAGCCGGCAAGTCCGCGGCAAACCCGTTGCGCACGAAGCATTTTAAGATCGCACCGCTCGGCTCTTTCAGATCGAAATAGACGTGGCCGCTGGACGAGCGCGAGAGCCCCGTCACCTCGCCGCGAACGCCCAGATCCGTCATGCGCGGATCGCGGGTGAGCGTACGCTCCACGTAATTGATGAGTTCGCGGACTCCCCAAACCTTGGGCGCCGGCGCAGGATTCATCGCGGCCCAGGCCCCGCATACGGCGGCGGGGTCAGCAGCGGCGCCGGCGGAGGAGGCGCTTCGATAACGTTCTGATGCGGCCCGGCCGTCGCTGAATCGGCGGATGACGTGGGCGGCGCCGAGGCCGGTGGCAAGATCGGCTGAACGTTAACGGGGCTCGGAGAACTGCGCGGCGCCGTGCCGCCCGCGATCTCACCCGCGTTCGCGCGCAACGGCAGCGCACGTTCGATTCGCGTCGCGGGCGCCTTCTGGACGGCTACCGGCTGCGCCCCACCCGCGTCGGCGCGGCGCCGCGAATAATAGCTGCCGCTCGCGCACGAGCCCGTCGGAGTGCTCGCCAAGAAATATTCGTAGCGTCCAGGCTGACCGCAGTACGCGAGCTTCTTCACCTCGCTCGCCGGATAGATGAAGTCGTGCTTGGGTACCTTGGCCAGTGCGGCTTTCATGAAGCGCGCCCACGTGCGCGCCGGGATGTTTCCGCCATATGATTCGTTCATTCGTTCGTAATTGTCGTTGCCGAGCCATACGGCGGTGACCAGATCCGGCGTGAAGCCGACGAACCAAGCGTCGCGGTAATCTGAGGTCGTCCCCGTCTTTCCCGCCGCCGGCCGGCCGATCTCCGCATTCGGGTAGCCCGTGCCCTCCGTAATCACGCTCTCCATCATCGACGTCACCACGTAGGCGGTCCCCGCGCTGAAAACCTCGATCTCTTGCGGGAAACGATTGTCGAAGATGACCGATCCGAGCGAATCCTTCACCAAGCGGATCGACGTCGGCTCGACGTGGATGCCTTGGTCGGCGATGGTTGCAAAACCCGAAGCCATATCGAGCGGGGAGACGACGGAGCTGCCGAGCGCGAGCGAGAGGTTGGGGTCGAGCGTGGCCTGCACGCCCATGCGGTGGGCGTACTCGATCACGCGGTCGACGCCGACCATCTGCGCGAGTTTGACGGCGACGATGTTGCGCGACTGCGCGAGGGCCGTGCGCAGCGTGATGGAGCCCATGTAGCGCCCGTCGTCATCCTGCGGTCGCCACCACGTCCCGTCGCCCATCGGATATTGAACGGGCGCGTCGTCGACGAGCGTCGTCGGCGGCATTCCGGTGTCGATCGCCGCGGTATAGACGTAGGGCTTGAACGAAGAACCCGGCTGCCGCTGCGCCTGCCAGGCGCGATTGAATTGATTCTTGAGCGAAAAGCCGCCGGCGCCACCAACCATCGCCAAGATCTCGCCCGTCGACGGGCGGATCGCGACGAGCGCCGCTTGATGGGCGTTGATCCCTTCCATTCGCGCCGAAGCGACGCCCCAGTTGACGGCTTCTTCGGCGATCTGTTGTAAGCGGGGATCGAGCGTCGTGTCGACCTCGAGACCGGCTTCGTAGGTCGCTTGCGTTCCGAACTGGCGCACGAGCATGAGGTTCGCGTACGTCGTGAAGTAGGGATATCGGAACGACAGCAAACCCCCGGGACGCTCGCCGATCAGACGTAGCGGCATGTTCGCCGCCCATTCCGCCTCCGAGAGCGAGACGTAGCCGCTCGAGACCATCCGGTCCAGTACGTGTCGTTGCCGCTCGTGCGCGCGGCGCAGGCTCACGTAGGGCGAGTAGTCCGAGGGTGCGGCGAGCATCCCGGCGAGCATCGCCGCCTGACCGAGCATGAGGTGACGAACGTCGGTGCCAAAGTACGTGTGCGCGGCCGCCTGGATGCCGTACGCGCCCGACCCGAAGTACATCAGGTTCAGGTAGCGTTCGAGAATCTCGTCCTTGGTGTAGTAGCGCTCGATCTCGATCGCCAGCAGCGCCTCTTGTACCTTGCGCGAGAGCGAAACTTCGTCGGAGAGAAAGAGTTTGCGCGCCAATTGTTGGGTGATCGTCGACGCGCCTTGGAATTGGTCGTGATGATAGTCGGCGTATGCGGCGCGAATGATGCCGTACACGTCGATTCCGCGGTGGCGGTAGTAATTCCGATCTTCGGTCGCGACGAAACTGTCACGCACGATCTGCGGCACTTGCGAAATCGGCACCCAGACCCGGTTCTCGCGATAAAGCGTGGCCAGCAACGTCCCGTCACGCGCATAGACGCGCGTGGAGCGAGAGGGCTGGAAGTCGGCCATCTTGTTGATGTCGGGGAGGTTGCGCGAGTAGGTATAGACCAAGCCCGCGACCGTCCCGGCGGCGCACAAGATCAGGACGAAGATCGTCGCGAAGAATCCGAAGACGATGCGTCCGAAGAGCCGCAGGCGTTTGGGCCGGCGGCGGCGTGCGGTGATCTTGCTCATGCGGCCACGTTGGAGAGGACGCCGTTGACGAAGCGGCCGGAATCTTCGGTTGAGAACTTCTTTGCGAGCTCGATCGCTTCGTTGATGGCGACGACGCGCGGCGTCTCGGGGCAATGCTGCATCTCGTACACCGCCATGCGCAGGATCAGACGATCGACGGTTGGGATGCGATCGAGGGTCCAATCCTGCAAGAGCGGCGTGACGATCTCGTCGGACTGCGCGGCATGATCGAGCGTCCCCAGAACGAGATCTCGCACGAACGTGCGCTCGTCGCCGGCTCCCGGGCGCGTCAGTGCGTCGTCGAGCGCCGCTTGCGGGTCGTGCTTTCCGATGTCGATGCTGAACAAAGTCTGCAGTGCGAGTTCGCGCGCCTGACGCCGGGTCACGTTCCGAGCGGCGCCATTGCCGTGAGATCCGGCAGGAACTCGATCGAGACGCCCCCGGCCAGGAAGCGCTCGTCGCGCATGATCGAGCGGCAAATGTCCAGCGTGGTCTTGACGCCCTCGATGCGGGTCTCGGCCAACGCGCACGCCATGCGCGCGATCGTCTCTTCGCGCGTCGCTCCGTGGGCGATCACCTTCGCGAGCAGCGAATCGTAGTACGGCGAAATCTGCAGACCCGTGTACACGTGCGAGTCGACCCGGATGCCGAAGCCGCCGGGAAGGGCCACGTGCGTGAGTGTCCCCGCCGCCGGCGCGAAGTTTTGGCTCGGGTCTTCGGCGTTGATGCGGCATTCGATGGCGTGACCGCGCGGTGAGAGATCCTTCTGCGAGAACGCGAGCCGTTCGCCGGAGGCGACGCGAATCTGTTCGCGCACCAAGTCGACGCCGTAGACGACCTCGCTGATCGGATGCTCGACCTGTATGCGCGTGTTCATTTCCATGAAGAAGACGTCGCCGCCGGAAACCAGAAACTCAAGGGTTCCCGCGCTAGTGTAGTGCACCGCACGCGCGGCGGCTAGCGCAATCTCGTGCAGCCGCTCGCGAGTCGCCCGCGAAAGCCCCGTCGCCGGCGCCTCCTCGATCAGTTTTTGGTGCGACGGTTTCTGCACCGAACAGTCGCGCTCGCCCACGTGGACGACGTTGCCGAGCGTGTCGCCGAGCACTTGCACCTCGATGTGCCGGGGCCGTTCGATCAACTTTTCCATATAGAGCCGGCCGTCTTTGAAGTTGGCTTCGGCCTCGGCCTGCGCCGTCGCAAACGCGTGGTCGACTTCGGTTGCGTCGAAGACGACGCGCATCCCCTTCCCGCCGCCGCCGGCAGTTGCTTTGAGCAAGACCGGGTATTTCAATTTGCGCGCGGCGTGAACCGCGGCCGCCGCGTCGGCTAAGATCCCGGTGCCCGGTGTCGTCGGAATTCTCGCGTCGTGCATCAGCGCTCTTGCGGTCGCCTTGTCTCCCATCTTTGCGATGACGTCCGGCGTGGGACCGATGAACGTCAATCCATGATCGGCGCAAATCTCGGCAAAGCGCGCGTTCTCGGCGAGAAAGCCGTAGCCGGGATGGATCGCGTCGGCGCCCGAAATCAGCGCTGCGGAGATGATGTTCGGAATGTTCAGATAGGAGCGCGCCACGGGCCCCGGCCCGACACAAAAGGCCTCGTCGGCGTAACGCACGTGCAGCGATTCGCGATCCGCCTCCGAGAAGATCGCGACCGTCTCGATTCCGAGCTCGTGCGCCGCACGATTGACACGCAGCGCAATCTCGCCGCGATTCGCGATCAGGATCTTGCGCAACATCATGCAGATTCGATGGAAAACAGGGGCTGCCCGAACTCGACCGGCTGGCCGTCACTCACATGGACGGCGACGACGCGGCCCGGGCCGCTCGACCGAATCGGGTTGCGAATGCCGAGCGACTCGACGTAGGCGAGTTCGCGGTCGCCGCCGACGACGGTCCCTTCCATGACGGCGGGTCGCGCCAGCCGCACGACGCCGACAAACTCGGCCTTCACGACGGCGGCGGCCCGCGTTTCGCGAGACGGAGCGCCGTTCGGCGAGGGCACCGCGCTCGGCTCGGCGGCGGGAACGGCCGTCGGCGGACGTACGGGCCGAGGGCTGCGCCGCACTTCGATCTCGATTCCGTCCTCCTCGACGCGAAAGCGTGCCAAGCCGGCGGCTGCGCAAAATTCCGCGGCCCGCTTCGCGCGCTCGAGGGTCAGTTCCCAGTCCACAGCATTTTGCCGTTCGAGCCGCCGGGGACCCTATCCGCCCCCAGCTGCTATCCGACACACGCTCGCGCGGGCCTCCGCCGGCAAGCGATCGTTCGCCGCCTGAAAGGCGGGATCGATTTCGGCGAGCGGCGCGAGCGCGAAGGCGCGTTCGAACAGCCGCTCGTGCGGAATCGTCAGGCCCGGCTCGCGCATCTCCAAGTCGTCGTACGCCAGGATGTCGAGGTCGATGAGCCGCGGTCCCCAGCGCTCGGTCTCGACGCGTCCCATGACGTGCTCGATCGCTTTGAGCGCGGCGAGCAGCGCTCGCGGCTCGAGCGCCGTTTGAAGAAGCGCCGCGGCGTTCACGAAATCGGGTTGGTCCGGCGGCCCCCACGGTTCGCTCCGATACAGGCTGGAACACGCCGCGACCGTGCCGAGCGCGCCCAGCGCGTCGATCGCCCGCCGAACGTTCGCGGCGGCGTCGCCGACGTTCGAACCGAGACCGATGCGCGCGAGCGCCATACCTTAGTCGCGTTTGCCGCGCAGGGTAACGGAGGGAGTCGCTCCGGAGAGAAGATTCGGTTTCGAGATCGTGACGCTAGCCGAGCGGACGCGCTCGTCGGCGAGGAGCGCCCGAACGATTTCATCGCCGAGGCGCTCGAGCAAGACAAACGAACGATCGCGCACGATACTGGTCACCGTCTCGTGCACCTTGCTGTAGTCGAGCGTATCGGCGAGCGCGTCGCTCGCGCGCGGCCGCGACAGATCGATCTCGATCTCGAGGTCGATGTCGAGCGGCTGGGCCATCTCCCGTTCGCCGGGGACCGCCCCATGGCGGCCGTAGGCACGGATGCCGTGCAGCGAAATGCGGTCGCCGCTCACAGGCGCTCGCTCCAATCCGAGGGTCGCCAACCGCGCACGATCGCGTCGGCGACCGCGACGACGTCGCGCATCTCGGCGACGTCGTGCACTCTCACGATGTCGATGCCGGCCGCGACGGCCAATGCAATCGTCGCTGCCGTGCCGAAGGCGCGCTGCTCGGCGGGTTTGCCCGTCAGTTTGCCGATCGTCGATTTTCGCGACGCCCCGAGCAGCGTCGGAAAGCCGAGCCCGGCCACGCGGCCGAGTGCCCCGAGTACGGCCAGATTGTGTTCGGGAAGTTTTCCGAATCCGATTCCCGGATCGAGGATCACGCGTTCCGGGCGGACGCCGGCTCGCACGGCCCGCTGCGCTTGATCGTCGAGGTAGCGGAGAACCTCGTCGACCACGTCGCCTTCGTAGATGGCGACGCGTTTGTTGTGCATGATCGCGACCGCGACGTCGCATTCCACCACCGCCGCCAGCAGTGCGTCGTCGAGTCCCCAAATCGAGTTGAGCATATCTCCGCCGGCACGAACTGCGGCGCGAAAAACGTCGGCTTTGAACGTGTCGACGGAGATCGCCGCGCCGGGCGCGCGTTCGCGCACTGCCCGCACGACCGGAATCAGGCGGCGTAGTTCTTCTTCGCGGTCGATCGGTTCGTGTCCGGGACGCGTCGACTCGGCGCCGATGTCGAGCATGTCGGCGCCCGCCGCCCGTTGCTCGAGCGCGTGCGCGATCGCGTCCTCGCTGTGCGGTTTCCCGTCGCCGGAAAACGAGTCGGGCGTCGCGTTGATGATGCCCATGAGATACGTGCGCTCGCCCCAGACGAAGCGAACATCGCGAATCTCAAGCGGGCTAACTCCGCGAACGCTCGCCGACATTGGTCAACCACCAGTCGCGAAGCGTCGCGACCACGAAGGTCGAGCCCGTCACGACGACGACGTGCGAAGCGTCGGCGTTGCGCCGCGCGACACCCAAGGCCTCGACCGGATCGGCGATCGCCCGCGCCGAGATCCCTTCCTGCTGCGCGATGTTGAGCAACCGCTGCGGACTCGCCGCCGTCCGGCCCGGCGCTTCGAACGAAGTAAAGACGAAGGAAGCGGACAACTCGAAGAACGGGCGCAGTACGCCGACCGCGTCCTTCATCTCCGAAAGCGCTACGACGAACGCGAAGCGCCGATCGGGAAACGTTTCGGCGAGAGCCTGGGCGAGATTCTCGGCTTTGTCGGGATTGTGCGCGACGTCGAAAATGATGCCTGGGAACGCCGGAAAGAATTCCATGCGTCCGGGGATGACCAACCCCGCAAAGGCGCGTTCCACGTCTTCGATGCTGGGTCGGGACTCGGGCCGTAACCGCTCCAGCGCGAGCAGCGCGGTCGCGGCGTTGCGTTGCTGAAAGCGTCCGAGCACCGGCAGCGAGAGTTCGTAGGTCGCTTCGTCGGTTCGGACCGCGAACGATTGGCCGTAGCGCTCGCCCGGACGCGGATCGATCTTCGCGTGATCGGCGACGCCGAAGAACGGCGCGCCGACTTGCGCGCAGACGCGTTGAATCACGGCGCGCCCTGGCTCGCGCGCATCGCTAACGAGGGGAACGCCGGGCTTGGCGATGCCGGCCTTGTCGCGCGCGATCTCCTCGAGCGTCTCGCCCAAGATATCGGTATGGTCGAGGCCGATGTTGGTGATGATCGAAACATCCGGCGCGACGAGGTTCGTCCCGTCGAGCGTACCGCCGACGCCGACCTCGATCACGGCGACGTCGACCTTCGCGACCTCGAAGGCAACAAACGCGAGCGCGAGCAGGGTCTCGTAGTACGACGGCCGCCCCATCTCGCCCGCCGTCGCTTCGATTGCCGGGCGCATCGATTCCAGCACGCCGGCGAACTCTTCTTCGGAGAGCGCCCGCCCGTCGATGCGCGCACGTTCCGTCATCGAGGTGAGATGCGGTTTGGTGTGCAGCCCCGTTCGCTTTCCCGAGGCGGTCAACGCCGCGGCGAGCATCGTCGCAGTCGAGCCTTTGCCGCTCGTGCCGCCGACGTGCAGGGTCCGGTACCGCAACTGCGGCTCGCCGAGATGCCGCAGCAACGTGGCCATCCGCTCGAGACGTCGCGGGTAGCGGCGCGAGATGCTTTCGTTGATCGTGCCGAGGACGTACTCGGTCGCCTCTTGGTACGTCATCCTTCTGCGATGTTTCCGGTGAGCAGGTCGAGCGCGTGCGGCAAGGCCGGCACAATGACGGCGAGCGTCTCTCGCACCGCTTTCGGACTACCCGGCAAGTTGACGATCAAGGTCGAGCCGCGAACGCCGGCGAGAGCGCGCGAGAGCATCGCGGTCTTGACGATCGCGAGCGAGGCGGCGCGCATCGCTTCGCCGATGCCGGGAACTTCGTAGTCAACGATCGCCGCCGTCGCTTGGGGCGTTCGGTCGCGCGGTGCGAGACCCGTACCACCGCTGGTCACGATCAACTGCATCCCTTCGCGGTCGCACAACTCGATCAATTCAGCCTGCAAGATCGCGGGTTCGTCGGGGACGATGCGCGTACGCTCGATCGAAAACGCTTCGCCGAGCGCCTCGCGGATCGCCGGGATGCAGGCGTCGGGACGCGTCCCCGCCGCGGCGCGATCGGACGAGATCACGACGGCCGTGCGATATGCCATGCGTTACTCGGCGCGCCATCGGCCGCTCTTGCCGCCGCGTTTCTCGATCAAGTGCAGCGATTCGATCGCGATGCCGCGTTCGAGCGCTTTGGTCATGTCGTAAATCGTCAGCGCCGCAACCGCGGCGGCGGTCATCGCTTCCATCTCGACGCCGGTTTGACCGGTCGTCTGAGCGGTGGCGTCGATCTGCAACAGACCCTTTGCGGCCCACGCGAAGTCGACCGAAACTTGGGACAGCCCAAGCGGATGGGTGAGCGGGATGAGCTGCGCGGTCTGCTTCGCCGCCATGATTCCGGCGAGCTGAGCGGCGACGAACGCGTCGCCCTTGGGCAGCGTTGCTTTACGAAGCGCCGCTTCGGTCGCCGGCGCCATGCGCACGAGTGCCCGCGCGTGCGCGAAGCGCAGGGTCGACGCCTTCGAGCCGACATCGACCATGACGAGATTCCCGTCCGGCCGGATGTGGCTCGGCTTCGCTAGCGGCTTGATGCGCCGCTTTGAAAGCGTAGCCATACCAGTGCGAGGACGCCGACGATCGCCAGGACGATCGCGTGCGTGTGGTGCGGGCCCGGATGCGACACCGCCAGCTGGAGCGCGCCGTTCCAGTACAGGACGGCGAGCGCGAAGCAGACGAGCGCGATGACGACGGCCAGAGCCCTCATGTGATGACCTTCATTATCGCTAGGGTGAAGCAAACCGTTCCAAACGTCAAGCAATACCAGCCGAACGGTCGTAAATCATTCGTATGAAAGTAACGCGTCAAGAAGGCAACCGAGGCGTACGCGGTCAGGCCGGCCAGGATCCCGCCGAGGAGCGACTCGAGCAGGACGGCGTGCGCGGCCGGCGCGAGCAGCCTCGGGAACTCCAAAACCGACGCGGCGAAGATCGCCGGCGTCGCGAGTAAGAACGAGAAGCGCGCCGCATCATCGTGCGTCATGTCGGAAAGCAAGCCCGCGACGATCGACGCGCCCGAGCGCGAAATTCCGGGCAAGAGCGCGAGGGCTTGCGAAGCGCCGATCAGCGCGCCGTTCCCAAACGGAAGCTTCGCCAAAGGCCGTGCCGCCACAAGCGTGGAGACGCGCTTCAAGCGTTCGCCGGCGAACATCACGAACGCGTTGACGACCAAGAACGCGGCGACTAGCGCCGGCGACCCGAACAGACTTCGAACCGGCCCTTCCAGAAACACGCCGGCGAGCGCGAGCGGCACGGTCCCGGCGACGAGCAACCAGCCCAAACGCGCGTCAGCATCCTCGATGCGGCCGCGTACGAGACTGCGCGCGAGCCCGAGAACGATCCGCATCCAATCGCGTCGATAGAACACCAAGAGCGCAAGGGCCGTACCGAAGTGCAGCGCGACCACGAACGCGAGAAACGTCGGATCGCTGCGCTGGATATGCCAGCCAAGCAGCGCCGGCAACAACACCGTGTGGCCGAGGCTCGAGACCGGAAACAATTCGCTGACGCCCTGCAAGATCGCAAGCAGCATAGCCTGCAGAAACGTCAAAAACTAGAACCTCCTCGCGAGCCATTTTTCGTCATGGCGAGAAGCGAGGATTATTGCGAATTAAAGTCGGCGCGGAACAGATATGTCCCCGCGACGGGCGCGCAGTCCTCGACCTCCGGCGCGTACGAGCTCGCGCGCGCCGCGGACAACGCGGCCTTGTCGAGTAGCGCGTTGCCGGACGACTTATAGACGCTCGTGCTGACCACGCTACCCGTCGGGCTCAGCGAAACCTTCACCTGAACGGTTCCGACCGCGCCCTGCTGGCGAGCTAAGTCGGGGTAGTCGGGCTCGACCGGGCGCGTCGTCGTTGCATCCTTGTGCGGCAGCGCGCAGTGCGGCGGGGTCGGCGTCGGCGCAGGCGGTGCCGTGGCGGGGCCCGACGTCGGAGCCGGCGGCGCGGAAGCGACGGTTCCCTGCGGGACACCTTGCTCGCTACCTTCCTTCGGCTGAACGTAGGTGTGCTCGGCGGAGGAGCTATTGTCGCCCTTGCTCATCGACTTCGGCACGTTGAGCTTGAGTTTCGGTTGCTGCGGCGGCACGGTCGAAGTGACCGGCGGCGGCGTCTGTTTGGGCGGCGGGGTCGGCGGCGGCGGAGTCGGAGTGGGCGGCGGCGTCGGAACGATGATCTTGGTCTTCTTGGTGACCGAGACTTTTTCGGTTTCCTTATCGCTTGTGATATACGGCTTGTACGGCATGAGGCCGCCAAAGACGAAGTGCGCCACGACGGAAATAATGAACGCCCACCCGAGGAAAGAGCGCACTTTCGCGGCCGGTTGAACCGGAATCGGCGACACCGGGGGCTGACCGCTCATTACGTTTTTTGACCTTCGATGTGGTTGGCGAGCCCGAAATCGGTCAAGTCTTCATTCTTGGCGGCGTCCATGACCTGAAGAACGGTCCCGTAATTCGCCCTGGGATCGGCTTTGATGATGACGCTCTTGTAGACGTGGTTGGTTTGCTCTTGCAGCAGTTTGAACGCCGGGCCGGCCTCTTGGATCGACACCGTCCTGGAGCCGATCTGGATGTTGTTCTTTTCATCGATGATCACGACGATCTGTGACGCCTTGACCTTGTCGGTGTTCTTGGCGTCGGGCAGGCGCGGCTCTTTGGTGACCGCCGCGAGGATGATGAAGATGATGAGGAGGACCAGCAGCACGTCCGTGAAGGGCGTGATGTTGATCGTCGCCATCACCTCATCTTCGCCCTGATTCGTCGAGACGGCCATTTACAGAATATCTCTCAGCGCGACGAATTTTTCGTCGAATCGAGGAGCGAGGCCGCGCAGAATGGTCTGAACCCATTTAAGCGGCCGAGCGACGATGAGTCGACGGAAAAGGCGAGCGCTGCTCATGCTGTCACGAAGCCGACGTCTTCCAGGCCGGCCACCCGCGCGGCGTCGAGGATGCGAATGATGATGCCATACGGTGCCTTCGCGTCGGCGGTGATCGCTACGTGAAGCTTGCCGCGCTTCTGCTCGGTCTGACTCATGACGAAGTAGATACCGGATACGTCGGTTTTCTTACCGTCGACGAAGATGATGCCCTTATCGTTGACCTCGACGTCGATCTCGTGTTTCGGATTGGGCTGCGACGTCGCCGGATTGGTGCTCTTGTTGAGCGACTTCTCGAAGCCCGGCGGCGTGATCAGGGCGGCCAGAATCATGAAGATGATGAGCAAGACCAAGAGCACGTCGGTGAACGGCGTGATGTTGATCTCCGCCATGACCTCTTCTTCTTGCTTGGCCGCGAGAAGCGACACGGACGGTTACGGCGCGCCGGCCGGCGCGGGCTTTCCCCCGACGGGTTTGTACAAATCGGTCGGGATCGGCTCGCCGACGTTGTGGAAGTGCAACATTTCCGCCAGTTGGTTGGCGGCGACGATCATCTCCTGATTGTAGCCCTTGATGCGGGTCCGGAAGTAGTTGAAAAAGATAACCGCGATGACGGCCACGAACAGACCGGCCGCGGTCGTGATCAACGCTTCGCTGACGCCCGCCGCAACGACCGCCGGGGTCGAGTTGCCCTTGAGGGCGATGTCGTCGAAGGCCCGGATGATGCCGAGCACGGTCCCGAAGAGGCCCACGAACGGCGCGATGACCGCGATGGTGCCGATGATGCCCAAATTCCGCTCCAGAGTGTTCAGATGCTCCATCAACGCTATCGAGAGGGCGTCTGTGATGTCGGCCCGGTTTTTGTTGCCGCGCAGCAAGCCGAACTCGAGGATCTTAGGGAGCATGCCCTTGTTCTGCCGGCAGACTTTGATGGCGCCCGCGATGTCGTCTTGCGCGATCTTGCCGCCGAGCTGGCGCAGCAATTCCTTGCTGTCACCGTGCTGCTGGGCGAAAAACACGAGTCGCTCGATGACGATGGCGACCGCCATGATCGAGCAGACGAGCAAACCGATCATAGCCGGTCCGCCCCGTTGGATGAAGCTTAGGAAACCGCTAAAATATTCCACTCTCTGCGCCGCCTCCAATGGTCCTGCGTTGTTCTTGAACAGAAGAAAGCGACGCCGAGTCCCGTCGCGAGGTCAGGCTATTTTCCCCGCTTCGGGGGTATTCCTCGCTCGGGAGAAAGAGGGCGCTCCCAGCCTCACTTAGCGCCGCTGAGCCGTTTCATCGCTGTCTGGACTTGGGCCGAAAGGTCCGCGTCGCCGGCCTTCTTGGCTGCGTCGTCCGCCTTCTTTAACAAATCTAAAGCGTCTTTGGTCTTCCCTTGATTGGCCAGGGAGATAGCGGCCGCATAGTACGCGAGGCCGTTGGCCGGATCGAGGGCGATCGCCTGATCGGCGTCGGCCTTGGCCTTGAGGTTGTCGGGATGGTCGGCGAAGAGATAGGCCTTCGCCGCTTGCGCGTACAGAAACGACGCCGAAGCCGGCACCGCCGTCGCGCCCTGTTCGAAGACGGCGGCCGCTTCGGCGAATTTCTTGACCGCGAACAGATCGCGCGCTTGGTTTCCGAAATAATTCGTCAAAATGACGTCGACCTGTTTCGCGGCCGAAGGATCCAGCTGCTTCGCCTCGGCGCCGACCTTCCGCGCCGCGTCGATGTTGCCGGCGTCGACGTAAGCCGCCGTGAGATTCGTATCGACGAGCGCTCGCGTCTGATCGGAGACTTTCTCCGTCACCGCCAAACCGCGAGCCTTCTCCAGATCGGCAGCCGACGCGGTATAATCCGCCGCCGCAAACTCCGCGTAGCCCAGTGCGTTGTACGTGCCGAAACTCGGCACGAGATCGACGGCTTTGCGTCCCGCAGCGACGGCGGATTTTCCATCCTTGGCTTTCGCGAACGTGACTGCGGCTTCGGCATATGACTTGCCGGCGACCGCACGGTAATTTTGCGGAATCGGGCCGCCCTTGTCGAACGCCGCCGCCGCTCCTTCGAAGTCGTTGAGAAACGAATCGGCCAACCCGAGATCGACCTCGGCGCGCGCATCGCCGGGATGCGCTTGCAGATAGGCTTCGACCTTGGTCTTCGCGCCGCTGAAGTTGCCGACGTGGATCATCCGGTCGATCTGCCCGAGTTCGGACTGATCGACTTCGGTGGCGGCGCCGCTCGACGTGAAGCTCAGGCGGAAATCGTAAAACGCGGTCTGCGGTTTGTTGCCTTTTTTCGCCGGGCGGTACGTCGAACTGCTCGCGATCTCGAGCGCCGCTTTGTCGTCGCCGTGGTTGGTCGAACTCAGAATGCCCTGAACCTTGAACGTTCCGTCCTTGTTGACGAGGACTTTGACCATGACGGTTCCCGCGCCGTTAATCGCCGCAGTGCTCGTGCCGCGCCTGAGCAGCTTGGGCGGCGTGTAATAGTTCGTGCTCGCATCGGCTGCGAGCGCCGCCGCCGTCGGAGCCAAGATGGCGAGGACGCAGAGCAATGCTATGGGCGCGGTTCGTTTCATGGTACCTCTTCAAACGCTGTGCGGCGACTTCTCGTTCTCGGCCAAGCTACCGGCCGCCGCCGCTGCCGTCGCGAAACGGGAACGGAGCAAGTGCGTCCGATCGGCGTCGAGTTCGTCGGCGATGCCCGACAGTATGGTGGAGAGTTCCCGGACTTCCTGCGCGACCGCGGGCGCGTTCGCGCTGAGAACTCCTTCCCACATCGCCCACGACGACGCGCCTAGGCGCGTCATCGACCGCATCCCGCTCCCACAGAGTTCGAGGACGCCCTCGTCCCCCAGCCTAGCCGCCAACTGACCGGCCAATGCGACGGCCAGCACCTGCGGGAGGTGCGACGTCAAGGCCGCGAGCCGGTCGTGCGCGACCGATGGAACCGGGATGGGGCGAGCGCCCATCCGCGCGATGAACGTTCGCGCGCGCTCGAGCGCTTCGTCGCTCGCATTCGGATCGTAGGTCCAGGCACGGCCTTCGAACAGATCGGCGCGAGCTGCGCCGGGTCCGCTGCGCTCCGAGCCGGCGATGGGATGCGTCGCGACGAAGGCGGCGAGCGCCGCCGCAGCGTGCACGACCGGCAGCTTGACCGAGGCGACGTCGACGATCAGCGCTGCTTTGGGAGGATCGGCGGCGAGTCGTTCGAGGCTCGCGACCGTCGCTTTCAACGGCGCCGCCAAGACGATAACCTGCGCGTCCCGCAGTGCGGCCGCTTCATCCGGCGCAACGGCGTCGAGTGCGCCGCGCTCGAGCGCGAGCGCGGCATGCTGCGGGTCGGCGTCCCAACCCACGACGCGGTCACCCTGCGCGCGCGCCCGCAAGCCGATCGACGCGCCGATCAGCCCGGTCCCGACGACCCCGATCGCTTCAGGCGGCAAGCGCCGGCGCCGGGAGCGAACGTCCGACCGCGTCGGCGATCGGCGCCAAGCGCGCCATCAAATCGGAAAAGTTTTGCAACGTGAGCGATTGCGGTCCGTCGGAGAACGCGGCGGCCGGATTGGGATGCACCTCGACCAAGAGGCCGTCGGCGCCGGCGGCGACCGCGGCGAAACTCATCGGCATCACGAGGCTGCGCACGCCCGTGCCGTGCGAGGGATCGACGATGACCGGCAAGTGCGTCAGCGAGAGCAACACCGGGACGGCGGCGAGATCGAGCAGGTTGCGCGTCTGCGGATCGAACGAACGAATTCCGCGTTCGCACAGGACGATGTCGTGACTGCCGGCCGCGTAGACGTATTCGGCCGCCATCAGCCACTCTTCGATCGTCGCGGAGAGTCCGCGTTTCAAGAGCACGGGCTTGCGCGCCGCGCCGACTTCGCGCAACAATCCGAAGTTCTGCATGTTGCGTGCGCCGATCTGAAGCATGTCGGCGTAGCGCGCGACGAGCGCGACGTCGCGCGTGTCGAGGACTTCGGTGACCACCGCGAGCCCGGTTCGATCGGCCGCCTCACGAAGATACTTGAGACCCTCTTCGCCGAGACCTTGAAACGCATAGGGCGAGGTGCGCGGTTTGAACGCGCCACCGCGCAAGAGATTCGCACCGGCACGTACGACCGCGACGGCCGTCGCGTCGATCTGCTCGCGCGACTCGACACTGCACGGTCCGGCGCAGACTGCCAGTTCTCGGCTGCCGAACGCCGCGCCGTTCTTCAAACGCACGACCGTCCGCTCGCTGCGCGCTTCGCGGCTGACGAGTTTGTACGAGCGCGAGATCGGGACGACCGATTCGACGCCGTCGAGTTGCGCGAATTGCGCGAGCAGCGTCTCTTTGTCTTCCGAAACCCCGACGACGCCCACGATCGTGCGTTCGCTGCCGCGGCTCACGTGCGAGGCAAGCCGCATCGCGGCGATGAGCGCGGTGACGGCCTCGATTTCCTCGTCCGACGCATGCGGACGCATCACGATGATCATTGGGGGGTGGTGCTCCTTGAGACGAGGTCGGGGCGCAGCGAGACGGCGTCGCGTAGATAGACGTGGACCATCTCGTTCTGCGCGCGGTCCGTGTTTACGTGCAAGAGGACCCGGATGCAGCGTTCGAGCCGTCCCGGCACGCCGATTTCGGTAAAATTCAGAAGGGGGACCATCGTCCAACCCATCCGTCGCGCCGCCGCCGCCGGAAATTCGGCGTGGAGATCCGGCGTAACGGTAAACAGCGCCGAAGCGACGTCCTCCGAGCGGATCCCGTTGGCGGCGACGATCTCTTTCACGAGCTCCTCCGTCGCATCGAGGATCGCTTCGGGCGTATCTTCACCGACCGTCGTCGCCCCTCGAATCCCGCGAACGGTCACGTCCGATTCTCGCTCTGCGCCGCGTGCGCGAGCACGCGCAGGGCGGCGATTTCTTTCTCCGTCGCCTCGCGCCAGTGGCCGGGCGCGAGGCTGCCGAGCGCGATCGGCCCGAAGCGCAAGCGCACGAGCGAGCTCACGGGATGTTCGGTCGCTTCAAACATGCGGCGCACCTGGCGATTGCGCCCCTCATGAATCGTGATGTCGATCTCTGAAGCACGTGAACTGGCTCTCACCACGCGCACTTTCGCCGGCCGGGCACTGCCCTCTTCGAGTCGCACGCCCTCTAAGAACTTCTTGACGTCGTCGGGAGCGAGTTTGCCGCGCACGACGGCGCGATACGTCTTTTCGACGCCGAAGCGTGGGTGCATGAGCACGTGCGCCAGCTCGCCGTCGTCGGTCATCAGCAACACGCCCGACGTGTCGTAATCGAGCCGGCCGACCGGGACGATGCGGCCCAACTCGCGCGGCACCAAATCGGCGACGGTGCGGCGTCCCTCGGGGTCGCGCATCGTCGTCATTACCTTGTCAGGTTTGTGCAATACGACGTAGCGATGTTGCGCCGGCACCTCGACGGCTCGGCCCGCGACCTGAACGCGATCGCCGTCCGCGACGCTGGTCCCGAGTTCGCGCACGACGCGCCCGTTCACGCGGACGCGCCCGGCCGCGATCAATTCTTCCGCCTTGCGCCGCGAGGCCACGCCAGCATGCGCGAGATATTTCTGAAGCCGCACGCCTCCCGCGTTCGCCGTCAGGCGTTCAGATGCCGGGCTCCCGAAACGAACGCGCTGCCGCGCTCGAAGAAACGCAACACCCGATGTGCGTCGCTCGATAAACCGATGCGAATGCTTTCGCCGAGGGCCGGCGGCGGCGCGCCGGCCGCGAGCCAGAGTTCCGAACCGGGCGCGCAGAGGTCGAGCCCATCCTGGCGCCGGTCGAGCCCGAACGCGGCCGCGAGACGGCCGGGGCCGCGCGCGAGATCGGCGAGCTTCGCCACCTTGCGCCGGCGCCGCATCCTCGCGATCCCCTCGAGCGGTTCGGCGGCCCGCAGCAAGACGGCCGCCCCCGTCCCTTCACCCTCGCTCGTTACGTTCAGACAATGCCACGTACCATAAATGAAGTAGACGTAGGCGTGACCGCGTCGCAGAAACATCGAGCGGTTGCGCTTGGTCAGACCGCGATAAGCATGAGATGCCGCGTCGACCTCCGGCAGATACGCTTCGGTCTCGACGATGCGAGCGACGGTCCGGCCGCGCGGCTCGTCGCGCACCAGAATTGTTCCGAGCAAGAAGCGCGCCAGCGCGACCGTCTCGGCGGGCAATTCGGCGCGCCGCAGACGCCTGAGTCTAGGCTGCGACGTTAAGGAAAACTTCGGCCTGAGCGCGCGCCGTGAGATCGCGCGCAACGCCGTCGGCTCGGCGCACCGTCGCTTGATCGAAGCGATTCAGCCGGCAGCGCAGCGCGACGTAGGGCACGGTCAGCGGGCTTGGAAGTGCGCGCCGCTGCTTGAGATCTTCGGGCAGGTATTCGTCATCGACGTGAATCTCGACGCGCCCAGTGCCGCGCCGAAGCAATTCGCCGGCTAGTGCGTCGAGCGCGTAGTAGGCGACGTCGCGGCCGCGCAACACCGGAAGCGGCCGGCATGCGAACTCGACCCTGACGAGAGTCTCGCGTCCGCCGCCTCCGACGGTTGCGTAGCAAATGCCGTGGCGCTCGTCGGCCGCGAAGCCTGCGGTCACGATCGTGAGCGGGGTTCCTCGGCGTCGTGCGTTCATAGCTACCATGCTGGTACCCCTATTTTACATCGAACGTATGTTCGATGTCAATCTCAGCCGGCGGCGGCGATCCGAGGCTGGTCGATGAGGGAAGCGTACACCGCCAGAATGCGGCTCCCGATCCCCACGGCATCGAAGCGCGAGGCCGCCTCGGTGGCGGCGGCCGAGCGCCGACCGCCTTCGGCGAGAATTCTCCGGAGCTCCGCCGCGATGGCCTCGGGCTCGGACGCGACGATCGTCCCCGCGCCTCCCAGGACGTCGCGAGTCTGCGGCGTGTCGACCGCGACGACCGGAAGCCCGGCGGCGAGCGCCTCGACCAGGACCAGCCCCTGCGTTTCGCTGCGGCTGGTGAACGCGAGCGCGTCGGCCGAAGCGTAGACGTCGGGGAGCGCCTCGCGCGAGTATTCGCCGGCGAAGTTGGTTCGGTCGGCGACGTGCAGACGGTGCGCAGCGCGCTCGAGCGCCTCGCGATGCGGGCCGTCGCCGACCAGCACGAGGCGAGCCTCGGGGAGACCGAGCCGCGCGAACGCCTCGAGGGCGAGTTCGACATTCTTCTCACGGCCGAGCCGGCCGACCGCGACGATCATCTTCCCCCCGGCTGGGACCCCCAGGGCGCGGCGCAGATCCTCGCGCCACCGGCCTCCGGCGAAGAAGCCGAGGTCGATCCCGGAGGGGACCACCTCGACCCGCGAGCGCACGCCGAGCTCGCGCAGGTGTTGCTCCATGGCGCGCGTCGGGACGATCACGACGTCGGCCGAATTGCAGTGGCCCCGCGTCAAGCCGGCCGCCGCGTTGCGCGTCAAACGCGACTCAAACGGAAAGTAATGAGCGTACTCTTCCAGTTGCGTGTGATACGTGAAAACATGCGGAACGCGGAAGCGCCGCGCGACGCGCGCGCCCATCCAACCGGTGACGAACGCCGAATGCGTGTGCACGATCGAAAGATGTTGCAGCGCGCGCGTGACGCGTTCGTTCGCCAACATCGGAATCGTCAGACGATAGGCGGTTCGCGTCGGCAGCGGCAACGACGGAATGCGCAGGACGCCTTCTTGCGCTTCGCGACAGCCCGGCATGCTTGGCGTAACGCAGATGACGTCGTGACCATGCGAGCGAAGCGCCAGCGCGAGCGCATCGATCGACGCGACGATACCGTTCTGAATCGGGCGATAACATTCGGTGAAGAGCCCGATGCGCAATCTTTTCATTTGAGAAGTCTTCGCATTAGTCGTGGGTGCCAATCTCCTTCCTTTTCGACTTGTCAAGTTGACAGCCTCGAAACCCCTATGCTAAGGTGCCCGAGGCCTCGCCCCCACGGAGGCCATGGAGCCCTGGGTTTGCTTCCTCGCTAGAAGTTCTCAACCCGCTACCTCACTGAACGGCGCGTATGCGCCGCACCGCCAACGAAGTTACGGCGCGCGACGTGCTGGAAATCCAGAAAGGAGCTGTGTTGATCGGTCATAATCAGAAGCCCGTGACGTTTGTCGCAACGAGCCTGCTAGCCTTAGGGCTGCTGCTTGGTACGGGTGCCCGAGCGAGCGCTGAAGACGTTACCTCAACCCTTTCAGCGCCGGCGACTTCCGTATGGCTGGCCCAGGACGGCAACGAATCGGCCTATCCGACACGCGCGTCGACCGTCTTAGGGTTTTTCAAGGAACACAGGCTCGCCGTCGGCGACGACGACTACGTCTCCGTTCCGCTCGATTCGGCGGTCCACGACGGCATGCACGTCGAATACCGCCCCGCAGTTCCGGTTATTGTATTCGTCGGCGACAAACAGCGTGAAGTGCGCAGCTCCTCGGCCACGATCGAAGATCTGCTGGCCTCGTTGCACGTCAAGCTGGGACCAAGCGATGAGATCACCCCGTCGCTCGACTCGCCTTTGCTGCCGAACACCGTCGTGCGCGTCGTGCGCGTCAAGACCTGGGTCGCTCGCTTTGTCAAGACGATTCCACAACCGGTCGTGCGACGCAAACTCGCTTCGCTCGAGCGCGGCGTGAGCCGCGTGATCAACCCAGGGCGATCGGGCCGGCGCGAAACGATCGTACGCTTCGTGCAACGCGGCGATGACAGGCCGCTACGCACGACGATCGCGACGCGCCTCCTGCGCAAAGCGCGCCCGAAAATCGTCGGCGTCGGCATCGCGCGATTGGATTTCGGCGATTATGTACGCAACCAAATTGTCGAGGTGGCACACGTCGCAGGTAACGCGGTGCAGATGATCGCGACGGCGTATGTCGCCGGCTGCTACGGTTGCAGCGGCATCACGGCGCTCGGCCTTCCGGCCGGACACGGCGTCGTCGCCGTCGATCCGCGTTTCATTCCGCTCGGAACGAAACTCTACGTTCCGGGTTATGGGCGCGCACTCGCCGGCGACACGGGCGGCGCGATCAAAGGGCGGCGCATCGATCTCGGTTTCAATAGCCTGGCCGCGGCGCGGGCCTTCGGCCGTCGCAAAATCACGGTCTACGTATTGCGATAGATCCAACCGGAAAGCTTCACCCTCGCGCGCTGCTGGCCGCGCGCGGGCTGCGCCCCAAGAAACGACTCGGCCAGCATTTTCTCATGGACTACGCAGCGGCGCGACGGATCGCCGCGCTTTGCGTGACCGAGCCGGAGACTTGTGCGTTCGAGATCGGAGCCGGCACGGGAACGTTGACGCGCGCGCTGCTCGAAAGCGGCGCTCGGCTCACCGCACTCGAAATCGATCCGGCCCTCGTTGAGATCCTGCGCGATCGATCGGATCTCTCGGGGGCGGAGATCGTCGCAACCGACGCGCTGACGTACGATTTCGACGGAGCGACCGGCCGCGCGGTCTGGACCGCCGCCGGCAATCTCCCGTATAACATCGCGACGCCGTTGGTGTTGCGCTGGCTGGGAGCTTCCAATCCTCCGCAGCGCATCGTGGTGATGGTGCAGCGGGACGTCGCCGATCGCTTCATGGCGCACCCGGCGACACCGGCGTACGGAAGCTTGAGCGTCGTGGTCCAATTCGCGATGCGCGTGCGGCGCGCGTTCACGCTTGGCCCGAACGCCTTCTGGCCGCGCCCGAAGGTCGACAGCGCGGTCGTCGTAATGGAGCGGCGCGACGAGCCGGCGGTCGTCTGCCGAAATCGCGACACGTTCTTCCGCGTCGTGCGAGGCGCGTTCGCATACCGGCGCAAGACCCTGTCGAACAGCCTTGCGCTCGCGCTCGGGATCCCGCGCGAACGCGCGCAGGCCGCGCTCTCGCAGCTCGGCCTCGACTCGGAGATTCGTGGCGAACAGCTCGACCTCGCCGCCTTCGCCGCGCTGGCTGACCGATTGGAAGATGAAACTCTAAGAACATAGGAGTTGCGCTTTCAAAGCGTCAACCGGCTGCTGGCATGTCAACGTCTTCCCCGACGATGTCGTGGCCGCGGGGCGCCTTCAGCATCGCCGGGACGGTGGGATTCGCCATCGGAGCGGTCGCCGTCGCGATCCTGGCCATCTTCGTCTACCTAGCAGTTTCGATCCAAACGGGTCACATCGACGTGCACCATCCGCGTCGCGTCACGGTGATGACCGAGCTGATCGGCGAGCTGGTCATCTACATCCCGGTGGGCGCGTATCTCTTGACGTTCCTTCCGGCCGTCGCCAAACGGTCGCTCCGCGACCTTGGAATCCGGGCACCCGGCTGGCGCGAGATCGGCATCGGCTTGTTCGGCGCGGCCCTGATGACCCTCGCGGTCGATCTCACCGGCGCTCTGATGCTCCAGCTGACGCATCGCCACGACACCGAAGCGGCGATCGCCTTGCTCAAGCAAATCAAGACGCCGGCTGAGATGTATCTCTTTATCGCGATCGCCGTCGTGTTCGCGCCGATGCTCGAGGAATTAGGCTTTCGCGTTTTTCTGTTCAATTCGTTCGCGCGTTACGCGCCGGTCGCGGTCGCGTGCGTGCTCAGCGGTGCGATCTTCGGTCTCGTCCACAGCGCCTCGCTCCCACAACTGCTTACGGTTTCGATTCCGCTCGCGGCCGGCGGAATCGTCCTCGCGTTCGTCTACGCTTGGTCGCGCAACTATTGGTCGAGCGTGATCACGCATGCGACGTTCAACGCCATCCCGTTGACGGCGTACTTCGTCTTTCACGTCAAGCCCTGATTGATGCTACGACTCGGCATCGACGCCGGCAACTTCGCGCGCGACCGGCGCGGAATGGGTCGCGTCGCGCGTACCGTCATCGCGGCGGCCCGCGCGAGCGGAGAGGTAGCGCTCGAGCTGATCTCGGTTCGTCGCGGCGACGACGCGGCGCTCGCGGCGGAATTCGGCGAGTTGCTGCTGCAACGGCCGTCCCAGGCGGCGCGCCGCGACGCCTACGACGTCGTGTGGTATCCCTGGAACGGCATGCGCTTTCGCAGTGCCGCGCCTACCCTGGTGACGATCAACGACGCATTCGCGTTCGACGAACCGCATCGCGACGCGATCGCACGCTGGCGCGAGCAAGCGCCGATCCGCCAGGCGGCCCGCGAGGCGACGAGGATCAGCACGATCTCGAACTGGAGCCGCGAGCGCCTCGCCCGCGCGCTGGGCATCGATCCCGCCGGCATCGCCGTGATCCATCCCGCGGCCGATCCGTTTTTTACGCCGGGCGACGATCCGAACGTTCCGGCGGCCTTGGCCGGCAAGCGTTACGTGTTGCTGGTCGGCGCGCGCGAACAGCGCAAGAACGCACGAACGCTGCTGGCCGCGGCCTCGCGCGCGCTTCGCGCGCCGGCCGAAACACTCGCGGTCGTCGGCGGCTTGAATCCCGAGGACGAACGTTTCGCGAAAGGGCTAGCGCTCGCGACGCAGGTAATCGACGTCGACGACGCGCTGCTACGCGCGCTCTATCGCAACGCCGCGATCGTTGCCGTCCCGTCCAGCGCCGAAGGCTTCGGGCTCGTCGCGGTCGAGGCGATGGCGTGCGGAGCGCCGGTGTTGGCCGCGAATGCCGCCGCCCTCCCCGAGGCGACGGGCGACGGCGCCGAGCTCTTGCCTCCGGCCGACGTCGAGGCGTGGAGCCGCGCGATTCGCCGCGTGCTCGACGATCCGGCTCACGCGGCATCCTTGCGCGATGCGGGTCTCAGGCGCACCGCTACGACCGATCGCCTGCAACCGGCGTTACGGATGCTCGCGCTCTTGCGCGAAGTCGCGCACGGTAGGTCCGGCGCGGACGGCCTCGTCGACGAGCGCGCGTAAGCGCTCGATAAAGCGCGCCGGGGAAAACGTCATGGCGTGGGCGCGCAAAATCGCCGGATCGTAACGACGCGGGTCGTACTCGGCGACGACGGCCGCGAGCGCGGCGGGACTCTGCTCGAAGAAATGCTCGCCGGTAACGCCGGGGACGATCGTCTCGAGCGCACCGCCCGCGCCATACGCAAATACGGGGCGCCCCGACGCGTTCGCCTCGAGCGCGACCAGACCGTAATCTTCTTCCGCGGTCACGATCACCGCGCGCGCGCGGCCGACGACGGTGCGCAATTCCTCATCGGACAGCGCGCCGAGAAACTCGGTGCGCGTCCCGACGGCGGCACGTTTCAGTGCTTTTTCGGCGGGTCCGACACCGACGATTTTGAGTTCCACGTTCGCGAGCGCGCAGCCGGCGATGGCGATGTCGACACGCTTGTACGGCAGCAGTCGTGAGACCACCAAGAAGTAGCCGCCCAGCCCGCCGCCGACGTTGAAACGGTCGAGGTCGACCGGGCAATGCAACACGCGTGCGTTGCGCCCATAGTAACGGTGCACGCGTTCGGCGACGTTGCGCGAGTTGGCGATGTACGCCGTCGGCCGGGCCGCCGCGCGCGCGTCCCAATCGACCAAACGTGAAACGAGCGGACGCGCGAGCCGCGCCGCACCGAGGCCACCGACGTACTGATCGTACGCGAATGCGAAGCGGCTCACCGTGTTGATATAGCAGACGTGGACGGCGTCGTATCGAAAACGCACGCCCTTCGCCCAGGCGGTCGTCGAACTGACGATCAAATCGTATGCGGAGAGGTCGAACCCTTCGAAGGCCGCCGGATAGAACGGGGCCAGCCAACGGAAACCGCGCCGCGCGAACGGGAGGCGTTGCAGCGCCGAGGTTCGGACGCGTGCCGCATCGACCAGATCGCCGGTCGCCTTTGGATCGAAGAGCGCGGTGTAAATCGGCGCGTCGGGATAGGCGCGGGCGATATGCGCGAAGACGCGCTCGGCGCCGCCTCGCTGATTGAGGTAATCGTGGACGAGCGCCACCCTGAGCGCTCCCGGCTCGGGTGCTATGAGCCTTCGGGTGCCGCGCGCGGCAAGACGAGCGCGACGATGTAGCGCTGCAAATACTTCTTGGAGACGCGCTGAATGTCGGCGGCGGTCGTGCCCTCGATCGAGGCCAGCGCGGCGTTGATCGCGTCGGCGCCGAGGCCCTGCGCGCGAAGCGTTCCGAGGAAGTACGAGCGATCCGAGAGCGAGATGGCGTCGGTCACGAACGCTCCTTCGGCGGCTGTCTTGAAGTGGCGCAGCGAGTCTGCCCCAAGCGGATGCGTCCCGAGTGATTTCGAGACGATGAACAGCTCGCGGATCACGACCGTCGGATCGACGCGACCGCCGTTGACGTACACGACCACGCCGGCCGGCGACCCGTCATAGAGATAGGATGCGCCGACCGAACGCTGCACGCTCCCGAGCGTGGTGGCGCTGGTCCGTTCGAACGAGTTGGCGAGCAGCGACTCGAGGACCAGCATCGCCCCGAAATCCTTGCTGCCCGGTGACGGCGCCGCGAACCCGACGACGACCAGAGGTGCGCCGATGTCGCGGCGAGCGATGATGCGCGGCGCGTTCTCGGGGATCGGCCGGGCCTTGCTTGCGACCGGCGCGAGCGTCCCGGCAGGCACCGCGTCGCCGAGCTCACGAATCGCCGCGGTGATCTCCGGCGTGCCGCGCCCGACGGCGCTCACGCTGACGCCGCCGCGCCGGTATTGCGTACCGTAGAACGCCGCGACGTCATTCGCACCGAGCGAAGCGAGCGACGCCGTCGTCCCGAAGGTCGGCAAACCGGCGCCGGCGGCATAGTACGAGCGGCGGAACATCTCGACCCCGACCGAACGCGGGTCGCTTTCGATTTCGGTGACTCGAGCACTCAGGGCGCGGCGCGCTACGGCGAGCGTCCCAGCGGAAAAATCAGGCGCGGCGAGGGCACGCGCAAACAATCCAAGGATCGCAGGGAGATCTTCAGAGCGAGCCTCCAGATAATACCGAGCCGCTCGCGCGTCGATCGTGTACTCCAAGGTACCGCCGCGAGCGGCGATCGCGTCGCGCAAGGGAGCATCGTCAACCGGCGTCCGCGCGATGCACTCCGCAGCGAGCGCCGCGACACCGCTTTGGGCCGTCGTCTGGCGATCCAAGCCCGCACCGAAAAATACTTGGACGCCGCTCAGGCGAGCGTCGCCGTCGCTCTCGGCCTGCAGTTTCATCGAACCGAGATCCGTCAGGCTCGCCTTCGGGAAACGCAGCGCTTCGGCAGGCGAAGCGACGGGTTTGGGCGCCGGCGCGGCGCCCGTCAGTACGAAGGCGGCGACCAACGCGAGATGCGCCATGCGCGCGGGACGCATCACTTCGCTTCGGTCGCTTTCTTCGCGGCGGGCAGCAACGTTGCCATCACCGGCGGCCGGCCGAGATATTTTTCCGCGACCGCGGCGACAAAATCCGGCGTCAGCGATCCGATCGCTTGAAAATAACGGCCCGACGAACCATTGGCGCCCGGAGCGTATTCGGGATTTCCCTCGACCGCATACCAACCGAAGTTGTCGGCCATCTCGACCGGCGTTTGCAAATCGTGCAGCAGGTGGTACTCAAAGGCGGCCAAGGCTCTGGGAAAGGTCGCTGCGGGCAACGGCTTTTTCATCAGCGCGAGCCCGTCGTCGACTTTGGCTCGGACGACGTCGAGTTGCTTCCCCGAGAATCCGACGAACATCACGCCCGGATCGTACAACGTGATGAACTGACCGACCACGAGCGCATCGGGGTTCCCCTCGCTCAGCGCGCGCGTCACGTAGCCGCTTTCGCTGTTGAACAGATAGTCGGCGATGAAATCCAGCGCCGTCGCCTCGCGTTCGCTCGAGATCGGCGGCCCGACCCAACCGTATCCTCCCGTCGGTTCGTCGAACGTCTTTGCGACGGCTTCCGGAGCGGTCGCGATCTGGCGCGTCGCATGGTCTTCCCCGGTCGCGAGCGCACTTTCAGCCGATCGGCCGGTCGCGGCGGCTGCGGCGATCGACTGCGGGACCGCGCCGCTCACCACGAGCACGGCATTCTGCGCACGAAATGCCCGCGTCGCGTAGTTGCGCGCGTCGGCCAGCGTGATCGTCGAGATGTCGCGCACCGAGCCGAGCGCGGGATAGTGCTGCGGACCGCTCGCGAACAGCGACGAGAAGACCGCGTCCCGCGCAACCGTCGCCGGGTTGAAGCTTTCGAACAAGGCCTCTTGCGCCACGTCGCTTTGCGCGATCCTGAAACCGACGTCAGTCATGACCGGCGCGAAATAGGCCCTCGTCATCGATCTCACGACGTCGCGCGCCGCGTTCGCCGGCACGACGGCCGCGATCTCGATCGAGTCGCCGTAGACACTGATGCCTAGGCGACCGCCGGAATTCTTCACCAACTCGCCGAGAGCGGAGCCGACGAGCGGTTTCGAAGCCGCAACGACCTGGGCCGCCAGGCGCGCGAGCGACGGAACGGGTTTCGTTCCGAAACCCGTCGACGGCGCTCGATACCACAACTCGACTGCCGCGACCGGCGGCCCGCCGAGCGTTTGCACGATCGCGGTCGTCCCGGTCGCAAGTTGGCGCACGCTGACGTTCGAACCGAGATTGGGCAATGCCGCAGCCGAACTCATCGAGCCGGTGACGGCCCCGAGCACGGCAGCGAGAATCGAGAGCCTTCCTCGCCTCATGACAGGGAGAGTGTACCCGCTTATGCGGGTTCCGGCGAGATGTTGGGCGGGAGGCGTTTCGGCCGCTCGGCGCGCTGCGGCCCGGGCTCGGCCGGCGCCGGCGTGATCTGCGGAGCGGGGTCGGGCGGGGTCTCGCGCGTGTACGGCTGGCTGTTCAGGATCGCGGTGACCTCGTCGGTTTCGACCGTCTCGTGCTCGAGCAGCGAGGCGACCATCCGCTCGACTTTGTCCCAGTTGTCCATGAGCAATCGGCGCGCGCGACCGTAGCAATCGTCGATGATGCGCCGCACTTCGGCGTCGATCTTCGATGCGATCTCTTCGGAATAGTTGCGATCTTCACCGAAGTCGCGCCCCAAAAAGACCTGATGATTGCCGCGGCCATATTGGATCGGCCCGAGCGAGTCCGACATTCCGTATTGCGTCACCATCCGGCGAGCCAATTCGGTCGCCTTCTGAAAATCGTTCGACGCGCCGGTGGTCACGTCGCCGAACTTGATCTCTTCGGCGATGCGGCCCGCGAGCGCCATCGTGATGTCGGACAGCAGCTCATTCTTGGTGCGCGAATGGCGGTCTTCTTCGGGCAGCGACCAGGTGATGCCGAGCGCCATCCCGCGCGGGATAATCGTGACCTTATGTACCGGATCGCCGTGCGGCGTCAGACCGCCGACGATGGCGTGGCCCGACTCGTGATAGGCGGTGTTCTCTTTTTCCTTCTGCGACATCACGAGCGATTTGCGTTCGGGGCCCGCGACGACGCGATCGATCGCCTCTTCGCAGTCGCTCATCTCGATGATCGATTTATTCTGCCGCGCCGCCAGCAGCGCCGCCTCGTTGAGCAGATTCTCCAAATCGGCGCCCGAAAAACCCGGCGTGCGCTTGGCCAGCGTTTCGAGCGAGATCTCTTTGGAGAGCGGCTTGTTCTTCGCGTGGACCGCGAGGATCGCTTGGCGGCCGCGCACGTCGGCGCGATCGACGACGATCTGACGGTCGAAGCGGCCCGGCCGCAGCAGCGCCGGATCGAGGACGTCGGGGCGATTCGTCGCGGCGATCAAGATGACGCCGGTGTTCTGATCGAAGCCGTCCATCTCGACCAAGAGTTGATTGAGCGTTTGCTCGCGCTCGTCGTGACCGCCGCCGAGGCCGGCGCCGCGCTGGCGGCCGACCGCGTCGATCTCGTCGATGAAGACGATGCACGGCGCGCTCTTCTTTGCCTGCTCGAAGAGATCGCGCACGCGCGAGGCGCCGACGCCGACGAACATCTCGACGAAATCCGAGCCCGAGATCGAGAAGAACGGAACGCCCGCTTCGCCGGCGATCGCACGCGCCAGGAGCGTCTTGCCCGAGCCCGGCGGACCCAACAGCAGCACGCCCTTGGGGATGCGCGCGCCGAGCGCTTGGAATTTCTTCGGGAACTTCAGGAATTCAACGACTTCGCCCAGCTCTTGCTTCGCCTCTTCGACGCCCGCGACGTCGGCGAAGGTCACCTTCGGCCGGTTTTCGCTGAGTAGCTTCGCCCGCGAGCGGCCGAACGAAAGCGCCTGACTGCCCCCGCTCTGCGCCTGGCGCAAAATGAACAGCAGCAGCAACGCCATCAACAGGAACGGGACGATCTGCACGATGATCGAGATCAACGGCGTAGTCGATTGATTCTCCACGATGACGTTGACGTGATGCTTGCGCAACTCGGCGTACAGATCGCGGTCGCCGTCGAGGACCGTCGTCGTAAATTTGGTATCGACACCTTTTCTCAACTCGCCGGTGACGTCGTGCCCGGCGATCGTGACCTTGGCGACGTTATTGTTTTCGATCTGCGTGTAGAAGTCGGTGTACGACAATTTCGGCGTCGGCGTCGGCTGAAACACGAGCCTGTCGAAAGCGAAGATGATCGCCACGAAGACGAGGACGACGATGAGGACCGGTCTGACGTGCTTGATCAAACTATTGAATTCCCTATTCCCTCATGCCGGTTCTTGGAAAACCCATGGCTCCAAGCGCGCCAGGTAGGGGAGATTGCGATATTTTTCTTGGTAATCCAACCCATAACCTACGATGAAGGTGTCGGGGCAGGTCAATCCCAGATAGTCGATCTTCACGTCCACGCGCCGCCGATAGGGCTTGTCGAGCAGCACGCACGAGCGCAGCGAGGCGGGACGGCGGCGCCCGATCAGGTCCTGCAGATACGAAAGCGTCAAACCGTTGTCGACGATGTCCTCGATGATCAAGACGTGCTTGCCTTCGATGCTTTCGCTCATATCTTTCAGTAAACGGACCTCGCCGCTCGAAGCGCTCCGATTGCCATAGCTGGTGACGGCCAGGAAGTCGATGCTGACGTCGAGGGTGTCTGGGAGTGCGCGAGCGAGATCGGCCGTAAAGAACAACGCTCCTTTCAACACGCCGACGAGCAGCACGGGTTCGCTGCGGTAGTCGCGGGCGATGTCGCCGGCGAGGCGGGTGGTCGCCGCAGCTATCTCATCGGCCGTGAAGACGATCGCCGCCACACCCTCCGGCGTGACTGCGGTCCTCACGAGGACCCCCGGATCGTCACTTCGAGGCCCGGCCGGACGAAGTGCCGCCCGGGCCGCCCCTTCTCGAGGGCGCGAGCGACGGCGTCGAGTCGTTCGTAGGTCATGTCCCGGACCTGCCCCGTCGCGGCGACCAGCTCCTCGCGCAGGCGGCGGCGCAGCGCGCCGCGCTCGTCGCCGGAGGCCTCGTCACGCGCGATCGCGGCGCAGCGAGCGACCGCCGCGTCGAGCCCGGGAAATGATCGGCGCAGGTCGCCCAGCGCCGCTCGCAGGGCGTTGCGCCGATAGGCGAGGTCGTCGTTGCTCGGATCGAGCGCGTAGGGCAGCCGGCGCCGGCGACAATAGGCGACCAGCTCGGCGTGGGTCGCCCACAGGAGCGGCCGGATCAGCCGAACGCCGCCGGCGAGCCGGCGCTCGGCCGGCATTCCGGCCAAACCGGCCGGGCCGGTGCCACGGAAGAGCGCCATGAGCACCGTCTCGGTTTGATCCTCGGCGTGATGCGCCGTGAAGACGCGGCGCGCGCCGTTCTCGCGAGCGGCGTCGACGAGTTGCGCATAGCGCGCGCTGCGCAAGCGCGCCTCCGACGTCTCCCCGGGGCCGAGCGCGCGCACGAGCGCGCGAACGCCGAGGAGCGAGGCGAGTGAGAGGACGACGGCCTCGTCGCGCGCGGCACTCGACCGAGTCCCGTGGTTGACGTGCGCGAGGACGACGCGAGCGCCGCGTTCCGCCGCGTGATGCGCGAGCAAGGCAGCGAGCGCCGCGGAGTCCGGGCCGCCCGAGACCGCGGCGAGCAACGTCTCACCCGCAGACGCTGCGACCGCTTCCGTGACGGCCTTTTCCAGAGCGCGTTCCGGGTGCGCGCGTCTCATCGTGATCGTAGCTCTCTGGCGATTTCGCGCGCCGCTTCGCGGTCTTTGGTCGCGCGGCGCTTGTCCCAGAGTTTCTTTCCGCGCGCCAGCGCCAAATCGATCTTCGCCCGCCCGCCTTTGAAGTAGAGCCGCGTCGGGACGACCGTGTAGCCTTTCTCACCGGCGGCTTTGCCGAGCCGCGCGATCTCTTTGCGGTGCAGGAGCAACTTGCGAGGGCGGGTCGGCTCGACGTTCGAGAAACTGCCTTCTTTATAAGGAGGGATGTGCATCCCGTAGAGCCATAGCTCGCCGTCGCGAACCCGCGCATACGCTTCGTTGATGCTGATCTGTCCGGTCCGGACGCTCTTGATCTCGGTCCCGGTCAAGACGATCCCCGCTTCGAACCGCTCGAAGAACTCGTACTCGAAGCGCGCGCGCCGGTTTTCGACGCGCGGCTCGGCAGCCTTCGCCACTCAGCTACTCGCCGAGCCGGCGGCCCGGCGCAAGCTCACCCTTCACGACGAAGCTGCCCTCTCCGGTCGCCAACTCGGAACCGTCTTCGAGGGCGACGGCGGCGGAGAGTCCCAGCACGCCGCGCCGCTGCCACGAGACGCTGCCGCGAACCAGCAACGGTTTGCCGATCGGCACCGCCTTGCGAAAACGCATCTTCAGCTCGCCCGTCATCCCCAGATACCCGCGCGACCCCGCCGCATAGGCCATCGCCTCGTCCAGCAGCATCGCGACGATCCCGCCGTGCGCGATCCCGCGCCAGCCTTGATACGGCTGGTCGAGCGTCAGGCCACTCTGCACCGAGCCGTCGGCCAGCGTCTCGAAGCGCATCCGCAACCCGATCTCTGATTTCTGTCCGCACGCAAAACAATGACCGTCGTCGACGGGCGTCGCGGACTCGAGGCTCACGAACGCTTCGCCGTCGCCGCCGGAATGGGGGCCGGCGTTCCATAGTCGCCGTTCTTAAGCTTGTCCAAAAGCTTCTTGGCGAAGATCGCATCAGCGTTCTTTTGGATCGCGGTGTTGAGCATCTTTTCGGCGTCGGGAAACTTGCGCTGTTCGATGTCGATGCGTGCGATCAGCGTGTAGCCGTGCTGACCGGCCTCGCCGACGCCGCCCGTATCGAGATCGATGCCGCGGCGCAGCGCGGCGATCGCCGCGTCGGGTTGTTTGAGATCGTGCAAGATCGAGCCGATATGAAATTCGATGTCGGCGTAGCCGGGGACGAGGTTGGGGACGTCGATCGCGTACGCCATCCCGCGCTGCGGATCGCGCAGGTCGATCTGGTAGATCTCGGCGAGATATTCGCGCGCCAAGACGTTGTTGGGATCGGCCTTCAGCGCCGCGAGCATCTCGGTCTTCGCGCGATTAGCGGAACGTTCGTTGTAACGAAGCACGCCCATGCCCACGTGTGCGGCCTGCCCGTCCGGGTTGAGATTGATCGCGTTGTTCAATTCTTCTCGCGCGTCCAGCGTCCGATCGCGCACGGCCACGAACATGTAGGTGATGCCCAGACGGATGTGATTGACGTAGTTTTTCGGCGCGCCGCCGACGGCATCTTCCTCGATATTGGTCAGGACGTCTAACTCGCCGGTCTGTTGCGCCGCGGTCGCGTTGAGGAAGAAAATCGCGAGCGTATTGTCGGGGATGACCCCAAGCGCGCGTTCGAAGTCGGCCTGAGCTTCTTTGAACGAGCGACCGTAGAAATGCTTGAGACCCAGGGAGAGCGGCGCCGTGAACAGCGCGTTGGCGTAATCGTTGCGGTCCTTCGCGGCATTGACGGGTGGCTTGGGAGCGGGCGTCGCGGCCCGCGCCGAAGGTGCGGGAAGCAGCGACAACAGCAACGCCAAGGCGAGCAGGCCGGCCGACACAATTCTCATGGCGCCGTTACTTGGCCGTGCGGGCCGCATTTATCTGCCGACGCTCAACCGCGTCGCCAGCGCCTCGGGAAGGTGGACCTCTTCGATCTTCTCCTGCACGCGCGCGATGGGGTACGCGACGCGCTCCCAGACGACGGTCTTCGCCGCGGCGTCGTAGACCGCAAACGACGCGTCGGGATTGAGGTCTCGCGGCTGACCGACGCTGCCGACGTTGATCAGATACCGCTTCCCGTCTTGCAGCTCCAACTTTCCGCCGAACTGCATGTGCCGGTGGTCGATCCTCCCATCGGGATCGAGGGCATAGTATTCGGCGATGTGCGTGTGCCCTACGAAGATTAGCGGCGCGTCGGTGGCGTGAAAGGCTAGCCCGGCGCCGGTCTTGTCCATGATATACACGAAATAGTTGACGGGCGCGCCGTGCACCATGAGGTAGTCGGGGACGCGCAGTTCGTAGCCCAGGCTGTCGAGCCAGGCACGATTCTCGGCCGTCAGGACCTTTTGGGTCCACAACATCGCTTCCAGCGCGAATGGATTGAAAAAGTTCAATCCATGACCGTCGACGGCGGCGACGTCGTGGTTGCCGAGGACGCAGGCCGTCGCGCGCTCGCGAATCAGCGCGACGCACTCATTCGGGTTCGGGCCGTAGCCGACGATGTCGCCGAGGCACAGCAGCCCGTCGCCGGGTGAGAGCTTCGCCAAGACGGCGCTCAGCGATTCGAGGTTGCCGTGGATGTCCGAGAGGACGGCGTATTTCACGAACCCGGCGATTTCGCGCCCACGTCGTCGAGCGCCTCGGCCAACCGCGTCGCGAACGCGGCACGCTCTTCGCCGGTGCCGACCGTTACGCGGATGCAGCGATCGATCGGCGGCGCTCCCGGCTTGCGAACGAACACGCCGGCGCGCATCAAGGCCGCGAGGACGGCCTCGGCCCGTTCGCGCGTCCCCAGGTCGAAGTTGACGAAGTTCGCGAGCGACGGTAGCGTCGGGAGGCCGAGTCGGTGTCCGAGCGCGGCGTACTCTTCGCGGCCGTCGGCGACTTCGGCGACGACGGCGGCGACGAACGGCTCCTCCTCGAGCGCCGCGAGCGCGCCGATCTGCGCGTTCCGGTTGACGTTGTATTGGATCCGGATCTTATTGAAGGTCGCCGTCACCGTGCGGTCGGCGAGCGCGTAACCGATCCGCGCGCCGGCGAGACCGTACGCCTTCGAAAAGGTCCGCATGCGAACGATGCGCGGATCGATCTCGTCGGGCAGCAGTTGCGTCGAGGCTGCGAAGTCGCCGTACGCTTCGTCGAGCACGAAGAGCACATCGCTGGGCACGGCCGCGAGCGCGCGCTCGAGCGTCGCGCGTCCGATGAAACTACCGCTCGGGTTGTCGGGATTGGCAAGATAGACGATGCGCGCACGCGCCGAAGCGGCGCGTGCGAAGAGCGAAGCGAGTGCGACGCTCCCATCGTACTCGTAGGCGATCGTCTCCATCCGGCCGGCGCGGGCCGCAACGTGATAGGCGAAGGTCGGATACGTGCCGAGCGTCGCGACCGCGACGTCGCCGGGCGACATATAAGCCCCGACGGCCATGCCGAGCAAGTCGTCGATCCCCGCCCCGACGACGACGTTCTCCGGCGTGCAGCGATGTCGCGCCGCCAGCGCTTCGCGCAAGTCGGTCGACTCGGGATCGCCGTACCACGAGATGCGCGGGAGCGCGTCGCGCATCGCTTCGAGCGCACGCGGCGGCGGGCCGAAGGCGCTCTCGTTCGCGCCGAGACGCAAGAGCGACGTGTGGCCCGCCAGGCGCGCCAATTCTTCGGGCGCGACAAATGGACGTGTCAGCGGCAGCGCGTCGACCGCCGGCGTCGGTCGCGGCGGCCGGTGGTTCACTGCGAGCGCTCGATCGGGGCTCCGCCCGACGAAAAGAGCGTAAGACGCACGCTTTCGCCGGCCTCGACGTTCGGCGCGGTTTCACCGAGCGTCACGTAACCGCAAGCGCGCGCGAGCAGGCTGACGTGAGACGAGCGCAGCGGCAACGGTTCGGCCAACAGTCTCCCGCCGGCGTTGCGCACCTTCGCGGGGACGAACCACGTCCAGCCTTCGCGCCCGCGAAACAGCTTGTCAGCGATGGCATCGATCGTCAGCGGCGCATCGTTCGTCACGCCGGTACAGGCGGCGACGATCGGCCGCGCGACGGCTTCCAAGATCATCAGCGCCGACGCCGGGTTGCCGGGCAGCCCGATCACCGGTTTGCTTCCGATCGCGCCCAGCAACGTCGGCTTCCCAGGCTTGACGCGCACCCCGTGAACGATCGGTCCCGGAGGCCCGAGCTCGGCGACGATTTGTGGCGTGAGGTCGCGTTCGCCGACCGAGGAACCGCCGGTCAACACGACGGCGTCGCAGCCGTCGAGCGCGGCACGCAACGCGTCGCGCAGCGCGTCCGCGTCGTCGCAGACGCGCGGGAGCTGTACGGGCTCGGCGCCGAGCGCGGCGAGCGCAGCACCGATCGCGTAGCGATTCGAATCGCGAATCTGCCCCAGCGACGGCGTGGCTGCGACGTCGATCAATTCATCACCGGTCGAGATGATCCCGAAGCGCGGGCGCGCGAACACCTCGACCGTCGCGCAACCGAGCGTCGCCAGCACGCCGAGTTCGGGTGCGCCGAGGCGGCGGCCGGCCGCCAAGACGCACTCGCCCGCGCGCAGGTCGGCCGCGCGCTGCGTCAGATTCTCCCCGGCCGCGACCTTCGCGCGCATCACGATCGTCTCGCCTTCGAGGTCGACGTCTTCGATCGGAATCACCGCGTCCGCGCCGTCGGGGAGCGCGCCGCCCGTGGGGATGCGCAGCGTTTGGTTCGCATCGATCGCGTGCGGCGCCGCGCTACCCATTCGAACTCCACCGACGATCGTGCGGCGCGCGCCGCCGCCGCTGAGAATCGCAAACCCGTCCATCGTCGAACGCGCATGCGAGGGATGATCTTCGCCCGCGATCGCGTCGCTCGCCAAGACGCGCCCGGCCGCGGCGCCGAGCGCGACGCGTTCGACCGGAGGCGGCGCGATCTCGACGCGAGCGAAGTACGCGCAGATCGCTTGCGACGGCGCGAGGAGCCGTTCGGCGGCGAAACTTCGTTCGCCGCGCGCGTCGCCAGGTAGGACCGCGCTTTGATCCCGCATAAGCCGTCCGAAGTTCTCCTCCGACCGACCCGGCGCCCCTGCGGCGCTTTGTTTCTAGTTGCGGGTGTTTACTGAAACAAGCCGATGCTCGATTTGATGCTGCTGCGCCGCGATCCCGAGCGCGTCCGCCGCGCTGCGGCGCGACGGCCCGCGGGCGCGGATTTCGTCGACGAGGTGGTACGCCTCGATACGAAATTACGCGCCGCGATCACCTCGGTCGAACAACTCAAAGCCGAAAAGAACGCGCTGACGCAGGCGATCTCCAAGGCCGCCGATCGCACCGCCGAGGCGCAGCGCCTCAAGCCGCAGATCGCGGCACTGGATGCGCGTATCGTCGAGGCCGGCGCGCCGATCCCCGAACTCGAGCGGCAGATCGACGCGATCCTCGCCGACGTCCCGAACCTTCTTGACGATTCGGTCCCCGACGGCGCCGGCCCCGACAACAACGTCGTTCTGCGCGTCAGCGGACCGCCGCCGGCGTTCGGCTTCGCGCCGAAACCACATTGGGAATTGGGTGAAGCACTCGGGATCGTCGACTTCGAGCGCGCCGCGAAACTCGCCGGCAGCCGGTTCGCCGTCTTGCGCGGCGCCGGTGCGCGACTCTCGCGCGGACTCATCGACTTCTTCTTGAACCGCGCGATCGAACGCGGCTACACCGAGATCGTGCCGACGTATCTGGTCAACCGCAAGACGATGTGGTCGACCGGGCAGCTCACGAAATTCGCCGACGCGATGTTCGCCGACACGGACTCGGATCTATTCCTGATCCCGACCGCCGAGGTGCCCCTGACCGCGCTGCACGGCGACGAGATTCTTCCCGGCGAGAACCTTCCGTTGAAGTACACGGCGTATTCGCCTTGTTTCCGGAAGGAAGCCGGCGCGGCGGGGAAGGACACGCGCGGACTCATCCGGCTGCACCAGTTCGAAAAGGTCGAACTCGTCTGGCTGACCGAGCCGGCGCAGTCGTTCGACGCGCTCGAGTCGTTGACGCGCGACGCGGAGTCTCTGTTATCCGAGTTGGGATTGCCGCACCGAGTGGTCGCCCTGTGCAGCGCCGACGTCGGCTTCAACGCCGCGAAGACCTACGACGTCGAGGTTTGGCTGCCGGGTCAAAATCACTATCGCGAAATCAGCTCGTGTTCCAACTGCACCGACTTTCAGGCGCGCCGCGCGCAGATTCGCTTCCGGCGTGAAGCGAAGGCCAAACCGGAGATGGTCCATACACTCAACGGTTCGGGCCTCGCCGTCGGACGCACGCTGGTCGCGATTCTCGAAAACTATCAGCAGGAGGACGGCAGCATTCGTGTCCCGGAGGCACTCGTGCCGTTCGTCGGTTTTGATGTGATTGCGTCGCCGGGCCCCGCCTAAGCTGGCGCGATCTCGCTGAGGGCCACGCGCCGGATGCCTTTGAGCTCGCTCGCCTCCAACGCGACGCGCCGCAGTTTGTCCCGGTCGGAGGTATACAAGACCAAGAGCCACGTGGCGAGCGCAACGCCGTCTTCTTCGCGAAGTTCAAGACGGGCGCTGCGCTGAACGTCGAGACATACCCGCGCGAACACGTCCGCGACTTGCTCGGAAGTGATCGTCCGCGGCTCGAACGTGATCCACGCGTTGACCTCGAAGCGCGGGCGATAGATCCGCTCGAGCCTGTCATCGGCAAACGACAGGGCCGCGAGGACGATGGCGGTCGTCATCGCGGCGACGGCATACGATTCGGCGGTCCCGTAACCAAGCGCGAGTCCGATCGCCGAGACCGCCCAGATCGACGCAGCCGTCGTCAGACCGCGGGTCATCAAACCTTCGCGCACGATCGCGCCGGCGCCGAGGAAGCCGATGCCGGTGATCACGCCCGCGGCGATACGCGAATCGCCCGTCAAACGCGAGACCTCCATGAACGCGCACGAACCCACCGCGACCAAAAGATGCGTGCGGAATCCAGCCGGCTTGTGCGCCGCCTGCCGTTGCGCACCGATGACTCCGCCGAGCACGGCCGCCGCGATCAGGTGGACGATCGGCCAAACGTAGCTCACGCTGCGAGCGCCGGCGTCTTTTGGACGAGTCGGCGCAGCGAATCGTCGATGTTCAAGCGCTCTACCTCCGCTAGGGGAATCCACGCCACCTCGTGCGATTCCTCGCTAGGAGCGAGCGGCGCTGCCGCGTCGGCGAAGAACGCGAAGCGGATATCGTAGTGGAGATGCGCCGGCTCGCTCGGTCGAGCCGGAATCTCGTGGACGTCGATGTCGAAGATCGACGCGCGAGCGAGCACGATCTCGCCTAGGCCCGACTCCTCGCGCGCCTCGCGCAAGGCCACGCGGCGCAAATCGGCGTCGCCGTCGGCGTGGCCGCCCAATTGCAGCCACTTACCGAGTTTTCGGTGATGCGTGAGCAACACGCGTTCGAGCGCGCGATCGACGACCCACGCCGAGCCGGTCAGATGCCCGATCGCGAGGCTTCGCTCGAAACACTGCGGCTGCGCGGCGACGAAGGCGCCGAGGCGCTCGACCATCAGGCCCTCGCGCTCGTCGCCCGGGCGATAGACGGCGAGTTCGTCGAGCAGGCGCCGGCGGCCGGAACTTATTACAGACACGTTTCCCCGAGCGGCTTCCGCGGCGCGTTCGCCTTTCTTGCCGTCCGCAGGTTCGGACGCGCTTCTTCATAAGAAACTGATCCATGAGTCGATGGTTGTTTGTCCTCGGCGGGCTGGTCGTCATCGTGGTGATCGTCGTGGCGAGTGTAGGAGGGACCTACAATCGCTTGGTCGCGCTCGACCAGGCCGTCCAGTCGCAATGGGCCCAAGTCGAAAGCGTCTATCAGAGACGCGCGGACCTCATTCCGAACCTGGTCGAAACCGTAAAGGGCGCCGCGAATTTTGAAAAGAGCACGTACGTCGCCGTCGCGGAGGCGCGAGCGAAGGTCGGTCAGCTCAATCTTGGTGGCGGAGCTCCGAACGATCAAGCCGCATTCAACAAGTTTGCCGGCGCGCAGGACGGTCTCTCCTCCGCGCTGTCGCGTCTTCTCGTCGTCGTCGAGCGCTATCCCGATCTCAAGGCGAGCCAGAACTTCGCCGACCTTCAGGCACAACTCGAGGGAACGGAGAATCGCATCGCCGTCGAGCGGATGCGCTATAACCAAGCCGCCCAAGCATTCAACACGACGCGCAACTCGTTCCCGACCGTGTTGATCGCGGGATTCTTCGGCAATCGCTTCAACGAGAAGGCCTACTTCAAGTCGCAGCCCGGTGCACAGAATGCGCCGCAAGTGAAGATGTAGCAGGATGGCCGGTCTTCGCGCGCTGCTCGGGGCCGTGGCGTTCTTCGCCCTTGGCGCGACCGCGGCTCTGTGCGCCGAGGTTCCGATCCCGGCGTCGCCGACGCAGTGGGTTACCGATACGGCCGGATTCCTCTCGCCGCAGACGGTCGACCAGCTCAATACGCGTTTGCGTTCTTACGAGAAAAAGACGGGTCATCAGGTGCTGGTGTACGTGGCGCCGACGACTGGGCAGACGCCGCTGGAAGACTGGACCGTGCGCGCCTTCAAAGCCTGGAAAGTCGGTCGCAAAGGCTTAGATGACGGGCTGGTCCTGTTCATCTTTCCGAGCGATCGCAAACTGAGAATCGAGGTCGGCTACGGACTCGAGGCGACGGTTCCCGATGCGACCGCCGCGCGCATCATCCGCGACACGATCACGCCGGATATCCGCGCGGGGCAGCCCGATCGGGCGGTCATCGCTGGAGTCGACGGCATCCTCGGCGTCATCGGGGGCGAGGCGCCGCAACCAGCCGGCTCCGCCGGCGCAGGGGCGCAGGCCGAAGGATCGGCTTCCGAGCCTTTGACGGCTCAAGACATTTTCGTACTCTTATTCGCCGGCTTGGTCGTTCTCGTGCTGGTCGTCGTCACGCTACGCTGGGCCGCGCGGCTCCATACGGTCTTTATCGGATCGGGCCGCGGCCACTCCGGCGGAGGCGGATTCTTCGGCGGCGGATTCTCGGGCGGCGGATTTTCCGGTGGCGGAGGATTTTCCGGTGGTGGCGGTTTTTCAGGCGGTGGCGGAGCGAGCGGATCGTGGTGAATTCTCGCCTCCATCAATTCGTCGACAAGGAACGCGTCCGAGAAGCGATCCTTCGCGCCGAGCAGTCGACCGACGCGCCGATCTCCGTCTCGATCGCGCCCCGTTTCTGGGGGGACGTGCGTCGCAAGGCCCATCACGCGCTGCGGCGGCACGGCTTCACGAAATTGCCGGCACGCAACGCCGTGCATTTCTTGGTCGTCCCCTCGCGACGCGAGTTTGCCATCGTCGGAGACGCCGGTGCGCACAAGCGCGTAGGTCAAGCAGTTTGGGATTCGGTCGCGTCGACCGTGCAGGAGCACTTCCGCCGCGGCGACCCGACCGCCGGACTGGTCGCGGGCATCGAGGAAATCGGCCGCCACCTGGCCCAGCATTTTCCGCGAAAAGATCCGATGGAAGCGTCTCCTTAGCCTCGGTGATTGAGGTAGTCGGTGCGGACGCTGCCGAGTCGCGTCTGACCGGCGACCGGCTGGCGCCGCCGATCGAGCACGTCGACCTCGAACCCGGGATACACTCGGGCGAAGCGTTCGCGCCTCCAATCGGCGACGGTCCAGGCATCTTTCGCGGCACGATCGTACGGCCAGGGCGGCATCCCCGCTCGGTCCGAACGCACGTCAAGGCCGTCGAGGTGCTTGATCCGCACGCGGAAGCCCTCGACCTTCGAAATGCGGTTCTCGACGCGGCCAACTCTCGTCATAAACTCTGTTCTTTATAACCCGCTTTTGGCCGGCAAAGTTGAGACTGCGCCGCGATTCGCGGCGCCTACTCCGTGGCCAAAACGGTGAGTCCTCGAAACATTACGTCAACCTCCGCATCTGACGAGCAACGAGGAGAGGGTGGGATTTGAACCCACGGAACCCGCAAAGGTTCAGCGGTTTTCAAGACCGCCGC
>PLCB01000061.1 GCA_003134695.1 Candidatus Zemynaea palustris | reverse complement strand
TTCGCGAGCCCGCGCCACTCGCGTTCGCGCAGCACGAACTTCTGAATTTTCCCGGTGGACGTCTTCGGCAATTCGCAGAATTCGACGGCCTTCGGCGTCTTGAAGCCCGGCAGCCGCTCGCGGCAGTGTGCGATGATCTCTTCTTCGGTGACGCTCGCGCCGGGCTTCAAGGTGACGAACGCCTTGGGAACCTCGCCCCACTTCTCGTGGGGTTTCGCGACGACGGCACATTCGAGCACGGCGATGTGCTCGAGCACGACCTTCTCGATTTGGATCGTCGAGATGTTCTCGCCGCCGCTGATGATGACGTCCTTCGAGCGATCCTGAATCTCCAAATACCCGTCCGGGTGCAAGACCGCGACGTCACCCGAATGAAAGTAGCCGCCCGCGAACGCCTTCGCGGTCGCGGCCGGATCGTTGTAGTAACCCTTCATCACGTTGTTGCCACGCATGACAATCTCGCCTTGCGTCTTCGCGTCGCGCGGCACGTCGACGAGCGTCTCCGGGTCGTCGGGCGAGGTTTGCACGACGCGGATGTCCTTGGCGCCGACGGTGATCATCGGCACGCCTTGGCGCGCCTTCATCTTTGCGCGTCCGGCGGTGTCGAGCGCGTCCCACTGGGACTGCCACGCGCACACCGTGATCGGTCCGTACGTCTCGGTCAGTCCGTAGACTTGAGTGATCGTTGCGCCGAGGGCTTCCATCTGTGTGATCGTCGTCGGCGCGGGCGGCGCACCGGCGGTAATGACGTGAATCGGGCGTGGGAACTTCTTGGCTTCGGGATGGTTCGCGAGCGAGATCAAGACGGTCGGCGCGCCGCAGAAATGCGTGATGCCCTCGCGTTCGATCAAGTCGAAGATTTTGACGGGATCGACTCTCGGGAGGCAGACGTGCGTCGCGGCCGCGGCGGTAACGGCCCATGGAAAGCACCAGCCGTTGCAGTGGAACATCGGCAGCGTCCAGAGATAGACGCTGTCCGATCGCAGGTTCGCGTGGAAGACTTCGGCGAGCGCATTTTGATACGCTCCGCGGTGTGTATACATCACACCCTTCGGCTGGCCGGTCGTCCCGCTCGTATAATTGATCGAGATGGTCGCATCTTCGTCCGTCAGGGGGTTGTCGATCGGCGCGCTCGAGGCGGCCGCCATGAGCGCGTCGAGTTCGGCGGCATTGCCGTCGCCGCCGATGCAGACCCGCTCGACGTTCGATCCGAGACCCTCGACCAGCGGCGCAAACTCAGCGTCGTAGATCGCGACGCTCGCGCCGCAGTGCCCGATGATGTATTCGATCTCGGACTTCACCAACCGGA
Source organism: Candidatus Zemynaea palustris (assembly GCA_003134695.1). Lineage (GTDB taxonomy): Bacteria > Vulcanimicrobiota > Vulcanimicrobiia > Vulcanimicrobiales > Vulcanimicrobiaceae > Zemelea > Zemelea palustris. The sequence goes on along the minus strand of PLCB01000061.1, from coordinate 57,450 downwards.
TGTTCAGCGCGCACAGGATCGCACCGGTGAGCGGGACGGCGAAGTGCGCTTCGAGGAGTGCGCTCTGATTTTTCGCCAGCACGGCGACGCGGTGGCCCGGCGTTACACCGAGGCTGCGCAACGCATGGGCGAACCGATAGACGCGTTCGAGCATCTGCGGATAGGTGCGGCGCTTGTCACCGTCGATGACGGCGATCTTCTCGCGAAAGATGAACGCCGAGCGCTCGAGAAAATCGAGCGGGCTCAGGCGGCGCAGATGGAGCAAGATTATTCCGGACCGGCGGAGAGGCCGGCGATCTTGTCGTGGGCATCGATCGCTAGCGAAAGCGACAGGTTGCCCTTTTCGCACATGACCGTGTAGTAATAGTTCGTTCCGTCTTTGTCGACGGCTTTTCCGCGATAAAGGAAGGTGCGTACGTCACCGTAGGGCTTCAGCTGCTTCGAAAGGCTCGCGACGACCGCGTCGGTGAGCGCGTCGGCCGCCACCTTCGCGTAATGCGAGCGGTCGATCTTTCCGGCTTGCAACGCGGCGAACTCGGCTTGCGCGCGGACCGTGATGGCCGGGTCTTCATTCGGCGCCGCCGTCGGTATCGGCGTCGGGGTCGGGGCGGGCTTTGAAGCCGCCAGGGCCGGCATGCCGCTCGACAGCGCGAACGCGAGCGCAACGGCGGGGGCGACGGCGCGCGTGAAGTCAAGTCGATGCATGCGGTCCCCCTTTGACTGCTCCGTTCTGGGGTGCCTGCGACCTTTCTCGAGCCGGGAACCTCGAGCGTCCGGCGAAGACTTCAGCGCAATGAGTACGACGAACATCGCAGGCAACGGCGCGCGGACACGCATCGAAACCGACTCGATGGGACAGATCGAGGTTCCGGCCGACAAGTACTACGGCGCGCAGTCGGCCCGGTCGCTGATCCACTTCGATATCGGCGACGGAGTCGCGCCGCGCGACGTCATGCCGCCGGCCGTTATCAAAGCGATGGCGACGCTCAAGAAGGCCGCCGCGCTCGTCAACAAAGACCTCGGCAAGCTCGACGCCGAGAAAGCCGATCTGATCGTTCGAGCCGCCGACGAGGTCATCGCCGGGAAACTGCAGGCGCACTTCCCGCTGCGCGTTTGGCAAACCGGCTCGGGGACGCAGACCAACATGAACGTCAACGAAGTCATCTCCAACCTCGCGATCGAGTTGGCGGGCGGCCAGCTGGGCTCGAAGAAGCCGATCCATCCCAACGATCACGTCAACATGTCGCAGTCTTCGAACGATACGTTCCCGACGGCGATGCACATGGCCGCCGCCGAAGCGATGGTCGGGATGCTTCCGGCCGTGCAGAAATTGCGCGACGCGCTCGACGAAAAAGCGAAACAATGGAAAGACATCGTCAAGGTTGGCCGCACTCATCTTCAGGATGCGACGCCGCTGACGCTCGGCCAAGAGTTCTCAGGCTACGTCGCGCAACTCGACCGCGCGATGGTCGCCTGCCGCGAGGCGCTCGATCATCTCTACGATCTCGCGATCGGCGGAACGGCGGTCGGCACCGGCCTCAACGCGCATCCCGAGTTCGGCGAACGCGCCGCGAAAAAAATCGCCGAACTGACGGGGCTGCCCTTCCGCTCGGCGCCGAACAAATTCGCCGCGCTCGGCTCGCACGACGAGTTCGTCTTCGCGTCCGGCGCGCTCAAGCAGCTCGGCGCGGCGCTGATGAAGATCGCCAACGACGTCCGCTGGCTTGGCTCGGGCCCGCGTGCCGGGATCGGCGAGCTGATCCTTCCCGAGAACGAGCCCGGTTCGTCGATCATGCCGGGGAAGGTCAACCCGACGCAGTCCGAGGCGGTGACGATGGTCGTCGTCCAGGTCTACGGCAACGATCTCGCGATCTCGTTCGGCGCAACGCAAGGCAACTTCGAACTCAACGTCTTCAACCCGGTGATGATCTACAATTTCCTGCACTCGACGAACCTCTTGCGCGACGCGTGCACGATGTTCCGCGAGCATTGCATTGAAGGCTTGCAGGCGAACGAGGCGGTCATCGCCGCCCATCTCGCCGACTCGCTGATGACCGTCACCGCGCTCGCCCCGCACATCGGCTACGACAAGGCGGCCGAGATCGCGAAGAAGGCGCACAAGGAGAAAACGACGCTGCGCGAAGCGGCGCTTGCCTCGGGGCACATAGACGGCGCGCAGTTCGACAAGTACGTGGTCCCCAAGGACATGACGCACCCTTAGCGCTCCCTTCCGTTTGATGAGTCTTTATCACGTCTGAAGGGGAGGCCAGGGGGGCAGCCGCGCTTCGCGAAATCCAGAGTTGTGGTGCGCGGCGGCTTGCTTCGCTCGAGCCTTACGGCGATTGTGCTCGCGATCGCATTCCTGGCGTGCGGCGCGATGACGCAGGCCCAGATTACTCACGCCGACAGCGGTGACTCGAAGCTTCAGGACCAGCTCCCGTCGGATCCGGCGGGCGCCGTTGACCGGGCCCGCAAGCGTGTCGCCGGCGGCGATCTTCCGGGCGCCGTCAAAGACCTCGCACTCTACGTCGCGGGGCACCCCAAGGAGATCGAGCCGGCTCGCTACCTCGGTGACCTCTATTACCGGCAATCCGATCTCGTTGCGGCGGAGCGCACGTACTTATCGATTCTGAAAATCGCGCCGAACGACAAGGAGACACACAACCGACTGGGCGGGATTTATGCGGTGCAAGATCGCGTCCCCGAGGCGATCGATCAGTTCCAACTGAGTCTGCCGCGGAGCGACGCCCTGGGCCGTCTCGTCCTCCTGCACCAGCGGCTTGGAGACCTCGACTCGTTCACGAATACCTACCGCATCCGAGCGATGGAGCATCCGTCGGAGTTCAGCGACCAGTACAATTACGGGCTGATCTTACGCAACGAGCGCAGACCGATCGAGGCCATCGAGTATCTCCAGCGCGCGCTTTCTCTCAATACACGAGCCTGCCCGGCCCTCAGCGAACTCGGCAGCGCCTACCTCGATCTCAACGAGACCCCGAAGGCCCTCAACGTGTTGCAGCGCTGCCTGAGTCTCGAGGCTGGAAATTACGGCGCGCTCGTCAACGTCGCCGACGCGTATATCGAGCAGGGTCAGATCGCGAAGTCTCGCGCCGCACTTGATAGCGCCGTCAGCGCGAACCCCGACGGATCGGAAGCCCTCGTCGACATCGGCTACCTCGAAGACCTTCAGGGACACTGGCAAAGTGCCATCCAGTATTATCTCAGAGCGATCTCGCTTGATCCGAACCAGCGTGACGCCTACGTCAACTTAGGCTACGACTACGACGAGCATCACCTTTTTGGTCTCGCCGAGGCGGCGTTCATCAAAGGCTTGAGCATCGCGCCGAGCGACGGCCGCTTGCACTATCTGTTGGGCGTCACCTACGCGGAGCAGGGCAAGAAGCAGTTGGCGCGCGGCGAGTACGAGCGCGCCAAGACCTCCGACGAACCGGAAGTCCGGCAGGCCGCGCTGCGCGACCTCGCGTTGTTGCAGCGCCAGTCTTAGCCTAGTCGCGCGATAACCTCGATCTCGACGCGCGCGCCGCGCGGCAGCGCGGCGACGGCGACGGTCGAACGCGCCGGCGGTGCCGCCCCTTTGAAGGCATCGCCGTAGGCCTCGTTGACCGTCGCGAAGTCGTTCATATCGACGAGGAAGATCGTCGTCTTGACGACGTCGGCGAACGTCGCGCCGCCGGCTTCGAGCACGGCGCCGAGATTCTTCATGGCTTGGCGTGCCTGCGTCGCCACGTCGTCGCCGGCGAATTTCCCGGTCGCCGGATCGAGACCGACCTGTCCGCTGCAGAAGAGGAAGCGGCCCGTGCGAATCGCCTGGCTGTACGGCCCGATCGGCGCGGGCGCGGCCTTGCTGAGAATCGGCCGGCTCACGGTTGGGCTCCGACCGGCGCTTTGAGCGCCTCGTACGACATCGTCCCTTTGTAGGCCATCGGTGGTTCCTCGACGCCGAAGTTGGTTTTCGCGAGCTCTGCGACCCGCGCCAGCTCGTCTCCGGTCAAGGGCGGTGTATCCGGCGCCTTCGCGAATTCGACCAGCTGCTCGCGATCGTAGATATTCGGCAACACCGTCATCACGCGCGGCTCGTCGAGCAGCCACTGAATCGCAGCCTGTCCCAACGTCCGCCCGTCGCGCTCGAGCCAGCGCAGCGTCTCGATTTTCGTGATGCCGTTGACCAGCCACGAACGCGGACGGTGGCTGCGATGGTCGCTCGGCGGAAACGTCGTCTCGAGCGTGTACTTTCCTTCGAGCATTCCGCTCGCGTGAGGGACGCGAATCTGATAGCCGCTGAGTGCACCGGCGTCGTTTGCCGCGCGAATCATCGCGTCGCCCGGGAATTGCTCGAGGATGTTGTAGATCATCTGGATGTTGCCGGCGTTGCGCCTCTTCGCCGCTTCGCAGCCTTCGACGAGCCAACCGATCGCCGGGCCGAGCGCGACGCCGTACATACGGATCTTCCCTTCGCGTTTGAAATCTTCGAGAAGGTTGAAGAGCTCGTCGCTTGCGACTTGTTCGAGTCGAGCATTATGGATCGAGTAGATGTCGATTACGTCGGTCTGCAGCCGCCGCAGCGATTGTTCGAGCGCGAAGCGCACGAACTCGGGCGAAAAATCTTGCGGGATCTCGGATTGTCCCTTGCGCTCGCCGCCGTACGTGTACCAGTCGTAGCCGAACTTCGTCGAGTAGACGACCTTGCCGCGCTTCGCGGCGAAGGCCTTCGCCAATTGTTCTTCGCTGCGCCCGTTGCCGTACGTATCGGCGGCGTCGTACAGCGTGACGCCGAGGTCGAAGGCTTCGTGCAAGAGCGCGACGGCCTCGTCGTCGGACATCTGGCCCCACCAACCCGTAGCGGTGGTCCAGAGCCCAAAGCCGACTTCGCTCACGGTGACGTCGGTCTGCGGATACGTGCGGTACTTCATAAAAACGAGAATCCTCCAAGGCGGTGCTTTCGCAGTGCCGTCGCGAGGTTCCGGCTCGCGGCCGAGCAAACTCGGCGGAGTGACCGATTTTCGGGCAGCCTTCGAACGCGCCGAGCGTTGGATCGAGGCATACTATAACGATCCGCGTCATTTTCCGGTGCTCGCGCGTGTCGAACCCGGCTACTTGGTACGCGCGCTGCCCGCTGAAGCGCCCGAAGCGCCCGAGCCCTTCGACGCCATCTTCGCCGACTTCGAACGACTGATTCTTCCCGGGATCACGCACTGGAACCATCCGCGGTTTTTCGCGTACTTTGCGATCAGCGCCGCGCCGATCACGGTCGTCGCCGAAGCGCTCGCCGCCGCGCTCGACGTCAACGCGATGGTCTGGAGAACGTCGCCGGCAGCAACCGAACTCGAGGACGTCACGCTCGACTGGCTGCGCAAACTGTTGGGTCTCGACGACGGTTTTCACGGCATCGTCTACGACACGGCGTCGATCAGCGGCTTCACCGCACTCGCCGCCGCGCGCGAAGCGCTCGATCTCGGGATTCGCGAGCGGGGAATGGCCGGACGCACCGACCTTCCGGTACTGCGTGTGTATCAAACCGAGCACACCCATTCGCACATCGAGAAGGGCGCGATCGCGCTTGGCGTGGGACGAGAAAACGTCGTCAAGGTTCCGTGCGACGAGAACTTCGCGATGCGCCCGGATGCGCTCGAAGCGGCGCTCGCCGACGACCTCGCGCGCGGGCGGAAACCGATGTGCGTCGTCGCGACCGTCGGCACGACGTCGACCACGTCGTCGGATCCGGTTCCGGCGATCGCCGCAATCGCGAAGAAGCATGGCGTCTGGCTGCACGTCGACGCGGCCTANNGCCGATTCGCTCGTCCTCAACCCGCACAAGTGGATGTTCGTGCCGGTCGATCTCTCGGTGCTGTACATTCGCGACCTGGACGTGCTACGCCGCGCGTTTAGTTTGTCGGCAGTCTATCTCGAACTCGCCGACGAGCCGGTCCACAACTACATGGATTACGGTCTTCAGCTGGGCCGCCGTTTCCGTGCGCTAAAATTCTGGTTTGCGCTACGCCACTACGGAGCGGAGGGCATGCGAGCACTTCTTCGCGGCCACATCGCGCTCGCGCAAGAATTCGCCGAATGGGTCAGCGCCGAGCCCGATTGGGAAGTGATGGCGCCGCATCCGCTCTCGGTCGTCTGTTTCCGTCACGTGCCGCCCGGCCTCGACGGCGAGGCGCTCGACGCGCACAACCAGCGCATCCTCGACGACGTCAACGCCGGCGGTGAGATGTTCATCTCATCGACGCGCCTTCACGGGCGGCTGGCGTTACGACTCGCGATCGGCAACGAACGTACGACCCGCGACGACATCCGCGCCGCCTGGGATGTTCTTCGGAACGCGGCGGCTCAGCGGAGCGCTCAGTAGATCCGCAGGTAGGCTTCCCGCTCCCAGGGGTGGACCGCGCGACGGTAGCGCTCGTACTCCGCGAACTTTGCGTCGCGGAAGGCTTGATAGACATGATCGCCGAGCGCCCCGCGGACGACGGCGTCCTTCTCGAGTTCGGCTAGCGCCTGGCGCAGCGACTTGGGCAGCATGCGGATGCGGCGCGCGTCGCGCTCGCGATCGTTCAAATCGTAGGTCGAGCCGATCAACGGATCGCCGGGAAGAAGATGGTTGCGAATTCCGTGCGCGATGCTCGCCACCAGCACCGCCATTGCGAGATACGGATTGCAGGAGGCGTCGGCGCTGCGAACCTCGATACGCTGCAGGCCGCCTTGCGGCGACGGGACGCGTACGAGCGCGTTGGCGCTGCGGTACGACCAAGCGGTGTAGATGGGCGCGTCCCAAGCGGCGACGAGCCGCTTGTACGAATTCACCGTCGGATTGCAGACGGCGGTGAACGCCGGCGCGTGCTCGAGCAATCCACCGATGGCGAAGAGCGTCTCTTCCGCGAGTTCACCCGCCGGCGCCGTCGTGAAGTAAATGTGGACGCCGCTACCGGCGCACGTCTCGAGCGGCTTCGGCATGAAGGTCGCGTGCAAGTGGTGGCGTGCCGCGACGTGCTTGGCGACGATTCGCGTCGTGATGAGCGCATCGGCGGTCGTCAAAATCGGCGTTTCGTTGAGATCGACCTCATGCTGGCCGGCTCCGTGTTCGTGGTGGGCGCTCGCCACCGAGAGTCCCATCGCTTCGAGCGTCGTCGCGATGTCGAGTCGCGCGACTTCGCCGCTGTCCGATTCGTCGCTGTCGAAGTACGAGCCGACGTCGGAGGTTTGCACGGTCGGCGCGCCGTCGGCGGCGAGTTCGAAAAGGTAGAATTCGACTTCGAGTCCCGCGCGCACGCCGGTCAGCACGTCACGCGCGTCTTCGAGCGCGCGGCGCAGCGTCGTGCGCGGACAGCCTTCGAAGGCTTCGCCGTCCGGCGTCGCGATGTCACAGATGATTCGCGCCTCGACGTTGCCCGACCCGAGCGTCCACGGATAGACGGCGAACGTCGAGAGATCCGGCACGAGCATCATATCGGCTTCCTCGCCGCGCACGAACCCGTCGATCGAGCCGCCGTCGAAGCTGACCTTTCCCTCGAGCGCGCTCTCCAATTCGCTGACCGGGATCGTCACGTTCTTGCCGATGCCCAGGATGTCGACGAACGACAGCCGGACGTAGCGGACGTCGCGCTCCTTCGCGACTTTGAGCACGTCGCGTTTGCTCAAGGTCTTCCGCTCGCCGTTAGTTTGGATTGAGAGCATCGATCGCGATCGCCGTTCGGAGGGTGAGCTGGTCGTGCGCGCTGTCTAGATCGTGGCCGCTTATTTCGGCGATCTGGCGCAACCGGTAGAAGACGGTGTGCCGGTGCACCGAGAGCTCGGCTGCGGCCGTCTTCACGTTTTGCCCGACGTCGAAGTAGAGCCGCAACGTGCGCACGAGTTCGGTTTGGTGTTTTTCGTCGTACTTGCGCAGCGGTGCCAAAACCCGCTGGCCGAACGCGCGCAACTCTTCGGCCGTCGCGCCGCCTCGCAGCAGCAGCGGATAGATACCGAGATCGTCGTACGGCATCACGCGCGAGCCCCCGAAGAGGCGTCGCGCGATGAACATCGATTCGCGCGCCTCGTCGACGGTCTTGTACGCTTCGATCGCCACGGCGGCGCGGCCGACGCCGCCGACGACTTTCGCGCCGAAATGCACCTTGGCGGCGGCGCGCGGGATCAGCGTCGCGGCGGTGCGCACGTTTTGCGCGTCGACTTCGAGTGGTGCTGGACAGAGAAAGACGAATCCGCCGCCGCGTTCGAGGACGACGATCTCGCCGCTGCCTGAACGCAACGTTTCGAGCGCGATGCGGCGCAGATCGCCGACCTTGGTAGCGGCGCTGGTTTCTTCGAGACCTTCGGCTTCCAGCGCGACCGCGACGTAACCGCTGGCGAGCGCGATCCCGCGCGACGCCGCGTCGTCTTTCGCTTCGATCGGATCGTCGTAAGCGCGCCCGAGCAGTCTATCCCAAAAGGACCTGCGCCGGTTTTTCCCGCCGCCCGCGTCGCGCGACAACTCGACCGCGATGGCGGCGGCCGCCAGACGAACCGCGCCGATGCGCGCTTCGAGCCTTTCACCGTTCGAGAAAATCGAAAGCCAACCGAGCGGCGAGTCGCCGCCGCGGATGCGAATCGCGAGCGCATCGAGCGTTTCGCCGGGCAACTCGATGTGCACGACGCCGTCGCTGCTCGGCCGCGCGCTCGCAACGAGATCCCGAATCGACGGCGGAACCGAACGCGTTCCGGTGCCGGCCAGCGCGACGTGACGCCAATCGCCGTCTTCGACCAAGACCGCTGCGTCGAGCGCTGCCGCGAGATGGGTCGCGAGCGCCTTCGGTCCACCGCCGCTACTCGCGATCTTCGCGAGCCCTTCGGCGAATTCGACCAGCGCGTCGGGCGACATGAGGGTATCGTCGATCATCCTAGTCCGGATGAACGCGCTAGGGTGCCGAATTCCTTTCGACCGATGGTACGCGCTTGGGGCCGGCGAGGCGCTGGAGGCAGGCCTCGAGGGCGCTGATCACCGGAACCTGGGTCTGCTCGGCGGCCCGAGCCACGAACGGGTCCATGCTGAACTGCGCCAGGAAAATGCACTCGACGTCGCGCGCCGCTCTCACCGCCTCGGCGAGGACGTCGCCGTATCGCTCGGGCTCCTCGTCGGCGAAGGCGAAAACGTTTTCGGTCAGCAGCTGGATGGCGATGACCTTTCGCCCTAGTTCGGCTGCGACGTTGGTCAGGTGTTCCTCGACGATTGAATAGGAAGCCGGATAGCTCACCGCCAGGCCGATGCGCGTTCCGCAACCGAGGACGGCCCACACGCCGGCGTCGTCGGAACGCTCGACCGGCAGGCTGACTTCGGCCTGGAGTCGTGGCGCGAAGGCATTGTAGACCGAGCACGAGAGGATCACGCGCTCTTCGTCGCCGCGCAGATGAGCGGTGACGCCGCGCTTGAGATTCGCGTAGGCCGATTCATCCTGCGTGAACGACATCGCGCGCGGGTTCACGAGTTCGCGGACGAGCACGTGACGGCAACGCGGCGGGCTTTTCAAGCGTTCGAGCGCTGCCTCGGTCGCTGCCAGCGAAACCGGTGCGGCGTGGATGAAGAGATTCAGAGGGCTAGCCTCCCGGCTGGACGATTTGCTGGACGGTCGACACGATGGTCAAGAGGCCGACGATCAGCACCGTCGCCCAGGCGATGGCGTTGAAGAGCAAACTATTGGTATACGTACCCATGATTTGCTTGTTGTTGATCAACAGGAGCATCAGCACGAGCACAATCGGCAAAAGCGCTCCGTTGACGACCTGAGAGTAGAAGATCGTCGCCAGCAGCGGCGCTCCGGGGATGACGACGAAGCCGGCGCCGATGACGATCAAGCCGAGATACAGTCCGTAGAAGACCGGGGCCTCCGAGAAGCGGCGGTTCACACCCGATTCGAAGCCGAACGCCTCGCAGACGTAGTAAGCGGTCGATAGCGGAAGGATCGAGGCCGTGAAGATCGCCGCGTTGAGCAAGCCGAGCGCGAACAGAAGCGAGGCGTATTTCCCAGCGAGCGGTTGCAAGGCCGCCGCGACGTCGCCGGCGTCGCGAATGTCGAGCGCATGCACACCGTTCGGGACGTGGGCATTGTGCACGAAGATCGTCGCCGCGCTCGCGACGATGATGAAATAGGCGATCACGTCGGTGAAGACCGCGCCGGTGACGACGTCGATGCGAGAGTACGGATAGTCCTTGACGCGTACGCCCTTCTCGACGACGGCCGATTGGATGTAGAACTGCATCCAGGGCGAGATCGTCGTTCCGATGACGCCGATCGCGGTCAAGAGATACGCCTTGTTGGCGGTGAAGTGCGGCACGAACGTATCGTGCAGCACCTGGCCCCAGGGCGGATGGACGGCGAACCCGCTGAAAACGTATGAGAGATAGACCGCGCAGAAGATGAAAAAGACCCGCTCCACGATCTTGTAATTTCCGCGCGTCACCGCGGTGAACACGCCGATCGCCGCGGCGGCAACCAGAAAAAACTTGAACCCGTATTCGTTGAAGATTGGGACGTACTGGTGAAAGATCGGAGCGCTGGAAGCGACGCCGGCGAACTCGGCGGCGGTATTGCCGAGATCGCCCAGCACGAATAGCAGCAGCACGACAGCCGTCACCCTGATCCCGAAGTTCTCACGGATCAGGTCGGCGAGCCCTTTGCCCGTCACCGCGCCCATCCGCGCGCACATCTCCTGCGTAACGACGAGGGCGATCGTGACCGGAATCAGCAGCCAGAGCATGGTGTAGCCGAACTGCGCGCCGGCGATCGAGTACGTGGTGATGCCGCCGACGTCGTTGTCGGCGTTGGCCGTGATGATGCCCGGCCCCACGATCGAGAAGAACATGATGAGCTGGCGCCACAGCCTCGGGCGCCGCGCCCGAGCCCCGGCTTGAGTTATCGTCTCGTCGGTCGCATCAGTTCGGTGCATGCTCGATTCGCTTTCCGCGATGGCGCGTGAATCGGGGCAGCGACTTGGCGATCTTTTCGGGGATGATCGTGTCGATGGCGTCGTCGACGGTGACGATGCCGAGCATCTTTCCTTCCTCGTCGACCACGGGGACGGCCAGCAGGTCGTAACGCGCGATCGTCGAGGCGACTTCTTCGGCCTTCATGTCGGGCGGAACGCTGACGACGTCGGTCTCCATGAGTTTCTGGATGAAGCCGGTCGGCAGCGCGAGAAGCAGCGTGCGCAGCGAGAGGATGCCAAGCAACTTCCGCTTCGCGTCGGTTACATAGAGGTAGTAGATGAACTCGGACTCGGGACCGAGATCGCGGATCTTGGCGATCGTCGCCGCGACCGTGCGATGCGGAAAGATCCAGACGTACTCCGTCGTCATCAGGCCGCCGGCGGTGTCGGGCTCGTATTGGACGAGTTCGCGCAACTCGCCGGCCGTCTGCGGCTCCATCTCGGCGAACAGCTCGTTCTGTCGCTCGACGTCGAGTTCGCCGAGCAGATCGGCGGCGTCGTCGGGGTCCATTTCCTCGACGATGTCGGCGGCGCGTTCGGTGCCGATGTCTTCGATTAGCTCTCGCTGTTTGTCGGTTTCAAGATGTTCGAACGCGTCGGCCGCGGTCTCGTCGTCGAGCGAACGGACGACGCGCGCCGCATCTTGCGACGACAGTTCTTCGATGATGTCGGCGAGTTCCGAAGGATGGAGGCGCGAGAGCCGGTTCTCGGCGACCGAGAGGCGCACGTTGAAGGGGTTGACGTCGGAGATTGGCGCGACGTTATCCCAGGCGATGACCGAGCTTGGAAAGCGCCGGAGGAAACCGGGTGCAAAGCGTCGGCCACCGAGACGGCGTAGAAGGCCGCCGGCACCGACGTCAGCGGCGACGACACGCAGCGCGCCGCCCGTGTTGGCGAGTTCGAGGTCGTTGATGCGCACGACTTTGCGGCCGTTGACGTCGACGATCTGCTTGTCGAGGAGGTCCTCGACGAGATAGAGTGCCTGGTCGCCGGGGATCGGTTCGTGGACGGGGACTGACTTGAGCAGCAGCTTCCCGTCGCTGTCGACGTCGAGGACGTCGGCGATCGGGGCGAAGCGCTTGCCCTCGCGCGTGCTGATGACGAAGCCGTCGATCCGCGGGAACGTATCGTCGGGCTTGCCGACCAGCAGGTCGACGACTTTTCCGATCGTGCGTTTTCCCTGCGTGGTCTCCAAGACTGCTTGACGCCCGATGATTTCCGAGAGATAGCCCTCGCGAAAGGCCATCGCGTTCACCCCCTTCTCGCAAAAAATTAGACCGGTCGCTACGCGACCGGTCCCAAACACGTCCCGAAAGGCGTGTCACGACTCAATCGCATCAAGCTTCGGCACTACACGCCGTAGATCGCCGGAACGATCAGCCGCTTTGAGCGCCGCCTTGGTTCGGCGGAGCCTGTTCTACCCAATTGGCGTCTCTCGACGTTTCCGGGCAGCGGCCTGTGTGTCGTGTAGGAGCCTCGCCTATCGAGGTGACCGTCTTAAAGTATAAGGGGGTATCTGCAATGGGTCAACCCCAACTTGGGATAGGCGATAGAGCCCCGCAAGACGAGAATCGGGGTTCGGGGCGTCTTGGCCGGCCCGAGGCGCAAAGGGCGAAGCCACATGGCCCCCAATCTGCTCAGCGCGTTGACATTGTGACCTGCAGCCCGTCGCGAAAGCTGCATGCGCTCACTGCGTTCAGGTCAATGAAGTCAGATGGGAAATACTATTTCTGCATTCCGTTGCTGAGCCAAAGGCCGCACGCCATTTAGGACGAGGCGCTTGTAGTGGTCCGTCGCCATGTGAACGTCCAGAGCCGCTCTATCCCGATACTCTTCCCACAGGGCGAACACGTTCGGTTTATCTTGACTTCGAGCGACGTCGAAGGCGATCACGCCTTCTTCCTCGCGCGAGGCATCGCGCAACTCACGTAGGATCGCTTCGGCTTTGTTCGCATCTTCGGGAGTGAAGGTAAAATGGACCGACTGAATGAGCATGTCGTCCTCCTTTTCTTCGGGTCAGGTCCCGTTGCTCCGAGTGGTCTGAATGCTGCGCGTGTCTTCATCGAAAAGAAGTAGTGGCAGCGTCGAGAATGAACCTATATGATTTGCCGAGGGGCTCCGGTGGGTTATCACCTCGTCACAGCCGGCACGTTAACCAGAAACTCGGGGGAGAATACGGCGTGGAGGAATTCGACGGAAAGGAGCTCGGAATCGTAAACGTTCCCTTAACGGTAACGGGGTTATCGCACCGAGCTGGGTCGGCCGCGAAACGCCCTACCGGGTTCGCCCACGCGAGTTTGTAGTAAAGTGGTACACCCTTGGGCAACTGCGTGAAGGTGGCCTGGCACGGCATCGAAGCGCTTTTCGGGGTTTGGTGGCCGGTCCAAAATGGCGGGCCATCTGCCGTCATTGAGAGGCTCATGTCGATCACATTTGTTAAGCACGCATTTAGGCCCATAGAGATGGCCATGGCTTGCGATGTGACGGTAAGAATCGCTGGCACGCACGAGATCGGTGCCTTTATGAACCTGACGATTGGTGTGGGCGTCGGCGATGCGGGACCAGCTGCACCGGCCAAAACCGGATGCATCTGAACGCGCGGCGGTGGGGTGGGCGCGGCCGTTGGCCCCGCGAGAATTGTGGTATGACTTAGCTGCCTCGGGAGACTACACGGAAACGTCGTGGTATCTGCCCGAATCGGCATGGGGATCGCCAGCTCGGAAAGAGCAAGGGCGACGACCGCAGCGGCTAATGCGCTATGCTTCATGAGATTTGCCCTCCAATCACGAAACGCCGCTCAAATACAATCCGTTGCGGCAGAGAAAAAAATTCGCCGGGTCTAAACCCCGTCCCCAGTTACATTGCCTGGACCGATGGTTTTCGCGCCTGTTTCAGCCGCTCTTGAGGCTCGCTTACCTTCCTCGATTACTGGCAGACGGATCAGACGAAATATAGCTTCGCCGACTTGACCAGAATAGCACGCGCCCGTGACATCCGGGCACACGTGATTGAGGAGCGGACGATGAATATCACACGTCGCGAAATGACCACGCTGACCGTATCGACCTGTCTCGCGACGGCATTCCCGACCGTGAGTTTGGCGGATTTGGCGACTCCATTAGGAGGCGCGTTAAGGGTCAACCCAAACGACGCACTTTACCGAAAGGCCTTGCTCGACAAGACGAAAGTGCACGTCCATAGCAAAGTGCGGAAGGAAGGCCCGCACAATCCGACCATCGCCCTCGACCACAGCTGGAAAGAGGCGCGACATAACTTTCCCAAAGGCGGAGCGACGGTTATCATCGACAAGGAGGGCAACTGGTCGTTTTCGGGACTCTTCGATCCCTACAACCCGAAGTTGCCGCCCGTGCACATTTCCTTCGGCAATGGCAGCGACCTTAGCGCGGCCCAGAAAGCGTCGGACATACACGCCCTGACTGGATCGCCTGTCGGACGCAACGCAGCGTTGGCGTTCGCCCTCCAGAGCTCGCTTGGCTACGTCATGACGTTTGGATACGGCGGCTGGGTAAGCAAGACCGGCTTGTCTTGGAACAAGCAGGGGCACGACGCGATCGTCAAAGACCTCTGGTCGGATGTGGTTAAGGGGCACAAGTGGTACGCGGCAGCCGTCTTCTCGCCGCTGATGGTCCAGACGGATAGTTCCGGCGCCGGCGGCGGGAGACAAGAGGGTAACTCCGCCCTCGGAGACGTTGCAAGCGTCCTCGGAACCATCGGTTCGGTCATTCTGGCCTTGTTTTAGGCCCCAAACTTTGTAACGGGCGTAGATCACTTCATCTTGCCGCGGGACAGGCGTACACGCCCTTCCGTGGGGAATTCTGTCCGGCGCGGATACGCCCGCAACGATTTTGTGGTATACGATTGGATGAAAAGAGGAGTATCGACGATGCGAAAGTTAGCAGCCGCGGCAATCGTGCTGGCCCTTACCGGGTGTGGTTCGAGCAGTGTGATCATTCCTACGCGACCGGCCAGCGGAACGATCGTGGAGTATTTGCTCCCCACCGCCAACGCGGGTCCGTTCGCAATCACGCAGGGTCCCGACGGCAACATGTGGTTCACCGAGTCCAATACCGGCACCAACAAAATAGGCAAGATCACGCCCGCCGGAGTCATCACCGAGTTTCAGCTGTCGACCAACAACGCGTTTCCCGGCAACATCGTCTCCGCGCCCGACGGCAATCTGTGGTATGTGGACGAGGCGAGCCATCTCGGCAGGGTGACGACCGCCGGAACGATCACCCTCTTCCCGGCGACTGATCCATCATCAATCGCGGTCGGACCAGACAACAACTTGTGGGTGCCTGAGTTCAACGGTATGAAGGTCGACGTCTACTCGACCGCCGGCGCGCTGCTGCACAGCTACGCCTCCAACACGAACCCTACCAATTTGCAGCTCGAACTGATCACCGCCGGCCCTGACGGCAACATGTGGTTCGACACGTTCAGCGGCGACAACGTCGTCAAGATGATCACGGGCACGGGAGCGACGACGACCTTCGTCTACTCGCCGACGATTCAAAACGCCATGCGCGGCATCACCAACGGACCCGACGGCAACGTGTGGGCATGCGCGGCGGACAGCAGCCTGATCGCGCGCATCACGCCGGCGGGAACGCTCACCACGTTCGCGATTCCTAGTGCGAACGCGCAGCCCTACGGCATCGCGAATGGTCCGGACGGGAACCTGTATTTCACCGAACCGGGCGTAAATCGAACGACGAACAAAATCGGCCGCATTACGCCGACCGGTACGATCACGGAGTTTCCAATTCCGACCGCGCTGTCCGGTCCGATTCTCATCGCCGCCGGGCCCAACAACACGATCTGGTTCACCGAGGGGTCGTCCAACAAGATCGGCGAGCTTTATTTGTAAGGGCACCTAAGCAGGTAGCGCTCCAGCGCGTCGGCGTCCTGACCGCTACTAACAAACGCAATGTGTTCGTCCGGTCGAACGAGATACAATGCGTTCTGAGTCAGACTGGTCCGTTTCATCTCCGCTCGCCACCGGAACGCGTGCAATGCGAGACCACGGGTTTTGCATAGCGAGCGAACCGAAGCCGATGGCTCGCCGTAGACATGCAGTTGCCAATCCATTGAATCAAACGGCGCGTGATTATCATCGAATCCATTGGGATCGCCTTTACTGGAGACCCACGGAAGCCGGTCGCCGCCATGTACTGCTCCGGCGCGTCCTTCGCTCAACGAGCTCTGCCGGTAGTTTATGGAGATTTGCGACAGTGTGCGGAATGCGAAGCGACGCCCGGCTTCTAAGCGCAAGATCACCGGCGCGACGGTCGGCACGAGCACGGTTCGGAAGAACCGCGCGAACGGCCCCTTGCTATTGAGGATCGTGAAGACGGCATCGGTCGTCGAAACCAGTCGACGTGCGAAGGCCATACGCTCAGGTTCGTAGGAGTCAATTATGTTATCTGCCGAACGATCGCGTAGTCTGGAGTGCAGTTTCCATGCGAGGTTTACGGCGTCGCCGATTCCGGTGTTCATACCCTGGCCGCCCACAGGACTGTGAAGGTGCGCCGCATCGCCGAGCAGGAACACGCGGCCCTTTCTAAATCGTGTGGCAACCCGGTGGTGCACGCGATACGTAGATAACCAGTTTACCTTACGAACCTCCGTGCGCAGTTGTGGGAGCAGGCGCGCATTGACGCTGTTCCAACTAACTGCCGCGCCGCCTTCGGTGGCAGGCGCTTGACCGACAAGACGCACGCTACCCGCGCCCTTCATCGGAAACACCGCGAGAACGTCCCGTTCTTGCATCGAGATATTCACTTCGTGGTTCGCTAGCGGGCCTATCGCTTCCACATCCGCCACGTACCAGAGGTGCGAATAGGTTCCCCCCGACAAGGCAATGTTCAGCTTATCGCGCACGGTGGAATGTGCGCCGTCGCAGCCGGCGACATACAACGACTCGGATGTCTTCTGGGTTCCGTCCGTATGGCGCAATGTTGTTGCGACAAAACCGTCCCGCTCGACAACGTCGATCAGCTCAACGCCACGTTCGATTGGGATGCCTTGCCGTTGCAAGGCAGCGATGAGCAGTTTTTCGTGTTCGTCTTGTGGAAATATGAGGCTGTAAGGAAACTTACTCAAACTGCCGCCAATATCGCCGAAATTAAGGCGTCCGCGGACGCGGCCATTAACCCAAACGTTTACCGCAAGGAACTTTTGGGCAGCGTCGATGACGCTATCCGCGATTCCCAATTGACGGTAAAACTCCAGCGTACGCGCATGCACCACGAGCGCTCGCGACGTGGTTCCAGGTTCGATAACCTTATCGATGATGCGGAGCCCCACGCCGAGGCGAGAAAGGAACAGCGCTAGTACGAGTCCAGCCGGTCCCGCGCCGACGATCAAGACTTCAGGTTCAGAGCGCATGACGTTAAAGATGCCCGGATTCCAACTGCCAGGACGCCACGCCTGTGCGATGAGCTGGCCAGCCGGGGGGAACAGAACCGCTTGGTTCCACGTTCTGGAGGTTGACGCTCGCTTGTCCTCGCAAGCGTGTGCCTTGGGGAAGCGAGGTTTAGCTTTCAACATAAGGAGCTCTCTGATGCGAAGACTCTTTGTCCTCAGCGCCCTGGTTGCGACGTTTGCGGCACCGCTCTGTTCGCCGACCATCGCCCAAGCGGCGACGCCGAAGCCCACGGCCAGACTCGCTGCCGGGCCGAGGATAGTCAACCTGACGCTGCACTTCAAAGGCCGCGTCAGGCCGGGAACGAGCTGCGCGGAAATCTACGCCCGGTACGTCGGCGCTAGCGGCTCGACTCGCGCACTCGGCACAGGAAACGCAGCGAGCGGCGTCTGTCGCTTTGAGCTAATGTCGCCGGCGGCGATGCGCGGCCGCGAGACCGGTCATATCTATTACGGAACACTCGCTGCGGGTAAGCTTAAGAATACAGAAGTGGAAGATATCTCACGCGCCTTCCGAAAAATCATATTTAGCTGGACCGGCGGCGGAATTACCAGCCGTGACGATTGGAATGCGCCCAAATGAGTATGAAGAGCGTGCAGGCATTCACTTTTGCAGTCGCTGCGGTGTTGGCGATGCTCTTACAAACCGGTGCTCAGCCGACGGCACTCGCCGCAGTTCTCAACAATTCGATCGACAGGACCAAGCAAATCGACCCGTGCGCATTTGCGAGCGCCGCTACGCTCAAGGTTTTGCTCCAAACGGGGTTAACGGCCAACCCTCCGGGCTATTTCCCCTACGCCGTTCAAAATGGTGGCGCGCACTTCAAGATCTCTAATCCGAGGGTCGAGCAAGTGACGTGTCCGCACATGACGCTCACGGTCAAGGCCGACGTTCAGTACCGCGAGACACGAGGTTTTCCGCAGTTCCAAACAGGCGGCGTAGCCGAGTTCCAGTCGCCGCTCGTCGCCAACGTGGTGTATCAGGCTCCGATTACCGTCAGACTAAGGCCAGGTGCGCCGTCCACGCCTCCGCCGGTGACGGTCTCGCAGGTGGTGAGCGGAAACGTCGTGCTCACCGACATCAACATCACGTCGCTGAAGATCGACAAGGTGCCGGGCTGGCTGGACCCACCTTGGATTCGCGAGTGCCTCAATGGGCAATATTCGTTTTGTCCCAACCTCGTCCATCGGATGAGTTTCGACGTCACGTCACTCATCAAGCTTTTACCGGGCTCGACCCCGTTGTGAGCCCTACGGAGCTCGGCGGTAGCTGATCGTTCCGGCGGCTTTACCGAACGTCACGTCGGTGAAAAGCACCGCGTTCGGTGACGTGAATCGATACTGGTACGCTGAGCCGGGCGGCATGCGAATCGGGAAACAGCCCGATGGCGGCAGGCATTGCTGTTTCGGCTGCCAGTCTGTGACCGTAAAACGCAAGAGGCCATTGGGAAGAATCAACCATTTCCCCATCCGTTGCGTCATCAACGTCCCGGCCTTAGTGAGTTCGGTGTACCGGCCGCGATTGTCGATAACAAGGTCGGCCGTATAACGCGTGCCCACGACGAGCCCGACCCAATGACCGACGAGCGTGTTCGCCGCCTGAGCGGGCGGCGCCGGTGAGATGAGCAGCGAACAGAAGAGCGTGGCTCCGAGAAAATAGCGCAGCATCGACCTTCCCTTACAATGAAGTAACCTGGGCCTCTGGTTCGGGGCACCTATGCGGTCGTCTTGCAATACTCGTACAGCGCGTCGTAGAGAGGCGATTCCGCCCGCAACATCGCGTGATCGTTGATGAATCGCGAAGGCTGAAGCGCGTGAAAGCCGTCCGCGATCGCATGGAGGCCCGCCGATTCGGGCGTGAGATCGAGGACGTTGGTATCTGCGCCGCGGATGATCGCCGCCATCGATCGGAGAGCGGGGTCCTCGAGCTTATACTTCTCGAGAAAGGCATCGAACGAGCACAACTCGTCCCGATGACCGAGTTCGACATTGGGGACATCGAATGGGATGGCGTTTTCGCGCTCGGCGACGCGCATCACGTCTGCGGCCGGCACGTAGAGAAACTCAGCCGTCGGATCGATGAAACGGTGAACCAGCCACGCGCAGGCGATGCGGTCGACGCGGGCATGAGCGCGAGTCACAAATTTCATCGGACTTCTTTCAACTCCTAAGGTCGCGATGACGAGAGAAAACTACCAGGAGCGCCAGGTCGTAGGCCACCTTGAGGCTGCCGGCGAGGAGGAACGGAAGACCGAATGCGGCGTTCTGCAACGCGAGTCCCGCAAGCACGGGCGCTGCGGCGGCCGCGGCGGGACGCACGGCGTTGGTCAAGCCCGCCGCGCGATGCCGTTCCTCGGGCGCGACCAGTGCCATCGTGAACGCTTGGCGCGACGGGACATCCATCTGCGAGAGCGCGAAGCGCGCGAGCAAGATGGTGACCGCGAGTTGATACGTCGGCATGTACGGCACGGCGATCAGCAAGAGGTTCGAAGGGAGATGCGTGAAGACCATCGTTGGAAGAAGACCGATCCGTCTTGCGAGCCAGGGCGCCGCGACGAGAGAGAACGTCGCGAGCATGTTCGCGCCGAACAACAACAGACCGAGTTGGTGCTCGTCGGTCCCGAAACGCAGATGAAACCAATACGCCAAGAAACTTTGCACGACGAAGCCGCCCGCGAGCGCGTCGACGCCGAAGAGCACCGTCAACTGTTCGACCGGTCCCCAGCGCGGACGAGTTTTGGGCGCGACCGGTTCCGCGCTGCGCCGCGCCGCCTGTTCGGCGGGGAGCATCGCGTAGACGCCGGCGAGCAGAACGCCGGTAACGCCGTACCCGATCAGGACCGCGCCCGGCGCGAACGCGGCCGCGAGCAGCGCGCCAAACGCCGTCGCCGTGTTCCCCACGATGTTGTAGGCACTGAAGCGACGCATCGTCGGCCCGCCGTGCGCATCGTCGCCGGCGATCAGTGCCTGCTCGATCGGGATGAACGGCCCGACGTCTTGGCCGGTGGGACTCACCGTTCCGAGCAAGGCGGCGACGACGACAAGCGCCGCACTCGGTGCGACCGCCAGCAACGCGCCGGCCAGCGCCATCGTGAGCGACGCCGCGACGAGCGTCCCACGCGGGCCGAGTCTTTGCGTAAGCCACGCCGTCGCCGCGGCGAACGCGGCTCCCGAAAGCAGCGCGAGCGTGAGGATGACGCCGATCGATAACGCGTCGAGGCCGCGGTCGGCCAGGACCAGCGCGAGGACGACCGCGAGTGCTCCGAAGGCAGCGTTTCGAATCGTGCGCGCGACGAGAAGAAGACGAAAGACGGGGCGTCGCAGGTGTTAGGCCAGCTTGCCGGTTTTCGCCTCGAGCAAGTCCCACGCCGCCGGGCCGAACTCGGCCTTCCAGCGCTCGTAGAATTTTGACTCGCGGAGTTTTGCGCGGAACGTCGCTGTGTCGGCGTCGACGACTTGCATCCCGCGCCGCTTCAATTTGTCCTCGAGCGAGGCGTTGAGCAGAGCGGTGTCGCGCCGCTGCCTGACGGCGTACTTCACGGCGTTGCGCGAGACGACGGCCTGAATGTCGGGCGGTAGTGCCCTCCACGCGTCGCCGTTGGCGAGAAACCAGAACGCCGACCACATATGGTTGGTCACCGTGAGATACTTCTGCACCTCGAAAAGCCGCGCGGTGTCGATGATCGCGTACGGATTCTCCTGCCCATCGACGGTATGGTTCTGTAACGCGAGATAGACCTCGTTGAATGCGATCGGCGTCGGCGCCGCGCCGAGCGACTTGAAGAGGTCGACCCACAAGCGGCCGGGCGGGGTGCGGACCTTGAATGACTTGAGGTCGTCCGCCGTTTTCATCGGATGCGTGCTCGACGTGATCTGCCGCATCCCGTTCTCCCACATCTTCTCGAACGCGTAGAGGCCCTTGCCTTCGATGTCTTTGCGGACGTAGGTTCCGAGCGGCCCGTCCATCGCGGCGAACGCATCGGCCGAGTTCTTGAAGGCGAAGCCGACGCCTTGAATCCCGGCGACCGGAACAACCGATTGCAGAATTCCGCCGTCGAGGGTGAAGAACTGCAGCGCGCCCGAGCGCAGTTGGGTGAGCATCGCCGGATCGCCGCCGAGTTGATTGTTCGGGAACATCTGGACCTTCAGACGGCCCTTGGTCTCTTGGTTGACGGCGTTCCACATCTGGGTCATGCGCACGTTGAGCGGGTGATCGACCGAGATGTTGCTGGCGAATTTGTACTGGAATTGCGGCTGGTCGGCGAGCGCGCGCGACTTGACGACGACAATCCCTGCGAACGCGGCGGCTGCACCCGCCGAGAATCGACCGCGCGAAATCGGTTGCCTCATGGGTGAACGTCCTTTCAAAGACTTAGTCAAAGAGCAACCCGCCGTCGACGGCGAGCATCTCGCCGTTGACGTAGGATGCGGCGGGGGAAAGAAGCCAGGCGATCGCCTCGGCGATCTCGAGTGGTTCGGCCGAGCGTCCGAGCAACGTCGAACTTTCGATGAGCGCTCGCTTCGACTCGTCCGCCAGCGAGGTTTGAAGCATCGGCGTGAGGACGGGTCCGGGAACGATTCCGTTGACCGCGATACCGCGCTCGGCGAGTGCTCGTGCCGCGTTGCGCGTGAGCGCGAGAACCGCACCCTTGCTCGCAGCGTAGGCGGCGGTTCCGTGCAGCCCGCCGCCGCGTTTGCCGGCGACGCTCGCGACGGTGCAGATGCGTCCGCCGGATTGCATGTGTTTCGCCGCTTCGCGCATGCACAGGAACGTGCCGATGACATTGACTTGGTAGACACGCAGAAACGTCGCCGCGTCGAGTTCTGCGAACGGCGTCGCGTCGACAACGCCGGCCGGCGTCGCGAGCGCGTCGAGCGGCGCTCCTAGCGCCTCGACGGCGCGCTCGAAGGTGCTCGCGACCGCGCGTTCGTCGGTGACGTCGCAGGAGAAGGCCGACCCGCCGATGGCGTCGGCGACGGCATGCGCTCCCAGTTCGTCCCGATCGACGATAGCCACGCGATAACCGTCGCGCGCCAGGACCTCGCAAGTCGCCTTTCCGATACCGCTTGCGCCGCCGGTGACGATCGCCGTGCGCACGTTGCGGCGTATCCCGACTCGTTCGTCAGCCAACATCTACAACAGCATCCCAGGATCGGCGAACCGCGCCGCAAGCGCCGCCAGAAAACGCGCCGCCGGCGCGCCGTCGATGAAGCGATGGTCGAAGCTCAGCACGAGCGTCAGCGACCAGGCTGGTGCGACGACGTCGAAGTTGGTTCCCGGTTGCTTGACGACCGAAGGACGCCGTGTCGCCGCTCCCATTCCGAGGATCGCGGTTTGCGGCGGATCGACGAGCGGGGCGACGCGCTGCACGCCCTGCGGCCCGACGTTCGAGATCGCGAACGCCGCTTCGCCGAAGTTGGCAGCGGCAAGGTTTCCGTCGCGTGCCGCGCGCGCCAATCGAACGATCTCGTCGTGCGTCTCGCGCAGCGTGCGCCGCTCCGCGTCGCGCACGACCGGCACGAGCAGTCCGCTCGGCGTGTCGGCGGCGACGCCGATGTCGCAACGGGGGTGCGGCGCGCCGCTGCGGGCGTCGGTGCGAATCTCGGGATGCTCGCGCAAGAGCCGCGCCGCCGCGACGACGGCGAAGGCGGTCCAGCCGAAATCGCCGCGCCGCTCGATGAGCGCTTGCAGCGCATCGACGTTGACCACCGTCTCGACTTGCGCGA
The DNA here is from genome assembly GCA_003134695.1 of Candidatus Zemynaea palustris. Lineage (GTDB taxonomy): Bacteria > Vulcanimicrobiota > Vulcanimicrobiia > Vulcanimicrobiales > Vulcanimicrobiaceae > Zemelea > Zemelea palustris. The sequence continues at coordinate 34,299 of PLCB01000061.1, read as the reverse complement.
GCGGCAGGAGCGCGATCTCGCTCATGCGCCGGAAGATTGTCCGGCGCGCCGCCGGCAATTCCGGAGGATAGCCGAGCGACGGCCCGGGCGACGCAGGCGCGACGGTCGCATACGCTGCGACGTCGTCCAGCGTGATCCGGCCACGCGGACCGCTGCCGCGTACGGCTCGGACGTCGATCGAACGCTCGCGCGCAAGACGACGCGCCGCGGGCGAGGCGATGGTGCGAGCGCCATTGGTCGCGGGCGCGCGCGCCGAGACCGGCTGCGCCCGAGCCGCAACCGGCTGCGCCTGAGCCGCAACCGGCTGCGCCTGGGCCGCAACGCTCAAGGTCTCGCCGTCCGCCGCGACGATGCCGATAACCGCGCCGGGCGCGAACTCGTCGCCCGCGTTGCCGATCGTCTTCGCGAGCGTCCCAGCGGCCGTCGACTCGACTTCGTAATTGATCTTTTCGGTTGAAATTTCGAGCAGCGGCTCGCCGAGTTCGATGCGCTCGCCGGGCGATTTCATCCAGCGCACGATCGTCCCGGTCGTCATGGTCAGACCGAGTTTGGGCATCGTGATCTCGGCCGGCATCAGCGAACCTTCCGCACGAGGTCGCGACAGGCTGCGGCAATCGCGGGCGCCTTGGGGTACATCGCCTCCTGAAGAACGGGGGCGAACGGAACCGGCACGTGCGCGGCGCCGAGCCGAATCACGGGCGCGTCGAGATCGTCGAAACAGTGTTCCGCGATGAACGCCGCGATCTCGCCGCCGACGCCGCCGACCCGGACCGCTTCATGCGCGACGACGACGCGATGCGTGGCCGCGACCGCATCGGCGATCGCAGCGTAATCGAGCGGCCAGACCGAACGCAAATTCACGACGCGGACGGCGATCCGTTCGTCGCGTTCGAGCGTCTCGGCGGCTTCGAGCGCGCGGCCGACGGTGATGCCGTAGGTGATGATTGCGGCGTCGCCGCCCTCGCGCATCGTCTCCGCTTTGCCGATCGGAATCAGAAAATCTTCGTCGTCCGGGACCTCGCCCTTGCGCGGGAAGAGCGCTTTGTGTTCGAAGTAGAGTGTCGGGTTGTTGCTGCGGATTGCGCTCTTGAGCAAGCCCTTCGCGTCGCGCGCGTTGGCCGGAATCACGACTTCGAGCCCCGGCGTGTGGACGAACCAGTTCTCGAGCGACTGCGAGTGCTGGGCGCCGGCCGACTTGGTGATGCCGTCGGGTGCGCGCAATGTCAGCGGCACGGTGCATTGCTCGCCAAACATGTAGCGCAATTTCGCGGCCTGATTGACGAGTTCGTCCATCGAGCACGTGATGAAGTCCGCAAAGTGCATGTCGACGACCGGCCGCATCCCCGCGAGCGCCGCACCGACGCCGGCGCCGACAAGCGCCGCTTCGGAGATGGGCGTATCGCGGACGCGCTCGATCCCGAATTCGTCCGGCAGGCCCTTGAACTGTCCGAAGATTCCGCCTTGCTTGGCGATGTCTTCGCCCATCAAAAAGACCATCGGATCGCGGCGCATCTCTTCGCGCATCGCCTCCAAGGTCGCTTCCGTGAAACTGATCGTGCGTGCCATGTTAGTGCGCGCTCCCGGTTCCCGCGCTCGGCACCTCGGTGAAGAACGGCGCGAACGCAGCTTCCTCGCGCACGGCGAACGCACCGTGCGGTGTTTCGGGATCGCGGTCGCCTTCATACGCGCCGCGGAACGCTTCGCCCGTTTCGGGCTGCGCGGAGGCGCGCGCGAATGCGAGGGCGTCGGCAAATTCGCTTTTCGCCGTTCCCCACAACTCTTCGAATTCTTGTTGCGAGAGCGTCGGGCCCAGCCGCGCTTGCAGCCGAACGATCGGATCGTCGCTCTTGTGCGCCTCGACTTCGCCTTTGGTGCGATAGCGTTCCGGATCGCCGATGTAGTGACCGCGGACGCGATAGGTCTTGCACTCAATGAACGTCGGACCTTCGCCGCGTCGCGCGCGTTCGACGGCCTCACCGGCGGCGTAGTACACCGCGAGCGCGTCGAAGCCGTCGACGATTTGCGATGGTATCCCGTATCCGTCGGCGCGAATCGCCACGTCTTCGATCTTCATCGTCTCCGACGTCTCGGTCGTGGACGCGTAGTGATTGTTCTCCAGGACAAAGAGCGCCGGAAGATTCCAGATGGCGGCGAGGTTCAGGTTTTCGTGGAAGGGGCCGCGATTGGTCGCGCCGTCGCCGAAGAAGCAGACCGCGACCTGATCGGTCTTGCGCAGCCGCGCCGCGAGCGCGGCACCGGCGACGAGTCCGAAACCGCCGGCGACGACGCCGTTGGCGCCGAGCATCCCAATCGAAAAATCGGCGATGTGCATCGAGCCGCCTTTGCCGCGACACATGCCGTCGGCGCGCGCGAACAGCTCCGCGACCATCGCGCGCATCGCCGTCCCTTTCGCGAGCGTGTGCCCGTGCCCGCGATGGGTCGACGCGATGTAGTCGTCGCGGCGCAGCGCGGCGCACACGCCGGCCGCAACCGCTTCCTGACCGATCGAGAGGTGTGCGAATCCGGGGATTTCGCCGGCGAGGAAATGCCGTTCGATGCCCTCTTCAAGGACGCGAACGCGGATCATCATTTGTAAGAGCGCTCTGGCGAGCGAGATCTCGCTGTCTGCGAGTGGGGCATCGGGCGTTAGGGTGTGCGTCAAAGGGCACCTCCTGGCTTTTAGAATAGACCGAAACGGTTTGGCCGACCTAGCAGGGTGCGGCCGGTGGCGGAGGGCTTGCCGTCACCGCAGAGCTGGTCGGCAAGGAAATCGACCGCCCGCAGCGCACGTCGGAGGGCATTCAAGGTGGCACCGCGCCATTTCGTATAGTGAAATCGGCTTTTACGCGTGCGGAACTCCTCGAACTCGCGACCGCCGGTGTAGTGTAATGAAGGAGAGCATCTTGACCTCACGTCAGTTTGCGCAAGTCTTCGGGGCGATCTACTTGATCGTCGGCTTCCTTGGTTTCGTCCCGCCGCTCGTTACGAACGGCGCACTGCTCGGGATTTTCCCGATCAACTACCTGCACGACTTCGTGCACATCATCCTCGGCATCTGGGGTCTCGCCTCAGCCGGCTCGATGGCGCGGGCAGTGATGTTCGCTCGGGCGTTCGCGGTCATCTTGCTCGTGCTCGGCGTCTACGGTCTCTTCGGCTGGAGTTCGCCGTTGCCGACCGACAATCTCGTGCCGGTCGGCGGCTACGACTCGATCCTGCACCTCGGTTCCGGGATCATCGCGGCCTATTTTGGCTGGGGTGCTCCCTCCAAAGCGCCGGCGTAGCGCCGGCATAACGTCTTGGGCGTGAGGCTTCGTTTCGCCCTCGGTCTCGTGCTCGGCGCAGCCGGACTCGCGCGGCCCTGTCCCGCGGTACCCGCCGATCCGACATCGGCGCAGCTCGACCGGGCGCACGCGGCGATCCTCGAGCGGCTCGACACGGCGAAGCGCTTTCTCGGCGCGGATGTCGCCAACGACATCATCGTCCGGCTCGGCGACGACGTCGCCTATGCGGGCGCCGAGCCGCCGTCCGGTTATGGCCGCGCCGATTGGAATGAAACCGTCGCCAACGTCGTCCGGCTCGATGTCGAACTGGCCGATCAAATCGTCGCTGCGACGCCGCAGCCGCTCGGCGCGATTCGCGGTTTGCACGAGACCTTCGTCCACGCCCACGACGGAACGTTTCAACCGATCGCGGTCTTCGTTCCGCCTAACTACGACGCGTCAAAATCCTATTCGCTCATCATCGCGCTCCACGGGCGTCCGCAGTCGGAGGGCGAGTTGCTGGCGCAACCGCTCTTGCGTCGACTCGCCGAGGCCAGCGGTTCGATCGTCGTCGCGCCGTGGGGTCGCGGGAACTACGATTTCGCCGAACCCGCCGGAAGCGAAGTGTACGACGCGGTCGATGCGGCGGAGAGCGCCTTCACGATCGATCGTCACAAAGTGTATCTCGTCGGGTATTCGATGGGCGGCTTTGCGGTGTTTCGGGTCGCACCGCTGCACGCCGAGCGCTGGTCGGGGATCATGTCGATTTCCGGCGCGATACTCAATAGCGAGATGCCGAACTACGTGACCCGTTGCCGCACCATCAATCTGTACGTCGTCAACGGCGGCGAGGATGAAAGCATTCCGCCGAAATACGGTGAGCAGACCGCGAGCGTGCTGAAAAATGCCGGACTAGCGGTGGGTTTTTACCAAGAGCCGCGCGGGAAGCACGAGTTGCGCACGTTGGGTCGGGTCGTCGGCTTGGCCTGGGACGACATGCTCGCGGGCCGCGCGCCCCGCGGATTGCAAAACACCAAAGGCCCGAATGGTCCCGGCGGTACCGGCGGGCCCATCCACCCCTCGTAGGAGAGCGCTGACGCAACAGTCGTTCGAGTTCGTCCCTGCGTCGGTCGTGCCCGAAGATCGCGTCGAACCGATTGCCGTCGGCGGCGGCCGGATCTACGTCGGTACGTGCGGATACTCATACAAAGATTGGATCGGCCGATTTTACCCTGAAGGTCTCAAATCGTCGGCGATGCTGCCCTTTTACGCCGAGCATTTCTCGGCGGTCGAGATCGACGCGACGTACTACCGCGTTCCGAGCGCTGCGACGTTCATTTCGATGGATCGACGAACGCCGCCGGACTTTCGCTTCACGGTCAAATTGCCCGGAACGGTCACGCATCTGCCGAGTGAAGAAGCTGAAGACGTCCCCGACGATGCGCGCGTCTTTCGCGAGAATCTCGAGCCGCTCGTGGCGTCCGGCAAGCTCGCCGCCGTTCTCATGCAGTTCCCCAACGGTTTCCGGCCGAACTCACGCACTGAGGCGTACGTGCGCGCGCTGCGCGGGGCGCTGCCCGATCTGCCGCTGGTCGCGGAGTTTCGCAGCCGCGAGTGGCAGCGGCCCGAGACGCTCTCGCTCTTGAGCGAAGCGTCGATCGCGTGGTGCAACGTCGACGAGCCTCAGTTCGAGGGGCTGATGCGCCCATCGAGCGACGTCGTCGGACCGCTGGCGTACGTCCGCTTTCACGGTCGTAACTATCAGAAATGGTGGCGCCACGAGAAGAGCGAGGAGCGCTACGACTACCTCTACACGCCCGAAGAGTTAGCGCCGTGGACCGAACGCGTCGCCGAGATGGCGAGCGAGACGAAGACGACCTTCGCGTTCTTCAACAATCATCGCTTCGGCCAAGCCGCCAAGAACGCCGGTATGTTCGCCGGCATGCTCCTCGCGCATCTCGAGCCCTAATTTACTGAATGTGGGGCGTGACGAAACATCCGGACGTCGCAAGGTCGTCGCCCACCAAGAGCAATAGCGGCGTCCCCTTCGGCAAGACGACTTCTTTGCCGCGATGGAGCGCGTTATAGCCGTCGACCATCAAGCCGATTCCGGGGATGAAGTCGGCGCCGCCCGGTGCATTCTTGCTCTTCCCGCTGACCACGCGTTCGTCCGCGACGGGATCGGCCATCACCGGGATGCGACGGCCCCCGGAGAGCACGACGTAACGCGGCTCGAGAACGAGCATTCCGGCTTTTCCGCCGGCGCCGGCATGCGTCACGTAGGCGAGCAGGCCATAGCCTTTCGTCCCGCTCGGGATCGCCGGGTAACCGCTTGCGGCTTCGACGCCGTCGACCAGCGTGAAGGTGAACGCGTCACCCGCGACGTTTATCGTCGTGCTCAATTGGACATCGAGCGTCGCGGTCGTCTCGACGCAACGCGCCGGCGAACCGGACTGCACCGGTTGCGCCGTCTGGAGCAAGGCGGCGAGCAGGAGCGAAGTCAGCATCGTGCGCGTAACTCATCGAGCGCGTCGAAGAAGCGCGCGATCTCATCGTCGCTCGTATAGAAGTGCGGGCTCACGCGGATTCCGCAGCCCGGCCGGTAGTCGACGAAGACGCGCCGCGCGATCAGCGCTTCGGTGACGCGGTCGGCGCCGGGAAAATCGAGCCCGACCCAGCCCGTGCGCTTCTCCGGTTCGCGCGGCGTCGGCGACGAGATCCCGCGTTCGTCGGCCATTTCGAAGATCGTCGTCGTCAAGCGGATGTTGTGTGCCCGGATGTTGGCGACGCCGGCTTCACGGATCGTATCGTGTCCGGGCCGCGCGACCAAGTAGCCGGGGACCGTCGGCGTTCCGGTATTCCAGCGGTGCTGATTCCACGTCAATCGAATCGGGGCGGGTTCGAAGGCGAACGGCGATTCGTGCGCCATCCAGCCGGTGATCGACGGTTCGAGTTTTCCGCGCAACGCCGGCTTGACATAGATGTAGCCGCAACCCGGGCCGCCGCACAGCCACTTGTGGCTTCCGCCGACCGCGATGTCGACGTCGAGCGCGCTCACGTCGAACGGAACGATTCCCGCCGTCTGATAGACGTCCAGCACGAACAGCGCGCCGACCTCGCGACAGCGCGCGACGATGGGCGGAACGTCGATGAGGGAGGCCGAGACGTAGGCGGCGTGCGAGAGCACGACGACCGCGGTCTTCTCGGTGATCGCCGCGACGATGCGCTCGGTCGACATCGTCCGACCGTCGTCCGAGGGAACGCGAACGACGCGCGCGCCGAAACGTTCCCAAGCTTTCCAGACGTAGGTGACCGAAGGAAACTGCAGATCTTCGAAGACGACCTCGTTGCGCGCGCCGCCCCAAGCGAGCGACGACGCGATCGCGGCTTGCAGCACCGAGACGTTGGGTGCAAGCGAGACGCTGCCCGCGGGCGCACCGATGATGTTTCCGAGATTGTCGGCGAGTGATTGAAGCTCGGGCATCCATGCGTTCCACGCCTCGGGACCGTTCTTGGCCCACTCTTCCCAGTATGCGACCAGAACGTCGCGAGCGCCGATCGGGGGCGCGCCCATCGAGTGGCTCACCAGGTACGTCGAGTCGGCCAGCGTCGGGAAGCGCTGCCGAAAGCGCGGCGCGGTCAGGGTCGGCGTCATCTGCCCGGCTTCGACCGGCCGGGAGTGGGTACCGTCCCGAAAGTTCGTGCGTAAACATGATTTTCGTGGACCCGTCTCACAGGCGGGAATGGTTTTCCGTTGGCCGCGGGAACAGAGCACGCATGAAGGGTCGGCGTATTGACGCCCGGGTCGAATTGGAGTTTCTCCGGGCAACCGAAGCGGCTGCCATCGTCTCCGGCAAGCTCGTTGGGCGCGGTGACAAGAACGCAGTCGATCAAGCGGCCGTCGACGCGATGCGCAGCGTCCTCGGCGAAGTCGACATCGACGGCCTCGTCGTCATCGGAGAAGGCGAAAAAGACGAAGCGCCGATGCTCTACATCGGCGAGCACGTCGGTACCGGCGACGGCCCCGCGATGGATGTCGCGGTCGATCCGATCGACGGCACGACGCTCGCTTCGAAGGGCGGTCACGGAGCGATCTCGGTGGTCGCCGCCGCCGAACGCGGCTCGCTCTTCCACACGCACATCGCGTACATGGACAAGATCATCGTCGGCCCAGCCGGCCGCGGACACATCTCGATCGAGGCGTCGGTCGAAGATAACGTGCGCTCGGTGGCCAAGGCGATGGGACGGCCGGTTACAGAAATCACGGTTGCATTGCTCGAGCGCGATCGCAACAACGAGAAAGTACGGCGGCTCCGCGAATTCGGCGCACGCGTCCGGCTTTTCGGCGACGGCGACGTCGCCAACGGCATCATCGCGGCCCTCGAAGAGCGCAGCCGCATCGACATGCTGATGGGGATCGGCGGCGCGACTGAAGGCGTCGTGACGGCCTGCGCCGTCAAGTGCTTGGGCGGCGACATGCAGTGCCGTCTCTGGTTGCGTGAAGGCGAAGAAGAAGTTGCGCGCGAGGAAGGTATCGATCCCAACAAGGTGCTGACCCTCGACGATTTGTGTCGCTCCGATCTCGCGATGCTCGCCGCGACCGGCGTTACCGACGGCGAGTTCTTGCAAGGCGTGAGCTACGTTCGCGGCCATGCCTACACCCAATCGATCATCATTTCATCGTTGACCGACACCATGCGGATGGTCGACGGAAAGCACGACTTGCGCTCGTTTTCGAGCTTCCCATCGGTCAACGGACAAGCCACTTCCCACGTCAAGGAACACGTCGTTTGATGAGCAGCCTCTCCGCCGTTGCAAAGGCGATGGTCGCTCCCGGCAAAGGCATCCTCGCCGCGGACGAGAGTACCGGAACCGCCAACAAGCGTTTCGCGCCGCTCAACATCCCGCAAAACGAAGAGATGCGGCGCAAGTATCGCGAGATGCTCTTCACGACGCCGGGATTCGGCGATCATATCAGCGGCGTGATCCTCTACGATGAGACGATTCGCCAAAACGACTCGCGCGGAAAACCGCTCGTCCAAGTGATCGCCGCCGCCGGCGCCCTTCCCGGCATCAAGGTCGATACCGGAACCGTTCCGCTCGCGCTTGGCGGACCCGACGAAAAAATCACCGAGGGTCTCGACGGCTTGGCCAAACGCGTTGACGAGTACGTGAAGTTGGGGGCGAAGTTCACGAAGTGGCGCGCGGTGATCGCGATCGATGAAGGAATTCCGACGCATCGCTGCATCCACGCCAACGCGTCGGCGCTCGCGCGCTACGCCGCGATCTGCCAGGCGGGTGGTCTGGTCCCGATCGTCGAGCCCGAAGTGCTGATGGACGGCGAACATTCGAAACACTCGCTCGTGCGCAGCTTCGAAGTGCACGAGTGGACGCTCAAGCATGTCTTCGAAGAACTTTCGAACGCCGACGTCCGATTCGAAGAGATGGTGCTCAAGCCGAGCATGGTGATCCCCGGCCAGAAATCGGGCCAGAAGGCCGGCGCACGTGAGATCGCCGACGCGACGGTCACGGTACTGATGCGTTGGGTTCCGGCGGCCGTGGCGGGGATCGCGTTTCTTTCGGGCGGTCAGGGCAACGAGGAAGCGACCCTCAACCTCAACGAGATTAATCGCGTCGCGCGCGAGCGCAAGGCACCCTGGCCGCTGACCTTCTCGTACGGCCGTGCGCTCCAGCAACCGGCGATCGGTGCTTGGCGGGGCGACGACGCGAACGTCAAGGCGGCGCAAGCGGCACTGGCCCAACGCGCCAAGATGAACGGTTTGGCGGCCCTCGGCGAGTACTCACCGGAGCTCGAAAAGCAGCCCGCCCTCGTCAGAGCGTAACCAACGGCCCCAAAGGCTGGGGGTGATTGGGCCTTTTTTCCTGGGTCGCGGGCGCGACTTCTTCGGCGGTTTCACCGAATATAGAGGTTAGCCGGTTGTCTCGGCCGGTCACCCTGCCGCGCTCTGCTCCCCTCAATGCCTGACCTTGTGGTAGCCTTTCGTGATTTCTTCACACCGACGATGCTCGATGCCATGGTGGCCGCGATCGGCATTCTCACCGCCGGCGTCGGCTGGGTGCTCGGTATGAACCGGCGCGCGCGCAAAGCGCCGGCGCTCCGCGGGGCCGCGGACGCCTACGAAGATTGGAACGGCCAGGGCGGACTCATCTTTCCGGCCGACGGCGACAGCCGCCGGTTCGAGCCCGACGACGTCAGGCCGGCCGATTCGATGTTCGTCGAGAGTATGAACGAGATCGGGGCAAGCGGAGGGCGCATCGTCGAAGCGGTGCGCGAGCGGCCACTCGAGTTTCTGGCCGGAGCGCTAGCAGCGGGTTTCGCGGCGGGGCTGCTGTTGCCGATTTTCTCGAATCGCAACCACCAGACGCGCTTGCTCGAGCGCCTCGTCGAGGTCAGCGAAAAGAGCCGGCGTACGCAGGCTCAGCGCGGGACCGAGCGCTTCCGGCAAGCCCGCCCCAAATAGCCGCCGCGCCCCGGCGGTTTTTTCTCCCGTGGGCGTGGGTACATGAAGCCTGAGGTTTCGTCCGTTTTTGGAGGATGCATGAGCTTCTTGGCGTGGGTCATCGTCGGTTTGATCGCTGGAATCTTGGCCAAGTGGGCCGTTCCGGGGGAAGGCCCGGGTGGTATCGTCGGGGACATGATCGTCGGGATCCTCGGCGCGATCATCGGTGGATGGGTCGTTGAACGCTTGGGGTACGGCGGACCCACCGGGATCAATCTCTGGAGTATCATCGTTGCATTCATCGGCGGGGTGATTCTGCTGCTGATCATGCGCGCGGTTACACGGCGATCCGCCACCTAGCGCGCCTTCGGGCTAGCCCCAAAATGAGGCCGTAAGACCTAAAAAGTCTCCAGGCCGCCTGCCTTATAATTGGGAAACTCATAGGGCGTAATTTCTCGCACCTTCCCTCAGTCAGGAGACGTTTCTCGCATGAGTCACCGAGCGATCACGATGTTGACGGCGGCGTTGCTGACGGCGGCATTTGGCATCAGTTCCGTCCAACCCGCGCGTGCCGACGGAGCGGCGTCGACGCGCAACATCATTCTGGGTGCGGCGGCAGTCGCGGCCGGGATCATCATCTCGCGGAACGTCGCGCACAAAAGAGAACTGGCGGGGACCGTCGCCGGCTATACCTCCGACGGAGCGACCGTCTATGCCGACGGGCGGGTCGCCTACGCGAACGGCGCGAGTTACTATCCCGGAGATCGCGGACAACAAATCGCCTGTCGCAACATGCAGTGCACGATCGTTAGTGGCGGCGCTCCGGCCTACAACGGCTATTTGCAGTGGAACGGCTCGGATTGGGTGAGCTCGGGAGGCTCGCCGGCCTATGAGTACCCGCAGAACGGGTACATGCCGCCGCCGAACTATCAATACCCACCGTACTATCAGTACCCACCGTACTATCAGTATCCAGTCGACACGTCGGGTGGCAGGTATAATCGCTACGGCGCGTACGTGGCCGCATACAACGAGTATTTGGAAGCGTACGGAGTGTACCTCAAGGAGTATTACGAGCATTATAACGCGTTGCGCTACCGGTCGTATTATTCGAGCGGGGCGCAGGAGTCGCATCCGATGTATCCGCGCTACGCTCCGCAGCGCAGGGGCGCGAACGACGATGACTGCCCGAGCCGCCGATCAACGAAGCCTGGCCATCGAACCAAGCACCGGGCCGCTCAAAAACACAGGTGCTTGTAAGGCCTGCACCAGCTCTCTCTAAGGCCTCGGGGGTACGGTGTCATCAGGAGGTCCTGATGATGAAAAGCAAGCTCGCGATGGCGGCCCTCGCCGCGATCATGACAATGTCCCTCGGACTGGCGACGGTTCAGCCGGCACGCGCGGATCAAGCCGCGGTGAATCGCAATACCGTCCTCGGAGTGGCTGCCTTTCTCGTCGGCGCGTTCGTTGCGACCAACGTCGCCAACAAGAATACGGTCGCCAATACCGTCGAAGGAACCACCCGCGACGGATCGGTCGTGTACGAAGATGGCCACGTCGTTCTGCCCAACGGCTACAGCTACTACCCGAACAACGACGGCCAATCGATCTCGTGCAACAACGGGTACTGCTCGATCTACGCCGACAATAACGGGTACAGCAACCCGCAGAACGGCTACAACGGCTACAACGGCGGCAACGGCTACAACGGCGGCAACGGCTACAACAACGGTTCGAACCGCGGCCGCGGGCAAAATCGCGGCCACTAGCCACTAACTCGATGCCGAACGTCCAGCTACTACCGCCCGGCTTAAACCGGGCGGTAGTGCTTTTCGGGCCGAGCACAGAACGCTACATCGCACCCACGCATCGTCTCGACGCTCATGAATAACGAGGCTAACGTGCTCGTTCATCGGCGCCTTAGCGAAGGACGGCGCCGTCTCACCCAGCTTTGCGGCAGCGCTTAATCGTATTCCGAGGCGATCGCGTGGAGCGCCTTGCGGAGCATCCGATGCGATGCCGAGCGACGCGCGTACTCGGACTCGTCGTGCGCGCCTTTGGCGCGAATCACCTTGGCGCAGTCGCGGCGATCCTTGGCTGACCACGCGGCGAGGTCGGGTATCATCGCCAGCAGGAGCGACATCGACTCGAACGCGGCGCGTTCCGCTGAGGTCCATCGGTCAAGATCGTGGATCGCGAGAGCGGTGGCGACGCGATCGCGGGCGGTGCGCTGCGCAACGGCTCTATCGCCCGCGAAGTCGCGCGCGATCCAGGCCGATACCGCGGCGCTGAGATGGGCGGGCTCCGACCAAACGCCGGCAGTGCGCGCATCGGTTCGGACTCGCAGCTCCAGGTCGGCGTGACTCAGCCGGCGCATGATTGCGAGCGGAGAACGATAGCCGCGGCGTGCAGCGATGCTCCCGAACTCGTCGCGCGCCAGTGCCGCGTGTCGCTCCGACAACGGCCGGAAACCAAGCCGGTAGTAGAACCAGAACGCGCCTGACCGTGCGCCCTCGGGATTCCCTTCGCCGATCTGATAGGGCTCGACGAGAAACCGCTCAGCGCGGAACTGCCGCGCGTAGACACGCAGAACCTGGCCGAACAAGTAGGCCGACTCGCCGCCTCGGAACGGCTCGAAGACGTTGATGCCGATCTTGCAGGTGCCGAGAAACGGCCATCCGCCCCCGTACGCGACGGGGATACGATTCTTGAAGACCATGAAGCCGACGTGCGGGTCGAGCGGGAAGCGCCGCTCGGGCGGCATTGCATAGAGCGCGATGCTTACGCCGTGCTCGAGGTCGAACGACTCGACCCCGGCCTCCGTCGCAAGCGAGATGACGTCGGTCTCACGGCCGAGCGTCGCAAGGATGCCACGCGCTGCGTCGATCAAGCGCACCCGATCCGAGCGTGAGAGTCGCCGGCTCGGCGGGAGTGGTTTGCTGATGAGCCGTTTGAGGTCGAAGTTGCGTTGTAGTCCCCCGGAATGCATGACCGTCGGAATCGGAAGACCGCGCGCGAAGGTCCGCGACAGTGGCCCGTCCTTCGGGCTCAGCCTGATGAACAGCTCGAGGGCTTCGAAAAGGTGCTCCCTGACGCGTTCGCCGCACGGCAAGAGTTCGAACTGGTCGATCGTCCAGCCGAGCTTTGTCGCGGGGCTGCCGCCCTTCGCTTCCTCAAAAAACTCCGCGAGTGTCTGCCGATGCTCGCCCGCCACGTCGTACTCCATCGGCGGCAGTGATAAGCGAAGGACGCTTTTGAACGAACCAGCGTCCTCTCCGGCGTAGTCGATCTCGGCGTCTGCCGGATGCTCGCGCGCGAGCCACCGGGCGACAGCGTAGCTGAAAGCGCACGACGTCTCGGACCAGGCGATACCGGTGCCGAACAGCCGCGAGTTATCGGCTCGCGTGCGCCGCGCGCTGATCGCCCGGGCGGCCGCGGCGACCCGTTTCAGTTCCCGCTCGGCCTCTGCCGCCAGCGTACCGTCTTTCGGATACGCGAGAAGGAATAGCAGGGTGTCGTGGTACCGGACCAAGCGGCGCGGGTCGTCGAGCCGAACGTATCGATGACGAGGCATTTGGTCCCGGCAGTTCATTTCGTGAGGACTACGTAGCCGTTGCGGTTTGGGGCCACGATGGATTCGATAAGCAATTTTAGCAAGCGGAGTCGATCTCGGCGAATGTCCACCGGCCGCGGGTAGACCTTGAACGACGCGAAACCGGCCGCGCGGCCTGCGGCGACGATCGTCGCGGGCGGCATGTCACGCTCGGTGACGTTGTGTTCTGCCACTGCGTTTTTCGTAATCGGATTCTTGACGTGCCCGCGGCCGGGCTCAGACGTCACGCAGCACCCTCCGGACTTGAGGGCGCGGTAAGCTCCCTGGAGAACGGATAGCTCGTTCTCCGAGTGATGCAAGGCATCGTAGATCGTCACGCAGTCGAACTCGTTTTCGTAGTTCAGATCTTCGAAGTCGCCGACCAAGAACGATAGGTTGTCCAGCCCGTGCTGCCGCTTGTTGACCTCAGCCGCTGCAATCATGTCCGGCGCCAGATCGATCCCCGTCACGTCGTAGCCCATTCTTGCGAAGAACACGCTGGTCCAACCGGTGCCGCAGCCCAGATCCAAGAGCCGGCGCGGCGGAGGCGGGAGCAGAGAAATGAACGCGCCCACCTCGGTAAGGTACGCGCCGCACGCTGCGTCCGAGAACGGTTTTCCAAGCGCGTGTCGCGCCCTATCTGGGCCGATACTCTTCAGGTACTCAATCTCGCCCTGTCTTGGCACTTTGCTCTGCCTCGTCTTTGGGAAAACCGCGAGCCGGCCCTTCGCGCGAAAAATGCGCGCGGCGTCACGATAAGCGCGAGCCATTTGTGGTGAGAAGAATAACTGGAGCACGGGGCTCCGTTTGACCGGAAGACCTCGGATCAGTGGCTGCGCAGATGCCGGACGGCGATGAAGTACCGAAGCGGCATCTCGGCTCGATTGAAGCGTTCGCAACGATTCAAGGAGAGCCGATGTCGCGGCCGGTGACCGAGGTCTTCGCTTTAGCCGAAGCCCGGCGGTCTGGCGCTGGGACGGGCCGTCGTGCCAACCGGGAAGAAGTATGAGAAAGCGGCGACGAACCGGCAAGATTACGGGCGCCGCCGGAGGACGTACCATGACCGTCGAGTACAGCGAAGCCCTCGCCCCAAAGATACACCTTCCGGTGCGGCCGGCGTGAAGCGGGGCGCCATCGCGGCCTGGGCCGCGTTCGCTCTCGCGGTTCCGTGCTCGGCGCAAGCCGGCCCGCTGCAGACTATCCAGCCGGTTCCGGCGGGCGTCGAAATGCACGTGCGCATGGAAGCCGTGATTCTGTCCGACGACGACGGTGGCAATCCGGCCGGCGTCCTCAGCCTCGCGCAGCTTCGCGAGTGGATCCACGTCTTTAATTCGTCGCTGCGCCTTTCCGGCGCGCACATCGTCATCGACTTCACGGAGCGCGCGGATCTGGCGCGCGTGCGCAACACGGCCGTCAACCGCCTCGCGCACGACTCGAATGGCCCGGCCGCGCGACTGGCCTCGCATTACCCCGGCAAGATGGTCGTCTTTTTTCGCGCCTACGGACCGGCCGGCAGCGGCATCGGCATCACCGGCAACGGCTATACCGCATACAACCCGTACGTGCCGCTGGGGAGCAAGGACTGCAAGACGGGTAAGGAGAGCGCCTGCAGCGCGAGTTATACGGTTATGCCGTCCGTGTACTGCGGGACCGTCGTTGCAACCGACCTCGTGAAGCCCGGGCGGAAGTACGGCCCGCTCGGGGCCGACCGATCCGGTTGCGGCATCACCAACAATCAATGGTACCTCTATCAGAACTTCGGGCAACTCGCGCACGAAGGCGGACACTATCTCGGACTTCCGCACACGTTCCCCGGTTCGTACGACTTCCTCTCGACACCGAGCGCACTGCAGAGTTGGTATCAAGGCACACCGCGCACGGGGACGAAGCGGTCGATCGCGATCTACGACGGCGACTCGCCGAACGGACCGCTCATATCGGACGGCTCGAACTTAATGAGCGGATGGAACTTCACGGTCCTCGATACACTGCCCGATGTCGGCGCACATCTCTTCGCCGACAACAACCTCAGCATGTGCCGGACGGAAACGAAAACGCTCAAGGACTCGAGCGGCGCGACGATCGACTTCGACGGGCGCGGCTACACGCTGCACGCCACGTACGGCGGTGCCGTGACGCTGCACTTTCAACCGGACAAAGCCAACGTCATGAGCTACTTCCTGTGCAAGCGGCCGATGACGTACTCGCCGGGTCAGGTCGCCACGATGCGCAGCGTTCTGGTGAACGACCAGCAACGCAACTACCTCCTATGCGACGACCCCCGCGACAGCGCGTTCCGGCGATACATCAACTGCTCGACCGGAGCGCGAGTTTTCCACGTGATCGTTCCGCACGGCTCGACACCGCCGCCGAACGGCCACGTCTATACACGCTATTGAGCGCGCGCCGCTACCGGAAGATCGGATTCTACCAGCCGACGCGCACGCCGAGCCGATAGTACGGCTGCGGGTACCGGTAGTAGGCCGGATACGGAACGTACGGCGTGTCGATCTCGTCGGCGATGAACGTGCGGCCCGAGGGTCTGCCGCTGATCGTAACGCGGTTGCCGGGTTCGAGCCTCCAGCCTCTGGGATTGATGATCGTTCCGTCGTGGAGCGAGACGTTGTCGAGGAATCCGCGGCTGTCGCGGACGGTGATGTTGTACTTGCCGTTGATCGAGTACACCGTTCCGCGAATAGATTCTTGCTGATACGGTTGCGCGTAGCTCGGCGCCGGCTGCGCCTCGGCGGCGGCCGGGAGCACGGCGATGGCGGCGACGGCGAGAGCGAGACCGAGCGTCGCCGCTCGCTTGAGGGTCAGGAAGGCGTTCAGAGTGTCCATAGCATTCTATTTAACGCCTTCAGGGGCGAAAAATTTGCTGAGAATTGCATTAAAAACGAGATCACCCTCGTAATCGCGGTTCCTGTCAAGGGCCGCCTGCCTATGCTGTCGCAACCCAGTAAGGTCCCCAGCTTCATCCTGAGAGCCGTCACGACGTCGCTCAATACCACGCCGGCCCCGCTGCGCGAAAGTTGATGTGGTCGTCAAGAAAAGGAAACCGAAATGTTGAAAGCCGGCGATAGAGTCTTCATTGATGGGACGAACGAGGAAGGTACGGTCAAAGACGTTCATCCCCACGAGGTCGTCGTGCGCGTAAAGACGACGCAAGGGCATGTGGACCGAAAATACGCGCATGAAGATTTACGGCTCGACCCGACAATGAAAGAAGCTTCCGACTTTATCGATCACTAGGCAATCTTAGAGAGAACCGGAGGCGGGAAGCGGTTGCTCGCGCCAGTCCCGTCCCCACGCGCCGGTCCCCCTGCGCCCGTCACCCGGCGCGTTTAGGACGTAAGCATCAGGGTATGACGTAGCGCACGGTTGTTGCAGCATCGACCTTCGGTCGGGCAACCTGCCGATGACCCTAATACCGAATCGGCAGGTTCTCGGCTGAAAATAACAACACGCAACCCGAATATATTGGGGATCGGGGGCCACCTGTATGAAAAAACCTATCGTTCTCGCCGTCGCGTGTGCAAGTCTCTTGATGCTGGGCGGCGGAACCGCCTTTTCCGCGGCGCCGTCTCGCTCGTCGTCGGCGTTAAGCGCGTTCACAAGCGCATGGGCCGACGTCACGGCCTACAGCGCGACGATCACGGTATTCGAACAGAAAGGCATCAAAGTCCAGAATGTGATCTTCAGGTACACATTCCGTAAGCCGTCGACCGTGACCGTGGATGTCATCGGAGGCCCCAACAACGGCGTGTCACTCCGGTGGACGGGCGGGACCACGGTGAGCGCCCACCGAGGGTCGGGTCTCGCTGGGTTGCTTAAGGAGAGGCTCTCGCTGCACGATCTTCTAGTAACAACGATCCGTGGCTCGTCGATCGATGAGCTAAGCTTTTCTCAGATCCTCGCGCACGCTCAACAGACGCCCGGGGCGATCTCACAAGGGCCCGGGATGACGATCAACGAGGACGCGACCGAAGCGGTAACGCTGATCCCCAGCCATCCTGCGACCGACGCAGGGTATACGCTCGAGAAAATTGAGATCTCTAGCACCACGCACCTTCCGTTGCGCGTTTTGGGCTACCAAGGCTCGACGCTTGTGCGCAAGATCGACTTTGTGGACGCCGAGCTCACGCGCTGAAATAGAGCGAATTGTCGGCAAGTGCCCTATTCTTGCAGTACTTGGTGAACGAAGGAGATTGCGATCGACCCTTCGCCGACGGCGGATGCGACACGTTTGACGCTGCCGCCGCGCACGTCGCCGACCGCAAATACGCCCGGCACGCCGGTTTCTAGCAAGAACGGCTGTGGCCTTCGATATGCGGCCCCGGTGGCAATCACGACGGCACGCGCCGGGATGCGGGCGCCGTTGTCGACTTCGACGATGTTTGGTTTGCGGTCGCACCAGAGCCGTTTACCTTTCGCCATCAACAATTGTGCGCCGAACTTTTCCGCTTGGGTAAAGGCTCGATCCGCGAGCTCCTGCCCGGTAATCCCAGTGGGGAATCCCAGGTAGTTTTCGATGCGAGAGCTGGAACCGGCCTGACCGCCCGGCGCGTTCGTCTCCAGCACCAGGACGTCGAGTCCCTCCGATGCGCCGTACACGGCTGCGGCCAATCCCGCGGGACCTGCGCCGACGACGACCACATCGCGCATCTGCGTTTGGTCGACCGTCTGGTTAAAGCCAAGGCAGTCCGCGATTTCCTGATTCGTCGGATTTCGAAGAACGAGCTGGCCACGGCAGATCACCACGGGTATCTCGCCGGACGCAACGTGGAAACTTTCAAGGAGTTTCTGTACGTCAGGATCCCGCTCGAGGTCGATGTAGGAATAGGGATGGCCGTTGCGCATCAGAAACTCTTTGATTCGGAGCGTACCGGTGGAATGCGTGGACCCAACGAGCACGACGTCGCCCATACCAGCCGCCACTAGCTCGACCCGGCGGAGAATGAACGCTCGCACCAAGATCTCGCCGAGCTCGGCGTCGGTCTGCAACAACGCCTGCATCTGTTGACGGTCGAGCTCGATCGCCTCGCCGGGCTGCGAGACGCGCAACCGCAAAATGGCGGGGCGACCCGAGAGAGAGTTGACTTCGCCCGTGAACTTCCCCGGGCCGTAAGTGGCGATCAGGGTTTCGGTCCCGGCCCAAAGGCGGACGACCTCGAGCTCCCCGGCGACAACCACGAAGAACGGAACGACGGCGTCTCCCGGCTCGTAGAGCACGTCGCCTCTTTGAATCGCACGCATCCGACCGTGTGGGGTAATGCGACGAATCTGTTCCGGCGTTAATGTCGGAAACGCGTGATCGGCGCGAGCGCTGGTTACCGGAAGGTCACTCACGCGCTCATGGCTTCTTTTACGCCGGGGTTGCTTTCATCGTGACCGCGTTGCAAGTGGCGCGGAATGTTCGCGGGTAGTCCGTAAGCTCGTTTTCCTGCGTTCACACGGCGAAGGAAACGATTTCGCTCGCTTCGCGATGGCTCGTCCACCAGGCGTTCCCGTCGAATGCGAGGCTTCGTGCGTCAAACGGAATTGCCGCCACCGGTGCGAGCGCCGGATTACTCACCTGAAGGTCCAGCGTCGCGAGTTGAAGGTTCTCGAACTCTTCATCGGCGGAGATGATGTAGAAGGTGCTCGCGCGGAACCCCATACCTCCGCAACGCGTCGGCAACGCGATTTCTCGAAGAATGGATCCGTTTGCGCCGAGCGCTAGTATGCGTCGGTTCCCCATTTGACCGAGGTAGAGCGTCGTGCCGTCAGAGGCAAGGTGCGAGCCGGTGAAGTCTGGGCACGCGGTCTTGCTTTCCGAATCGAACCCCTGCCCCGGAACGAACCGATAGAGGTAACGGTCGTCTTCCTCGCCGATCGAGACGACGACGCGCAGTTCGTCGCCCAACGCGGTTAGGCCATAGGGCTTCCCCGGTGCCGCCACTTCTTCGACCACCCGCCACGTCCGCGGATCGATTGCGTAAAGATGGTCCGTGTCCCAGGAGCCGGTCCATAGGGTCTTTCCGTGGATGGCCAACGGCGCCGGTCGAGAGCCAGGCGACCGGTGACGCTCTAGTTCTTTCACGCTCTGCATATTCGCCAAAATCGGCAGCGAGCGCGAAGAGTTGCAGAGGTCCACCATCATCGTGAGGATCGCGCGTTCGTGAGCGGAGAGGCGGAAATCGGGATGCATAGCCGTACGGTCGTACCGATTCCGATCGTGCTTTCGAGCGCGATCGTGCCGCCGAGGTATTCGATCGCGCGCCTCGCGATGGCGAGGCCGAGGCCCGATCCCGGGATCTGTCCGCGTCGTGCGCCGCGATAGAAGCGCTTGAACGCATTCTCTACCTCATCTTTTCAGGGTTGTACGTTCGCGGATTTCTGAATGGGGGCGGCTACGACGGTATACCGCTGGAGCGGAATGCTTACATGCTGGGTGAGCGTTTCGAAAAAGGTCCTGCCCGCCCGGCGCCTCAAGAGTCCGCCCCTTGTGACCAAACTCGGTCGCCCAAAGCGTCAAATCTTGGCCTCAAGGCTGGAAGACGGCAATCCGCCGTCGAAATGCTCGGCCATCTGGGGGATATCGGCTGAGACCATGATAGACGTACTGAGCGCGGACGCAATCGAAGCGCTGCTTCGCGAGGAGATCGTCGCACGTGTCGCCTACGTCGACCAGCGCGGCCGCCCGTGCATCGTTCCCATCACGTACGCGTACGACGGTAAGGCCTTGTACGGCTACAGCATGCTCGGATCGAAGATCGAGGGCATGAGTTCGCGTTCAGACGTCTGCATCGAGATCGATCGGATTCGCAACAGCGCGGATTGGTGGTCGATCGTCGTTCGTGGCACGTTCGAGCAGCTCAGTGGGAACGCTGCCGTTGAGGCGGTTGAGCGGATCTCCGATCGGTTGCGGACGGTCGCGTGCGTTGACGGCGCGCCCGACGCGGCTGCGCAGACCTATGTCGCGCGCGAAGGCGGTCCAGGGATCGCGTATCGGATTCGGGTGACTGAACGGCACGGACGCTACTCCGCGGCAAGCCGCTGAGCGAGGAACGCGAGCGCAAAATCTGACGCGCGCCTGCAGTCATGAGATTTTCGACGAGCGGCAGGTGGCAAGCGGACGTGCAACCTACAAACGCCGCCACCGCCTCGCGCGTTTTGCGGTCGTCGTTAGAGGTCGATAATGAAGTTTCTGCGTTCGCAGTTGCTGGCACCGTGGGTGCCCCCTTTGCCGCTCGCCTTCGGTCAGATTTGCTTCGGCGCATCCTGGATTGCATTGGTCATCTTTTCGATTCAGGGAATGCCGTCCGGTTTGCGTCTCTTGGGCTGGCTGCACCTATTGACGTTGGGCTGGGTAACAACCATCGCGCTAGCCATGCTGACTCATGTGATTCCACAGTTTACCGACGAGCACTGGCGCAATGAAGAATTCCCTCGAATCAGTCAGCTCGTATACATGCTCGGCGCCGCCGTAACGATCGTCGGTTTCGTCTCAAGCAGCCTCGCGCTGATGCGAGTGGGTGGCGTCGCGGTTGCCGTCGGCGTTCTCATGTTCTGCGCCGCAGCCGCGCCATCGCTCATAGCTGCGATGAAATCTAAAGGAAGAAGAGCGACGATCGGTCAGGCATTGACGACGTCGGTCGGATTTCTATTGCTGACCGTTCTGATGGGCAACCTCGTCGCGAACGTCATCGGTCCGTCTCATCCAGATTGGCTGGACAGAGCGTCGGCGGCGCACGGGATGCTCGGCATCTTGGGATGGCTCTCAGTTCTGATCATGGGGGTTTCCACTCGCACGCTGCAGCCGCTCACCGGCGTGGAAGGCCGTCGACCGGCTTTCCATATCATCGCAGCGTCGGGGGTGCTTGTCGGCACGCTGCTCGGCGTGCTTGCCGTTTCCGCGCAAGCAACGTCCCTGGCGCTCGGGTCTTTCATCCTGATATTTGCCGCCGCGCTTCTCTATGCCATGGAGGTGATCGGCGTCGTTCTACGAGCCGTGGTGCGACATCGCATTCCGCAGGCGTTCATGTTTGCCGGCGTCGTCTGCTTCGTCGCGGCTGCGGGTCTCGTCTTGTTGACGTTCGCCGATCCTACATATCTCTATCCGGCAATATATCTCGCACTCATAGGATGGATCGGAAATGCCCTCCTTGCCCACATGCATCACATTGCCGTAAGGGTACTCGTCACGCTGCATCTGGGGGATGAGGACGAAACGAGGCCGGGTAGCGTCCTGCGGCCTGTTCTGAGTACACTTACGTTCATCGCGTACGAAGGTGCGGTTGCGGTCGGCGCTGCCGGTTTCTTTTGGCAAGATCACTCGCTGCTTGTCGCGGCCGGGATTTTCGGAGAGATAGCGTTTCTCCTCATGGTTTTTCACTTCGTTCTCGTTAATGCGAACCTCCGACGACGTGCTACCAGGCCTCCCGGTGTAATGCTGATTCGGCCCTGACGCGGCGCGCTGTCCCGCGATGCTATGGAACTCTTGAGGCGGCACAAGGCGGGTCAAGCGGAAATTAGGATTAAGCGTGGACGGGACCGGACGTTTGGAGCGCAATGTGCATCATCCCTTCGCCTTCGCGCTGGGATACTATACAAGACGGTTCTGACGTCCGGTATGAGGACCGAGTGGGAGACGGCGGTGTGTGGCGAGCGTCGCGATTCGTAGCGGCCGTGCATGTGGCGAGCGTTGCGGTTCTTGTTGCGTTCGATGCGGTGTGTGGCGCGCGGTGCGTTTTGTTATCGGTTTAGGCACCACCGCCTGGTAGGTCTGCGAAACATTCTCTCCTGTACGCCGTAATTTCCGGCGAAGGGGAAGCATGCTTACATCTCTGAGGCGGCCGGTATCGGGTGTTCTCGTGGCGATTGCGATCACGGCGACGATGGACGCAGGCGGACTTACCGTTTTCAGCGCGCTGCCGCTGCTCCCGCTGATGGCGCTCTTCTGGTACCTCGAGCGGCTGCCCCGTGCCAGCGTGGGCTTTGCGTGGGGACGATTGAGCGACTACGGCCTCGCCGTAATCTACCCTGTGGTGGTTCTTGGCGTGGCTGCCATCGTCGCAGGAGTAGCCGGCGCTACCCACGTCGCTGGCGCGAACTGGGAGAAAGCCGCACTCAACGTTGCAATCGTTACGATTGTAACGATGCTCGTCGCGCTGATTACCGAGGAAGGCTTCTTTCGAGGATGGTTTTGGGCCTCGCTCGAGCGAGCCGGCCAAAGCAAGACGAACGTCTTGCTCTGGACTAGTATCACGTTTGCCCTATGGCACTTATCGTGGGTCACGCTCGCGAAGGGCTATACTCTGCCACCGGCACAGATCGTCGTCTTCATTCTCAATGTGGCCGTCATCGGTGCGATCTGGGGACTTCTGCGGTTGATTTCTGGTTCGGTGATCGTATCCAGCGTGAGCCATGGAATATGGAACGGCGGTGCCTACGTGTTGTTCGGCGTTGGCACCAAAGCCGGCGTACTGGGTATCACCGAGCACGCGATCTATGGGGTTGAAGTCGGCGCGATCGGGCTCGTTCTGAACTTCATGTTCGCCGTCGCGCTGTGGGGATGGTACCGGGCTCGGGGTGCCGTCGTGCGCGACCGCGAATTGCGAGGCAGCGGGGAACGTCCCCCAAGAATGCATTAAGCCATGATATCAGGCATATCCGATACCGGAGGTAATTTCGATGAAATGCAAGGGGTCTGATTGTAAGTGCCAAGTTTCGGAGGGCGAATACTGCAGTGACGACTGCAAGACCACGAGCGGCCACGGTCATTGTCACTGCGGCCACGTGGAGTGCCATTAGAACGGTCGATGCGGTGCCGGGTTGCGGGATTGCACCGGGACCATTTGCTTTTCTTCAGCTAGCTGAGCTGGTTCGAGGTGTTCTGCAGCGTGTTATTCGCACTGTTGCCAAGCGTGCGCAGCGCAGCCATCGCAACGATCGAGACCAGCGCGATGATAAGGGCATATTCGACGAGCCCTTGACCGCAGTCATTATTCAGCATCGAGATGAAGTTCTTAAACACGGTTTACTCTTTCCTCGAGATCGTTGAGTGAAGGGGTGTTCCGTTAACATTCCGGCTTAGGCGGCCGGGCCGTAATGCCGAAGCGCCCTACGATTAACGGATGTGACCTCCGTCTAGCAGATGCACGGTAAGGCTGCTGAGACGCAGGACCTCATCCGGTCAGCTTGACGTGTAATCCGTTCTCATGAGATACGAACCCGCCGTCGGGATACAGTTGACGACCGAAACTGAAAAAAGCGATGCACGTGCGCCCTCGAGCGCCGCGCGGTCGAGAGCCGCATTCCCGCCCGATTTATAGATGACGGCGGACGTTACAGCCCCCGTCTCGGCGATGCTGACCTTGACGATGACCGTGCCGAACGCCTTGGTCGACGGCGCGAAATATGTTTGGCGCAGCACCCGTGCCTCCCGGTTGGGGATCTTGCAATCGGCCGGCGGCCCGCCATCGCGATGAGCCGACGGCTCGAGGATCGGCGTCGCAGGTGTGGTTTCCACGGCTAATTGAGAATCGATCTTTTGTTCGATCGACGTTATCGGAATCAATTGGTAGAGGCCCTGATCGTCCCACGCGCGCAGGTTGCGCGTCGCAGGTTCACATTGGCGGCCATTGGGGGGCTGCACGATCGCCGCAAGCGAGATGAGGGAACCGTGCGGGGCGTTCAGGACGATCGGGCCGGAGCGGTATAGCATCGTCGGGTCGACTGTCTGCCGGTCGAGCACGACCGAAGGGAGCGCGTAGATCGCGACCACCTGGTCGGTGGCGAGTTCTACATGCGTCGCGAACGTGAGCGGCTCGGCCGCGCCGAGCGCAATGACATACGTGTCATAGTGGCGATAGGCTGCCAACAAGGAGATCGTGGGGCACGACATTGCCGCCTGGCCACTGGCTGAAGCAAAGACACGCGTCGAGCACGCTAGGCTCGCGAGCATTGTTCCGGCGACGATCGTAGCGAGCGTTCGGCGCAGCATGTTCCGCTTCGTCGATCAGTCTCTTAGCAGCATTTCTTGAGTTCGGCGCCTTTCTCGGCAATCGTTCGTCGGAGTGTGTACCGGGTCCCACAGATCTTGCGGTAGAATGGCCGTATGGCGAGACCCTACAACCTCTACCGCTGCCCGGATGGTCACGAACGCGAGTCGTACGCCGCTTTCGGCGTGGACGTGACGGGCGCGCCGCCGATGCAGAGCACGATGTGGTGCGTCGAGAAGATGGATGATGGGTCGATGTGCAAGGAGCGCGCCGTCTTCGTGGAGACCGTGAAGGACGATAACCGCATCGCGCGCTTGCCCTAGACGAGACCCCCTCCCCACGGCTGGGATCCGGGCGGCCTAGGCCGGCTGGGCTCAGGGCGTTAGGCGGGCTTGGCGGGTTCTTGGCGTGGGCGCAGTGATCCGTGGGTAAGGTCTGTCATGTGTTGCTGCACAAAAACGCGCAGCGGCATGATGGTTGATCTGCTTGGATTAGCCGTGCTTGAGCTTGAGAGGTCATCTCTATGAGAATCGACTACCGCTGGATTTTAGATTATTGCGGTCGTCTTTTCGTGTTGATTGGGTTTATAGGACTGATCCTGCTAGCCTTGTTCTCGCTACCCAGGCACGCGGAGGCGCGGGCGCGGCTGATTGCCGTTTTTCCAATCCGATCGACTCCCGATTTAGCGCCCCGCGCCTCAGAAGTAACGCACACGATCGTCTTGCGGCTTGCCGCAATAGATGGCTACGATGCGAAATCGCTGCCGAATCCTGCGTCGGGTACGCTTGGAATGACCGCCGCTTCGAGCGGTGCTGAACTCTACGTCGTTGGTCAACTGCTTGCGAGCGATAGCGGATTTCAACTCGTTCTCGCCTCATTTGAGGCCGCAACGGACAAACCGGTCGGAAACTATCGGTGTTCGCTCCAAACAACAACTCAACTGCCTGAGCAGCCGGATATTCGAACCTTACTGCAAAGCGTCTCCCCGGGAGCCAGTGCCACCGCTGCTCCGGACACTGCTGGCGGCGTGATAGTCCCGACAGGGTTGCCCATCAGCATTATCCTTGATGCACCGATCTCATCGAGCAGCGCACAAGTTGGCGATACGTTTGCATTCAAAGCGGCCAAGGACGTGATTACGAATGGGTACGTCGTCATTCAGAAGGGCGCGCAAGGGGAAGGGCAAATTGCGCTCGCGGAGCGCGCCGGTGGAAACGGGCATCCTGGTAAACTTGGTCTTCAGTTTAACTGGATTGCCGGCGTCGATGGCTCAAAGATCCAACTAACTGATACGCCGCATACCGATGAAGGTGAAGCAAAGAAAGGCGCTTCCTCGACAGCATCAATCGCGACATATATCTTGTTAGGCCCGCTCGGTCTTTTTGCTCACAACTTTGTAAAGGGACGGGATATTACGCTGGACGAGCGATCAAAGATCACTGCCTACGTTGATCACACTGTTCACATTTCATCCCAGACTCCTGAGACTGCACAGCCGGGCTTCGCTAAGTGATCTAAGATTTGATTGACGGAGCCGCTTCACTCTCTCGGGTTGCTTGCCTGCCTGCAATCTGGCTGCACCCACGAAAAGGAATCGTAGTTTCAACTCGTCGGAGACAGGCGACCGGCGAAGGGGCATTTATGAGTTGGCTAGACGCGTCGCTTCCAAGGGTTGCGGCGGTGGGCGGCTATGATGAAATGATGCGGGGTTAAGTTCGCGCGGATGACTTTCGAGGAGCTGTTGCCCTACCAGAATCAGAGCATTCGTGTATCTTACGAAGACGATCGAACTGTAAGCGGCGTGCTTACTATCGAGTACGACGAATCATGGAATCGGTACTGGGCCCTCAACGGAGTTCCCGTAACCGTAGATCGAATTGCTTATGGGTCAACGGAGCTCACGTGACGCGTGCAGCTCGCCTTTCGCCCCGGCGATGATATTGGGGTCGTTTGTGCAGTTCGCAATGACGTTGATCGGCGGCGCGATGATCATCGGAGATGGGATGATCACACCCGCAATTAGGAATGTTTGACCTGCGGATATGGCACGAGCGGATGGATTCGACAGGAGCCACTGGAAATGTCGGCCCAAACACCGAATGGAAAATATTTTGGATTTGTACTTACGTTCAACTCGTTGGGGGGAGGGCTCAACGAGGCGAGGAAATAGTAGCTACTGTTCATCATTGACGCGATTGGACCGGACGGGTACGGCGGCACGTTTAGATCGACGGCGACGGAGCCGTGAGCTGGAACAGCGGGCAGTGTTGTCACCCCACCCCACGGCGCGCCGTTGAGGGATGTCTTTGATATGAAGGTGTTCACGGACAAGGTGTATTGGTTGGCCGCGCTTGGTCCAGTTCCGAGATTGCTCACGGTAAAATGAAACGTGATCCCTCGACCGAACGAGCATGGCGTGTTGAACGTGACCGCTGGCGAGCGGAAGCTCGCTCTTAGATCGGAGGGCAATGTCAGGCGTGAGTTGGCTGGGAGATTACGCTCCACGGCGCGTGCGCCCAAAGACCCGATCAACAGCCATGCCATACACGCGAATAATCCAGCGAATATCGGCAGCAAGAGTCTCATGACGCCTCCCCATGCTGAATCGGTGTGACAACCGCATCTTGTCGCCGCCCGTGTCCGTGATTACCTTGGTGGGCTAAGAACGTGTCGGATTGGTCCGAAGTTCCCTCCTGTAGAGAGTAGCACCATCGGGATTCGAACCCTCAGCCAGCCGTCTGGTCCGACTATCGTGTCAAACGGGTCCGTGAGGCCCGGACCTAGGCGCCATCTTTCGCGGTTAGAGGGAGTCGTCCGTAGATGATTTCCTGAATCGGAAAGAACTTCGGGAGCCTTTTTGTCGCAACTCCCGCAACGTCGAATCCGACGGATCCGACCGCGTCCACTGTCTCGCGATCGAGGTGACAGCCGCTTGCGATGCGCCGCCAAGCCGGCGCGATGAAGTCCTGAAATCTCCCGACCGTTCCCGGCGAGCGAACGTGCTCGATGAGGATGAGCGTCCCCGCAGGCTTCAGAACGCGCTTCGCGCGCCGCAGCGTGGAGATCGGATCGTCGACCGTGCAAAGCACCAACGTCATGACGACGGCATCCACGCTTTCTGAAGGAAGCGTCTCAAGGCCAGAGTCGTCGGCGATCCGTAACTCGATGCGCGCGCCGGAGTGCGCAATCTTCGAGCGGGCGCGGCGCGCCATCGAGGGATCCGGTTCGAAAGCGACGACATGTGTCCCGGGGTGAAAATAGCGAAAGTTCGCCCCGGTGCCTGCGCCGACGTCGACGATTTCTCTGCGCAATGGGAAAATCAGGCCTTGTCGTAGAGGCGCGATAACGCGCCTTTCGACGAGGCCCGTCGCCACATCGTAGAAGTAACCGTTCATGAAACAAGTAGTAGCCTGCGCCGATGTCTGAACACGATCGCCACGGCGTCGAGCAGCCTAAGCGCTTCGACCCCGCACGGGCGGCGCGCCTTGACGATCCCCCGCGTTTCATCCATCTCTCGCTCGCTAACGTGCTCGCGCTCCTCGACCCACCTTTATGTCTTCAGGTCCGACCTCGAACATCGCTGGCATACCTTGACCATCCCCTGTCCAGACAGCGCTATTGCCTAGTTGATAAGGTCGGGCCCGAGACGTGGCGCGCCTTCCAAACAGTATAGCGTGCTCGGCGAAACCTGCTCGAATTCCGTTGCTGGAGAGCCGGTCACGGGGTACTTGTCAGCGTTCCGGGAGTTCTTTGCAAAGACGGTGCTGCGCCACGACGCCGGTCGCGATCGAGTTGCTAGCGCGCATACCGGAAGACTCGAACGAGACGGGTACGTGTTTCCTGTCGTCGATAGCGGGCCGTGGATGCCGCAGAACGTCCACTGGGACGAGATTCCGGCGTTTCAGCTGTTCGGACACCGTTATTCGGGTCTCTTACTCATACGATTTTGACGAAGCGGAGGCGCGTAAGTCTAGCAGATCGTTGAAGCGGAAACTTCGCGCTGCGTGATGACTGCGCAGGATGCAGCTTGGGTGCAGTCGTCTCCGTGGAGGACAAGCTCGCGCCCACCCTCCACAAAGACTGGACTTTCCTGATGTGGAACGAGAAATGGCACCTAGATGGCACCAATCTAGCGGCGATGCGCCGCAAAGCCTTACGGAGAGGTGGCAGAGCGGTTGAATGCGGCGGTCTTGAAAGGCGTGAGGAGCCGTACCGACTCGTCCCGATTTGTACCGATGAAGCCCGTCCTGTAAGGGTTTTTCGCCTACGTTGTGTTGGGTAGTGCCGGCAAATCCCGACGCTTTCCGCCTCGTTTGTAAGCAAACCGTAAGCAAAGGCGACGACGGAGCTGTTGCACCGTAAGGCGCGTTCCTATGCACTCTTTCGTGATAAGCCGCAGCAGAGGACGATGACGGCTCCTCAGCGGTGAAACGAACCAATGTCTGATAGCGACGTTCGCATTCGCCCTGGGATACTACATAAACGCGCGAAACGTCCGGTCCCTCGCCGGGCGGCCCGATCGCCACGCGCATCGCGAGCCGAGCGCTGAGCGGCTTTGCGGCTTTGCGGCTTTGTGCCTTGCCCCTTTGGCTCGCCTTTGCCATCTAATAGTGAAAGAAGGCGTACCGCTTGGCGGAAATCGCCAGGCGCTGGCAATTGGACGAGGAAAGGCCTCCCTCCCTCACTAGGGCCGGAGAGATGGGTCTCGATGCTAGAGCCCGCTGACCTTGTCGTTCGACACGCTAACAAAGAGCAGCGCCCTGCCTTGGCTGTAGGCAAATGGCGGTTGCGTCCATTCGTCGCGAGCGCGACTCTTCTGATCGCTTCCCTCATTGTAGGTGCTTGCAGCGGCGGGTGCGGTAATTGCACCGTACCGGCCTTTCACATTGCGCCGTCTCCGGGCGTGACACCCAGTCCGGGTGTTACGCCGACGCCGACGCCAACGCCCACGCCGACTCCAACCCCGACGCCGACTCCAACTCCGACCCCAACTCCAACCCCGACGCCGACTCCAACTCCAACCCCGACTCCAACTCCGACTCCAACTCCGACTCCAACTCCAACTCCGACCCCAACTCCAACCCCGACAGCCAGTTCCAGCGGAACGATCACTCTCCAGTGACACCCTCAGGGCATCATGCGCCTCGGCTTGCCTGGAGGGACGGGGTCGGTCACGATCACGGTTTCACCCTGACATATCACCGTTACCATCACAAACATCACAAAGAGGATAGAATATGAATCTACGAACCCTTGTCCCGTTTATCTTGACCGCCGTCGTGCTTGCGGCTTGCTCGGGCGCCGGCTCGAACAGCACGCCCGCGAACAGCACGCCGATGAAGTCTGCGGCGATGGCTACGGGTACAATGACATTCACGGTGCCGCAGACGCACAGCGCGACGAACAACGCCCGGAAGCCCTCCTACATCTCATCTGCGACGACACACGCCGCCTTGTTCATCGACGGTGCCACCACCGCCGCCGGCAGCACCGCCTGCACCAGCACGTGCACGCTCTCCTGGACATCATCGGAGGGAACGCACAGCTTCGCAGCGGAGATCGATGGCGCGACTTTCGTTCTCGCGGAGGGAGTCCGGACTTACATCCTCATCGGCGGAGCGAACGGCACGCTTTCGCCGGCGCTGACGCTCAACGGAGCCGTCGACCTCATCGTCTTTACCCCAGTTACGTGCAGCGGTAGCAGCTGCAGCGGACCCTTTGACGTTTACGATGCCGGCAAACCGGTCATCACGTCAGCGGGAGGCTCAACCTCCTTCGATAATGGTCCTTTCTCTTTCTCCACCAGCAACCCGAGCGTAGGGACCGTTACGCCCACCACTCTAACTTCCCCCAATCCGACGGGGGAGTACGCATTTGCCGTGGGGTGCGTGAGCGGCCAGACTGGTAGCTTCACAATCGTCGTTCAGCCGCCAACACCCTCGGGCGACGTCACCGCACTCGAGCTCGCCACCGTGTCCGTGTTTTTGCAATACCCCAGCAATCTCAGCGTAACCACGAATACCTACACTTGCACGGGCGGGGTAATCTCCACCGGTAGCAGCAGCGGAACGGTCACTGTCCAGTGACACCTCAGGGGATCATGACGTAGACGCGCAAGGTGTTTGGCGCGCCACGCGCTTAGCGGCTTAGAGCCGATGTTGCGATCTAGCGTTTCGAGACGAAGCCCCCCGGCGCTCGGGCTTTGCGCGCGAGGAGCTTGGCGCTGGGTTCCCGGCTCTTAGCGGCTTAGCCAGAGGCCGCTCCGAAAACAAGGCCCCGCCACCCGCGGGATGTCGGCGAAGAACTGGTCCGCCAGGGCTAACCCTAGAGGGGCGCAGTCCCGGTCCGAGAAAGCTCGACCGGCCAGGAGAGGAGGTTTATTATGCTCTCCATTCTTCGCATTGCAGCGCTTGCTACGACGCTCGTATTCTCCGCTACACCGGCGCTTGCGAACGTCATCACCGATTGGGACACGAAGGCAGTCGCGTTCGTGACGCCGAGGATGCCGGCACCCGTAGCAGCGCGAGCCGTCGCGATGATCGATCTCGCGATGTTCGACGCGGTGAACTCCATCGAACCGCGCTACAGGCCGTACCTGGGAGCGCAAACGGCCACGGCCGGGACGTCGCAGGAAGCCGCAGCTGCGTCGGCGGCGGCGAACGTGATGATCGCGCTCGACCCGAGCGCGGCGGCGGATGTAAAGGCTTCGCTTGCGGCATACCTGGCTTCGCTTCCGGACGGCGCCGCGAAAACGAACGGCATCGCACTCGGCGAGGCGATGGCGGCAAAATGCGTAGAGGCACGCGCGAAAGACGGAGCGAGTGCACCGGACGATTACCGGCCGAAGACGAAGCCGGGCGTCTATATTCCCACACCGCCTACCCTGACGCCGATGTGGGCGAAGCTCACGCCGTTCGCACTATCGAGTCCGGCGCAATTCCGGCCGAAACCGCCGATCTCGCTGACGAGTCCACAGTGGACCGCGGATTACAACGAGATCAAGGACTACGGTGGCAGAACCAGCGCGAAGCGCTCGGCACAACAGACCGAGGATGCCCGTTTTTGGTTGATGACCGGACCGCAGAGCACGCAGCCGGTGGTGCGGCAGATCGTCGCAGCGAAGAACATGAGCGTTGTCGAGAGTGCGCGTCTCGTGGCGCTGGCGGCCCTCGCTGCTGCAGACGCGTTAATTGCGGTGATGGACGCAAAGTATTATTACGAATTCTGGCGTCCGGTTACGGCGATCCGCAATGGTGACACGTACGGTAATTCTGCCACGGTTCGCGATGCGACCTGGTTACCGATCGACAACACGCCGATGCATCCGGAGTACCCATGCGCCCATTGCATCGCCAGTGCGGCAGTCGCCTCAGCAATCGAGACTGTGCTGGGCAGTGCCGACGTCCCCGAATTCAGCATGACGAGCTCCACTGCGCCCGGCGTGACGCACCGGTGGACCAACCTTTGGGCTTACTCTAACGAGATATCTCAGGCGCGCATCTGGGCCGGCTTCCACTACCGCTTCTCGACAGTCGTCGGACAAGAGATGGGACGGAACATCGGCCGCTATGCGGCGCAGAACGTCTTACAACCAGTCGCTAAGAAACCGAGCTAGATCAGCCGAATCCACTCGTTCATCAATTGATCGTCGCGCTTGACCTGCGCCATTTCCATGTCGATGATCGCATTGATCTCGCGTTGCGGGATGCGGTAATCAATGTCGTAAAAAGCACCGGGTTGCTCATGACGTTGCGTAGCGTCTGGCCGCCGCGACGGGGATACGCCGCTCACAGAACTATCTCCATGTTGACTTGATGCGGTCTTTCAAGCAACCGATAGCGGTTGGTCTAGGTTGCTCTTTTGACGTGAAGCAGACCATGAATGAGGAGGCCGCGGCCAAACTCGCAAACGCCCTCGCACATGCCCGCCGATTAATCCGCGTGCAAATGTAAGCAAACCGAGTCTTGCGGCTAGATGAGGAAGGACGAGGAATCCTTACAGAACAAGGCTTTCCTGGTGGAGAGGTGACAGAGCGGTTGAATGCGACGGTCTTGAAAGGCGTGAGGAGCCGTACCGACGAGTCCCGATCCTTACCGACGAAGACCGTTCTGTAAGGGTTTCTCGTATAAGTTGTGACGAGTTGTCCCGGTAAATCCCGATGCTTCCCGGTTGGTTTGTAAGCAAACCGTAAGCAAGAAGAGGGCATTATTCGAGCGGCATTCTCGACTGCCCGGCGAATCCCCGGCGCTGCGAGTGCGGCTACCGCGAGCTCGCGTCCGACACACAGCTCTCAAACCGTGGAGGGCGCGCGCGCTCATCTCGGACTCGGATTTGAAGAGGTCTAACGCGCGATTCACTGGCTAGCGCGTGTAACGAACGAACGCGAGGCCAACTGGTCGCGAATTCCGTATTTCTACGGATGTTTGGTCGGGTTTCTGCCGGTACGATCGAGGTGTGAAGGAGGACACCCCAATGATTACAGATCCGGCTCCCTTGTCGCCCTCGCGAAAACTCGTCCAGTGGGGTGACCAAAGCGACCGGGCTCTGTCCTCACGGCCGGAAGGCGCCAAACTGGCGTCGAAAATCTGGGCCATCTGGGGGATCATCGGCTAAGCCGCATATGGACCCGATCGAGGTTCGTCTTGCCCAACTCGAGCTTCGAGTAGCTTGGATGTGCCGGCGCCTTGGGCTTTCCGAGGACGGAGTTAAACCGGGTCCCAGGGAGATGTCTTTCGTTTAGGAGAGGAAATGTACAAGTCTTTTAGCTTGCGAATCACTCGCGTGGCATTTGCCTTAGCGTTGATGGTGTTACCGCTTGCCGTTTGCGCGGCCAACACGCCGGCGCGCGACGGTGCGACGGTCGTCGATTCGGGTTCGACGGATTGGTCGGGATACAAAATGGACGTGTGGTCCGACGGCAACGCCGATCTCACGCTGCAAGATCGCGGGAGAGCGATGCATGGCCCCCTCAAAACCTTTACGATTGCGGCCTCGCTCGCTCACCGGTTCTTCGCCGATCTCAAAGCGAAGCGCGACGGTCTTCGCATCGCCGACGAGTTTTGCGGGACGTACGCCGGGAATACAACGACGGCGTACGTCCAATGGCACGGCTGGAGGTCGCCCGACCTCTCTTGCGCGCCTGCGCCCAATAGTGTGCTCATCCTCGCTTTGATAAACGACGTTAATGCGATCCTTTCCGCCTCGGGCGTCGACAGGAGTCGCCGGCAGCGCCCCACTCTAGCACCACCTCATGTCGAAACGTCACCCTGACGAAACCCAAGGAGAATACCCGCGCTGCTCGACGCCGCACGCGGCACCCGCTGGGGCGCGGTAATCATGCTGGCCCTCGCGACCGGCGCTCGTCGCGGCGAGCTTGCGGCGTTGCGCTGGCAGGACGTAACGCTCGAGCCTGGACTCAGCCAATGCCGATCAATCGGGACCAGATTCGCTTCCTGATTGAGTCGGCGAAGGGT
Source organism: Candidatus Zemynaea palustris (assembly GCA_003134695.1). Taxonomy (GTDB): domain Bacteria; phylum Vulcanimicrobiota; class Vulcanimicrobiia; order Vulcanimicrobiales; family Vulcanimicrobiaceae; genus Zemelea; species Zemelea palustris. The sequence goes on along the minus strand of PLCB01000061.1, from coordinate 528 downwards.
ACGCGACTCGAATTTCCGATCGCTTTTACCGCCGTCACGGGCCTACGACCCGTAAGCAAACCGGGTTCGGCGGCTGGATGAGGGCCTAAACAAGGACGAGGAATCCTTACAGAACAAGGCTTCCAACAAGCCATTGCGGCACGCGGAAAGCGAGAGAACTTGGACGGCGCCAAAGCGCACCGGCCGATTGCGCTTCGACTAAGTGTTATGCGAAGTCTCTTCTTCATTGCAGTACGCCCAGCCGTAAGCCAAGAGGTATGTCACTCGTTGGAGATGTCTAGGCCACACGAAGCACGATCTTGCCGTGTGACCTGCGTCTTGTCGCTCCCGGCCCACTGGGCGGTAGGTTCCCGGCGATGTCCTTCCAGGCTTGAGCCGCATCCTGGAGCGCGTACACGGTCGCGACGTCTGGACGTATCGTCCCCTCTTCCAGCAGTCGCGCGATTCTGCCGAGCCCGTCCGCCGACGGCGCGAGCCTCATCATCGCGCCCGACACACGGTGCCGCGCGGTCTCTTCCTGCGATACGG